>CAVRZR010000004.1:0-188418 GCA_963725795.1 uncultured Actinomycetes bacterium | reverse complement strand
GGCAGTAGACGATGCCCGATTCGCCCCCGTGCAGCCCGACGAACGCCTTGAGCTGCGCTATCGCGTCCACCTTCTCGACGACGGTGTACCGGATGTTGGGCCGGTCGAATCCCGCCGAGAACAGGGGCGCATCTGTCAGTCGAAGGCGCTCGCGCACGTCTTGGAGCGTGGTCTCGTCGGCGGTCGCCGTCAGCGCGATGACCGGGACGTTCGGGAAGCGCGGGCGCAGCGCGGCCAGCTGGACGTACTCGGGGCGGAAGTCGTGCCCCCACTGGCTCACGCAGTGCGCCTCGTCGATGGCGAAGAGCGAGATGGGGAGGCTGTCGAGGAGGTGCAACGTCGATTCGAGCATGAGGCGCTCGGGGCGACGTAGAGAAGGTCGAGGGTGCCTGCGCGGAGGTCGCTCAGCACGCTTGCCGCCTCCTGCGGCGCGAGCGAGGAGTTCAGGCGGGCCGCGCGGACGCCGTTGGCGGTGAGCGCGTCGACCTGGTCCTTCATGAGCGAGATGAGCGGCGACACCACGATCGCGGTGCCGTTTCGGTGGAGCGCGGGGACCTGGAAGCAGAGCGACTTGCCGCCGCCGGTAGGCATCAGGACGAACGCGTCGCCGCCGTCGATGACGTGCTCGACGATCGCTCGCTGATGCGGGCGGAACTCGGGATAGCCGAAGACGTCGGCGAGGGTGGCGTCGATCGTGGTCGTGCGGGTGGGCATGGGGCGGGCGGCCTTTCGGGGGTGATTCGGGGCGCGGGTTGCGCGGCGCGCTAGTGCGGCCTTCGGCAGCGTCCGCAAGACGACGCACAGCGCACTCTACCCGAACCGGCTCGGGGAGTTCGCAGTGGTTCGAAGTTGGTCAGAGGTCGGCAAGACCAGCGTGTCATTCTGGGGACCAAGACCGCCGTGACCGAGCCCACAGGAAGGGGGTATCGTTCGTGCAGGAGGTGTTCGGCATGAGGACGTTCAGCGTGGTTGTCCAACGCGACCCGGAGACTGGGTTGCTGGTCGGATATGTGCCGGGTTGGCCCGGAGCTCACACTCAGGCGGCGAACAACGAAGAACTCGAGCAGAACCTGCGCGAAGTGATCGAGATGCTGCTGGTGGATGGAGAGCCGCAGCTCGAAGCCGAGTTCGTCGACGTCCGGACCATCCAGGTGGCGTGACTTTGGGCCTTATCCCTGTCTTGAAGCCTCGCGAAGTCGTGGCGCTTCTGGAGGCTCACGGCTTCTCGCAGATTCGTCAGCGCGGTTCGCACAAGCAGTTCAGACATCCTGATGGTCGCAGCACCACGGTGCCGTTCCATCACGGTCGCGATATCGCACCGTCCCTGCTTCGCAAGATCGCTGCGGATGTCGGCCTGGGCGTCGAGGACTTCCTGTCCGCGCGCTGAAAGCGCCGCGCGCGCACGGGGTTATGGGAAAGTGCGGAACACACCCCTGTTCTCCGACGCGCAAGTAGGAGCTCGGGGCGCGCGAACCGCTCTTCTAGCTGACAGCCACTGCCCGCTGTTCCCCGGTGGATGCCCTTGTCCTGTGACCCGTCAACCTGTACCATTCGCTGTACAGGTTATTCTTGGAGGTCAGCCATGGACGCTATTCCCTACACGACTCTGCGCGCCAACCTCGCGGGCGAAATGGACCGTGTGTGCGAGGACCACACCCCGATCATCGTCACGCGCAAGGCGTCCGCCTCGGTCGTGATGATCTCACTCGATGATTACGAAGCTCTCGAGGAAACGTCGTATCTGCTGCGCAGTCCCAAGAGTGCGCGCCGTCTCCTCGAGTCCATCGCGGAGCTCGAGGCCGGCGGCGGGACCGAGCGGGAACTCACCGAGTGAAGGTCGTCTTCTCGGAGCATGCCTGGGACGACTACGTCTATTGGCAGAAGACCGATCGCAAGGTCGTGCAGCGGGTCAACGCCCTTATCACCGATATCCAGCGGCACCCGTTCGAAGGAATAGGCAAGCCGGAGGCGCTCAGGCACGCCTTGTCGGGCTATTGGTCTCGCCGTATCGATGACGAGCATCGCATCGTGTACAAGATCGAGGACGACGCCATCCGCATCGCACAGCTGCGCTACCACTACTGAGGCCGCTCGAGGCTACCGCTTCCCAAGCCACCGCATATCGTGCTTCTGCGAGCTCTTGAACGACACGAGGACGAGCCACTTCCCGTCTTGACGTTTGTAGTACAGCCGCCCGTCGTCCTTCTGGCCGGTGTTGAAGTGACGCTCCCTCCACCCCGACGCGCCCTCGACGGCCTGCCCCTTCACGACCGGTTCGGTCGCTATCGCGTGCAGCTCGGCGAAGACGGGTTTGAAGCTACTGAGCTCGCGCAGAACCACCTTGCGCGAATCCTTGAGGAACTCGACCTCCGGCAGCAGTACGTCGACGACGTCGATCAGCTGGGACTCGAGCGCCTTCGACGACCGCGCCCGATCCTCCAGCCGTCGAGCCTCCTTGAGACCCGCCTCAAGCAGGCCTACCTGCTCGGCGAGTTGCTCCTTCTCGGCTTTGAGCCCGACCGTCTCCGAATCGAACTGCGCCATCCAGTCCTCGAGCGTCCCGGTCCACTCCCCCGGCGCGCTCAGGAAGAACTCGTCGATCTCCTCGGTGGTGATGTCGCCCTCGAGTCGCAGATACCATCGGTACTGCCGACCATTTGGCGCGGGACGGTGGGCAAGCCCCGTGCGGGTGCACTTGAATCCGGCGTCAGTAAGTGCCGTACACAGCTGGTTGAGCACCGCTTCATCGCAGTCGACCATCACGTACGTGACGCCCTCGGTCCCGACGTCGGCGTAGTAGTGCATCTCCTCGGACATGCCCTCGATCCTCGCCGAGAGCTCCCGCGGCAAGTAGACGTTCGCCGCAGCGCCGACGACACTGCCGGCGATGTCGCTGGTGAGCTCGGTGACGACGGCCTCCAATGGGTTGTGGCCGGCGTCCATGTGCGGGGCGAGGAGCGCTGCGACGCGGCGAGGCACGTAGCCGAGGGCCTCGACACCGTCCGGCCCGCCGCCGACCACGAGGATCGCATTGGGATCGTGCGGGTTGTCGGGCTCGCGGCGGAGTTGGACGCGCTCGCGGAGGTTGAGGCCGGCGACGGCCTCGGCGCGGCCGGGTTCGTGCATGACGCCGGTGAGGATCAGGCGGGTGGCTTCGCAGCCGTCGGGGCGTTGAAGCGCGATGGAGTCGCGGCGCTCGCCGGCTTGCGTGTCTCGACGTCCCCGCCCGAGAAGTCGCTGCAGCACGCACCTGATGCCTCGCGGCTCCCCCTTGTCACGCGCATCCGCCACAGGCGTCCGCCGCCCTCCCTCTGGTCCGACATCACCGACCCCAGGTCTTCTTCGGCCGAGGCGGAGAGGCTCCTGCTCACGAGCACGGCGCCCGAATGCCGGCGCACCCCGTCTTCGCCGTGGTTCGAAGTCGTTCAGAGATGGGTAGGACCGGCGCGCCATGCTCGGCACGGATTGCTGAAGGATCTCCGCAGCGGTACGATATGTTGTACTGAATATCGTACAAGGAGAGACTCATGCTGACACCGAAGCTCGATGAGGACATCCGCCCGCTTTCAGAGTTCCGTGCAGGAGTCGCATCTTTCGTGAAGCGCGTGAATGACACCAAACGGCCCCTCGTGCTCACGCAGCACGGCCGCGGCGTAGCCGTGCTCATAGACATCCGTGAGTTCGAAGTCATGCGTGAGCGTCTCGCGCTTCTCGAGGACGTTGCCGTGGGGCGAGCGCAGATCGCTGCCGGCGAGGTTGTCGAGCACGAGGAAGCGAAGGCCCGTGTCCTCAAGACACTCGGCGGATGACGGTCGTCTGGTCGAAGAGGGCACTCGAGCGCGTTGAGGAGATCGCGCTCTACATCGCCAGGGACGACGGGCGGGCCGCGATCGACTGGACCCTTGGGTTGTTCGATGCTGTCGAGCGGCTGGCTCAGCACCCGAGAATGGGAAAGCCCGCGCGAGACGTTGAGACCGGGATTCGAGAGTTGACCTACGGGGCGTACCGAGTCTTCTACCAGATAGGTGAAGCCGTCGAGGTGATCACGGTGAGGCGCGGAAGCGAGTTGTTGCGCGAGAGCGACTTCAGGGAGTAGGGCGCGGCGGAAGGGCCGCGCGCAGGGGTCGCTCGGACTGAGGCCTCACGCCGGCGAGCGGTAGGCCCGTCGCCTCGGGACGCCGCCCGCACTACACCCACGTCTCGGCGCGATACTGCGCGTACACGCTCCCGTACCGCTCTGCGAGGTCCGACTCTTCGAGTCGCCTCCACCACAGCACGCTCGCGAGGCCGAACGGGGCCAGGAGCAGACTCGTCACCGCCCCTGTGAATGCGCACCATCCAACGATCCAGAGGGCGAAGCCCACGTACATGGGGTGACGGATCTTGGAGAAGAGCCCCGTCGTGACCAAGTGATCGATGTTCTCGACGCCGCGGAGCTGCCACATCCCGCCCACGGCCAGGACAACGCCCAGCAAGACGGTACTCAGTCCGGTCCAGCGCACAATCGCCGGGACCGCGAGATGCACTGGCGCGAGCATGCCGGCGGCGAACCAGCTGACCCACATGACGACCATCGACGTGAACACCGCTGCGAAGACGGGCGTGCTCGTTGTGTCGACTCGGTCTCTCAGCTTCAGCAGCTCGTAGACGTCGCGGATCGCGAGGCCAACCACGTAGAGCGCCACCGCGCCAAGGTACGCCGCGTCCACCGCTTAGGTTCTTGCCGCGCGCTGCGAGGTCTTCCACTGACGGTAGGCTGGGTTGCAGTTGCCGGCGCAGTCATTCCCGCACTGGCTGCACGTGAGCCTTCGGAAGACGGTGTGCGCGCCCAGGGCGACAGCGCCCACGGTCACCGCTGCGACCGGGCTGTACTGCCAGGCGCCGATGAACGCGAGAGGGCCGGTGAGGAGGAGCGGTGCCACCGTGGTACGCGTGATCGGCAGGTCCGTGAAGGCCTCCACGTCGGCACTCGCAAAGTCAGGCGGCTCCGCCTTCGATGCCCGGGGATTGAACGCGCAGGCGAGATTGGAGCACCTCGGACAGAGACTCACGGCGTGATGTCCAAGGACCACACCCGCTATGACGATGAAGATCGCACCCAGGATCGGGTTCCCCAGGACCGCGAGCACGGCGAGAGCGAGGAAGGCGCCCAGTATCACAAGCGATGTCACCCTGCGAGCCCTCACTGACTGGTCCCCTCCCTCCGCCTAGACTACTGCCCGGCATCGCGCCCGGGCAAGCAGCCCAAGGCCCCGCCGAGGACTGTCTGAGCCGACGACCCCTGCGCCCCGCCCCCTCAGCCCTGGCACCCTACGCCAGATCGAAGCGGTCCAGACTCATCACCTTGTCCCACGCTGCCACGAAGTCGTGCACGAACGTCTCCTGCGCGTCCTCGCATCCGTACGCTTCGGCGAGTGCCCTGAGCTGCGAGTTCGATCCGAAGATGAGGTCGACGCGGGTGCCTGTCCACTTCACTTCGCCGGTCGTGCGGTCACGACCCTCGAACACGTCTCCGTCGTCTGAGGTCGCCGTCCACGTCGTGCCCATGTCGAGCAGGTTCACGAAGAAGTCGTTCGTGAGCGCCTCGGGCCGCTTCGTGAAGACGCCGTGCTGCGCCTGCCCGACGTTGGCATTCAAGACGCGCATACCGCCCACGAGGACCGTCATCTCGGGAGCGGTGAGCGTGAGCAGTTGCGCGCGGTCGACGAGCAGCTCCTCCGCCGAAACGGCGTACCGGCTCTTGAGGTAGTTGCGGAAACCGTCCGCGGCCGGCTCGAGGACGGCGAACGACGTCACGTCGGTCTGCTCCTGCGAGGCGTCCGTGCGCCCAGGCGCGAACGGGACCGTCACGTCATGGCCGGCGTTCCTTGCCGCTTGCTCGACGCCGGCGCAGCCGCCCAGCACGATCAGGTCGGCGAGCGAGACCTTCCTGCCGTTCGACTGTGCGCTGTTGAAGTCCCGCTGGATGTTCTCGAGCGTCTCGAGCACGGTCTTCAGCTGCGCTGGCTCGTTGACCTCCCAGTCCTTTTGCGGCGAAAGACGGATGCGCGCCCCGTTCGCACCGCCGCGCTTGTCCGAGCCGCGGAACGTGGACGCCGAAGCCCACGCGGTCGAGACCAGCTGGGACACGGACAGGCCCGACGCGAGCATCTTTGCCTTGAGCTCGGCGATGTCCTGTGCGTCGATGAGCTCGTGGTCGACGGCGGGTACCGGGTCTTGCCAGATGAGCTCCTCTTCGGGGACCTCCGGGCCGAGGTAGCGCGAGCGCGGTCCCATGTCGCGATGGGTGAGCTTGAACCACGCGCGGGCGAAGGCGTCCGCGAACTCCGCCGGATTCTCCAGATAGCGCCGCGCGATGGGCTCGTAGATCGGGTCGAAGCGCAGCGAAAGGTCCGCCGTGGTCATCATCGGCCGGTGCTTCTTCGAGGGATCGAACGCGTCGACCACCATGTCTTCGTCGTCGACGTCCTTGGCCAGCCACTGGTGCGCACCGGCCGGGCTCTCTGACGAGCTCCCACTCGTACTTGAACATCACTTTGAGGTAGCCCATGTCCCACTTGGTCGGATTGGGCTTCCAGGCGCCCTCGAGGCCGCTCGTGATCGCGTCGGGTCCCGTGCCGGTGCCGTAGCTGCTCTTCCAGCCGAGCCCCTGCTCCTCGATGGGTGCGGCTTCGGGTTCGGGACCGACGAGCGCCGCGTCACCCGCTCCATGGCACTTGCCGAAGGTGTGGCCGCCGGCGACGAGCGCCACGGTCTCCTCGTCGTTCATGGCCATGCGTGCGAAGGTCTCGCGAACGTCACGGCCCGACGCCACCGGATCCGGGTTGCCGTTCGGCCCCTGCGGGTTCACGTAGATGAGGCCCATCTGTACGGCTGCCAGAGGGTTCTCGAGTTCGCGGTCACCGGAGTAACGTTTGTCGCCGAGCCACTCGCCCTCAGACCCCCAGTAGACGTCCTCGTCGGGCTCCCAGACGTCTTCACGACCACCGGCGAAACCGAAGGTCTTGAATCCCATCGACTCGAGGGCGACGTTGCCGGCGAGAACCATCAGATCGGCCCACGAGATCTTCCGGCCGTACTTCTGCTTGATCGGCCAGAGCAGCCGGCGAGCCTTGTCCAGGTTGGCGTTGTCCGGCCAGCTGTTGAGCGGCGCGAAGCGCTGCTGGCCGGACCCGGCCCCGCCGCGGCCGTCGCCCGTCCGGTAGGTGCCCGCGCTGTGCCATGCCATCCGGATCATGAGTCCGCCGTAGTGGCCGTAGTCGGCCGGCCACCAGTCCTGCGAGTCGGTCATGAGCGCGTGGAGGTCCCGTTTGACGGCCGCCAAGTCGAGCGTCTGGAACTCCTTGGCGTAGTCGAACTCCTCGCCCATCGGATCGCTCAGGGGAGAGTGCTGGTGGAGAACCTTCAGGTTCAGCTGGTTCGGCCACCAGTCGCGGTTGGACGTGCCGCCGCCGCCGACAGATGACGTGTTCTTCTCACTCATGATGCCTCCTGGCGTCCTGGCTGCCAGGCATAGGCGCCCCGAGATGCGTGGTGAGCCTCTCGTTGCCTTAGGCCATGTCTCTTCCCGGTCTTGCGCTCCGTCTGTCGGCTCCCCTGCCGGACGATCTCGCGCTGGAGCGCATCGTCGTCGAGCACGGGCGGCTATGAGTCTCCTTTAGGACTGGCGCCCCTTGACCTCAGGCGACGGTCAGTGTCTCTATTCCGGCCACGTCGTCCTTGATAGCCTGCGCCGCGTCCCAGAGGTCAACCGCCCGCTGAGCGTTGAGCCAGAACTCCGGGGAGTTTCCGAAGAGTTTCCCGAGACGCAAAGCCATCTCCGGGCTGACGCCGCGGCGCCCGCGCAACAGCTCGTTCACGGACTGACGTGAGACGCCGATGGCACCAGCAAGCCCAGACACGGTGAGTCCGAAGTCGGGAAGGAAGTCCTCGCGAAGCATCTCCCCCGGATGGGTGGGCCGGCGCTTCATCGGCTCTGTGTTGGCGATACTCATCACACGCCTCTTCTCAGTGGTAGTCGCAAACCTCGACGTCGTAGGCATCCCCCGCCCCGCCGAGGACTGTTCGAGTCCGACGACCCCTGCGCCCCGCCCCTCAGCCACTTGGCGACGCTACTCCGTCCCGCTCGCCGCTCCGCCGCGGTACAGCACGACGTTCACGTCCTCGACGACGATGAGGCCTGCGTTCACCATCGCGCTCCACACCTCGGCAAGCGCCGTGATCTTCACGGGCTCGTCGATGGCGGAGACGACAACGGGCAGGTCGACCGACATCCTGAGCGCGTGCTTGGCGTGCTCGCGGCTGGTCGCGCCGAAGCCCGCCATGCCGCGCAGCACGGTCGCGCCGGCGCAGCCCTGCGTTCGAGCCTGCTCGACGAGCGCCTGGTAGAGCGGTCGTTCGTCGTACAGGTCGGCCTCGCCGATGTACGCCGAGAGCTTCTTCGCTCGTCCTTCGAAGTTCACGCTTGCCTCCTAGTCGTGCTCAGCTGCGTCGCGTCGCCGGTCCGCGACCGGCGGCCGCACTGCGAGCGTCGTGTGCGTTCCGCGCCTGTTCGGCGACTTCATCCCACAGTGCTCGAGCGATCCCGCGCTTGCCCTGCAACGGAAGCGCCTCCTCGCGCGACCGCGCAGACGAAGGTCACGCGGTTGTCGTCGGATCCGAACCCGAGACCTTCCACCGAGACGTCGTTGGCGACGACGAGATCGAGGTTCTTCGCCTCGAGCTTGGCGCGTGCATGCGCGACGACGTCGCTCGTCTCGGCAGCGAATCCGACGAGGACGCGATCGCCCTTCCGGGCCCCGAGCTCAGCGAGAATGTCGGGGTTGCGCGTCAGATCGAACGGCGTCGGAGCCTCGTCCTTCTTGAGCTTCTCGGTCGAGGCGTCCGCCGGGCGGAAGTCCGAGACCGCCGCCGTGGCGACGACCACGTCGGCGGCGTCGTAGGCCTCCATGACCGCGGCGTGCATCTCCAGAGCGCGTCTTCACGCGTACCGTCCGCACGCCGAACGGGTCGGGCAGCGTCGTCGGCCCGCTCACGAGCGTCACATCCGCGCCGCGGCGCGCGGCCTCCTCGGCGATCGCGTACCCGGTCTTGCCGCTGCTGCGCGTTGCCGATGAAGCGCACGGGATCGATGGGCTCGAAGGTCGGACCCGCCGTCACCAGCACGTGCACGCCCGCGAGGTCGCGGGCACGGCGCGCCTCGGCGAGGACCGCATCGGCGATCGCGTCGACGCTCGCCAGTCGTCCCTCCCCCACGTCACCGCACGCAAGCTCGCCCGATGTCGGGTTCGACGATGACCGCTCCGCGCTCGCGAAGGTCGCCAGATTCGCCTGCGTCGCCTCGGCGCGCCACATGTGCGTGTTCATCGCCGGTGCGACGACGAGCGGAGCCTCAGTGGCAAGCGCCACCGTCGTGAGCAGGTCGTCCGCGCGCCCGTTCGCGAGCTTGGCGATGACGTTGGCCGTCGCCGGCGCGACCACGAAGCACGTCGGCCTCTTCGGCCAGCGAGATGTGGAAGACGCGCGCCGACGCGGGGTCGTCCCACAGCGACGTCGCGACCGGCTCGCCCGGTGAGCGCGCGAAACGTGGCGGGACCGACGAAGTGCGTCGCGGCCTCGGTCATGACGACCTTGACGCGGCAGCCCGGCGCGCATGAGCGCGCGCGCCAGTTCGCACGCCTTGTAGGCCGCGATGCAGCCGGTCACGCCGAGGACGACCGTGGGTGTTCGGATGCTCGTTCATGTGCGCGATTATCGCACGCTGCGGTCGACCCGGCTTTCCCGGCGCCGGACCCGGGACGCGCTGCCGGATGGCCGCTCGGGCCGGTTTCGCGAAGAATCCGCCATGACGCCACAGTCCTTCACGAACGGAGGATAGCACATGAGCGCATCATCACGACCGCCGGCCGGCGAGGTTCGCATGCGCATCGGCGGCCCGGCGGGCTTCGGCATCAAGGCCGCAGGTCAGTCGCTGGCCCGCGTGTTCGCGCACGCGGGATTTCACACCTTCGACCTCACCGAGTACCCGTCGCTCATCAAGGGCGGCCACAACACCTACCACCTCCGGGTCAGCGAGCAGCCGATCTACAGCCACGTCATGCCGACCGACGTCCTGGTGGCGCTCGACCGCGACACCGTCGGGTCATCACGCACACGAGCTCACCGAGGGCGCTGCGGTCATCTTCGATCCGGACGACCTGAGTCGCAGACGAGACCGGCCTGGATCGCGGAGCGCTTCTGCCTGGTGCCCGTTCCGCTCACCGAGATCGTGCGCGACATCGGCGGGCGTCAAGATCATGCGCAACGTGGCGGCGCTCGGAGCGGTCCTCGGCCACATGGGCTTCCCGCTCGAGGCGCTCGAAGAGTCGATCAAGGCGCAGTTCGCGCACAAAGCGCCCGAGATCGCCGAGCAGAACGTCGCGGTCGCGCGCGCGGGCTACGAGCACGCGCAGGGGCACGCGTGCGCGTTCCCGCACCGCCTCACGCCGCCGACCAGTCCGGAGCGGCACCTGCTCGTCGACGGCAACGAGGCGATCGGGCTCGGTGCGCTCGCGGCGGGGATCGGCCTCTACTGCGCCTACCCGATGACGCCGGCCTCGTCGCTGCTGCACTTCATGGCGAAGCACGGCGACGCGCAGGGCGTCGTCGTCAAGCACACCGAGGACGAGATCGCGGCGATGAACATGGTCGTCGGCGGTGCGTTCGGCGGGCACGCGCTCGATGTGCGCGACGTCGGGCGGCGGCTTCTCGCTCATGGTCGAGGCGTTCGGGCTCGCCGGCGTGAGCGAGTCGGCGGTCGTCGTAGGCCTGTTCACGCGACCCGGTCCGGCGACCGGGACTTCCCACGTGGACCGAGCAGAGCGACCTGCGCTTCGCCCTGCATGCCGCGCAGGGCGAGTTCCCGCGCGTCGTGCTCGCGCCCGGCGACCACACCGACGCGTTCGAGCTCACGTGGCAGGCGTTCAACCTCGCCGACCATCTGCAGACGCCCGTGATCATCCTCGGTGACTCGTACCTCTCGGACAACCGTCAGACCGATCGAGCCGTTCGACCTCGCGGCGGTTCGCGTCGAGCGCGGCAAGCTCGTGACCGAGGGCGACATCGCCGACGCATCCGATGCGCTCGCGAGGACGATGCCGCGCGACGGCTACGCCGGCCAGTACCTGCGCTACAAGATCACCGACGACGGCGTCTCGGTCCGGGCGCTGCCCGGCGTCGTCGGCGCGACTCAGATCGTGAACTCCTACGAGCACGACGAGAAGGGCTACGGCGCACAGGGAGAGCATCGCCGCCGTTCGCGTCGGCCAGAACGAGAAGCGGCTGCGCAAGCTCGAGAAGGCGCGCGCGATCGTCCCGCCGCCAAAGCGACTACGGTCCGGACGAGGCGCCGACGTGTCGTTGCTCGTGTTCGGCAGGACCAAGAGCCCGCTCTCGAGGCCATGGAGTGGCTCGCCGCCGAAGGCGTCGACGTGAACATGCTCCAGGTCGTCACGGTGTGGCCCTTCCCCGCCGACGAGGTCTCGGCCTTCATCGACGCGCGCGAAGCGCACGCTCGTCATCGAGGGCAACGCGACCGGCCAGCTCGAAGGGCTCATCCGCGCAGGAGTGCCTGCGCGGCGTCGATGCACCGGCTGCACCGCTACGACGGACGGCCGTTCTCGCCCGAGCAGATCTACGCGCACGTCAAGCGGAGCTCGGCATGCGACGTGACCGCGACTCCCTCATCGCGGTGCTCCACGCTACGAGGAGGTGGCGCCCCATGCCTGAGGTCAAGGACTTCGTCACCCCGAACCGACCCACGTGGTGTCCCGGCTGCGGCAACTTCGGCATGTGGGAAGCGCTCAAGCGTGCGCTCGCCCAACTCGGATGGGAGAAGCACCAGTTCAGCGTCGTGTGGGGCATCGGCTGTCACGGCAACGGTGCCGACTTCCTCGACGTCCAGGGCTTCCACGCGCTTCACGGACGCGCGTTGCCGCCGGCGACCGGCGCTCGCGCTCACCCGGCCGGACCTGAAGGTCGTCGTCGAGATGGGAGACGGCGACGGCTACGGCATCGGGCTGGGTCACTTCGTGCACTCCGTCCGGCGCAACGTCAACATCACCTGTCATCGTGCACAACAACCAGATCTACGGCCTGACCACCGGCCAGGCCTCGCCCACCACCGAGCACCTGATGAAGACCGTCGTCGACGCCGAAAGGCGTGCTCGAGGAGCCCGTGAATCCCATCGGGCTGGCACTCGTCCGAAGGAGCCACGTTCGTGGCGCGCGGCTTCGCCGGCGACATCCCGCACCTCACCGGGCTCTACGTGCAGGCGCTGCAGCACCGGGGCTTCGCGCTCGTCGACGTGTTCCAGCCGTGCGTGACGTGGAACAAGCTGAACACGTTCCAGTGGTTCCGCGAGCGGGTCTACAAGCTCGACGAGATCAGGCTGGGACGAGTCGAACAAGGTGGCGGCGTTCGAGCTCTCGCTCACGTCATTTCACGAGCTGACGTGCACGCCCGAGGAGTGCCGGGTGCCGATCGGCGTGTACTACCGAGAAGACGGTGTACCTGCGTACGAAGACGGGGTCTCAGCGAGCACCGAGCCCGGGTGGAAGCGAGCCGAGAAGCCGAGGGACCTCTCGGGTATCACAAACAAGATGATGTAGGCAGGCCGAGGAGCGTGGCCGCGCGTGTCAGTGCACTGGAGCCGTCCGCGCGCCGCGGTGGCGTTCCTCCTCAGCTCTCCTCGGCCTGTGGAGGGGCGGCCCAGGGAGCGACTCGCAACCGCAGGCGAACGAACGCATCTGCGACGGCGGGATCGAACTGAGTTCCTGCACCTTGCTCGATTTCGGCGAGCGCTTGCTCTCCCCCCATCGGCGCCGGCGCCGACATCCCCGAAACCATCGCGTCATATGCGTCGCAGACCGCAAGGATCCGCGCCTCGCGCGGTATCTGCTCGCCCGCAAGACCGTCCGGGTAGCCCGCACCGTCCCAGCGCTCGTGGTGTGCCCGCACCCAGGGCTGAATGAATACAAGATCAGTCGAATTCAGTATTCGCTCACCAATATCCACGTGTTCGCGGAGCCGTGCCAGCTCGTTCTCATCGAGCGTCCCATGCTTCCAAAGGAGTTCGTCAGGGAGCGCCAACTTGCCGATGTCGTGGACCAAGCCGGAGGTCTCGATCGCTGAGGCCTGCGCGGCCGTCGCCCCTAGCTCCAGCGCAAGCTCGCGTGCGAAGGCCCCCACCCGACGTGAGTGCTCGCGGGACGACGGATCCCTCGCGTCGACCGCGGCCGCGAGCGCGCGAACAGTGGCCCGGTAGGCCTCCTTCCGCGCGAGGTCGAGCCGCTCTTCCGGAGTGTAGGCCTTGACCGTGTCCTCGCCGAAAACGACGACCGAGCCGCGCTGTACGATCTTCGCCGACTGCAGCGCCGAGAACGCGTCCCGGATCATCGACATGTAGTCCTTCGAGACCGAGAGCGCAGTGACGCCCGCGGACACTGTGATCGGGAAATCGCCGGACGTGACCTCCTGCTCGACACGCCGAGCCAGGTCTTCGGCGAGCTGGGCCGCTGATTCCGACGACTCCCCAGGCGCAACGATGGCGAATTCGTCACTGCCCGCCCGGTAGAGCTGGCAGTGCACGCCACAATGCTCCCTCAGCACGTTCGCGACCCCGCTCAGGACCTGATCACCCGACCGATGACCGAAGAGCTCGTTCACCCTACTGAGATCATCGATGTCCAAGGCAACAAAGGCGACGTCACCTCCCCACCGGGCCGCCTCCGTGGCGCTGGCTTCCAAGTCACGCTTGAGCGACCGTTCGTCTTTGAGGCCCGTGACGGCATCGGTAAACGAAACGCGTCTTCCGCGCTGAAGCTCAAGCGCAGAGAACCAGCTCCGAGCGAGCAGGACGACTGCGAGCATCACGTCTACGCCGAAGATCACGACCGCCCTCGGGGTCCCCGCGTGAGTCACCGCGTGGAAGCCGAATGCGGGAACCGCCAACGCCAGGGCCATCGGATAGGCCACGTGCAACCAGGGCGGCGGGGAGTCGAGTCGCGGCCTCGACGCCAGCGCATCCGAATGGTCGTCCTCAGTGAGCCGATAGACTGCGGACAGGAATAGCAGGTAGGGGCCCAGTGCGAGTCCCGCCTCCGCCGCAGGGAGCCACAGGCGTGGACCTGTGAGGTCGTATCCGGCCAGCCACCAAGGCATCGCAGCGATCCCGATTGCCGTGAACGACAGTGCCCCACCGGCCAGCAGTTCCCAGGTCGGCCACGTGGAGATGTTCCAGCCGAACACCGCGCCGCCGATGCCAACCACGAGGACGATGCCGACGACCGGATAGACGGCGCTTGCGGCGATCGTTTCGGGAGCGAACCCTCCGCTCCCCTCCAGTAGCGGCGCAACCAGCAGGTCGTACACGACGATGTAGACCGCTAGAACTCCAGCGAGCGCACCGCTGAAGTAGCGGAGGCGAACGACAGCGCCGGCGCTGCCGAAGTTCGCTTCCAGGAGCACGATCGCCAGCACGGCCACGAGAGCTCCAACGCTCAGTAGCTGAGGACCGGACACGACTGGTGGTCCGGCCGAATCGACCACCAGCACGTAGTAAGAAAAGTAGGTCGCGGCCGCGAGCAGCAGCCCAGTCGCAATCGCAAGTAGGGCCCAGAAGCGCCGCTCGGAACTCCGCGTACGCGGGAGCAGGAAGAGGATGCCGGCGAACGCGAGCACGATGGGAGCCAGGTACACCGCCTCGCCGAATGCGGTTGGCCCACTCGCGAGGTACCACGAACCACGAATCCACAGATGCAGGAGCGCCAGTACCCCGAGACCCGCGATTGCAGAACCTCTCACGAGCCTCGGGGATGGGCGATTCTGAGTCACCGGGGTCACGTCAGCCATGCCTCCGACCAGCCGATTGACCGATGCTGGCTGACCACCTCGATCAAGGCCTCGGCCACATCAGGGTCCAAGGCGCGATTCATGCTCTGATCGAGCTCCTGGATGGCCGCCGAGTGCGACAAGGGCCCGCGCTCCGGGGTCCCCGACACCATCTGGTCATACAGATCGCACGCGGCGATGATCCGCGCCTCAAGGGGGATGGCGGGACCGGCCATACCGTCTGGATAGCCACCGCCGTCCCATTGCTCGTGGTGCGCTCGGACCCAAGGCGCCATGTTGGCGAGTTCGGTCGCTCCCAGGATCCGCGCGCCCACGTCGGCATGCTCCATGAGCACCTCGCGCTCGGCCCACGAAAGCCTGGACCGCTTGCGCAGAACCGAGTCGGGGACCGCGACCTTACCGATGTCGTGTAGCAGCGCGGCCATTTGTACGTCCCGGGCCCTCCCGGAACCCAGGCCGACCGCTTCGGCCACGAGGAACGCAAGAGCGGCGACCTGCCGCGAGTGATACGCCGTCGCGCTGTCCCGTGCGTCCGTGGCCGCAGCCAGAGCGCGGACGATGTCCGTTCTCGATTTCTGCTCGTAGGCGCTTACCCGCTCTTCAGCAGCCAAGGCTCTCACGACGACGTCGTCGTAGACCTGCACCCGGTGCTTCCCTTGATACTTCGCCCAGTACAGGGCCGCATCTGCGGCAGCCAGAACATCGTCGGCGGTCTCGCCGTCCTCGGGCCAGGACGACACGCCTGCGGAAAGGGCTGGTGATTCACCCCCGCGGGAGATCGGCTCGGATTGCCGCAGGATCTCTGACACTCGCGCTGACGCATCGGAGTTCGAGAGCCCTTTGAGGATTAGCGCGAACTCGTCTCCTCCGAGGCGAGCCACGGATCCGTCAATACCGGCATGATCGCGCAGGCACCGGGCAAGGGCCGCGAGCGCCGCGTCACCTTGCACTGTGCCGTTCACCACGTTGAAGCGAGCGAAGTCATCGATGTCGACGACTGCCAAAGAGACTCTGCTGTTGTGAGCGCGAGCCCACTGGATCCCCTCATTCAGCATGTCGTCGAACGCGCCGCGGTTCGCAACTGAGGTAAGCGGATCCACGGTCGCGCTCTTCCGAAGACCCATCGCCTCGTAGTCGGAGAGCGCAGTGCGCAGGACTACCAGGATGGTCGTCAAGACAAGTCCGCCAAAGTACAAGAAGCGGTCGAAAGTGCCGACCTCGGCGGTGAAGAATGACAGAGCAAGGAGTGGCAGCGCCAAGAGGGCGAAGCTCGTGACCGCAAGCCCGGTACGAGCACCGACCGAACCGCGCGTCACAATCGACGTTCTTGGGAGCGAGGCGCGCGATTCCGATGTGAGCCACGAGACGCCTGACATGAAGAAGAGGAAGTAACCAACGATGTAGGCCACTGACAGAACGATGTCAGACGCCGAATCGGGGGCCGGGGTCATGAAGCTCGTCGGCCAGAGAAAGACCCCGAAGCCGAACCCGAGAATCGAGACCAGCGCGTACAACCGCCAGGGCGCCCAAGCGGTGCGTCGGTCGCGGTAGAAGACTACGGCGCACCCGACGACCAAGAGCGTGCCGACAGTCGAATACCAAGCCCAGAGAGAGGCCTCAGCCCCGGAGTGTCCACTTGCGGCAGCTATCGGCGCGCTGAACCACCTGTAGAGCACCGCGTGCACCGCGACCACGAATACCCCGGCGACTGCGGCGACCTGCACTCGCGCGAGAATCGTCTCGTAGCGCACTCCCGTCATGAAGTTGAGAAGCCCGACGAGAGCGATGGCTGCTGCCAGATTGAGAACGTCGAACGCGGAAGGAGCCGGAGGTCCTTCCATGCTGACGATCACCTGGTACGCGGCATAGTAGATGGCGCCCGCAAAGAGCAGACCGATCGCAACGGTCATCCCGCCCCACGCGGTACGGGTGATCGTCGCGCGGTCGGAGTCCACCCAAGCGAGTGCGCTTCCCAGCGTGGCCAGGGCCACCGGGACCAAGAACAGCAGACTATGGATGGTGTCTGCTTGGGAGGACGTGCTCGCCCGCGCCCACACGTAGGGAAGGACAATGGCAGGCAGTAACGACCACGCGATGATACGCGACCGTCTCGGATGGCGTCGAAGCAGCAGGCCCAGACGCGACTCCATGCTTGCCCGTCCTTGTTTGCGGCGCGAGGTCAGACCAGGCCGAGCGCCTTTCCCGCGACTGCGAATGCGTCGAGTGCCTGATCGATGTCCTCATCAGTGTGCGTGGCCATGAGGCATGTGCGCAAGCGGTCGCTCCCCTTGGGCACGGCGGGATGCACGATGGGGCAGACGAAGACGCCGCGATCGAACAGCATGCGCGTGAGGTCCATCGTCTTGGCTTCGTCTCCCACGAACACGGGAACGACGCATGTGCTCGCATCCATCGTGTTCCAGCCCTGCGCCCTGAGTCCGTCCGCATACGCCGTCTGCACCCTGTGAAGCTGCTGGACACGCCACGGCTCGTCTTCGATGACGTTGAACGCTTCGAGGGCGGCGGCCGTCTGGGCAGGCGGGAGCGCCGCCGAGAAGATGAACGGACGCGAGAAGTGCCGCTGATAGCCCACCAGGTCGCGGTCGCCCGCCAGGTAGCCGCCGACCGACGGGATGGACTTCGAGAGCGTGCCCATCTTCAGGTCGATGGAGCCGACCATGCCGAAGTGCTCCTCGATGCCGTGTCCGGTCGCGCCGAGCGAGCCGATGGAATGCGCTTCGTCGACCATGAGCCGCGCGCCGTAGCGATCGCACAGCCTGCGGGTCGTCGGCAGATCCATGATGTCGCCATCCATCGAAAAGACGGAGTCCGCAACGACCATGACCGTGTTGTACTGGCCGACCGCCTCTGAAAGAAGCTTCTCGAGATGCGCCATGTCGTTGTGGCGATACGTCTTCCACTTCGCACCCGACAGCAGCGCACCGTCGACGATCGAGGCGTGGTCGAGCTTGTCCATGAGGATCAGATCGCCCGGTCCGGTGAGGCCGGTGATGATCGCCATGTTGGTCACGTAGCCGCTCGAGTACACGCACGCGTCCTCGCGCTGGGTGAACTCGGCGATGCGCGCCTCGAGGCGCTCGTGCAGGTCCATCGTCCCGGTGAGCAGTCGAACGCCGCCCGCACCGGTCCCGTAGTCCTCGACGGCCTTCTTGGCAGCGGCGTCGATCCGCGGATGTCCGATGAGCCCCAGGTAGCTGTACGAGGCGAGCATCACCATGTCGCGCCCGTCGGCGAGGGTCACCCTGTGATTCGTCGGCCCGGCGATCGCCTGGAGGTAGAAGTAGCGATCCGCGGCTTGCAGAGCGTCGCGACGCTCACGATACATGCCGATCCGGTCCGTGATGCCGTCGCGCAGAAGCTCGACGGTTTCCATGTGTGACTCCCCTCTGCTCGGCCGAAACGGCCGGTTTGTAAACAACTTTGTGTACAACCTAGCATACGACGCCGACCGCTGACCACGCGGTCGTATCGGAACCGTCAAGGACGCTCGCATGTTCTGAGCCTCCTGGCCGTCCCCTCCTCGCGCGGGCGGCGCCACACGCGCGGGTATACTCGCCCATATGCCATAGGAGGTCCGTATGCCCGCAGCACTGCTGGTGATCGCACCCGAGACATTCCGCGACGAAGAGTACGCCGAGCCCAAGCACGTCCTCGAGGAGCACGGCTTCGATGTGACGACCGCGAGCGTGGAGCCCGGAGTCTGCACGGGCCGGTTCGGCCTGAAAGCGACCGCCGAGGTCGCGCTTCGCGATGTCGACGCCTCAAGCTTCGATATCGTGGCCTTCATCGGGGGCGGCGGTGCTCGGGTCTTCTTCGACGACCCGGACGCGCACCGGGTGGCGCGCGATGCGCTGACCGCTGGAAGAGTGCTCGGCGCGATCTGTATCGCGCCCGCCACGCTCGCTCATGCCGGACTGCTGGAGGGCGTGACGGTCACGTCCTTCCCTTCCGAGCAGGCAGATATCGAGGCCCACGGCGCTGACTGGACCGGACGCCCGGTGGAAGTGGACGGCCGGATCGTGACCGCGAACGGGCCGGAAGCGGCGACCGCGTTCGGTCGCGAACTCGTGCGCGTCTCGAGCGAGCGATAGCCCGACTCGCATCCCGTCTGCGCCAGAGCACGTCGGAGAAGAGTGCTGGTGCCGTCCCATCCACGTCTGCTTCAGGAGGTCGCGACATGAAGATGTACCGATGCCGAATATGCGGCGAGACCCACCTCGGATACGAGAAGCCGAGCAACTGTCCGTTCTGCGGGGCTCACGCCGAACTCATCGTGCCCAGCCCCGAGTTCCCCTCCGACATAAACGACGTCGAGCTGACCGAGAGCGAGCGCGCGGCGGTGCTCGAGTCCATCGAACTGGAGCGGAGCAACACCCGCTTCTACCTCGCGATGGCCGCCCACAAGGACAACGATGCCCTGTCGTCGGCGTACAAGCGCCTCGCTCGTATCGAATCCGAGCACTGCTCGCTCTTCTGCAAGCTCGCCAAGGTGCCGAAGCCGGCAGACATCGCCGAACCCTCGCAGGCGTCTGACGACTGGTGCGCCAACATCGACGACTCCCTCGCGCGCGAGCAGCGTGCCTCGCGGTTCTACGCGACCGTCGTCGAGAGTGCGACGACGCCGCGCATCAAGGAAGTCTTCGCGGCCGTGAGCGCGGTCGAGTCGGACCACATCGACTTGGACAACCTCGCCAAGGGCTACGCCGGCTGCGCGTAGCGGGACGCTCGGCCCTATATCTCCACTCGTCGAAAGGCCCACACGGCTATCGCTATCAACGCCACGATGGCGGCGGCGGTTGTTGCAAGCGGCCACGCGAGATGCACCGGCTCGGCAGCGAGCAGCTTCGCCGGAGCTCCCAGCAGCCCCGCGGGTGAATAGCGGATCGCCGGACCCCACAGTGTCAGAATGCCCATCACCGCGTAGGCGGCGAAGCCCGCGGCCAGAGCCGCGAGCGTCGACATGACGCAGGAGAACAGCGCCACGACGGCAAGCAGCAGCAGTGCGAGCGCGATCCACACGGCCGTTGGCGCGAAGAGCCGCTCGGGCGGCGCCTCGCCGAAGATCGCGGCGGTCAGAAGCCAGGTCACGCGTCGTGCCGACAGCTGTAGCTGCGATCAGCAGCACTGACTGGGCGATGTACTTCGCGATCACGAACCCACCACGAGAGACAGGCTTGGTGAGCACAAGCGCTGCCGTGCCGCTCGCGCGCTCGCCGGCTATGATCCCCGCACTCACCCCGATGAGCAGGAAGAGCCCTGTCTGCGCGAGGTTCTTGATCCACTGCGCGTAGGCGTCGGTGTAGGTCGGTTTCGGCAGCGTGATGACCATGCCTGCTTGGCTGCCCCCCAGCGATTTCACGAGCTGCGGCATCGCCTGGGCGAGCACGGGGCCGCTTACGGCGAAGAAGAGCAGCACGCCGGGCAGCACCCATATCCGCCAGGTCCGCAGGATCTCGGCCGCCTCCTTGCGAAGGAACCGCGTGAATCCGCTCATGCTGACTCCCCCGCGTCTCCCGGCGCTGCTCCGACAAGGTCCACGAACACCTCTTCGAGCGTGATCTCGCCGCCCTCGAAACGCCTGAGCCCCAGGCCCCGCTCGGCGATGATCGCCGGGATGGCGCGCTGCGCCGCATCCACGTCGGACACCGAGACCGAGAGCGTGGTCGCGGCCGTCACGTCGACCCCTGTCGCCCATCCCTGTGTCCGCAGGACGTCGGCAAGAGCTGCTGCCGGCTCGGTCGTCTCCACGACAAGGCGGTGCGCGGCGTAGCGGTTCTTGAGATCGTCGATGGGCGCCTGAGCCACGACCCGGCCGCGGTCAAGCACCGCGACGGTGTCGCAGACGCGCTCCACGTCGGCAAGGATGTGCGTGGAGAAGAACACGGTCGTTCGCCCGCCCAGCGACGCGATCATGTCGAGAACGTCCTTACGCCCGATCGGGTCGAGCGCGCTCGTCGGTTCGTCGAGCATGAGCAGGCGCGGCGCGTTGATGAGCGCCTGGGCCACGCCAAGCCGCTGCTTCATGCCGCGGGAGTAGCCGCCGATACGCGTGCGAACGCCCGCGAGCCCGGCCAGGTCGATCAGGGCCTTCACTCTCTCGGCAAGCAACCGTGACTCGAGCCCGAACAGTCCGCCCGAGAAGCTCAAGAACTCCTCGGCGGTCATCCACTTGTAGAATCCCGGCACGTCCGGCAGGTATCCGATGAGCGACCGTGCCTGACTGCTCGCGCCAGTGACGGGGTTGCCGAATATGCTCGCGGTCCCGCTCGTCGGACGGGCGAGTCCCGTGAGTATACGAAGCGTCGTTGTCTTGCCCGCACCGTTCGGGCCGAGGAAACCGAAGACCGACCCTTCCGGCACCGCCAAGTCGATCCCGTCAAGCGCACGCACGTCCCCGTAGGTCTTCACGAGCGCGCTGGAGGTGAGCGCCATGGCTCGTGAGTCGCTTGCCGGCGGCTGGTCGGCCTCGACGACGGGTGCGGTCAGGTCGGTAGTCATGACTGGCCGTCTCCCGGCCGCTCTCCGTACAGAACGTCGGCGACCGACTCACCCCGGTCCGCGGGAGATGCGACATCCTCGGGGACAAGGTCGACCTGTTCGGGTGCGCGTCCGAGCGCGAAGTACAGTATCGGCCCGATCGTGCTGACGAAGACGATCAGCAGCGCCCAGATCCACTTCGGACCGCGCACCCCTTCCGGTGGCCGGCGGATGAGACTGATGAGCGCCGCCACGAGCAGCGTCAGCTCGATGACTATGAGGACTCCGAGCCCGGCAAGCGCTCCCGGTCCGAGCCCCTCGATCGTCGACCGAAGTTCGTTCATGCCTTCCTCCACGACTGGTTGCCGCGTGGACCCTCGTCCGCGCCCACGGCGGACATGAACGGCGGCAAAGATTTACAGGACGAATCAGGCACGACACACAATACCGCTACGGGGCACGGCGCCCAACCGGTCCATTGGCTCGCGCGACTCGGTCGAACATCTGCGCGTATACGGGCGCAAGTCGCTCGATCGTGAATGCTTCCGCAAGGGCGCGAGCCTGCCGCGGCCTCGGCCGCTCGAGAACGAGCGCGCGAAGACGCGCTATGAGCTGGTCGTCGCTGCCGTACCGCATCTCAGCGGGATACAGCTCGGGATAGGCTAGCCGATCTGGTACGAGAGGGAAGCATCCGGCATACGCCGACTCGATCATGGCGATGCCGAAGAACTCGTTCAGCGCGGTCGAGACGGCGACATCGCAGCTTGCGAGCAGCGTGGCGTAGGCCTCTCGCGTCGTCGGCTCCTCGAAGTGCACCAGCCTGTCGCCGAGGACTCGAGCCGCCTGGTCGAAGACTCCGGGGCGCTCCGAGAAGGCCTGTCCCGCAACCGCCACTTCGAAGTCGAGTCCCTCGACGGCAAGCGCCGACACCGCGCGAAAGAACGCGTCCGGGTCTTTGTCGTGCTCCCAGCGGTGCGGCCAGACGATTCGGACGCGCTCCCCGCGCGGGGCACCGGAGCACTCCCGCGTCGCCCAGTGCCTCGTCGAACGGGCGGGGGTCGAACGGGGGGTGCACGACCACGGACTTCTCGGCGATCCGTTCTGCCACCTGCTTGGGATGGTGATCCGGGAACTGCCTGAGGAACTCGGGGATCTCTCTGAGGAACTCCCGCATGTTCCACTCCGTGTTGAAAGCGCAGCACTCAGCCGAGAGCGCGCTGGTGATGTTGGTGAGCGGAAACTGGAAGTCCCATTCGGCGCTGTGTCTGTTCGGGTAGACCAGCTGGTTCTCGTGGAAGTACACGATCGAGGGTATCTGTGCGACCTCGCTTCCGGCCAGTCCGCGAAACTCGGCCAGATTGATGAAGGTCGACGCGAAGACGAGGTCGAAGCCGGCGCCCGCATCCATCCGGGCGCGCACGTCGGCTGCCATCGTGATCGCGGCTCCCCGCATGCGCCATTTCCACTTGCGTGCGGGCAGCGTGAGCAGCGTCCAATCGGCATCGACGTTCGAGACCAAGTTGTCCAGCACCGCCCGATGAGAACCACCGTAGTAGGGTTCCAGTGCGAGGATGCGGAGGCGGGCGGGCACGAGCCTACGACGCCGCCGGCCAGTCGCGGGGCGGCCGGTACGAGGCGCACGCGAAATCCACCCATCCGAGACTACCCAGAGCGTCGCTGACCATCCGATCGAGGTCGAGCTCGCTCTCGCCGTCGCGTACCTGGACAACGGTCGCGTGTGTCTCCGGCGTCCTCGGCATGAAAAGCGTGCAGCAGTCCGCGTGTTCCTGAGTGGACAGCTCGTACGTGCCGATCGCGCGCGCCTCGGCGATGATCTCGACCTTGTCGCTGCCGACGAGCGGACGCAGCACCGGCAGCGTGGCCGCGTCGTCCACAGCCGCGATGTTGTCGAGCGTCTGGGAGGCGACCTGGCCCAGTGACTCCCCGGTCACGAGTGCCTTGGCCCGCTCAACGCGAGCTACCTCCTCGGCGATGCGCACCATGAGCCGCCGGTAGAGCAGCACCCGCAAGTCCGGCGGCGCGTGAAGCGAGATCTCCTTCTGCAAGTCGCCGAAGGGCACGACGTAGATGCGCCCGAGTCCGCCCGTGGCCTCCAGCACCCGGCCCAGCTCCTCGACGAGTCGCTCGGACAGGTCGTTCGTCTGAGGACGACCCGAGAAGTGAACGCCGATCACGACCGCCCCCCGCCGGATCATCCTCCACGCGGCTACGGGCGAGTCGATCCCCGCCGAGAGCAGCGCCACGATCTTGCCTGCCGTGCCGACCGGCAGCCCGCCGATGCCCCGCTCCTTGCGCGAGTACACGAATGTTTCGCCTTGCACGACCTCTATGTGAACGGTCGCTTCGGGATTGGAGAGGTCCACGCGTTTGCCGCTCGTGTTCTCGAGGATATGCGTCCCCACGTCGCGGTTGATATCCATGCTCGACCGCGGGTAGTCCGTGTTGGAACGGCGGGCCGCGACCCGGAAGCTCTCGTATGGCTCCGCGTCTTTGAGAGCCAGGAGAGCGGCCCTGTCGATGTCGTGGTCGAGCCGTGAGGTCTTGAACGCCGGAGAGGCGTTGCTCACGCCGGGAACTCGAAGCACCCGGTCGAGGACCTGTTCGAGCGCCGTGGACTTGGTGACCGGCACAACAAGGCGGCTGGCCATGCGCTCGGTGGGACCGACCGGAAGTCCGTTCACGGCGGCATCGAGGTTGGTCTTCAGACGGCGCTCGAAGACCGAGCGGTTCCGCCCTTTGAGGCCGATCTCGTGGTAGTGGACGAGGATAGCGCGCTCGAACATGCGCGCCGGCTTACTTGAAGCTTTCCTTGACCCGCTCGTAACTCACGTCGCCGTCCGCGATCTCGTCCATCGCAAGAGTGAGCGGCTTCGTGCTGGTGAGCTGTGCCACCTGGCTCGTCGCCATGGCGGCCATGGAAAGCAGCGCCTGGTCGCGCATGCCATGCACCATGTCGTTGATCTGGCGAGCACGGCGGGCGGAGACGATGCACAACGTGTACTTGGAGTCGACCTTCGACAGGAGTTCGTCGATCTCGGGCTTGATGACCATGCTGGCTACGCTTCCTTAGGGTAGGCGCCTGATGCGGCGTCGGATTCGATGATGCTCACGAGCTCGTCCGCGGCTCGGCGCACGTCGTCGTTTTGTACCACATGATCGTAGGTACCCGCAACGAGAAGTTCCTGTTCGGCGGTCTTGAGACGGCGGTCGACCTGCTCCTTCGTCTCGCTGCCTCTTCCCTCGAGTCGCCGACGCAATTCCTCCATCGAGGGTGCTGTCACGAAGACGAGCACCGCCGAGGGCAGTGCCTGCTTGATCTGCGCCGCGCCTTGCGGGTCTATCTCCAGCACGACGTCTACCCCGGCACGCAGCTTCGATTCGACGGGCGCTCGAGGAGTCCCGTAGCAGTTCCCGTGCACCTCGGCCCATTCGAGCAGGCCGCCGGTGCGTTTCAAGTCTTCGAAGCGTTCCGGCTCCGATGAAGAAGTAATGCTTTCCTTCAACCTCTCCGGGACGCGGGGCGCGCGTCGTGGCGGAAACCGAGAGCCACAAGCTCGGAACCCTCGTCAACAGTGCCCTGACGAGGGTTCCTTTACCCGCGCCGGATGGTCCGGAGATGACGAAGAGCCGTCCGGATCCCACGTGCACGGGCTTCTGGTTCAGGTGTGCTTCGCGCGCGATATCAGCCGAGGCGCTTCATCAGCATCTCGCGCTGCCGGGCGCCCAGGCCCTGCACGCGACGGCTTTCCGAGATCTCCAGCTCGGACATGATCTTGCCGGCCTTCGCCTTGCCGTAGCCAGGGAGGCTCTCAAGCAGCGTGGAAACCTTCATGCGAGCGACGATTGGATCGTCGGCCCTCTTCATGACGTCGGCGAACGACGTCTTTCCACTCTTGATCGATGCTCGGAGCTCGGCACGCTTCTGGCGAGCCTCGGCGGCCTTCTTCAAGGCAGCCTGACGGTCCGCATCCGAAAGATTGGGCAGTGCCATGGTTCCTCCTCGTCCTGATTCTTCGGCCTTAGCGCTCGACGCAAATCCGATTATGCGCGTCTCATGGTGTCCGCGGCAATCCGGAGTCTGCGGGTGATATTACCCTTGACCTGCGACAATGCCAACACCTAGCGAGAAATTCTCCGACTGCCGGGTGACGAAACCGGCACTTCAGAGCCGCAAAGGCCACACTCGGAGGCATCCCAAGACTCGACCTTGAGTTGAAGGAGAGAGACCAGCTCCGTATCGAACGCCTTCGGCCCACCACGGTCGATGAGGCTCGCAACGAGCGGGACGCTCCCGCCCGCAGCCTCCACCAACTTGATGACCTCGGCAACGCTTCCACCCGTCGTGACCACGTCTTCTACGACGAGAACGCGCGAATCCGCAGGTATACAGAACGAGCGTCGGAACGTCATCAATCCTTGCTCGCGTTCACTGAAGATGAACTTGACCCCAAGGGCCTGGGCCACCGCGAATCCGAGGATGATGCCGCCGACCGCAGGCGCGGCCACAAGATCGATGTGAGCTGGTCCGATGCGCTCCTCGATCCGCGCTTTCATCTCGCGCGCGAGCTCTGTGGTGAGCGCAGGGTCCTCCAAGACCCTCGAACACTGCACGTAGCGGTCCGAGTGCCGTCCGCTGGTGAGCACGAAGTGACCCGACAGCAGCGCCCCCGATCGCTCGAGCGCTTCGAGCACGTCTCGGTCGGTCATTCTCTCACTCATGAGGTGCCGCCTTTCGCGGCCAAGATGGCCGCCACCGCTGCGACCGGGTCGGAAGCGGCAGTGATGGGTCTTCCCACGACGATGTGTGATGCACCCGCCTCGATCGCCTCGACCGGTGTGGCAACGCGAGCCTGGTCGTCGGAGGCCGAGCCCGCGGGACGCACGCCCGGCGTTACGACGAGAGCTTCGCTTCCGAGCAGCTGCCGCATCGCCCGTGCTTCCTGCGGCGACGAGACGACGCCCTGAAGTCCCGCCTCTTGCGCGAGTCCCGCAAGCGACAGAGCGTGCGAGTAGGCGCCACCCGCGATCCCCATCCTCGCCAGAGCCGAATCGTCGAGGCTCGTGAGGACGGTCACGCCGACGATGTCGGGAGTGTCGGCGCCGCACTCGGCAGAACCCGCGCACGCGCCCTCGAGCGCCGCTCTCATCATCTCGACACCCCCTGAGGCGTGGACTGTGAGCATCGACGCCCCGAGCCTGCTGAGCTCGCGCGCAGCTCCCTCGACTTGATGCGGTATGTCGTGAAGCTTGAGGTCCACAAACACCTTGAAGCCCATGTCGGTCATGCGTGCGACGATCTGCGGCCCCTCGGCGTAGTACAACGTCATGCCGACCTTCAGCCAGGTCACGACGCCAGTGAGCGAGCGGGCAAGCGAGAGCGCGGCATGCGCGTCGGTATCCAGCGCAACGATCAACGAATCACGCATCGGCGTCCTCTCTGGGAGACGTCGTTGTCGACGCCTCGTCCGAAGGCAGGTCGGGTGCGGTCGGCAACGGGGCCGGCATCGGGATCTCCATTGCACCGGTGAGGTCGGAGACCCGCGGCAGGCCGCGCAGGCGACAGAACTCCAGCAAGCCGTCCGTGACGCGCATGGTGGCGGTGGGATCGACGAAATTCGCGGTTCCCACGGCAACGGCGGTCGCGCCGACGAGCAGGAATTCGACGGCGTCCTCGGCAGTCATGATGCCGCCCATGCCGATGACGGGGACGTCGACCGCCGAAGCGACCTGCCAGACCATCCTGAGCGCGACCGGCTTGATCGCGGGCCCGGACAGGCCACCGACGATCCGCGCGAGCTTGGGCCGGAACGTCTGGGTATCGACTGCCATGCCCAGAAGCGTGTTGATGAGCGAGACGGCGTCCGCGCCTTCATCGGCGACCGCCCGGGCGATGGCGACGATGTCCGTCACGTTGGGCGAGAGCTTCACGATGAGCGGTTTGGCCGTCGCGCTCCTGCACTCCACTCGTGACCTTCGCGGCCGACGGGCAATCGGTGCCGAACGCCATACCGCCGGCATCGACATTCGGGCACGAGATATTCACCTCGAACGCGTCGACGCGCTCCTCGGCGTCGAGTCGCTCGATCACGCGGACGTACTCGTCGACAGCTATGTCCCGAGACGTTCACGACGACCGGCACGTTCACGTTCGCGAGCCACGCCAGATCCCGTTCGATGAACGCGTCGACACCGGGGTTCTGCAGGCCGATCGAGTTCAGCATCCCGGAGGGGGTTTCCGCGATGCGCGGTGCGTCGTTGCCGGCCCAGGGCTCAAGCGAGACGCCCTTCGTGACCAGCGCGCCTAATCGTTCGAGATCGATGAAGTCGGCGTACTCGCGACCGGAGGCGAAGGTGCCGGATGCCGAGAGCACCGGAGAGCGGAGCTCCAGGCCGCCGAGCCGCACGCGCATGTCGACCGCATCGGTCGTCTTCGGCGACGTGCGCATCAGTGCCTCGGCGGTATCTCGCGCTCGTCCCAAAGGACGTCGTGCGCGTCGAAGACCGGACCGTCCAGGCAAGCGCGAGCGCGACCGTGCCGTGTCGCGCACACGCAGGAGAGACAAGCCCCGATACCGCAGGCCATGAACCGCTCGAGGGAGACCTCGCAGCTTACGCCGGCTTGGGTGGCCTGACCGGCGACGATGCGTGACATCGCCTCCGGCCCGCACACGTACACGCGGTCCACGCCGCCCGCGTCCAGGATCCGCTCGGAGAGAGTGGTGACGAAGCCGCGCTCCCCTTCCGAGCCGTCGTCGGTCGCGGCCTCGTAGCGTCGGGCGACGGACTCGAACAGCGAGCGGGCCACGAGGCGGTCGGCGGTCGGAGCTCCTTGGGCGACCGTGATCGCCACTCCCTTCTCGGCGAGCGACTCAGCGAGCATCCCGAGGGGTGCCGCGCCGAGACCTCCCGCCACGAGCAGGGCATGCGAGATGCCGTCGCCGACGTCCCAACCACGACCCAGCGGGCCGAGGAGGTCCATCTCGTCCTCGCGCGCCTTCAGCGACAGCGCACGCGTGCCCACGCCGAGAACCTGGTAGAGGATCTCGATCCGCTCCCCGCTCACGCGGTGGACCGAGAACGGCCGGCGAAGGATGAACTCGCTGCCGGGTGCGATCCGCAAGTGGACGAACTGTCCCGGACGAACCGCGGCGGCGGTCCTCGGCGCGTGAAGCGCGATCAGGCCGACACCCTCCGCGACCCGTTCGTTCGCGTCCACGACCGCGCGTTCTAGCCCCGGCCGCGAATGTGCGGGGCTCGCGAGCGTGCGGTCTGCCGCAAGCTCAGGCATCGGCCGCCCCCGCCTCGTCGTTGAAGTCCTGAAGCGCGATCACACCGAGGCGCCCGTCCTTCACCGCTTCTATCGCCGACACCGCAGCCTGAGCGGCAGGCATGGTGGTGATGTTCGTGATGCCGTGCAGCACGGCAGCGGTTCGGATGTGATAGCCGTCCGATCGTGTCTCCCGGCCGAAAGGCGTGTTGATGACGAGCTGCACCTCGCCGTTCTTGATGGCGTCGACGATATTCGGCCGCCCCTCGTGTTTCTTCAGTACCTCGGTCACCGGGATCCCGGACGCTCGGAGCGTGCGAGCCGTGCCGCGTGTCGACAGGATGTCGAAGCCGAGGCGGTGAAGCGTCTGCGCGACCGGCACGACCGAACGCTTGTCGCGGTCGCTCACGGAGATGAACGCTGCGCCATGTGTGGGGAGCGAGTAGTCGATCGCCAGCTGGGACTTCGCGTAGGCGCCCGGGAAGTCAGCGGAGACGCCCATCACCTCGCCGGTCGACTTCATCTCCGGACCCAGTACGGAGTCCGCGCCCGGGAAACGTCCGAAGGGCATGACCGCCTCCTTGACGCAGAATCGGCCGAGTTCGCGCGTTTCGTCGGGCAGGTCCATCTCGGCGAGTCTGTTCCCGGCCATGACCCTCGCGGCGACCTTCGCGAGCGGGACGCCGGTCGCCTTCGAAACGAACGGCACGGTGCGCGAGGCACGCGGGTTCACTTCGAGGACGTAGACGGTCTGCTCTTTGACCGCGAACTGTATGTTGATGAGCCCGACCACGCCGAGTTCGAGCGCGAGCGCGCGCGTTTGCTCGCGTATGCGGGCGATCGTCTCTTCGCCGAGCGAGAACGGCGGGATCGAACACGCCGAGTCTCCCGAGTGGATGCCTGCCTCTTCGATGTGCTCCATGACGCCGCCGACGTACACGGTCTCGCCGTCGCACACAGCGTCGACGTCGACCTCGATCGCGCCCTCCAAGAACCGGTCGAGCAGGACCGGGTGGTCGGGCGAGATGCTCGTGGCTTCGGCCATGTAGTGCTCCAGGTACTCCTCGTCGTAGGCGATGACCATCCCACGGCCGCCGAGAACGTACGACGGACGCACGAGCAGCGGGAACCCGATGCGGCGCGCGACCTCGACGGCCTCTTCGTGGGTGTACGCCGTCCCTGCCGCCGGACACGCGATGCTCAGCCGGTCGAGCACCTCCGCGAAGCGACGCCGGTCCTCGGCCAGGTCGATGGCCTCGGGCTTCGTCCCCATGATGGGCACGCCGGCATTCTCGAGCGCATGCGCGAGCTTCAGCGGTGTCTGCCCGCCAAAGGTCACGACAACGCCGGCGGGTCGCTCGGCGTCGATGACGTCCATCACGTCCTCGAAGGTGAGCGGCTCGAAGTACAGCCGGTCCGACGTGTCGTAGTCCGTCGAGACCGTCTCTGGATTGCAGTTCACCATGATGGTCTCAAAGCCGCACTCGGAGAGCGCGTACGCGGCGTGAACGCAGCAGTAGTCGAACTCGATGCCCTGGCCGATGCGGTTTGGACCGGCGCCGAGGATCAGCGCCTTCGGGCGGTCGCTGGGAGCGACCTCATCCTCGTCTTCGTACGTCTTGTAGTAGTAGGGCGTCGCCGAGGCGAACTCGGCCGCGCACGTGTCGACCGTCTTGAATGTCGGCGTCACGCCAAGACCGAGCCGGTGCGCGCGCACCGCATCCTCACTCGAGCCGGTAAGGTGCGCGATCTGCGCGTCGGACAGCCCGTAGCGCTTCGCCTCGAGCATCTCCTCGCGCGTCACGTGGGCGAGGGATCGGCCGCGAAGTGCCGACTCGGCGAGCGCCATGCCTTCTATCTGCCGCAGGAACCAAGAGTCGATGTGCGTGAGCTCGAATACCTCGGCCACGCTGCGCCCCCGTCGGAACGCCTCGGCAACGTAATAGATGCGCCGCTCGTTGGGCACGGCGAGTCGCTCGTCGAAGTGGTGCTCCTCGAACGTGTCCTTGCCGTCGCTGCCAAGTCCCGCACGACCGTTCTCGAGCGAGCGCATCGCTTTGCCAAGCGCTTCGGCGAACGTTCGGCCGATTGCCATGACTTCGCCGACCGATTTCATCTTCGTGGTCAGCGTCACGTCGGTGCCGGGGAACTTCTCGAAGGCCCAGCGCGGCACCTTGACCACCGTGTAGTCGATCGAGGGCTCGAAGCAGGCGGGGGTCTTCTTGGTGATGTCGTTATCTATCTCGTCGAGCGTGTAGCCGACCGCGAGCTTCGCCGCGATCTTCGCGATGGGGAAACCAGTGGCCTTCGAGGCCAGCGCCGAAGAGCGGGACACGCGCGGGTTCATCTCGATGACCGTCATTCGGCCGTTCGCGGGGTTGACCGCGAACTGCACGTTCGACCCGCCGGTCTCGACGCCGACCTCGCGAAGGATCGCGATCGAGGCGTCGCGCATCACCTGATATTCGCGGTCTGTGAGCGTCTGAGCAGGCGCGACAGTGATGGAGTCACCGGTGTGCACGCCCATCGCGTCGAAGTTCTCGATCGAGCAGACGATCACCGCGTTGTCGTTGTTGTCGCGCATGACCTCCATCTCGAACTCTTTCCACCCTATGACGCTCTCCTCGATGAGGACTTCGCCGACGGGAGAGAGGGCGATGCCGCCCGAGACGATATCGCGGAGCTCCTCGACGTTGAACGCGATGCCGCCGCCGGCGCCGCCCATCGTGAAGGAGGGCCGAACGACGACGGGAAGACCGAGCTCGTCGATGAGATCCTCGGCTTCCCGCACCGAGTACGCGTAGCCGCTCCGGGGCACGTCGAGGCCGATGCGTTCCATGGCCTCGCGGAACAGCTTTCGGTCCTCGCCCTTCTTGATGACGTCGCGGCTCGCGCCGATCAGTTCCACGCCGTAGCGGTCCAACACGCCCGCGTCTGCGAGCGCGACGGCACAGTTCAGGCCGGTCTGTCCGCCGAGCGTCGGCAGCAGGGCGTCGGGTCGCTCGGCGGCGATGATCTTCTCGACGAACGTCGGTGTGATCGGCTCGACGTAGGTCCGATCCGCGAGTTCCGGATCGGTCATGATCGTGGCGGGATTCGAGTTCACGAGCACGACCTCGAAGCCATCGGCCCGAAGCACCTTGCATGCTTGCGCGCCCGAGTAGTCGAACTCGCACGCCTGGCCGATCACGATCGGGCCGGACCCGATCACGAGGATCTTCTTGATGTCGTCTCGCCTCGGCACTACGGCACCACCAACACCGGACACGACGCTTGTCTCAGCAGCGTGAGCGACACGCTGCCGAGGACCGCCTCGGTCCACGCGCCGCGCCCTCGCGACCCTGTGATGACGCCGGTGGCCCGGCGCTCGTCGAGCTCGCGAAGCACCTCTCGGGAGGGCTCCCCCGAGCGCATGACACTCCGTGCCGAGATGCCCTGTCGCGACAGCTCGTCCACTATCTCGGCGAGTTGCTCGCCGGCTTCTGCCTCAGCCGCCTGCCGAGCCTCGGCCGAAAGCGATCGATCCAGCACGTGCAGCAGGTACAGCATGCCGATGGCGCCTCTGCCGAGCTCGACCGCACGCTCGACCGCACGCGTCGATGAGTCCGAGAAGTCGGTCGGAAGCACGAGGGTGCGTCCGAAGCCGCGCGCGAGATCAGCCGGATCCGATACGTTCGAGAGCAACCCGAAGCGGCAGAACAGGCTCGGCCGGTCGGCGTTGGCGAGCAGGTCTTCGGACACCGAACCCCCGACAAGACGGTCGAGAACCGTCTTGCCGTGGCTGCCCGACACGATCGCGTCGACGTAGGTCTCGGAGGCGAGTGCGATCATCGCCTGCGCCGTCGGCCCGGTGACGACACGGACCTCCGTTTCGATGTCGGCGGCTGTGAGCACCTCGGCGAGTGGACGCAGTCTCTCGCACGCACGATCCACCGACGCCACGATCACCGGGCCTTCCATTCCCGAGCTCTCGACGCAGTGACCGAGCACGGCGCGTGTCACGCCGAGCGAGCTCAGCCCCGCGGCGAAGCCGACCAGCAGCCTGCACTCCTCGGAGAAGTCCACCGGGATGAGCACGCTGTCCATCACGGCCTCACCGCCTGCCCGGCCGGCGCGTGATGCCCGGCGACCTCGTCCATGAGGCGCGTGAACACGCCGAAGAGGTAGCGCGCGTCATGGGGCCCGGGAGCGGCCTCCGGGTGGTACTGGACCGAGAACGCCGGAAGATCGAGCAGGCGGATACCCTCGGTGGTCATGTCGTTGAGGTTCACGTGCGTGAGCTGGACGCGACCGAACTCGGCGCTCTGGACGACCGGGGCCACACCCGCTGCCACCCACGCTCGGAGGTCGCCGACGTCGTGCGCGAGACCTCCGCTGTCCGCTTGGACGAGCTCGCCGATCGTCCCGAAGTCGACGCAGAACCCGTGGTTCTGGCTGGTGATCTCGACTTGGCCCGTGAGCAGGTTCTTCACGGGCTGGTTCCCGCCGCGATGACCGTACTTGAGCTTGTACGTCGGATGCCCCGACTGCGAGCGAGAGCATCTGATGCCCCAGGCAGATGCCGAAGACCGGCTTCTTGCCGATCAGGTCTCGAAGCGTCCCGTACAGATAGCCGACCGCCGCGGGATCGCCGGGGCCGTTCGCGACGAAGACGCCGTCGGGCGCCAGAGAGAGCACGTCTTCGGCCGACATCGTGGGCGGCACGACGGTGACGTCGCAGCCGGCCTCGGCCAGCCGGCGCAGAATGTTGTACTTGATGCCCGAGTCGAACGCGACGACACGGTAGGCCGGCTGCACAGGCAGCACACCCGTGTCCACCGGCCCGTCGATGCCCTCGGGCATGTCGAAGCCCCAGCGGTACGGTTGCGCGACGCAGACCTCGGCGACCAGATCCCGTCCCACGAGGGACGGGGCCATACGCGCCTTGGAGACGAGCGAAGCCCCATCGCTGTCCGTCGTCGAGATCACGGCCTGCATGGCGCCCGACTCGCGTATGTGCTTCGTCAACCGCCGAGTGTCGATTCCCTCGATGGCCACGACGCCAAGCCGCTCGAGAAACGCAGGCAAGCTCTCCTCGGCACGCCAACTCGAAGGCTCGTGCGTCATCTCCCGCACGACAACCCCGCGCGCGAACACGGAGCGCGACTCCATGTCGGCGCCATTGACCCCGTAGTTGCCGATGTGAGGCATGGTCATGGTGACGATCTGACCGGCGTATGACGGGTCGGTGAAGACCTCCTGATATCCGACCATGGAGGTGTTGAAACAGATCTCGCCCGACGCCTCACCGGACGCACCGCACGCACGTCCTTCGAAGATGGTGCCGTCCTCCAGTGCGAGGATGGCTCTGCCGCGCTCGGACACCCTCTCAGACCACCTTCCCGTTGCGCAGTGCGAGTCGTCCCGCCACGAGGACCTCGCACGCCTTGCCGAGAAGTCTATCGCCCAGGAAGGCCGAGTTCACCGACCGGCTCTCGAACCAGTCCTTCGAGACCTCCACCCTCGCCTCTGGGTCGAACACGGTCACGTCGGCCACCGAACCGGCGGCGAGACTGACTTCCGGAAGCGCAGCGAAAGCCGACCGGGGACCCGACGAGAGCAGCCGTGCCACGTCAGACCATCCGATGACGTCCCTGGAAACGAGGTGCGTGTTGACGAGCGACATCGCGGTCTCCAGCCCCGTCGTGCCAAAGGGAGCCAGCTCGAACTCGAGCAGCTTCTCGTGAGCGGCGTGAGGTGCGTGATCGGTGGCGATGCAGTCGATCGTGCCGTCTGCAAGTCCGGCGACGAGCGCCTCGCGGTCTTCACGCGTGCGCAGGGGCGGATTCATCTTCAGATTCGTGGCGTAGCGCTCGTCGATCGCATCCTCGTCGAGGAAGAGGTGATGCGGCGTCACTTCGCAGGTGAGGGCGACGCCTCTCGCCTTGGCATCGCGCACGAGTTCGAGCGACCGCGCCGTCGAGAGGTGCGCGATGTGAAGCCGGCATCCGGTGAGCTCGGCGAGGCGGATGTCGCGCGCGACCTGGATCTCCTCGGCGGCGGCGGGCCAACCGGGCATACCGAGACGCGTGGAAACGACGCCCTCGTTCACGACTCCCCGTCCCACGAGCGACTCGACCTCGCAGTGGGAGACGACGGTGGTGTCGAACTGCTTGGCGTAGTCCATGGCCAGCCGCATCATGCCTGTGCTCTGGACACCTCGCCCGTCGTCGGAGAAGCCGACGGCCCCGGCGGCGAGCATGTCGCCCATCTCGGCGAGCGCCTCGCCCTTGCTGCCCGCGGTGATGGCGCCGATCGCGTAGACGTGACACACGCCTTCCGCCTCCGCGCGCTCCGAGAGGAAGCCCACCTGCGCGCCGGTGTCGCAGATGGGATCCGTGTTGGGCATCGCGCACACGGCCGTGAATCCCCCGTGTACCGCCGCGCGCGTCCCGCTCGCGACGGTTTCCTCATCCTCGCGCCCGGGCTCTCGCAGATGGACGTGCACGTCCACGAGGCCGGGGAGCACGATCTTCTCGGTGCAGTCGATGACGTGCGTGCCCTCCGGGATATCGAGTTCGCGGCCCACGGCGGCGATCTCGTTTCCGCTTACCAGCACGTCGGCGACGCCATCCAGCTTCGCCGACGGGTCCACGAGCCGACCGCCGGACAACAACACGTGCTCGGGACGGTGCTTCATCGGCGTCATGCGTCCTCCCCTCCGAGCAGGAGATACATTGCGGCCATGCGAACCGCCACGCCCGCGTTCACCTGGTCGAGCACGACGGTTCGGTCGGAGTCGGCGACATACGAGGAGATCTCGACGCCGCGATTCATCGGTCCGGGATGCATGACTATTCCCGCTGGCCTCATGCGTTCGAGTCTCGTTCGGTTCATTCCGAAGAGCTGCGCGTACTCGCGCAAGCTCGGAAACGGCATGCCTTCCGCGCGCTCCATCTGAATGCGCAGCATGTAGGCGACATCGAGGTCGGGAAGCACCTCATCGAGCGAAGAGGCGACTTCGGCGCCGAGCACGTCCGGACGCGCCGGCATGAGCGTCGGCGGACCGATCACCACCGGCGTCGCCCCCATCTTCTTGAGCGCAGGGACGAGCGAACCAGCTACCCGGGAGTGCGCGATGTCCCCGACGATCCCGACGGTGAGTCCCTCGAGCGTGCCCAAGCGCCCGCGAATGGTGAACAGGTCCAGCAGCGCCTGGGTGGGGTGCTCGTGCATGCCGTCGCCGCCATTGATGACATGCGCATCCATCGACTCGGCCAGCACCTGCGGGGCGCCCGCGTACTTGTGCCTGATGACGATGAGGTCGCACGCCATGGCCGACAGCGTGAGCGCGGTGTCACGAAGCGATTCGCCCTTCACCGTCGCCGAGGCCGACCCGCTCATGTTCACCGCGTCGGCCGAGAGCCGTTTCGCCGCGATCTCGAACGAGGTGCGAGTGCGCGTCGAGGGCTCCAGGAAGAGGTTGATGACCGTGCGGCCGCGAAGTGTCGGCAGCTTCTTGATCCGACGCTCGTTGACCTCTTTGAACGACTCCGCCGTGTCCAGCACGAGATTGACGTCCTCGGCGGTCAGGTCGTCGATGCTGATGATGTTGTGAGAGGAGAGCACGCCTACTCCTCACCTCCCCCGACGCCTTCGAGAATCTCGACGGCGCGCCGGTCGTCCGTATCGGGAAAGGCCACGAAGACGCGCTCGCGCCCGGCCGTCGGGACGTTCTTGCCGACGTAGTCCGCGCGAATGGGCAACTCGCGATGACCCCGGTCTACAAGCACGGCGAGCTGGATCGAACACGGCCTGCCGTAGTCCATGATCGCGTCCATGGCCGCACGTATCGTCCGTCCGGTGAAGAGCACGTCGTCGCAGAGCACGATGTCGCGGTCCTCGACCGCGAAGGAGATGTCCGTGCGGTGCACCTCGGGATTGAGCCGGGTGGCCACGTCGTCGCGATAGAACGAGATGTCGAGGCTTCCGACCGGGACGGTGGTGCCCTCGATCTGCTCGATGCGCTTCGCGAGCTCTTCGGCGAGACATGCGCCACGGCGGAGGATGCCTACGAGTGCGATGTTCTCGGCGCCCTTGTTGGCCTCCAGGATCTCGTGCGCAATGCGTGTGATGGCCCGATCGATGGCCACGCCGTCCATCACGGTGGCCTTGGTCCGATACTCCACGCGGTACCTCCCGACGTCGGCAACGGGCAGGTGTTCCGAGAAGAACAAATGCCCTCCTGCGCTCGGCAAGAAGGCACGTCATCTTCGGGTACCCGAGGACCGGGACCGTCGCTATGTGGTGACTCCCTTGCCGGCCTCGCAGGACCGGATTAAAGGTCGATTGGCAGACTAGCAGTACGCACCGAAGCGTACAAGCGGCGCAGGTGGTGCGGGTAGTCGGCATCCACGGGGAACCCGTGCCGACCCATGCTAGCGATCGTCCGCCCCGCGACCCTGCGCCGCACTCGCAGGGCTTACGCGCCCTCGAGCAAGTTGTTCGGCAACCTCGTCACCGGCGGCGGTCCGACCCATCGAAAGGTCGGCGAGCGATTCGAGCGCCTGGGCAAGGTCGGCGGGAAGCGGGTCGAGGAACTCCAGCGTCTCGTCTGTGAACGGATGCTCCAAGCGCAGGCGGTACGAGTGGAGGAACTGCCTGAGCAGGCCCAGATCCGCCTTGGGTCGCCGCATGCCGTAGAGCTGATCTCCCACAACCGGGTGCTTGATGTAGGCCATATGCGCTCGGATCTGGTGCGTCCGGCCGGTGTAGAGCTTGCACTCGATCAGCGTGAATCCATCGTCGTGGGTGCCCGCCGAGAACCGCTCGAGCACCCGGAAGGTCGTCACCGCCTGCTTCGCCGAGGAAGACTCGGACACGCTCATTCGCATCCGATCACGGTGGTCTCGCGCGAGCGGCGCGTCCACGAGGCCGGTTTCCGGGGCAATGTAGCCGTGCACGAGACTCAGGTAGCGCCGGTCGATCGCCCGGATCTTGATCGCCTCGGACAGCGCGGCCTGCGCTGCATCGGTCTTGGCGACCATCATCAGCCCCGTGGTGTCCTTGTCCAGACGATGCACGATGCCGGGACGATCGTCGCCCGCAAGCGACCCGAGATCGTCGGCGTGGGCGAGCAACGCGTGCACCAGCGTGCCCGACCAGTGACCTTGTGCCGGGTGGACCACGAGATCGGCCTGCTTCGAGAGGACGATGAGGTGTTCGTCTTCGAACAGGATATCGAGCGGGATGTCCTCCGGAACGAGGTCCCCGCGGTCGTAAGGTGGGATCTCGATATCGAGGCGCTCTCCTGCACGGACGGTGTGACGCTTGGCGGCGGGCGACCCGTTCACGAGCACGAGCCCGTCGGCGATAAGACGCTGAGCGGCCGAACGGGAGACGATCTCGTCAAGCGACGCCACCACGATGTCGAGCCGCATGCCGGCTTCGTCGGCATGCACGATGTGTTCCACGTACCTGGGAGCGTTCATCGCGGCGGCTCGACGCCGATCTCGACGATCGGATCGGCGGAGTCCTGCCCACGGTCTAGCTCCGACGCGCCGTCCGCGCTCTGCGCATCCGAATCCGCCGTCGGGCCGAAGAACATCCACACGATGAGAGCCCCGACGCCGACCACGATCGCGCTGTCGGCGATGTTGAAGACGGGCGAGAAGAACGAGAACGCCAGGAAGTCGGTGACCCTGCCGACCAGGGCGCGGTCGATGAGGTTGCCGACAGCGCCGCCCACGACCAGGCCAAGCGCGATCACCACCGGCCATTCGGTCGGCCGCTCACGCACCCAGTAGATCGCCACGCCGACGAGCATCAGCATCGAGACCGCGATGAAGAGCTCCCTGCGGCCCGGGAGCATACCGAACGCGGCACCGGTGTTCTGGATGCGCGCCAAGTCGAAGACACCCGGAATGATGGTGAGCGACTCGTTCAGGTCCAGGGCCGCTCGGATACCGGCCTTCGTGAGCTGGTCGATGGCCAGTACGAGCAACGCGGTCACGCCGAGCCACAAGCCTGGCCGGCGGACGCTCAGCGGTCCTCGTCGGCGGCCTTGCACGTTATGCACATATTCGCCGTCGGCATCGCCTCGAGGCGCGAGTCCGAGATCGGTTCGCTGCATCGCTCGCACGTCCCATACTCTCCAGCGTCCATGCGCGCCAGCGCCTTGCGTACCTCGGCGAGTGCCTCGCGGACGTTCTCGTCCAGCGTCATGTCGAGCTCGCGCTCGAACGTAGCGCTTCCCTGATCCGCCATGTGGTCGCGGTAGTTGTTCTCGCCGCTCGCTTCGGAGAGCGCTTCGTGTCCCTCGCGCTCTATCTCTGCGACCTCGGCCTCAAGCCGCGCCAGCTCGGCCTCGAGCTGGGTCCGTAAGCGCGCCTGAAGTTGCTTGTCCATGGTTGCCTGCCTTGCTTGAGTCCCTGAAAGGGAAAACGCCCGGACTCGCGCCGGGCGAGGATGACCTGCTTTGATTCTACCACGCAGGAGCGTTCGCCAAGCGTCCTGGCCGACCGGACAACCACGCCCGCGCGTGCCCCACGTGCTAGCCGATGACTCTCAGCACCGTCGCGCACCGCTCGCAGACCTCAGGATGGTCCGGGTCCACACCCAGTCGCCGAGTATTCCAGCATCTGGGACACTTCTCCCCCCGGGCCGGTTCTATGGTCGCGACGACCTCCGGCCCATCGGCGAGTTCGACCTCGGAGACGATGAACATCGCCGCCAGCTCCTGCTCGCCGCGGGCTGCCAGCACCTGCCGCACCGCCTCAGGCGCCTCGACGATCACACGTGCCTCTTGGCTCTTCCCGATGGTCTTCGCGTTGCGGGCCTCCTCGAGAGCGCGCGTGACCACGTCGCGCACGTCGAGAACGGTCGTATACGCGTCGCGCAGTCGATCCGCGGCCTCGGCGTGCTCGCCCACCATGCGCACCTCTGGCCACGATGTGAGCTGCACAGATTCCGCATCTCGAAGATCGCTCGGCAGATAGGTCCAGACTTCTTCGGAGGTGAACGTGAGAACCGGCGCCAACAGCCTCACAAGGGCGGTGCTGATCTCGGCCAGTACCGTCTGCGCGCCGCGCCGTGATACCGAATCGGGAGCATCGGAGTACAAACGGTCCTTGAGCACGTCAAGGTAGAACGCCGACAGGTCCGTGACGACGTAGCCGTATACGGCGTGGAACACCTGGTGGAACTTCCATTCCTCATACGCCTGCGTAACGCGCTCGACCAGGTCGCCGAGAGTCACCAGCGCGTAGCGATCGAGCTCGTCGAGCTCGTCCCACTCGACCGACTGGTCGCCGGGCCGGAAGTCGTACAGGTTGCCCAACAGGAATCGGAAGGTATTACGGATACGTCGATACGCCTCGCTGGTGCGCTCGAGGATCTCATCGGAGATCGAGACGTCTTGAGAGTAGTCCGACGAGGCGACCCACAGGCGGATGATGTCCGCGCCCGACTTCGCGATCACATCCAGCGGCGAGATGACGTTCCCGAGTGACTTCGACATCTTGCGGCCGTCGCCGTCCACGATGAAACCGTGGGTCAGCACGGCGCCGAACGGCGCGGCGTCGTACGCGGCGACACTGGTGAGAAGACTCGATTGGAACCAACCGCGGTGTTGGTCAGAACCCTCAAGGTATAGTTCAGCTGGACGTCTGAGTTCGGGACGGGCCTCGAGCACGCTCGTGTGCGAGACGCCTGACTCGAACCACACATCCACGATGTCGTTCTCGGCCTTCAGGTCCGCCACGCCACACTCGCAGCGAGGACATGCGGTATCAGCGGGGAGGTACTCCTGCGGCTGCTTCGTGAACCACGCGTCCGCGCCCTCGGTCTCGAAGAGCCGGATGACGGCGTCGAACGTGGCTTCAGTCGCAACCGTCTCGCCGCACTTTGCGCAGGTAAACACCGGTATGGGAACGCCCCAGGCGCGCTGGCGGCTGATGCACCAGTCCGGCCGGTCGCCGACCATCGATGATATGCGGTTGACGCTCCAGCCCGGTATCCACTCGACCTCGCCGACCGCCCGGAGCGCGTGTTCCCGAAGATGGGTCTCCTCCATCGAGACGAACCATTGCTCGGTGGCGCGGAAGATCACCGGCTGCTTGCAGCGCCAGCAATGCGGATAGCTGTGTGAGATCGAGGTCGCCGCTACGAGCGATCCGCGCTCGCGAAGCCACTCGACGATCTTGGGATTCGCTTCCCAGACGTTCATGCCTGCGAACGGTCCGCCACCCGCATCGAACGTCCCGTCATCGAGCACGGGCATCGGCATGGGCAGGTTGAACTTCCTGCCGACGAGATAGTCGTCTTCGCCGTGGCCGGGTGCGGTGTGCACGGCTCCGGTGCCCGTGGACAGGTCGACGTGCTCGCCGGTGATGACCACGCCTTGCACGCCCTCGTGGACCGGCTGTGCGTAGTGCAGTCCCTCCAAGCGGCTGCCTTTGACGCGCGGGCCCAGTACCTCGTGCGACTCCCATCCGGCGACGGCAGCGACCGACTCGACCAGTTCCTCGGCCATGACGAGCACGCGCCCGTCGGCGAGCTTCACGCCGACGTAGTCGGCGTCGGCAGCAAGCGTGACAGCGACGTTGGCCGGAAGCGTCCAAGGCGTCGTCGTCCAGATGAGTATCGAGACATCTCCCTCAGCATCCCAAGGCGTCGCATCGGTGAACCTGAAGGCAACGTAGATGGAGTCCGACGTCTCATCGGAATACTCGATCTCCGCCTCGGCAAGCGCCGTGTGACAGCGGATGCACCAGTGGATCGGCTTCGCACCCTTGTAGATCGCGCCGTCCAGGTACATCTTCTTGAAGACCTTCACGTTGCCCGCCTCGTATGCGGGCACGAGGGTGAGATAGGGATCCTCCCAGTCTCCGCGCACGCCGAGACGCTTGAACTCCTCGCGCTGCACGTCGACGAAGTTCAGCGCGTAGTCCCGGCAGAGTTCGCGCACCTTGGCCTGGCCGATGACCGCCATTTTCTCCGGGCCGAGGCTCTTCTCGACCTGATGCTCGATCGGCTGCCCGTGGCAATCCCAACCGGGCACGTAGGGAGACCAGTAGCCACGCATGGACTTGTACTTGACGACGAGGTCTTTGAGCACCTTGTTGTACGCGGTGCCCATGTGGATGTGCCCGTTCGCGTAGGGCGGCCCGTCGTGGAGGATGAAGGTCGGACCACCCTCGTTCGCCTCCAGGCTGCGCCGGTAGATGTCCATCTCGTCCCAGTGCGCGAGCCACTCCGGCTCGCGCTGGGCCAGGTTCGCCTTCATGGGGAAGTCGGTCTGGGGCAGGTTCATCGTCTGCTTGTAGTCCACTCGATGCCCTTTCTTGATCGCGGCGCCGCTCTCGGCCATACTCGCTGGTCGGCCGAGCTGTTGCGTCGACGAGACTCATATGCCCGTCAGCACCCGAGAACGAAAAGAGGGCCTTCGTCCACTGCCGGGACGAAGCACCCTCGCGCTCGCTTCGCGGTACCACCCAACTTGCGTCGAGCCTGGCTCGAACGCCTCTCGGTCGCCTGGTAACGGAGGCCGCCGTCGGAGCCTACTGTCCGCGCCGGTACGTCCGGCGCGCCGCTCGGTCCGAAGCTCGGGGGTGATCTTCGAGGAGGCTCGACCGCGGGCTTGCACCGACTCCCGCTCGCTGGGGCCCGGACACTCCCCTACTCGTCCCCTTCACAGCTTCATCTTGGGTTCGAACGCCGCGGCGACCAGCGCCACGGTGCGTGCGATGGTAGCGCAGTGCCCGTGCGAGGGTCAACGACCGCTCACCTGATCGGGGCCTACTTCCCCGACGAATCCACGCAGCTCGCTGGCGATGTCGTCGGCCTCGTCCTCGGTCAATCCCGCACCGAAACGCAGCCGCGAGTACGCGCCCGACATCTCGATCTTCGGGTGCGGCACATTCCCGGGCGCGTGCCGGGTGTCCAGACGCGCGACGCGATCGAAGTGCCCGCGCTTCGCATGCGCGCGCATGGTGACGCCCGCGGCACGCCGCCGAATGTGGATCTCGCTCTCGCCGACCTCCAGCGTCTCACTGCCCGAAAGCGCGTACAGGCCTAGCCAGATGAGAGCCAGAGCAAGCACGTCCAGGAGGCCCGTGAGAGCGATGGTGCCGAGCAGCACGGCGATCCAGACGATGCCGGCCCTCGAGTCCGGGATGGCGCGAAATGCGTATACGACACCGAATCGCTATTCCGATGAGCCAGGGCACGCCGAAGACGACGCCGCCGAAGATGAAGAAGCGGTTGCGGCCTGAGGGCATGACGACGCGGAAGCTCTTGTCATCGTGCGTGACGATCGGCACCGGCGGTCGAGCCATCAGAACAGACCCGGGTCAGGCTCGCCGAACACCGCGCTCACAGCGGAGGGCTCGGCGTCCACCCTGAGGGACTTGTGTCGCGAGGTGTGACCCCTCGCCACGCTGACGGCGCTCTTGGGGATACCGAGGGCTGCGGCAACCGCGCGGCAGACGGCGTCGTTGGCTTTACCTGCGTCGGGAGGTGCGGTCACCCGCACCAGTAGTTCGGCCCCGCGCCATCCCGCGATCTCGTCGCGCGATGCACGCGGAGTGACGTGGACCGCGAGATACACAGCAGCAGCTAGTCGATCTCCTCGATGTCCGTGTCGTCATCGCGCTCGCCGAACGTCTCGAGCGACGGCATCGCGAATTCCTTCGGCTCGCCGAAGTCCTCTCCCAGGAGGTCCGGCCCGTCCAGCTCGCCGAAACTCATGCTCTCCACCGCTGCTGCGGCGGCGACCGCCGGCTCCGCCATACTCCGTGTCTCGTCGTCAGCGGTGTCGTCGGTCTCGCTGTCGATCTTCGCCGGGAGGGCCGCTTCGGGCGCCTCGACAAGAGCGGCGATCTCCTCTTGGGCATCGGCCGCATCCGACGGCGCCTCTCCAGCAGGCAGCTCGATGTCCACGTCACCGACAAGCGCTTCTTCAGCTTCCTGTGCGACGGCGGTCATCTCAGAAGAGAGCGGGACCGCGCTGATGTCCGCGAGGTAGCTCTCCAGCAGACCCTGGAACTGGGCGCGGAAGCCCTCCTCGGCCTGTGTGATGCGAACGAGATCGCCTTGAGCCTTCTGTCTGTCGGTCAACGCGGAGTGGATGATCTCCTTGGCCTTGACCTCGGCGTCTCGGAGCATCGCCGACGCATCCTCGTTGGCTTGGGCGACGATCTGCTCGGCCGAGCGCTGCGCCGACACCATCGTGTTGTTGAGAGTCACTTCCATGCTCTGGTAGTCGCGCACCTTCGCGCTTGTGGCTTCGAGCTTCTCGGAGAGATCGATGTTCTCCTTGAAGAGTCGCTCGAATTCCTCGGCCACCTCGTCGAGGAAGGTGTCCACTTCTTCTTCGGAGTAGCCGCGCAGGGCGTGGTGGAACTCCTTGTGGTGGATGTCGAGGGGCGTGAGCTTCATGTCTATCCTCCGTAGACGAGCGGGAATCAGAGACGAACCAACAGCATTTGCAGAAGTGGTGCGATGACCCACTGCAGGACAAGTATCGCGACGAGCGGAGAGAAATCAACCATACCAGTGTTGGGCATGAACCGCCTGAACACGCTGATGTAGGGTTCGACCACGGTGCCGATCACTCGAAAGATCTCCCAAAGGAATCCGGTAGGCCTGAACCAGGACATGATCACGTAGATGAGGATCAGGAACGTGTAGAAGCGAATCACGCCGCTGACGATGGGCCAAACCGCCGTCACGCGCCGAGTTCCTTCGACCGAGCGACCGCTGCGGACACCGCGTCGGCGATCGCGACGCGGAATCCCCCGGCCTCCAGCGCCTCGACCGCCGCGATCGTCGTGCCGCCCGGGCTCGTGACCGCGTCGACCAACTGCTCGGGATGCTGTCCGGTGGCGGCGATCAGTTCGGCGGTGCCCCGCAAGGTCTGCACGGCGAGGTGTTGCGCCACATCCCTCGGCAGTCCGTGCCGGACGCCGGCGCGCGCGAGCGCGTCGACGAACAGAGCCACGTACGCAGGCCCGCAGCCGGAGATCGCCCCGGCGGCGTCCTGATACCGCTCGTCGAGCACGATGGCGTCCCCGAGCTCGGCGAACAGCGCGCGCACCATGTCGACGTGCTCGGCGCTCGCCTCGCTGCCGCCGCTCACGACGCTCATCCCCTGACCGACCATCGCAGGGGTGTTCGGCATCACGCGAACGACAGGCGTTCCTGCCGGTAGCATCGACTCGAGGCGCGCCACGCTTATCCCTGCAGCGATCGAGACCACGAGCGCATGGCCGAGAGAATCCGCCAGCACCTTGAGCACTCCATCGATGACCTGTGGCTTGACCGCGACCACCACGACGTCGGCACCCGCGGTGGCCTCGCCGGCGTCCGCCACGGCCGTGATGGCGTGGGCGGCGTGCAGCGCCTCCCGCCGGCGGGCGTCCGGTTCCGCGACGATGACGCGCTCCGGTTCGAGGGAACCCGCGTCGAGCAGGCCCTTCACGATGGCCTCGCCCATGCGCCCACCGCCGATGACGGCCAGGCGGCCTTCGAATACGAATCGGCCGTCGCTCATCATGATCGCCGTCCTCAGCCCTCGAAGCTGAACAAGCCGGTGTCCTTCAGGTGGCGGCGGTCCTCCGCCGAGACGTCCACATTCGCGGGCGTGAGCAGGAACACGCGATCGGCGACCTTCTGCATGCCGCCGTCAAGCCCGTACGTGAGACCTGACGCGAAGTCGAGCAGCCGCTTCGAGAGCTCGGCCTTGGTGCCGGTGAGGTTCATGACCACGGGCGTGCCTTGCTTGAACTTGTCGGCGATGGTCTGTACCTCGCCGAAGGACTTCGGCTCGACGATGTGGATGCGCACCTGCGGCAGCACCGATGTCACGCTCGCGGACCCGGTCGGCACGCTGTGCAACGCCCGGGCCGAACGCCGCTCCTGCTCCTCGCGCTGCACGCGACGCACCGACGTGCTTTCGCCGGCATGCGACGAGTCGTAGGCGCGCTTGTGGGGCAGGTCCCAACCATCCTCGGCGTCGTCGGGCTCGTCGTCGTAGTAGTCATCGTCTTCGAAGTCGTCCCACTCGTCGCCGAGGCCGAGCCGGACCTTGACCCTCTGCCACACGCTCACGTCTTCACCCCTTGAACCGGCGCGGCGCCTGCCGAGCCCGACAGGTCATCTGCCGAAGATTGCGCGCCCTACGCGTACGATCGTCGCGCCCTCTTCGACGGCAACCTTGAAGTCGTTCGTCATTCCCATCGAGAGGTCGTCTAACTCTACCCCATCGAGCCTGAGTGCGCTGAGTGACTCGGCAAGCCGGCGAAGCTCCCGAAACACCCCTCGGGACTCCTCGGCACGGCCGAACGGAGCCATAGTCATGAGCCCCTTTACCGCCACCTTTTCCAGCTCCGTCGAGGCCTCCAATACCGACTGCAGCTCGTCGGGCTCCAAGCCGTGCTTCGTGTCCTCGCCCGAGACATTCACCTGCAAGAGTACGGGCTGGACAGCCCCGATCTCCTGCGCCTTGCGGTCGATCGCCCGCAGGAGATGAAGGGAGTCGACCGAGTGGATGAGGCAGGCCTTGCCGACGACGTCCTTGACCTTGTTCGTCTGAAGCGTGCCGATGAAGTGCCAGCGTACGTCGGGAAACAGGCCATACTTGCCGATGAACTCCTGGGCACGGTTCTCGCCGAAATCGCGCATTCCCGCTGCGATCGCTGCCTGTATCTCGGGAATCCCGACGGTCTTCGTTACGCCGACTATCGTCACGTCGTCGGCCGAGCGCCCCGCGCAGTCCGCGGCGTCAGCCACCTGGCGACGCACCGCGACGTATCGACTTGCGATGGAGCTCACGAGGGCGGCGACGTGTCGCCAGACTCCGACAGCAGGACGTCGAACTCGCCGGTGACCAGGTAGGCGATGCGCTCGCCGATATCGACCGCGTTGTCGGCGATGCGCTCGAGGTAGCGGGACGCGAGCACCATCGAGGACGCCCATTCGATCTCGTCCTCGTCGTGAAGCCTGCCCAGCTCGCGGAAGAACTGCTTGTAGAGATGGTCGATCGGCTCGTCCAGCTCAGGCAGTTTGCGCGCCAGATCCAGATCGCTCTTCTCGAGCGCCTCGATCGTTGCATCCAATACGCGGTACACGAGATTGCCTTGAGCCTGGATGAGGTCGTACAGAGTCTGCGGCCCCTTGCGGCCTGCCGTGCGACGAGTCGCTTTGGCGAGGTTCGACGCGAGGTCCGCCATGCGTTCGAAGTGCATCGCGATATACGTCAGCGAGTGAAGGAGCCGCAGATCGCGAGCTACCGGCGACTGCGTCGCGATGGTCTCCAGTGCCCGCTCCTCGATGGCCAGACAACGCCGGTCGATGTCGTCGTCGGCGGCGATCACCTTCTCAGCGAGCTCGACGTCGCCGACGACGAGCGAGGTCGTGGCTTGCCGCGTGAGCGTCGTGATGTCCTTGCCGATCGCTACGACGTCTGCCTTCAGTCTCTTGAGTTCCTGGCGGAATTGGTCCCTCATCGCAGCTCACCTCCTTCTCGTCGGCGTCGGTTCGAACCATCTGCCCAGTATAGCCGCGGGTGGAACGTCGTTCGCGGCCTGACGGGTTCGAAAGTGACTAACCGAATCGTCCAGTGATGTAGTCCTCTGTGCGTTTGTCGTGCGGGCTCGTGAACACCACGGGCGTTCGATCGAACTCCACGAGGACCGCGGGCTCGCCCATCTTCTCTTGCAGGAAGAACGCAGTGTACTCGCTCACCCGAGCGGCCTGCTGCATGTTGTGCGTGACGATGATGATCGTGTAGCGGTGCTTGAGTTCGGCCATGAGGTCCTCGACCTTCTGCACGGAGGCAGGGTCGATCGCCGAGCAGGGTTCGTCCATCAGGAGGACCTCAGGCTGAACGGCCAGCACGCGTGCGATGCACAAGCGCTGCTGCTGACCGCCCGAAAGCGTCAGTCCGCCGCGGCTAAGGATGTCCTTCACTTCCTTCCAGAGGTTCGCTCTCTCGAGTGACTTCTGAACGACCTCGTCGAGTTCGGCACGCTTCTTCACTCCGTGAAGCCTCGGACCGTACGCGACGTTGTCGTAGATGGACATCGGGAACGGGTTCGGCTGCTGGAAGATCATGCCGACGCGCCGTCGCAAGTCGACGGGATCGACGCCCGGCGCGTAGATGTCCTGGCCGTCGAGGAGGACCTTGCCCTCGACGCGCGTCCCGGGGATGAGGTCGTTCATGCGATTGATCGTCCGCAGGAAGGTGGACTTCCCGCAGCCGGACGGGCCGATGAACGCAGTCACGGCGTTACTGCGGATGCCGACATTGATGCCGGTCAGTGCGTGGAAGTCGCCGTAGTAGAAGTCCAGGTTCTTGACTGAGATCTTCTCCGGACCACCGGGGGCCGGCTGTGAGACGCCGCTTGGCTCCATATGCTCGGTCACACCTTCCGGTATCGGCGCAGGATCCATCTCGCGCCGAGGTTGAAGCCGAGGATCATCACCATCAGCAGAAGTGCCGTGCCGTAGGCGGCCTCGAGATTGATGCCTTCTGTTGCCAACAAGTAGAGATGCACCGTCATCGGCCGTCCAGAATCCAGCGGCGTGACGGGCAGGTTGATCGCCTGCCCCATCGTGTATATCACCACGGCGGTCTCACCGACCGCGCGACCGGTGGCGAGCACGATGCCGGTGATGATACGTGGCGCGGCCGCCGGCAGCACGATCTTGCTGACAGTCTGCCATTTCGTCGCTCCGAGTCCGTAGCTGCCCCATCGCATGAAGCGAGGGACTGACCGGATGGCCTCCTCGGTCGTGCGCATCACGATCGGCAGCATGAGGAAGGACAACGCGAGCGCGGCGGAGAGCATCGAGAACCCGAGTCCCGCCGACTCGACGAAGAGCGCCAGACCGAAGAGGCCCATGACGATCGAGGGGACCGACGCGAGCGAGTCGGCGGCGAATCTGATGGTGCGCACCATGCGGCCTTGGACCGCGTATTCGGCGAGGTACACGGCCGCGAGGATCGCGACCGGCGTGACGATCAGCATCGCGAGCCCGGTCACGTAGACCGACGAGACGATCGTCGGCCAGATGCCCCCTTCGGCGGCAACGCCGTGTGGCCACGTGAAGATGAACGACGGCGAGATGACGCTGATCCCGTTGACGAACACGTACGCGATGAGCGCGAACAGGATCAACACGGTGGCGCCGGCAGACACCCAAAGCACTCCGAGGGCGATCGCATTCGTGACGCGCTTGTCCACCTACGCCTCCTCCCCGAGCCTCGAGATGAAGCGAACGGCCGCGACGAGAAGCATCGAGACGATGAACAGGATGATGGCCATGCCGAAGAGCGCGGTGCGGTGCAAGCCGGTCGCGTAGGGCATGTCGAGCACGATGGCTGTGGTGAGCGTCGAGAGCGGCGCGAAGATGCTCTTAGGGAACACGGGTGCGTTCGCGACGACCATGAGGACGGCCATCGTCTCGCCGATCGCTCGGCCCATGCCGAGGATGATCGCGTCGATGATCCCGATCTTGGCCGCCGGCAGCAGCACCTTGTAGATCGTTTGCCACTGGGTCGCCCCCATGGCATACGATGCCTCGCGGATCCCGTTTGGGACCGATTCGAGAGCATCCTGGGAGAGAGTCGCGATCGTAGGCACGATCATGACCGCGAGGATGACCCACGCGGTGAAGGCGCCGAACCCGAGTCCCCCACTCCATTCGGCGATCACCGGTCGGAGTATGACGAGGCCGAAGAAGCCGTATATGACCGAAGGGATGCCTGCCAGCAGCTCGACCGCCGGCCTGACGATAGCGCGCAGACGGGGCGACGCGATCTCAGACAGGAACACTGCGGTTGCGACGGCCAGCGGCGTACCCAGGGCCAGTGCACCTGCCATGACGAGCACCGTGCCCCAGATCATCGGCAGGATGCCGAATTGGTCGTTGCTTGGCGACCACACTCGGCCGCCGAGGAAGTTGCCGATGCCTATCTCGGTGAACGCGGGCCATCCTCGGATGCCGACGAAGACAAAGATCAGGAGCACGCCGAGCACTGCCGCGAACGCGCACACGAAGAACACATTCCTGAGCGCGAGCTCCTTCAGATACGTCGCGCGCGAGACCAGCTGAAGGTCCTCAGCCGATGCTCGCGTGCCAGTCGGCTCGGACACCTACTTGCTCCTCTCAGATACCGGCAGGAAACCGGCGTCCTTGACGACCGACTGCTGGACTGCGTCGGACAGCACGAAATCGATATAGCCCTTTGCCGGCTCGACGGGCTCCCCCTTCGTGAGGAAATGCAGGCTGCGCTGGACAGGGTAGGCACCTGAGAAGACGCTTTCCTCGGAGGGGGCCACGCCGTCGATCGCCACGGCCTTCACCGCCGACGTCACGAAGCCGAACGAGATGTAGCCGACGGCGCCAGGCGAATCGGACACCACCGCCCTGACCTGGCCGGTACCGGGCAACACCGCCGCGGTGGGATCGAAGGGCTCGGAGTCCATGACGATCTTGGAGAAGGCCTCCCGCGTGCCGGAGGCTTCGTCGCGGTTCACGAGATGGATCGGCCCGTCGGTTCCGCCGACGTCACGCCAGTTGGTGATCTTGCCCTGGAAGATGTCTTTGACCTGGTCTCTTGTGAGCGTCCCTATGGGATTGTCCGGGATTCACGATGACCGCGATGGCGTCGTATGCGATCGGGGTGTCGACGAGCCCGAGCGTCTTCTCCTCGGGCTTGAGGTCGCGAGAGGACGTCCCTATGTCCGAAGAGCCCTGCGAGACGCTCTCTATGCCCGCCGAGGACCCGACGCCGGACACGAGCACGCGCACGTCGGGCTCGACGTCCCGGTACATCTCGGCCGACACCTCGGCGATCGGCAAGATGGTGGTCGACCCCGTCACGACAACCTGATCCGCGTCGTGGGAGTTCCCGCTGCACGCCGAGACAAGCGCTGCGGCAAGGAGCAGCAGGACGAGCGGTAGAACCCGCCGGATCATGCCCCGCGCCCGACCATGGCGGCAAAGGCCGAATGGCGACCGGTTGCACCCTCGGCGCGGTATGAGAAGAAGCGGTCGGTCTGCCCCGCAGTGCACGCACCGAGGCTGCACTGTGCACTCATCGGCACTCCTGCTTCGACAAGGCTCGCTGACACGGCGGCGCCGAGGTCAACAGCCCCCGTACCGGCCCGCGACACTGTAGCAAAGATGGTGTCGAACTGCGACAGCACTTCTTCGCCGACCGTGTAGTCCTGCGCGCAGATGTGAGGACCGATGTAGGCGATGACGTCGGCCAAGGGCCCGGCTGCCTGTCTCACCGAGTGAGCGCCTGAAGCAGCGATCCTGCTGAGCGCTCCACGCCACCCCGCGTGAACGACGCAGACGGCGCGCTGCGTTTGGGTGAGCGCGACGAGGACCACCGGCACGCAGTCGGCGAAGAACAGCATGAGTGGCAGGTCGGGGGTTGCCGTGACAAGTCCGTCGGCTTCTGCGACCGGAGGGCGGCCTGTAGCGGCGAACGCTCCACGTCCTGCGTCGGATTGGTCGACGGGCGCGATGTGCGTTCCATGGACCTGCTCGGCGGTGACGAGCCGAGCGCGCAACGGCTCGAGGCCCGTCGCCGACAAGAACCGCGCGCGGTTCTCGTCCACGTGCTCAGGGTCGTCGCCGACGTGCGCAGCCAGGTTGAGGGTCGCGAACGGCATGCGACTCACTCCCCCGACGCGTTCCGAGAATGCCACGATGACTCCCGCTCGGGTGCGGAGCGCCTCGTCGGTCCAGTAGACGCAGTCTCCACGTGCTACCCGCGTCAGCCGTGGCTCATGCACGGCACATCCCTCCTCGGCGCGATGTCGGAGCACACAGCCGCGCACGGCGAGAACAAGGCGGACCCGGTACCGACGAGGTCTCGCCGTCGCCGGTACCGGGTCCGATATCGAGCGGGCGCATCATGCACCCATCTGCAGCTTCTACGCGGATCTGCTAGAACGTGCGCTTCTTGAGGAATGCGGGGATGTCGAGGTCTTCATCGGTCAGCGGCTCGAAGGAGGGCGGGCCGATGGAGTCGTCCTCGGTCACCGCCGCAAACTCCATGGTCTCCTGCTTGCGCTTTCCGTCGAATCCAGTCGCGATGACGGTGACCCGTATCTGATCGATCATCGAGTCGTCTATCACGGCGCCGAAGATGATGTTCGCGTCTGGAGATGCGGCAGCCGCAACGACCTCGGCGGCCTCGTTCACTTCGAACAGGCCCAGATCGGACCCGCCGGAGATCGAGAGGAGCACGCCCTGCGCACCTTCGATGCTCGACTCAAGCAGCGGGCTCGAGATGGCGGCCTTCGCCGCGTCATGCGCGCGATTGTCCCCGGCAGCCAGGCCGATGCCCATCAACGCAGAGCCGGCGTCCTGCATGATCGTACGCACGTCCGCGAAGTCGAGGTTTATGAGGCCGGGCACGGTGATGAGGTCTGTGATGCCCTGCGTGCCCTGCCGAAGCACGTCGTCTGCGATGCGGAAGGCATCCAGGATCGACGTCTTCTTCTCGGCGACCTGCAAGAGGCGGTCGTTCGGGATGATGATCAGCGTGTCCACCACATCGCGCAGCTTCTTGATGCCATCTTCGGCCTGGAGCGCGCGCTTGCGGCCTTCGAACGCGAAGGGGCGCGTAACGCATCCCACAGTGAGCGCGCCGATCTCTTCCTTGGCGATCTGGGCTATGACCGGTGCGGCCCCGGTTCCGGTGCCGCCGCCCTCGCCGGCTGTGACGAATACCATGTCGGCGCCCTGGAGCGCCTCTTTGATCTCGGCGCGACTCTCCTCGGCGGCCTGCGTGCCGACGTCAGGATCGCCGCCCGCGCCGAGCCCCTTCGTGAGATTCACGCCAACGTGAACCTTGTAATCCGCGTCGGACATAAGCAGTGCCTGAGCGTCGGTGTTCATTGCGATGAACTCGACACCCTTGAGGTTGGCCTCGACCATTCGATTGACGGCGTTCGTTCCGCCGCCCCCGACGCCGATGACCTTGATGACCGCGAGGTAGTTCGCGCCTGTTTCCAGCATCCTGGCCTCCCCGAACGGAGCTGACTCTGCAAGTCTCAAGCTTAGGTTTATGCTTATGGTACCCGGTGAACGCTCAATCTTGGCATAAACGTTAGCGACAGTGCAAGGGTTTTCGAGGAAATCGCCGCCGAAATCGGGCAGGCCGCCCGCGACACACGCGAAAGGGCAGGTCAGGCCTACTCTTCGAGGCCACGCCAGGTTGGTCTGTCGACCGTGCGAACGTTGATATAGACCACCTTGCCGGCCTCTTCGGCGAGAATCTTCGCAGCCACCTGCTGCTTGCGGCCTATGTCTTCTGCAGTGCCGACGAACACCTCGACATCGCGCTTAGTGATGAGCGCGGTCTTGTCGATTGTCGGCGCAGAGACTGCCTTGACCTGCTTGGCGAAGGACGGTTCGAGTTGGGATAGAACGCTGATGGCGTTGAGGAGCGTCTCCGACTGCGCTTTGCTCCCTGCCACGGGGTCGAGCCCCTCGACGTCGCGGATGGGGGTGACGGCTGCCGTCGTTGTCTTCGTCTGGCGGGCAAGCCACACTCCCTGGCCATCGACGAGCCATCGTGTTTTCGGATTGACGATCACGCTGGCCGCTGGCGTTCGCTCAACGATGCGGATGCGCACCCCGTCCGGAAAGTCCCTCGTCACCTCCGCCGATGACACCCAAGGATTGGCTTCCAGTCGTGCCTCTACATCGGAGACGGGCAGTCTCAGGAGCGTCACGTCGGCGGGCAGAGCGGCGAGCTTGGTTACCTGCTGGGTACTCAGACGCTGCGCACCCACAACGTCCACAGACCGCACGGTGAACGCATCGGAGTTGTACAGCCAGACCGCGCCGGCGATCGCGGCCGCGACGAGTCCCACAAGCAGCGCGACACGCAGTCGGACGCGCCTGCGTTGGGTGCGAAGACGCGAGTCTCGTGCCTCGGCCTTGCTGCCCGCCACCCTCCGACCGGCGCTCTTGAGAGTCCCGGGTACAGGGCGGCGCCCGGAACCGGTCCGCGGCCCCTTGCGGACGAAGGAATCTTCGAGGGACGAGTAGCGATCGCGAGTGGAGTCACCTGCACCGATGACGACGCGCTTACGCTTCCTCGAACTCCCCGAGGAACTTGATTTCCGGTCTGAGCTCGATCCCATACTCGTCCTTTACGGTGCTCATCATCAGCCGCATGAGTGCTACAACATCTGCGGCGCGAGCCCTGTTCTCATTCACGATGAAGTTCGCGTGAACCTCGGAGATGCGTGCGCCGCCGTGTCTCGCGCCCTTCAGGCCCGCGGACTCGATGAGTCGGCCCGCCGACTCTCCGGGTGGATTCACGAACACGCTGCCCGCGCAGGCGGCTCCAACCGGCTGCGTTCTCTTGCGGCGGCCCAGACTGCCGTCCATCGCGTGCCTGATGGTGTCTCGGTCGGCTTGCGTGACCCTCAGGACCGCCTCCACGATGATAGCCCGCTCGGGCAGACTCGAACGACGGTAGCCCCATGTGATCTCGTGACCGCGCGCCGCGGCCAGTCCCGTACCGGGGCTGAAGGTCGTGACCGACTCCACGATCGAGCCGATCCATCTCTCACTCTCGCCCGCGTTCATCGCGAGCGCCCCGGCAAGGGTCCCCGGTATGCCGACGGCGAACTCGAGACCGGACAGCCCCTTGGAGTACGCGTCTTGAACGAGCGTTCCCAACGGGGCGCCGCCCCCTGCCTCCAGGTAGGCGCCGTCCACCCGATGCTTGCGGAAGTCGCGCCCCAGCAGGATCACCGCGCCGTCGTAGCCGGCATCGCTGACGAGCACATTACTGCCTCTGCCGAGGACTATCCACTCGACGCCGGCCAGATCGAGCACGCGGAGCGCGCCGGAAAGGTCCGACACGTTGTCGCACGTGATGAAGTAGCGCGCATTACCGCCGATGCGGAACGTCGTGTGGCGTGACATCGGCTCGCTGGGCCTCACCCCGCCCGACACGGCGCGCCGAAGTGCCTCCACGACTCGGTCGCCGGCCACAGCGGCCTCAACGCCCTTCGGAGGGCGTCAGCGCGCGCACGATCTCCGGGCCAAGGGCGGTCACGTCTCCCGCCCCGATGGTCATGACGAGATCGCCACTGCGAACGTTGGCGGCCAGATACGTCGTCACGTCCCCGCGGTGCGGCAACCACGTCACCGCGCTGCGAGGTTCGTGGCGAAGGACCGAGTCGAGGACTGTGCGGCCCGAGACGCCAGGTATCGGGGTTTCCCCGGCACCGTACACGTCGAGCAACACGACCCGGTCGGCATCTTCGAACGCTGTCCCGAATTCCTCCGAAAGAGCCGCCGTCCTGCTGAAGCGATGCGGCTGGAACACGGCCCACACGCGCACGTAACCCAATTGGCGCGCCGCCCGCAGCGTCGCGGCGACCTCGGTCGGGTGATGAGCATAGTCGTCCACGACGGTGACGCCATCGGCAGCGCCCACGTGCTCGAATCGGCGCTTGACGCCGCCAAACTCGGAAAGTGCCGCCGCGGCCTCTGCGGGATCAAGACCGAGAGCGCACGCCACGGCCAGCGCAGCCGCGGCGTTCGAGACGTTGTGCAAACCCGGGACCGGAACCCGCAAAACGACAGATCCGCCCGCGATTGCGATGTCGGCAGTGTGACCTTCGCCCGTCCGCCGGGCCGCGGTGATGCGTACATCCGCTGAGGAGTCTCGCCCATACGTGATGATTCGGCCTTCGAGACCGGTGCTGAGTTCCAAAAGACGTGGATCGTCGGCGCACAGAACGAGTGTGCCTGTCGGCCCGACCTTGCGCATGAACGCGACGAAGGTCTCCTCGACCTTCTCGAGCGTTCCGTAGTGGTCCAGATGATCGGCCTCGATGTTCGTGACCACCAAGACGGCGGGATCGAGGTGCATGAACGATCCATCCGACTCGTCCGCCTCCACGACGTAGTGGTCTCCCGCCCCCGCGAGGGCGTTCGTGCCGAAGGCGCAGACCTGACCTCCGATGAGGAATGTCGGATCAAGTCCCAGTCCCCACAACATGGTCGCGACCATCGAGCTCGTCGTCGTCTTGCCGTGCGTTCCGGCGATCGCCACGGTGGTCCTGTCCTCGGCGAGATGCGCGAGCATCTGCGCCCGCTGCCAGATCGGGAGCGAACGCTTCCGCGCTTCTGCGAGTTCGGGATTGCTGTCGGGTATCGCCGAGGAGACGACGACGACCTCGGGGTCACCGAGATTCGCCGCTCTATGCCCTATCGTGACCTCGACGCCCTTCTGGGCGAGCGCCCGCGTGTAGCGGGACTCGCGCACATCCGAGCCGGTGACCCTGACCCCGCGTGCCTGCAACACGAGCGCGATACCGCTCATGCCGGCGCCACCGATACCTATGAAGTGGGCGTACGCGGACGGGGTCATGTGTCCTCACGGAATCAGACTCGCGCCTCCGGCGACGGCCGCATCACGAGCCATCTGGGCGACGCGTGCGGCGGCGTCAGGATGCGCGAGCCGCTTGGATGCGGCAGCCATCGTAGCACGCGCTTTCGCGTCTTGGAGCAGACGTAGAAGCGTGTCACCGAAACGTGGCGTATCCAGTTCAGCATCAGCGATGACCTCGGCGGCACCGGCCTCAGCGAACGAAGCCGCATTCGTCGTCTGATGGTCGTCGGTAGCGTACGGGTAGGGCACGAGTATCGCCGGACGACCCAACACGGCAAGCTCGGCAAGCGACGTGGCCCCTGCTCGCGCAAGGACGAGGTCGGCGGCCGCCAATGCGGATCCCATGTCATCGACGTATTCGATCACCTGCCAGCGATCACCTACCCACCCGCCCGCTGCCGGCAAGGCGGTTCGAACGGTCGCCGCCTCCGCCGGTCCCGCGATCTGCACGACGTAGAGGTTCGGCACCTCCTCGAGCCGCTCACTCAGGGCCACGAGCGCCGCGTTCAGATGACGCGCTCCCCTGCTCCCTCCGAACGCAAGGAGGACGAGTCCATCAGCCGGAACGCCGAGCAACGCACGTCCGCGATCTCTACTGGCGTCCATGACCGCCGAGCGGACCGGGTTGCCGGTCAGCGCAGCCCTCTCCGGATGCTTCAGCCGCACCGTCGATCGGGGGAAGGTCAACGCGACGGCATGCGCCCAGCGCGAGAGCACCCGGTTGGCGAGACCCGGCACCGAGTTCTGCTCGTGCAGGACGAGCGGAACGCGCACGATTCGCGCGGCCAACCCTACCGGTATCGACACGTAGCCGCCGAATCCCAGCACGGCGTCGGGACGATACTTGCGCAACAGCCGCACGGCACGCAGAGCCGACGCGACGATCACCACGCTCGACGTCACCGCCGTCCACGGGCGCGACCGGTCGAACCCGCGCGCGGGCAGCGCTGAGAAGGCGACGCCGGACTCAGGGACGAGTCGCGCCTCAAGACCGTCGGGGGTTCCGACGAACAGAACTTCGTCATGCCCCCCGGCGGACAGCTCCTCGGCCACGGACAGCGCGGGATATATGTGCCCCGCCGTCCCGCCGCCGCTCAGCAGGAAACGCACTTGTCGACTCCTCGTCCGTGGGTATCCGCCGTGCCGCACGGCTGCTGGTCGCGCCGAAACGGGAGACGGAGAGGATCATGCCCACGCCCATCATCGTGAACAGCATCGAAGATCCGCCGAAACTCACGAAGGGCAGGGGCTTGCCGGTCACAGGCATCAGCCCGGTCACAGCCATCATGTTCATGACGGCCTGGGCACCGATCATGGCCGTGAGGCCTCCGGCAAGCATGCGTCCGAACGTGTCTCGCGAGCCCAGAGCGATCCTGAAACCTGCGTAGCAGAACAATCCGAACGCGATCACGACACACAGCGTCCCGATCAAACCGATCTCCTCGCCAATGATCGCGAGGATGAAGTCCGTATGCGCCTCCGGCAGGTAGAAGTACTTCTGCCGAGACAGCCCGAGTCCGATGCCGTCCACGCCGCCGGTCCCAAAAGCGAGCAGGGCCTGGATCGTCTGGTAGCCCTTGCCCTGCGCGTCTTTCCACGGATCCAGGAAGGCGACGAAGCGCGCGGCGCGGTACGGTTCGCGGACGATGGCGAGAGCGCCGAGGACCGCCGTCCCGGCGAAGGCCAGACCGATCCACCGCAGCCTGATGCCGCCCAGGAGAAGCACGAGGACCACGGACACGACGATGGCGATGGTCGTACCGAGGTCCGGCTGCAGCAGTACGAGAACGGCTGTCGCGCCGACGAGTATCGCAACCCGTCCGAGAAGCTGCTGTTCGGTCACTCGGCCGCGCCGGTACTCCGTCACGAGTGCGGCGGCGAGCAGCAGACACGCCAGCTTGGCATACTCCGAAGGCTGGAACTGGCCGAACGGCCCGAGCGGTATCCAGCGCCGCGCCCCGCCCCGAACGACGCCCAAGACGATGACGAGCAGGAGGAGGCCGAACGCCAACGCCCATGCCGGCAGCGCGATGGTGCGGAGGCGGCGGTAGTCCAAGCGCGCGAAGATGAGCAGCATGGCAGTCCCAGCGAAGATCCACACAAGCTGCCGCTTCAAGTGATGCATGCTGTCGCCGTACCGAACGAAGTCCGAGACAGAGGCCGCCGAATAGATCATGACAAGACCGGCGAGCATCAGGGCGACGGTCGCGCCAAGAAGCAGATAGCGCACGACCGGTCCACCCGCGTATGTCCGCTCTCGGCTCACGCCGGACCAGCTTCCGTCGCCGCATGGCCGGCAGCGGAGATCTTGGCTTGCACGAGGCCACGAAACGTGTCGCCTCGCTCCTCGTAGTTCGCGAATTCGTCGAAGGACGCACAAGCGGGTGAGAGCAAGACCGCATCGCCGGGGGCTGCGAGCCCTGCGGCGACCTCGACCGCATCCCGCATCGTCGGCGCGGTTCGAACGGGGAGCGCTCCGCCTTCGAACGCCAGCTGCATCTCAGGTAGAGACTCCCCGAACAGGACCGCAGCCTTCGCTCTCTCGGAGACGGCTTTGGCAAGGGGCTCAAAGTCGTTTCCCTTGTTGCGCCCCCCGAGCAGCACGATCAGGGGGCGCTCGGCGAATGCGGTGAGAGCTTTCAGGACGGCGTCGGGATTCGTCGCCTTCGAGTCGTTGAAGTACTCGACACCGCCGACATCGCCTACCGGCTCGAGACGGTGCTCGATCGGTTTGAACGTGCGAAGCCCGGAACGGATCGCGTCCGGATGCACGCCGAAAGCGTGTGCAGCGGCTGCCGCGGCCAACGCGTTGCTGACGTTGTGCTCTCCCTTGATCTGCAGCTCTTTCGCGGGTATCAGCTCGACGAGACCGTGGGGGGTATCGAGAACGAGCATCCCATCGATCAGCCCCGCGCCGTGCGGGGGCGGACGCAGTCGCGTCACCCGTGACACCCGCACCTGCTGGCGCGCCGCGAGCTCCGCATACGGCGCAGATCCTGGATCGTCAACGTCCACGACGGCGAAGTCCTGTGGGCCCTGGTTGGAGAAGACCTTGGCCTTGTCGGCGGCGTACGCCTCCATGCTGCCGTGCCAGTCGAGGTGGTCAGGTGTCAGATTGAGGAACACCGAGACGCGCGGATGGAACTCCTGCGTGAAGGCGAGTTGGAACGAAGAAACCTCGGCGACGATCGCGGTGGCCTCGGATGCACCGTCCACCACATCGATCGCAGGCCTGCCGATGTTGCCCACGGTCTCGGAGGGTATGCCGTCGCTGGTGAGCAGATGCGAGACGAGACTGGTTGTCGTGGTCTTGCCGTTCGTCCCGGTCACCGCGATCCACGGCGAGTGCGACCTCTCGAAGGCGAACTCGATCTCGGACACGACGCGCGCCGAATGCTCGAGCGCGGACCGCATCAGCGGACGCGACGGGGCAAGACCGGGGCTCACCACGGCGAGTGCGAAAGGTCCGGCGACATCCGCGGCGCCCAGCGCGACCGTCACGCCGGCGGCGCGAAGCTTCTCGGCGCGGGAGGACAACTCGGCGGTGCAGGACTCATCGGCAACCGTCACGGAGGCCACCTCGCCACGCTTCGCGAGTCTGGCCAGATACAGCGCGACCGCCTCACCCGAGCGCCCCAGGCCGACCACGAGTATGTCTCCGGAGATCCTCATCGGCCTCTGCGGATGGACTGGACGAAGTAGAGCGCGAAGCCCGCACCGGCGAAGATACCGGTGACGATCCAGAAGCGAACCATGACCTTCGTCTCCGACCAACCCTTCATCTCGAAGTGATGGTGGAGCGGGGCCATGCGGAATATGCGTTTTCGCGTGAGCTTGTACGACGCGACCTGCAAGATCACCGAGAACGTCTCGGCGATGTAGATCGCACCGATGAGGACGAAGAGAAGCTCTGTCTTCGTGAGGATCGCGAGCGCGGCTATCGCCCCGCCCAAACCGAGCGAACCGGTGTCGCCCATGAAGATGTCGGCGGGATAGCTGTTGTACCAGAGGAATCCGACGCACGCGCCGGCGATGGCCGCCGCGAAGAGCGCCACCTCGAGACGGTTCTGTCTGAACGCGATCGCACCGTAGGCGAGCGTCACGATCATCACGGTACCGGCCGCCAACCCGTCCAGTCCGTCGGTGAGGTTCACCGCGTTCGAGGTCCCGCCGATCATGATGAAGATGAGGACGAGGTAGAGCCATGGAACCGCGATGGTCACGCCGGCGATCACGAATGTCGACGTGAGCACTCCGAAGTCGAGATGCCATCCGGTGAGCGGCACGTTGACCGTCGTCGCTATCCCGATCCAGTTCACGGCGAGCAGTCCAAACGTGAGCGAGATCGCCATTTGCCACAGTATCTTCGAGCGGGGCCGCAGGCCCAGAGAGCGTTCGTGAGCCACTTTGGACCAGTCGTCGATGAAGCCCAGCAGGCCGCATGCGATCAACGCGAACATGGCCAGGACGCTGCGCTTTCCGTAGGTGCCCATGAGCGCGTAGGTCGCTGAGACGACGAGCAGGATGAGCACGCCGCCCATAGTCGGCGTTCCCTGTTTGACGAGGTGTCCCTGAGGCCCGTCCGCACGCACCTGCTGCCCGATGTTCCGCACTCTCAAGAGACGTATCCAGAGTGGGAACAGCAGCGCGCACGCGACCATCGCGATCACGACGGCGAGGAAGACCTCGTAGGTCGGATAGCGCGAGAGACTAAACACGCGGCGTCACAAGCCCTTCGACGATACGCTCGAGACCCATGACGCGTGAGGCCTTCACGAGCACGATATCGCCGGGCTGCAACACATCGTCCAGCACTTCGCCCGCCTCCTCGACCGTAGCGCACACGCGTACGTTCTCCGGCGGCATACCGCCTACCCTGGCCCCCTCGCCTATCCGCGCAGAGCGCTGCCCGACAGTGACGAGCACATCCACACCGCGCCTGCCGACCAGTTCTCCGAGCTGGAAGTGGGCGAGTTCGGTCAGCGAGCCGAGTTCGGCCATGTCGCCCAGGACAGCCACGCGCCGCGCCGGCGCACGCATATCGAGCAGCGTCTCGATCGCGGCCCGCATCGACACGGGATTCGCGTTGTACGCGTCGTTGATGACTGTGAGGCCTGTCGCGGTCTCGAACATCTGCATGCGCATCGCCGTGAGGTGTACGTCCGCGAGACCCTCCGCGATGTCGGTCTCGGCCACGCCGAGTTCGAGCGCGATCGCCGCGGCAGCCAGTGCGTTGTAGACGTTGTGCCTGCCCGGGACGGAGAGTGAGATCTCGAAGCGGTCACCATTGGACAGGAGCGTGAACGAGGCGCGGCTCTCATCGTCCAGGGAGATGTCTTCGGCTCGTACGTCGCACCACTCGCTCAGGCCGTAACGTCGCACCCTCGCCCGCGAGACCTTCTCTATCCGGTCTGAATATGCATCGTCGCCGTTCAGGAAGGCGAGACCGTCGGGTGGAAGCGACGCTATGAGTTCGCTCTTCGCGTCCGCAACCGATTCCTCGGTATCGAGTAGCTCGATGTGGCTCGTTCCGACGTTCGTGACGAGGCCGAAGCTCGGCCGTACGATCGCCGCCAGTTCAGCGATCTGACCGAGACCCCGCATGCCCATCTCCACGATGAGGGCCTCAGTGAGCGGATCCGCCGAAAGCACGGTGAGGGGTACGCCGAGCTCGTTGTTGCGGTTGCCTTCGGTGGCTACCACCCTTCGGTCTCGCTCGAGCACGCTGCGCAGCATGTCCTTCGTCGTCGTCTTGCCGGTCGAGCCCGTGATCCCGATGACGGGGCACGTGAGGCGGGTGCGATGCCATGCGGCGAGATCGCGCAGCGCCTGAGCACCGTCGGCGACGCGGATGACGGACACACCTTCCATCTGGGGCTGCTGCAGCAGAGTGCTCAGCTCGTCGGGTCCCAATGTGACGACGAGCGCGTGGGCGCCCGCGAGCACTGCGTCGTAGAGATGATCGTGACCGTCCGAATGCTCGCCGAGGAGCGCCACGAACGCTGCGCCTGGCGGCACCATGCGCGAGTCGATCGTGAGTCCGCTCACGACCGTCTGGCGGTTCCCCCCGATGAGCTTGCCCCCCGTGACGCGAACGAGAGTGCCGACGGTGGCCCTCAGCACGTCCGTCGCACCTCCTCGGCGGCCACGAGACGATCGTCGAAGTGGATCGTCCGGTCGGCGAAGATCTGGTAGTCCTCGTGGCCCTTGCCGGCGATCAGCACGCTGTCGCCCGACCTCGGCCTGCGAGATCGCAGCGGCGATGGCGCTCCGTCGGTCGACCTCGACTTCCCACGTTGCGCCAACGTCGCGCAGTCCGTCCTCGATCTGCAAGATGATGCCGACCGGATCCTCCGAGCGAGGATTGTCGGTCGTGACCACGACGTGGTCCGCAAGCCGCCCTGCCGCGCGTCCCATGAGCGGCCGCTTTTCGGGATCGCGATCGCCACCGCATCCGAACACGACGATCACGCGACCGCGCGTGACAGCCTTCACCGCTGCTATGGCCTTGTCGAGGCTGTCCGGCGTGTGAGCGTAGTCGACGATCACCGAGAACGGCTGTCCCGCTTCCACGCGCTCCAGCCGTCCCGGCACCTGTGGCGCGGCTTCGAGACCGCGTGCGATGACGTCCATGGTGATGCCCAGCGCCAACCCGCAGCCCGCAGCCACGAGCGCGTTGCTCACGTTGTACGCGCCCGCGAGCGGCAGACGCAGGCGCGCCTCGGACGAGGCCGTGCGCAAGGTGAAGTCGCTCCCGCGAGCGTCGCGTGATTCGTTGGTGGCAGTGACGTCGGCTCCGCCGGCCCGCCCCACCCTGAACGCAACGTCGAGTTCAGACGCCATGGCCGCACCCATCGGGTCGTCAACGTTCACCACGCGGGCTCCGACCTCGAAGTCCTCGAACAAACGGCGCTTCACCGATGCGTACTCCTCGAGCGTGTGGTGGTAGTCCAGATGGTCCTGCGTCAGATTCGTGAACGCGACGACCGCCATGGAAACGTCGTCGACGCGATGCAGATCGATCGCGTGCGACGAGACCTCCATTGCGACACCGGACACGCCACGGTCCCGCATCTCCGCAAGCAGCGCCTGCAAATCCGCAGACTCCGGTGTCGTACGCTCCGCTGGCCGGCGCTCGTCGGCAATACGCGTCTCCACAGTGCCGACCAGCCCGGTGACACGCCCCGCCTCCCGCAGGATCGCATCCACGAGATAAGCCGTCGTCGTCTTTCCGTTGGTCCCGGTGATGCCGACGACGTCCATGCTCTTGCTGGGCTCGCCGAAGAAGGCGGCCGATGCCTTGGCCAATGCGACCCGGGTGTCTGCAAGAACCACCTGCGGCACGTTCAGCGGGAGCCTGCGCTCCACTACGAGCAACGTGGCGCCCCGTCTGACTGCGTCGGCGGCGTAGTCGTGACCGTCGTGAGCGAAGCCGCGGATGGCGAAGAAGACATCCCCCGGCCGCACGGCGGTCGAGCGGTAGGCGACGCCGGAGACCGGCACGCTTCTGGCGGCGTCAGGAATTTCAGCGCCAAGCACGGCAAGCGAAGGCAGTATGCGGTCTGGTGAATTGATGGCGCTCACAGGTGCCTTCGCTGGAGAATGAGGGGCTGCGAGCATCGTCCTAGTCCTTCTCCTTCTCGGATTCAGGTGTTACCGATGCGTCACGCGACTGCTTGGCCGCAGCCGGAGCTATCCCCAGGTGCGAGACGCTGTACTCGGCGAGCCGGCTGAAGACGGGCGCGCAGGTCACGCCGCCGTATATCGCCCCGCGCGGCTCGTCGAGGATGACCGAGATGAGTACCTGCGGGTCTTCCGCGGGCAGATAGCCGATGAACGACGAGACGTACGCGCCCCCGGCGTACCCGCGGCCTCCGCTCAGCGCCTTTTGAGCGGTCCCGGTCTTGCCGGCGACTTGGTAGCCGGCGACTTTCGCCGCGCCACCGGTGCCCTCGGTGACAACGTCGGAAAGCACCTTCGTCGTCGTGTGGGCGGCCTTGGCCGAGATCGCGCGCTTCGTGGGCCACGTCGGCTCGCTGCCGCCGCTCCCGGGCATCGACAGCAGGAGGTGCGGCGTGGTCAGGATGCCGTCGTTGGCGATCGCGGCGATGGCGCGATCGAGTTGCAGCGGAGTCGCCGATACTCCTTGGCCGAACGGGATGTTCGCCATCGAGAGAGCCGACCACTGCTTCGGCGGCGGTAACCAGCCGATCGCCTCGCCGGGATAGTCGATGCCGGTACTCTCGGTCAGCCCGAAGCGCGAGAAGTACGAGTACAGTCCTTGCGCCTTGAGCGCCTGACCCAGCTTCACCGCGCCAACGTTCGATGAGTGCGTGACGATCTCGGTGAGCGTCCAGCGGACCGTTCCGCGACCGTGGGCCTCCCCCACGGTCTTGCCCGCCACGCGAAGTGCAGGAGGCAACGTCAGCTTCGAGTTCGGCTTGAACAGGCCCTTGTCGATCACTGACGCCGCCGTGAGCGACTTGATCGTGGAGCCGGGCTCGTAGGCGTCACTCACCGCCTTGTTCCGCATCGATGCCGGAGTGGCCTTCGAATACTTGTTGGGATCGTAGTACGGCCAGGAGGCCATGGCGTAGATCTCGCCGGTGCGCGGGTTCAGGATCACGACCGAACCGCTCTTAGCCTTGTGCTCCTTCACCGCCGAGGCGAGCTCCATCTGGGCGCGGTCCTGAATGTCCTTGTCTATCGTGAGCACGATGTCGCGCCCGTTGACCGGCTCGATCGAACGGACCACTCCACCTGGGATCGGACGTCCGTAGGGGTCGCGTTCGGCTTCCAGCACGCCAGGTGTACCGGCAAGTGTCGTGTTGTATCGCGCCTCGATCCCGGCGAGTCCCACGTCGTCGACTCCGACGAATCCAAGGATTTGGCAGGCTACCTGACCTGAGGGGTACGTCCGGCGCGAGTCATCCAACAACCCGATCCCCTCAAGTCCCAGGGCCTCGAGTTGACGTGCACGCTCGAGGGGGACCTTGCGTGCGATGTAGGCGAAGCCCGCCTTCCTGGAGAGTTGTCTTTGGACGTCCGCCGCCTTGAGACCGAGCACTTTGGCAACGGCTTTGGCGGTCTGCGCCTTGTTCTTCACGGCGTAGGGAGTCGCATAGACGGTCTTGGCTTCGACGCTGACTGCCAGGGGCTCGCCTTCGCAATCGTAGATCGTGCCCCGCCGAGGAGAGATCTCGACGTCGCGCAGTCGCTGGATGCGTGCCTTCTCGACATAGCCCGGTGCTGCAAGCACTTGAAGGTTGACGAGGCGAACGGAGATCACGACCAGGAAGACCAGGATGCCGCCGAGCACCCAGAGGAATCGTCTGGCGTCAGAGCGCGACGAAAAACTCCTGGCTGAGGCGCCCGGTCGCCGTGTACTACCTCGACGACGCGAGACCGACATCGCCTAGCAGAAGGACCTGGGCTTCGCCCGCCGCCGTATTCATGATCGACGACAGCAGGCTCTCGCCCGTCTTGTCGTTCGCTTTGGACTGTGGACTGCGTGCAGCCTTTCGTGGAGGCGCTGCCGGTCCTTTGTTCCTGACGCCATCGATCGTCATGTACGAGATCCCCGCCGGCTGCGCCATCTTCATCTTCTTGCCCGCGATGGTGCGAATGCGGGAGGGCGTGGCCAATTGGCTGATCTTGATCTCGAGAGAATCGCCCACGAATCGGGACTCTTTCACCTTCTCACGCAGCCGACCGGACTCGATCGATACCGCTGCGGCGCGTGAGGACAGCGCCACGCGAGCGAGCCCCAGCCCACAGAAGAGGACTGCAACCGCGACGAACGTCCTGAAGGTCGCGTGGCAGCGGGCGGACTGACACACTCGCGGGTGGCCGCCGGCCCTCGAGGGGCGAGACGCGCGACCCGGAGCATCGACAAGGGCCAGTCGCGGATGCCTGACGCGTGAGGGCGTATCGTGGCGCACTGCCGGCAGTCCCATGGCCCTCCCTCATTCCTTCCGAGTGGCCTCAGCCACCCTGCATTCGCTCCGCGACGCGCAGCTTGGCGCTTCGCGCCCGCGGGTTCTTCTCGACCTCGTCCTCAGTGGCCGCGATCGGTCGTTTCGTCACGACACGGAGTACCGGCACGTGTCCGCACGTGCATACCGGGATGCCGGGCGGACAGGTACACCCCAGGGAGAGCTCTGTGAACACCTGCTTGACGATGCGGTCTTCGAGCGAGTGATAGCTGATGACAGCCACTCGACCTCCAGGGCTGAGCCAGTTCACGCAGCTCCGCAGCCCCTCCTCCAGTGCGAGCAGCTCGTGGTTCACCTCTATCCGCAACGCCTGAAACGTGCGCTTGGCGGGATGCGGGCCGCTACGTCTCGCAGCCGCCGGGATTGCCGCCTTCACGATCTCGACGAGCTCCCCGCTCGTCGTAATGGGGTGTGGGCCTCGCGCGGCTACGATGAATGCTGCGATGCGCGAGGCCCAGCGCTCTTCGCCGAACTCTCGAAGAACCGTTGTGAGCTCTTCTTCCGAATAAGTGGCGACGATGTCCGCGGCAGTAGGGGTCTGCCGTGCCGGATCCATTCTCATGTCGAGGGGAGAGTCGACCTGGTACGCGAATCCGCGCTCCGGGACGTCAAGTTGGGGGGACGAGACGCCCAGATCGAACAGGAACGCATTCGCATACGGGATCCGGGCCTCGAGAAGAAGCTCGTCCAAATCGGCGAAGTTACCCTTCAGGAGGATGGTTTGCCGGCCGAGGCGGAGTGTGGACCTTGCTGCGTCAAGTGCTGCGTCATCTTGGTCGATACCAACGAAGATGCCGGTGGTACCGATCGAATCCTGTATCCGTCTCGCGTGCCCTGCCCCGCCCAAGGTGCAGTCAACCACGATCGATCCGGGTTGCAACGACAACTGCTGCGTGACCTCGGCCAGCAAAACTGGGGTGTGCCGGTATTCCATTGTCAAAGCGCTACAGGAGACCCGCGTCGGCGAGCTCCTTCGCGGAATCCTCGATGTTGTCGGCAGTCTCTCCGCTGTACTCGGCCCAGGTCGCGGCATCCCAGATCTCGATGCGGTTCCCGTTGCCGGTGATGGCGACGTCCTTGGTCAGATGCGCGTAGTCGCGCAAGTTACCGGGCAGACCGATGCGCCCCGCGCCATCGAGGCCCGCTTCGACGGCGCCAGTCGTGAAGAAGCGCCTCACCTTGCGGTACTGCGGGTCAAAGTCGTCGATCGACATGAGTCGCTCAATGAACTGCTGGTACTCGTCCGCGGGGTACACGTACAGGCAGCCCTCGAAACCCTTGGCGATCACGAGCTTGCCGGTCATGTCCTCGCGGAATTTCGCGGGCAGTGAGACGCGGCCTTTGGCGTCCAGCGTATGCTGGTAGTCGCCCAGGAACATCCCGATCTCCCCGCCTCTCTTGCCCTCCTCGCCGGCGCACTGCGCGCGCTCGGCCTCCGACGCTGCAACCTTATGCCACTACATCCCACTTTGCAACCCTTTCACGGGAATTCATCCCACCCTGTGCATCAGCAGCCCACCTCGCGACCCGGCATGCGCGAACCGGACGCGCATCGCGCACGTCAGAAAGGTGAACGAGAAGGACTCCCGACTTGAAAGCGGAATATGGAGGTAGCTCTACCGGCGGTTGCCGCTCTCCGGCGCCAGCGGGTAGAATCGAGCGAGTTGACGAGGGTCGACGGAGGTGAACGAACCGGAATGACTGACAACGTTGCCGCAACCGTCTACAACCTGCTGGTGCTCGCGTTCTTCGCCGTCGCAGTTATCGGCGTTGGGATAGGCACGTACGCCGCTGTCGCGCTGAAGAGGCGCGAAACGCAGAACGAGCAGTAGCCTCCATTACTCCGCACACGCGCGCCGGGCGTCCTCTCGAAACACGGGGACGGCCGGCGTATCGTTTGGCCGGCCTGCCAGTCCAGGAGGTATGTGATGGATGCTGATCGTTCGAGGACCCACCATCCCTGGCGTGCCGCAGCCGGCGTGGCCGCTGCGATCCTGCTCGTGGCGGCGAGCGGATGCTCCGCTTTGTACGACCGCAGCGGATCCGATCAATCGGCCGGCAGGACCTCCACTGTCGGCGTGCAGGACTCGGGAGTGCTCCCGCCCGAGGAGTCGTCGGGCGGAGCTGCGTCGGGCGGCGCCACAGACAAGTCCGGAACCGCGCCGGAGGCGATCCCATCGCCGGGCGCCACGCCTTCACAGGCGCAACAACTGCTCGTCCGAACGGCCACCATGCGACTCAGGGTCGAGGACATCGACAAGACCCTCGACCAGATACGAGCGGCGACCGCCGAGTTCAAAGGCCAGATCGACGATCTGCAGGTCAGCACGGAGAACGACACGCCCATCTACCGACCGCTCGGCGCCGAAGACGTGGCCGTCGAGTCCGTACCCCTGAGCGCGTACGTGACCGTACGGGTGCCCAGCGATCGCCTGGCCGAGTTCTCAAGGCGCGTTGCGAGCTTCGGCAAGGTGCTGCGCGAATCGGCGAATCAGACCGACGTGACGCAGCAGCATGTGGACATGACCGCACGGCTCAAGAACCTACGCGCCGAGGAAGCACGCCTTCGCGACTTCCTGAAGGACGCCAAGAACGTCCGCGAGATGCTTCTTGTCGAGACAGAGCTCTCCCGCGTGCGCGGGGAGATCGAGTCGATGCAGAGCCAGCTCGACTACCTGGACAAGCAGATCTCCTACGGAACGCTCACCGTCGAGCTTCAGAAGCCCGCGCCGGTTGTGCGGCCCAGTGGCACTGACTGGGGCTTCGCGCAGGCGATAACCGACGGCATCCGGGGCGCCGCCGCTGCTCTGCGTGGACTCATCACGATCGTTATCGCACTGTCCCCTGTGATCGTGCTCGTACTGATAGCCGCACTGGTGATTCGCTGGCTGGTCAGGCGGCGCCGACGCACTGACCGCGACGAGTCACCAGACACTGTCGCGAGCGGCGAGAACGGCGTATCAGTCGATCCCGGATCAGGACCCACGGCCGAGTGAGCGCGCTGCACCCGAGAACACGGCTGCCGTTGTGGGCCGCGCTCGTCCTGCCTGCCGCCGCCTATCTCTACCGATCCATGTCCCGGGGCTTCGATTTCAGGCCGGATATGCCGTATGACGCCATCGCCCTCGCTGCGTTCGCTATCGTATTCGGAGCGGTAGCCTGGTCACGCAGGACGGCGGCGCAGGAACGCCACGAGCAGCCGACCGACGAACAGGACGGCGAAGACGGCGATTCCGGCGACGAGCGGAAGGACGATGACGTCGTGAGTGACGTCGAGTGATGCCGCTCCCGGGGTACCGCTACCGCCCACCACGGTGAGCCATCCCCCCAAGGCCACACCGAGGCTCACGCCGACAGCCCAGGTGGCAGACCAGAAGGCCGCCCAGCCGACACTGGATCGGCGTGCGTTCGGATCCGGCGGGCCCGGGGTCACGCGCTAATCCTTCTCCTTGTACGGCTTGCCTACCGCAGCAGGAGCGATAGCGCGGCCCATCACGCCCGCGAGCACGATGACCGTCAGCACGTATGGAAGCATGAGGAAGAACTGGGGCGGGATGTTGATCTTGTCGCTGAACAGCTGAAGGCGCAGCTGGAGCGCATCGGCAAACCCGAACAGGAGCGATGCGAGATAGGCTCCACCCGGTATCCAGCGTCCGAAGATGTTCGCGGCGAGCGCGATGAAGCCGCGCCCGTTGGTCATGTTCTCCGTGAACTGACCGACCTGCTCCAGCGTGAGATTCGCCCCGGCCAAACCTGCCATCGCTCCCGAAATGAGCACCGCAACCCAGCGACCCCCCAGCACGCTCACGCCGACGGTGTCCGCCGCACGGGGGTGCTCACCAAGCGCCCGGAGTCGCAGCCCCCAACTCGTGCGGTACATCGCCCACGTGAGGAAGATTGAGAGGAATATCCCGATATAGACGATGGGCGTGTAGCTCAAGAGCATGACGTCGATCCACGTCCAGATCTTGGCGAGAAGACTTTCTCCCCCGGTCGGGAAGTCGAACACCGGCGGAATGGTCTGCACCGACTCCGTCGTCCCCGGATGGCCGAAGATGCTCTCCATCAGGAAGCCCGTGACACCAAGTGCGAGGATGTTGATAGCAGTACCCGAAACGACCTGGTCGGCGCGAAGGTTGATCGAGGCCCAGGCGTGCAGTGCGGCGAACGTCATCGATGCAAGGACGGCGGCGACCACGCCGAGCCACAGACTCCCGGTGAAGAGCGCACAGACCACGCCCGCAAACGCGGCAATGAGCATGAGCCCCTCAAGTGCGATGTTCACGACCCCGGAACGCTCGCAGATTGCCGCGCCCGCCGCAGTGATGGCGATAGGCGTGGCGAGGCGGACCGCGGAAGCGAACAAGTCTGGCGTGAGGACATCAGACAGCAACCGGGACCACCTCCTTCCGAGAGCGCACGCGTTTGACGAACCACGCTACGATCGTCTCCGCGGCGATGAGGAAGATGATGATCGCCTGCAGAATGTAGATGACCTTCTGGGAAACGTCGGCTTCAAGCTGCATCGTGCTTGCGCCCGCAGACAGAGCGCCGAACAGGATCGCAGACGCGATCACGCCAAGCGGGTTGTTCTTCGCGAGTAGCGCCACGGCGATGCCGGTGAATCCCAGTCCTGAGGAGAACTGGTCGAAGAGACGGTAATGGACACCCATCACTTCGGCACATCCCGCAAGCCCCGCGAGCGCGCCCGAGAAACAAAGGGACTTGATCGTGGTCGCCGACACCGATATGCCGGCAGCCTCCGCTGCGGGCTGATTGAAGCCGACCGCGCGCGCTTCATAGCCCATGGTGGTGTAGCGCAACAGCAGCCACACGAGAAACGCGAACACGATGGCGATGAAGATGCCGATGTGTGCGCGCGTCGGCTTGAGGAACGGCAGCAGCTCGTTCAGTTTGATGAGCCGAGAAGATACTGCGATTTCTACCGTGTGCGGGATCGCACCTGGAGCCTTCAAGGGGCCCGTGACGAGCCAGGACACGATGTAGCGCCCGATGTAGGTGAACATCATCGTCGTGATGACTTCATGCGCCCCGATGCGGGCCTTGAGCACGGCCGGAATGAACGCCCAAGCAGCACCCGCGACAGCGCCCCCGAGGAGGATGACCGGCACGGACACCGCCATGGGATATGAGGCCAACCGTACGCCGAGGAATGCGGCCGCGAGTCCACCGAGGAAGAGCTGGCCCTCGGCGCCGATATTGAACAGGCCGGCCCGGAATCCGTACGCCACTGCCAACCCGGTGAAGATCAGCGGCGTCGACCGCAGAAGCGTCTCACCGATCTGGCGTTGGCTGCCGAAAGCGCCCTGGAACATCGCACTGAACGCCAGCACCGGGCTGTGCCCGGATAGCCAGATGATCACCGAGCCGACGAGGACGGCGATGACCACCGAGATGAAGGGCGTTGCGATGCGGATCGCCTTGTCCAGCCGCTGCTGCTCGAGCGCGTAGCGTTTCTCGGCCGCCTCCGCAGCAGAGGTCTCCTTCAGTTCGGGCTCGTCCATCCGCACATCCTCGTCGCGCTCAGACACTTTCGCCCCTCGGGGTATCGGACACGCCGGAGATGGGGTTCTCGTCCTGGTCGCGACCACCTGTCATGTAGAACCCCAGTTCCTGTTCGGTCACCGAGCCGCCTTCGAACTCGCGGACCACCTTGCCCTCGTACATCACGAGAATGCGGTCCGAGAGGGACATCACCTCTTCGAGCTCCATGCTGATGAGCAATACCGCCTTGCCCTCGTCCCGCTCGGCGATGATCCGGCGGTGCACGAACTCGATCGCCCCGACGTCGAGCCCGCGCGTCGGTTGCGCGGCAACCAGCAGATCCGGGTTCCGGCCGAGCTCGCGCGCAAGTACCAGCTTCTGCTGGTTCCCCCCGGAGAGGTTGCCGGCCACGATGTGCTCGTTGGGGGTGCGGACGTCATAGTCTGCGATGCGCTTCCTCGCGGTGTCGTCCATCGCGCGACGATCCAGGACTCCACGCTTGACGAACGGTGGGCGCCGGTGATCGCCCAGAGCTATGTTCTCAACGAGATCGAAATCGAGGATCAGTCCGCGACGCTGCCGGTCCTCCGGTACGTGCGAGACGCCGGCGGCAATCGACGAGGCCGCATTGGCGTGCGTGATGTCTTTTCCACGGAGCCTGATACTGCCCGCTCCCGGGCGTCGCAGGCCGACGATCGCTTCGACGAGCTCGCGCTGGCCGTTGCCGTCCACGCCCGCGATGCCGACGATCTCACCTCCGCGTACCGAGAACGTGACGCCGCGGACGGCATCGAGCTTCCGATCGTCCTTGACCTCGAGATCCTCCACCTCAAGAACGACATCGCCGGGTGTCGACGGCTTCTTGTCAACGCGAAGCACGACCTCTCGACCGACCATCATCCGCGCCAGATCCGCCTCGCTCGCTTCCGCGGGAGTCGTCTCCCCCACCACGCGCCCGCCGCGCATGACGATGATGCGGTCCGCGAAGGCTCGAACCTCGTCGAGCTTGTGCGTGATGATGACGACGGCCAGTCCTTCGGTGACGAGATGGCGAACCGTCTTGAACAGCTCGTCGACCTCCTGCGGTGTAAGCACCGCGGTCGGCTCATCGAGAATGAGGATGCGGGCCTCTCGGTAGAGGGCCTTCAGGATCTCGACGCGCTGTTGCATGCCGACCGAGAGGTCCATCACCCGCGAATCCGGATCGACCCTGAGCCCGTAACGCTCGGAGAGTTCGACCACCCGTTCTCGCGCCAACTTCTCGTCGACAACCCCGCCAAAACGCGTGGGTTCGAGTCCCAGTACGATGTTGTCCGTGACGGTGAGCGGCTCGACGAGCATGAAGTGCTGGTGCACCATGCCGATGCCGAGATCGATGGCGTTTCGAGGATTCTTGATGTTCACGGGGGCGCCGTCGACGAGCATCTCCCCTGCGTCACTCGCGTACAGCCCGTAGGCAACGTTCATCAGCGTCGACTTTCCGGCGCCGTTCTCCCCGAGGAGCGCCAGGACCTCGCCGCGCTGTACCGATATGGAGACGTCCTCGTTGGCAACCACGCCAGGGAAGCGCTTGGTGATGTGACGTAACTCGAGAACCCTGTCGGCGCTCCGCTCGCTCGATACTGCGTCGGTGCGCGCTGAGAGAGGGTCGGCAGCCATCTGCACTCCCATCGGCGGTGCGAACTCCCCGCCGGCTATCGCCGGCGGGGAGCTGGTGCGACAGTGCCCGCTACTCGGATGGAACGGTGATCGAGCCGTCCTTGATCCCCGTCTCGGCCTTGGCGACCGCGTCCTTGATCTCTTGGGGCATCTTGGAGTCCCAGTCGTGGTACGGCGCCAGGCCTACCGCGCCTTCCTTCAGGCCGAACACGTCGTTCGTGCCGCCCTTGAGGGTGCCGTCCACAGCGCGCTTGGTGATCTCGTATACGGCTTCGTCGACCTTCTTCACGGCCGAGGTGATGATCGTGTCACCCGGGTTCGTCAGCGTGTTGAACTGGTCTTTGTCCACGCCGATGAACAGCGCGTTCTTCTCCTGGCACGCGGCGAAGCTTCCCTCACCGGTGAGTCCAGCAGCGGCGAACACGATATCGGCGCCGCTCTCGATCATGCCGAGCGCCGCCTCCTTGCCCTTCTGCGTATCGGTGAACGTGCCAGTGTAGACGCTCTTGACCTCAACATTTGGATTGGCAGCCTTGGCGCCCGCCTCGAACCCGACCTTGAAGTGAACGACCGGCGGGATCTCGAGGCCGCCGACGAAGCCGATGATCGGCTTGTCGTTTATGCGTGGATCAACATCGGGCATGGTCGTCAGCATTCCCGCTACGATGCCCGCCAGGTACGCGGCCTCGTGCTCCTTGAAGGTGAACGCCTCTACGTTGTCGATCGGCGGGTCGTACGAAATGTCGATGCCGGCCCAAACCGTGTCCGGATACGCGGTCGCGACCTTGGAGAGCGTGTCCTGCATAAGGAAGCCGACGGCGAAGATCGGGCTGTAGCCGGCTTCAGCCAGCTGCGTCAGGTTCGGCTCGTAGTCCACGGCTTCTTTGGACTCGAGCACCTTGACCGTTATTCCGAAGTCCTTCTCGGCGCGCTTGAGTCCGTCCCATGAGATGTCGTTGAACGACTTGTCACCCAAACCGCCGATGTCGGTGACCATTGCCGCCTTGACGTCGGACTTCGGCCCCCCGGTGGTGCCGCCATCGGTGCCGCCGCTCGTACAGCCTGCTACGAGTGTCATGATCAGGGCGACAGCAAGAAGCAACGCCACTAGCCTACCGAAACGTGAACGCACGACCATCCCCTCCTTCTCGCACGCGGATACATCTCCCTACCATGCATATTGTCATACCCGAGACGAGTCAACCACCCACACACTCCGGCCATAATGCCAAGAATTGGGACACGTCGGCGACGCCTTGTTTCAGCGAGCGTACTACCCCATTCCTCACTACGCTGGGGCGAACACCGTCAGCGCTGACGAGCTCGGGGATGAGTCGAGAGATACTCCTCTCGGAGGTGTGTTCGGTCGACGTGAGTGTAGATCTGGGTCGTGGAGAGATCGGAGTGTCCGAGCATCTCCTGGAGGGCACGCAGGTCCGCGCCTCCTTCCAGCATATGCGTCGCGAACGAGTGTCTGAGCGTATGCGGGTGCAGTTCAAGTCCGACGCGCCGGCCGTACTTCTTGACCGCGGTAAAGATCGACTGACGGCTGATTCGCCCGCCGCGCGCGTTCAGGAACACCGCCCGGGAATCCACCGCCCCGAGAGAGCCCTTTAGTCGCAGGAGCGGGCGCCCGGCCGACAGATAGGCAGCAAAAGAGCTTGCCGCCAGACCAGAGATGGGCACCATTCGTTCCTTGCCGCCCTTCCCCATGACGCGAACGAAGCCCTGCTCCAGGTCCACGTCGCCTATCTCGAGTCCGACGAGCTCGCTCACGCGCAGTCCGCAGCCGTATAGCATCTCGAGGACCGCCCGGTCCCTCAGCCCGATCGGGCCGTCTGGGAATGGCTGGGCGAGCAGTCGATCGATGTCGTGTCGGGACACCGCCGCCGGAAGCCGCTCAGGTACCGCGGGCAAGGGCAGGCGCGCAGTGGGATGGTTCTCGGTGACGCCCTCGCGCACCAGGAAGCGGTGGAAGCTCTTGATCGCGGAGACCTTCCGCTCGACCGAACTCGGCGCCAGACCCTTCACGCGCAATGCGGCGATGTGCGCAGTGACGTCTTCCCGCGTCACGTCCTCGGGTCCGGTGACGCCGCGAGCGGCCATGTCTTTGGCGTATGCCATCAGGTCACGCCGGTAAGCGGCGACGGTGTTGGGCGACGCGCCCTTCTCAACGCCGAGGTGTGCCAAGAATTCAGTCACGTACGCTTCCATGCGCCGATTATCCGCGAACGCTCACGTGGTATGCGAACGGCCGCCCGTGGACGGCCGTTCATGTCTCCGCGTTGCGAGCGTCCGGTGGAGGACCCTCGTGCGTGCTAAGCGAGCAGTTGGCTGAGAGGCGTGTACTCCATGCCGTGTGCCTCTGCGACCGGAGCGTACGTGATCTTGCCCTCGAGCACGTTCACACCTCGGGATAGCGCGTCATCGTCCATGACCGCCTGCTTCCAGCCCTTGTCCGCGATCGCGATCGCGTAGCGGAGCGTGGCGTTGGTGAGCGCGAGCGTGGAGGTGTTCGGTACCGCACCGGGCATGTTCGCGACGCCGTAGTGCAAGACGCCGTCCACGACATACGTCGGATCGGAGTGGGTCGTCGGATGCGTGCTCTCGATGCAACCGCCCTGGTCGACCGAGACGTCCACGACGACCGAGCCCCGCTTCATGTTCGGCAGCATGTCCTTCGTGACGAGCCACGGCGCGCGTGCACCGGCCAGGAGAACGGCGCCGATGACAAGGTCGGCTTGGTACACGGCGTCCTCGATGTTCTGACGCAGCGAGTACAGCGTGCGCATTCTATTGCCCCAGAGGTCGTCGATGTAGCGCAGGCGCTCGAGATTCACGTCCAGAACCGTGACGTTCGCTCCCATCCCGACCGCGACGTATGCGGCGTTCATGCCCACGACGCCGGCACCCAGGACTACCACGTTCGCCGGCAGAACACCGGGGACGCCGCCCATGAGCATCCCCCGTCCACCCATCGGCTTCAGCAGATACTCGGCGCCGACCTGAGTGGCCATGCGCCCGGCCACCTCTGACATCGGCGCAAGGAGTGGGAGCGTGCGGTTGGGCAACTCGACCGTTTCATACGCGATACACGTAGCGCCGGACTTCACGAGCCCGACGGTCTGGTCGTAGTCAGGGGCAAGGTGGAGGTACGTGAAGAGCACGTGATCGGGACGGAGCCGGGCAATCTCAACGGCCTGCGGCTCCTTGACCTTCATGATCATGCCGGAGCGCTCGAAGACCTCCTCGGCGGCCTCGACGATCTCTCCACCCGCAGCCGCGTACTCGGCATCATCGAATGAGGAACCTTCTCCGGCTGCACGCTCGACGAGGACGGTGTGGCCTCGGTCGGTGAATTCGCGGCAGCCTGCCGGGGTCATCGCGACACGAAACTCGTTGTTCTTGATCTCCTTGGGCACTCCGACAATCACTTCAGAAGCTCCTTTCGCACCACAACGCATAACCCGGACGTACAAACGAATAAAGCCGCCGCAATTCGACCGGCTGGGGCGGCGGGCTCTGCAAGTGTAGCGCAACGCCAGCCCTCAGAACGGGACGGGATTGAGCCGCGATGCGCCGCGTCCTCGCGGTATCGCACACCAAGCCGCGCTACCGGTGTTCGTCGCGGGTGAGCATCGCCGCGCACGCGTACCCGGCCGCGTATGCGGCCGCGAAAGACATCGGATCCTCGGATGCGTCGCGTCCCATCGTGGTCACCCCCACGCCACGCATCGCAGGGGCGTCGGCGGGTTGCTCCACCCGCTCATGCCTTGCCCATATCCCCGCGCGGTCGAGTGCTGAGTCCACCCCGGCCATCTCATCGCCGAACTCGCCATTCGGGAACAGAGGTAGGGCGACCGCGGCACGAGCTGTCGCGATTGTGGCGAGTGCGGCGATGGTGTGATGGCTGACGCCTCTGTGCCGGTCGCGTGCGTCAACCGCCGAAAGCCGAAGGACCGCTACCGGTCGTCCACGTAGCGCGGCCACGGCGTTGATCGCCTCACCCTGCGCGATCCCGCCGTGACCGAAGGGTGTCGCAGTGCCAACGACACCCGGTCCGATCGCGACGATCGCCACGTCCGCCTGTGCGACGTGTCTCGCCGCGAGCAGGCCGGAGTGCAGGTTCACTGCCTCGTGCATGCCGCCGAAAGCCTGACCGCACGTGATGGTCGAATCGAGGAGTCCCGCTCCAACCGAATCGCGAACCAAGTCCGAGAGAGCGAGCGGCAGCGCCGCGAAGTCGCTCATCACATACGCCACTGACGCGGTCGGCTCGCGCTCTTTGATCGCGGCTGCGACGAGCGGGAGCTGGCTATGCAGCCCGCAGCACGCTACTGGCATGCCGGCGATGTCGACGGCCTCGGCCATGACGTCGTGGCTGGGACTCCCCTGCTCCTCGACCGAGAGAACGTCGAGCTGCATCGGCGTGTAGCGAAGCTTCATGATGTGGCCGCCCGAGAACCGCTCGAACGCCACCGGACCGCCAGCCGCATCCGGTGCGCGCGCGACGACGAAATGCACCCCACCCGTGCCGAGCGCAAGGTCGACCGCGGTCGCGTTCACAAGCACCGACTCACCCTCCGAGCACGGGCCGGTGAGCGCCGGATAGCACACCGCTCGGGCGATCGCCCCGTCCAACGACACCGACAATCGCTCGAGATCGGCCGCGACCCGCTCCACGCTCACCACGCGTGCCCAAACGAGTCGCATCCTACGTGGCCATGCGTTCGACGACTGCGCGCACGAGTCGCACGAGAGAGTGGACGTCCTCCACACGGATCGACTCACTGCAGCTGTGGACGTTCGTCATGCCGCACGACAGGGCCAGCGTGGGAACGCCGTGGGCCGCGAAGACGTTCGCGTCACTCCCACCCCCCGTTCGCTTCAAGGCCGGCGTCAGGCCGGCGTCGCGGCATGCATGGGAGACGAGCACGACGCTCGGGTCCTGGGGCTGAAGCGCGAAGCCTTGGTACTCGAGCGTCCAGTCGATGTCGACGGTGCCGCCGGCGGCTTCCGCGGAGTCGTGCATAGCGCGGTCCATCGCGGCCTTCAGCTCCTCGACGCGCTCGAGTCTCAGTGAGCGGCACTCGCCGGTGACCTTGACGCGTTCGGCGACGACGTTGGTCGCCGTACCACCGGTGATCGTGCCGATGTTCGCCGTCGTGTCGTCGTCGAGCCGGCCGAGCTGCATTTCCTGGATAGCACGGGTCGCCATGATGATGGCGCTCACCCCCTGTTCGGGGGCCACGCCGGCGTGCGAGGAGCGACCGTGGAACGTCGCCAGGAACGTGTAGTGCGTCGGTGCGGCGACGATCATGGTGCCCGGCGTTCCTTCGGCGTCCAAGACGAGGCACAGATCACCGCGAGCCAGGTTCGGATCGACGGCCTTCGCGCCGTGAAGGCCGATCTCCTCCTGGACGGTGAATATCACGCGCAGTGTCGGGCGCTCGCGCACGGTCCCGACCACGTGTCTCACCGCTGCGATGATCGCGGCGATGCCGACCTTGTCGTCGGCGCCCAGTATTGTGTCGCCGGCCGAAGTGACCACTCCGTCGGACACGACCGGCTCGACGCCTCGACATGGCTCGACGCAGTCCATATGTGCCGAGAGCACGAGTGTCCGGTCGTTCGTTCCGGGAAGCTCCGCTATGAGGTTCCCGGTATCCGATCCGGTACGCTCGGCCGTGTCGTCGAAGCGGACCGAGAAGCCGATGCCGGCAAGTGCCCCGGCGCAGAATGTCGCCACCGCGGCCTCTTCGCGGGTCGGGCTGTCGATCCTGACGAGGTCCAGGAACAGCTCCAACACGTCGTCGTGGGCGCCCGTCCCGCTCTGGCTTGAGTCCTTAGCGAGATGCCCCACGCCCAGTCACGCTCCGCGCGAGCGCCTGCGCGCCACCGCCGCCCCGACGAAGTCCCGGAACAGGGGGGCAGGACGCGTCGGTCGGCTCTTGAACTCCGGATGGCCTTGATTTCCCACGAACCAGGGGTGCTCTGGCAATTCGACCATCTCAACCAGCCGCCCATCGGGCGAGACGCCGGAGATCACGAGCCCAGCCTCCGCAAGACGATCGCGATATGCGTTGTTGAACTCATACCGGTGCCGGTGTCGCTCGTAGATGAGTTCCTCGCCGTATGCTCCGAAACCCTTCGTACCCGGAGTCACCTTGCAAGGGTACGTCCCGAGGCGCATGGTCCCGCCCATGTCCGCAACCTCGTGCTGTTCGAGCATGAGGTCGATGACCGGATGTTCCGTCACGGGATCGAACTCGGTGGAGTTCGCGCCCGTGAGGCCGGCGACATGTCGCGCGAACTCGGCGACGGCGACCTGCATCCCGAGGCAGATCCCCAGGTAGGGAACGTTCTGCTCCCGCGCGTGCTTTGCCGCCCGGATCTTGCCTTCGATGCCGCGAATGCCAAATCCGCCCGGCACGAGAACGCCGTCCATCGTGGCGAGGCGACCCTCGACTTCATCGGGGGTAAGGCTCTCTGCGTCCACCCAGTGAACGTTCACCTTGTGATCGTGGTAGATACCGGCGTGGCTCAGAGACTCGTTCACAGAGAGATACGCATCGGGCAGCGCCACGTACTTGCCGACAAGCGCGATGTCGACCTCGTCGGACAGCGAGGCCGAGTGTGTGACGAACGCCTCCCAATCGGCCATGTCCGGCTCGCCGCAATCGAGCTGCAAGCGGTCTATGACCATCGCGTCCAGTCCCTGCTCGGCGAGGCGGAGCGGGACCTCATAGATCGACGGCGCGTCCATGGCCGAGATGACGGCCGTGGGCTCGACGTCGCAAAAGAGCGCGATCTTGCGGCGGATTCCCTCATCGATGGGCCGGTCGGAGCGGCACACAATGAAGTCGGGCAGGATACCGATGGAGCGGAGCTCCTGGACCGAATGCTGCGTCGGCTTGGTCTTGAGTTCCCCGGAGGCGGCGATGTAGGGCACGAGCGTCACGTGGATGTAGCAGACGTTCTCGCGCCCGAGATCCTTGCGCAGTTGCCTGATCGCCTCGAGGAACGGCAGCGACTCGATGTCGCCCACCGTACCGCCGACCTCGGTGAGGACGACGTCTGCTTGGGTACGCCCCGCAAGCCGGACGATCCGGTCCTTGATCTCGTTCGTGACGTGCGGAATGACCTGCACGGTACCGCCGAGAAAGTCGCCTCGGCGCTCTTTTGTGACGATCGTCTGGTACACCGAGCCCGCCGTGACGTTGTTGTCGCGCGAGAGCGACTCGTCGATGAATCGCTCGTAGTGTCCGAGATCGAGATCGGTCTCGCCCGCGTCGTCGGTGACGAACACCTCGCCGTGCTGGAACGGGCTCATCGTGCCCGGATCCACGTTGAGGTACGGGTCGAACTTCTGGATCGTGACCTTCAGTCCTCGTGACTTGAGCAGCCGGCCGAGCGACGCGGCCGTGATGCCCTTACCCAACGATGACACGACGCCGCCTGTGACAAAGATGTGCTTGGCCATGCGCTCGATCAAACCCCCGTCCCGATTCGCCTCAACGTTCCTATTCTAACCGTCATGCCGAGGGTTTCGGGGAGTCATGTCTCAGCGCTCGGGGAGCCCGCTTTCCGAGGAGGGCGCGCGGCCAATAGCATCTATCCACGTGAGCAGGCGATTCGACTCGATGACCCGCGAGAAGGATATGCGCTCGGAGACGAGATTGAGCGTCGTGACGGCGACGGCCGCGGCAGCGATCCCCCACAGCGGGAGTGATGCCATGAGCGCGAGCCCGGCGAGCGCACCAGCCGCGTTCGCGCCTGCGTCGCCGAGCATGCCTCGTTCGGCAAGGTCGTAGCGCCATACTGCGACGACCGGTCCGACGAACCAGACGGCCAGCGCGACGATGCTCACCGCCGTCACCTCGGGCGACGCGCCCCAATCGGCCGCGACGATGCCGGCCGCATACGACACACCGAACAGGCCCACGTAACCTTTGAGAGCCCGTCCGGGACGCAGGTCGAGGAGATTGAGCAGGTTCGCCGACCCCGCGATCAGGACCGTGCCGGCGACGATCGCCACCGCCCGATCGGTCGACGACCACGCGCTCGCATCGCTTCGAGTCGCAGCAAGGCCGACCGCGGCCCACAGAGACGCGAACCCGATTCCCAGGAGTTTCAGTCCGCCGGTGGTGAGGCGGCCTTTGGCGAGCGCACGAAGGTGACCTCGGAACCCCTTGTCCCCATGCGTGCCGAAGACGTCGTCGAGCATGCCGAAGACGAACGCGAAGAGAACGAGCACAACCGGCACCGCCGCCGACACTCCAGCCTCAGGCCCGCCCAGCCAGTGCGCGATCGGCGAGCTGAGCGCGAGTCCCAGCGCCCAGAATGCCCAGACGGCGCCGAGCCCCAGAAAGACACGACGTCCCCGGTAGTTGGAGACCACCCACGACGAGGATTCGAGCGAGGGAACGAGGAGCCGCATCCCGACCGCCGGGATCGCCCAGGCCCCGAGAAGGGCGATACCAAGGCCGGCGATCTCGAGCGCGAGCCCGCTCACGCAACCACGGCTTCCTCGCCGCTTTCGGTATCGACCGCGTCGGCCCGAGGCCATCTGGAGAGCATGAGGTAGAGGATGCCTACCCCCACCCACAGCAGCATGATCGCCGGGATCACGATGCCCGAGTCCTCGGTGAAGAACGCAGCCAGTCCTGCAACGAGGCACGCACTCATCGCCGCAGCGTAATGCGGGTTCTCGGCGAGCGTTTCGCCGAAGTCGCCCTGCGGTCTCCATCGCATGAAGCCGAGGAACGCGAGCACGGCCGCGAGCACGAGTATCCAGTTCGTACGGCTGAGCACGCGCAAGTTCGTCTGGGCCTTGCGCATCACGATCGTCCACAGCTGCGTTGCGCCGCCTCGTTGGGCGCTCGACAGCGCGCGGGCGAGGTGAGTCTGCTGACCGCCGCCGGACAAGTCGATCGCCGAGAAGGCGACGAGCAAGACCACCAGAAGGAGCAGTCCCACGAGGATGGTGCGCCAGCCCAGTGGATGCCCGTTCATCTGTGCCCATGCGAGTCCGTAGCCAACGATGCCCCACGCGAGAACCCCGACGTTCGCGCCGAAGAAGGGCGCGGCCGCCGTTCCGATGGCGACGATCGCCAGCACCGGCAGCCCCCACTTTCGGCCGATCGCCGTGAAGCGGCTCTTCGGCCACTCATCGAAGACGTACGCAAGGCCGACGAGACTCGAGCCCAGGAGGGCAGCCGCGGCCTCGTTCCCCATCCCGTAGAAGCGCGCGCCGAGGAGCGGCGAGTAACCGAAGAAGCTGTTGTAGGAGAGCGGTGCCCCGAACCACTGCTCGACGATCACCACGAGTGCGGTGAGCAGGCTCAGAAACGCGACCGGCACTCGGAGGCGTCCTCGGCTCTGCAGCCACAGCGCGATGCCGACAAGAACCACCGTGACGACAAGGAACGTGAGGTGGACTTGGCTCGTCGTCACCGGCCAGCGGAACACGGCGAACATGAGCCAGCTTGCCAGCGGTATCGCCAGGACGACCAACATCAGAGAGCGCAGCACGACCGACCAACGCCTCGCGACCTTGTCGGACCACTGACGCATGCGCAGCAGCACGAGCGTGCTGACGAAGAGGATGAGCGTGATGCCGATGATCACCGCGTTGATGATCGGTGTCTTCGCGTCCTCGACGGCGACGGCGGTCGCGGTGAGTCGCTCGAGGTAGTCGATACGCCCGGCGAGGGAGAGGGCCGTTCGGCTCGACTCCATGGGGTTGCCGACGACATTCACCGGCGGCTCGATGCCGAGCACGTCCAGGATGGTTGCCGTGAGATCGAGGTTGGTGACGATGCCCATCCTGTGCGTGGAAGACGACGACAGGTAGCCCGACCACCCGCTGCCCGTGACGATCACCGGACCAAGACCCTCGATGGAGCCCGTGTCGGTGCCGGGGATCTGAGACGCTACGATGACGACGTCATCGGGCCCCTTGACGCTCTCGACTTCGGCGACCACGGCGTCGACCACCTCGAGCGCCCGCAGCCGATGTGCCTCGGCAACCGTGTCGGCAACGACAGGCGCGATCCGCGTCGCGCGGTAGGTGTCGCCCGGATCGATGACAGTGAGGTGCGGTTTGGCAGATCCCCGGGTTCGCCGGCCGATCTCTTGCAGAGCGGAGCGGACCGCGCTCGCGTCCGTCGTCACGCCGTAGGGCGCGTTCGGGTCTTCGGTCAGCATGCGTGCCGATACGTCGCCGAACCGAACGAGTCCCATCGTGTCCATGGCGGCGAGGGCTGCCGGTCGCACGCGTTCGTACACCGGACCGGGTGGCGCACCCGCGTCCGAGTTCCCTACCGCAGCCGTGGAGCCGCCGGCGTCCTCGATCGCCTGCCCGAGGGTTCCCAAAATGACCTCGAACGAGAGTTCGTCGTTGAACCGCTGCGTCATGGGCAAGCCGAGGAAGCCGATCGCGGCGTCCCCCGCACCCTGCCCCATGATGCGCCGGTAGCCCTCGGCGGCCGAGCCGCCCTCAAAGCGTTCGTCGAGCGAATACGCCTCCGGCGCGGGACCGGACACTTCCGCGTCCACCGGAGAGGCCCACGCTCCGGCCGAGATCGTGAGCGCTCCTTCGAGCGGCGAGCCGGATACACCCTGCAGGCGCGTCCTGCTGCGCGCGTTGATGTCGCCGATAGCGCCTTCCTCCGAGAGCCGGTGAAGCGTCGGCGTCCCGGTGGACGTGATGTCCTCCCAGCGGAGATTAGGCACGAGCACGAGTGTGACGCGGGACGCGGGTGCGCCCAGCGCCGTGGCTGCACCCGCCGTCGAGCACAGCAGCACGGCCAAAGCCGCTATCAACAGGAGTCTCTTCATGCACGCTCCCGGCAGGTGTGGGTCGCAGCCGCCGCTTGTGTGCCGCCATGGCACGAGTCGGATGAAGGCAGGGTCGCATCGCGCAAGGTGCCAGGACGACCTCAGAAGCTCCGGCACCTTCTCGCAGTATAGCCAAAGGTCACGGGCACTATCCTACGTCGGCGTGACGGTGAGGTGACGCGTCGGCTCACGACTTCGGACAGCCCGATGGTTGCTCGGTGCTCGGATACAATGGGCGCGGCAGGCCTGGAGCCTCGAGTGAGGCGAGAAGCCCAAATGGAGGCACCGATCCGCACCCCGTCCGTCGCTCGATCGACCGCGACCATGTCGACCGCGACAGCCATCTCGCGCGCTACCGGCTTCGTACGGATGTGGGCCACTGCGTTCGCCCTCGGCGCGACGGGCCTCATGTCCGCCTACAGCGTCGCGAACAACATCCCCAACATGGTGTTCGAGCTGGTCGCAGGCGGGATCATCTCGTCGCTGTTCATTCCGATGTTCCTCGAGATGCTCGGGACGAGGCGCGAGGACGACGCCTGGCGTTTCGCGAGCCACACGTTCAATCTGGCGCTCATCGCTTTGGGCACGCTCGCCTTCGTCGGTACGCTGTTCCCGCAGCCGTTCATCTGGACGCAGACGTTTCGAATGGGCACCGAGAACGCCGAGTTGATCCGCGCCACCGGCTCGTTCTTCTTCCGCTTCTTCGCGATACAGATCGCGGTCTACGGTGCGGGCTCGATCATCTCGGCGCTGCTCAACGCGAGGCGGCAGTACCTGCTGCCCGCGCTTGGACCCGTCTTCAACAACCTCGTCGTGATCGCCACGATGTTCGCGTTCGTGCTGCTGCGAGACGACCTGAAAGCTGCAAGCACCGTGCTTGCGATCGGGACGACGCTCGGTGTGATCGTGATGTTCGGCGTGCAAATCCCGGCTCTCCTCAAAGCAGGTGTGCGATACACGAGGGGCGTGGACCTCTCCGACCCCGCAGTGCGGCAGATGCTCGTTCTCGCCGTGCCCACCTTGGTGTACGTCACAACGAATCTGGTCGCCGTCTCTGTGCGCAATGCCTCGGCATTCGCGGTCTCACCGAACGGCCCGTCGATCCTCATGTACGCGTGGACGTTCTACCAGCTTCCGTACGGTATCCTCGCCGTCGCTTTGGCGACCGCAGTCTTCACCGAGCTCGCCGACAGCGCCGGCCGCAAGGAGTGGGCCGCATTCAAGTCCACCTTCCGCCGAGGGCTGCGCGCGACCATGGCGCTCATCCTGCCGACGTCCGCGCTCGTGGTCGCGCTCGCCCGTCCGCTGGTTTCGCTGTATCGCGTGGGAGAGTTCCGGCAGGAGGACGTTCCCGTTGTCGCTCACGCGCTGCAGTGGTGGGCGGCCGGGCTCGTCTTCTTCGCGTCCACCATGTTCCTCCTGAGGACGTTCTACTCGCTCAAGGACACGCGCACGCCCATGTACGTGAACCTCGGCCTCACGGTCGTGCAGGTCGGACTCTACCTGGTCCTCAGCACAGGCATCGGCACCTGGGAGGGCTTCGGCGTGAACGGGCTGCCGGTGGCCGACGTCGTGTTCTTCGGCTTAAGCTTCGCGACGCTCGCGCTCATACTCCGCCGACGGATCGGCGGGTACGACATGCGCGGCGTCGCGTGGATGTTCGCGCGCGTGGCGTTCGCATCGGTGCTTGGGGGAGCTGCGGCGTGGGGTGTCGCGTACCTGCTTCAACCGCTCACAGCTGGCGTCTTGGGCGCGCTCCTGCAAGTCGTGGCCGGGGGCGCGCTCGGACTCACGATCGCGGTCGCCGTCTCGCGCGTGCTCGGCGTTGACGAGATCACCGAGGGTCTGAACGCTGTCGTCCGACGGTTCCGCCGTCGGCCGCCCGCCGCAGAGCCCGGGCGGTGACCCACGTGGTGGTCGTGGCTGTCATTCCCGCCCATGACGAGGCCGAGCGCATCGGGGCGACGATCCAGGCGGTCCGCGGCATAGAGGGGGTCAGCCGGATCGTCGTTGTGGACGACGGGTCCGCGGACGACACGGCGCGCATCGCCGAGGAGGCCGGCGCCAAGGTGATACGACTCGAGCGGAACGTCGGCAAAGGTGCCGCGCTGAACGCCGGAGCACTTCGCGCCGAAGATGCCGACGTGCTCCTGTTGCTCGACGCGGACCTCGGCGAGAGCGCCGCGCAGGGAGCGCTTCTGCTCGGCCCCGTGCTCCGCGGAGACGCTGACATGGCGATCGCTGCGTTCCCCCGCCCTGAAGGTAAGGCGGGCTTCGGGCTCGTGAAGCGGTTGGCCCGGTGGGGCATCCGGAGGTTCGGCGGCGACTTCGAAGCTACCGCGCCGCTGTCCGGCCAGCGTGCGCTCACGCGAGCGGCGGTCGACGCGGTCCAGCCGTTCTCGACCGGCTACGGCGTGGAAGTCACGACGACCGTCCGGGCACTTCGAGCCGGTCTTCGGCTCGTCGAGGTGCCGACGACGATGTCACACGCGGCGACGGGGCGCGATGTCGCGGGGTTCGTGCACAGGGGACGGCAGTTCCTCCACGTTGCGATCGCGCTCGTGCGTCTGGCGTTCGAGCGGCGTTCGATCTAGGCGTCGTCTTCTCCTCGACCCAGCTGACGACCTTGAGTTCATGCGGCTCGCTGCCTTCCATCGCGAGCGGCTCGAAACCGGGTGGCACCTGGTCGAGTAGTCTCTCGTCAAAGTCTATGAGTACGTTCCTGAAACCGCCAAGGAAGCTGGTCATGCCTTCGTTGTACCGGCAGATGTAGTTCGTTCCGCCTGCCGAGCTCATTGCGGCTCCAGACGCGACGCATCCGTAAAGGGTGAAATGGTTCCGTGGCCACGAAGCCATCAGAGACTTCCAAGCCAGTCTCACCAGCGTGAATGGCGGCATAGACCACCATGGGATCCGGAATGTTGTTGAAGCTCGGCACTGTCACGTCCCTCCTCGCCACCAGACCGAGGACGACGTCAGGTCGTGTTGGCGTGAGGTTTCCGTACACGTAGATGTCCTCGCCCGCTCCCTGCGATGGTCAGAGAAGAGGAGTACGTCCCGCTCACATACACGTCGGCGCCGAAGAAGTAGAACACGTTACAGGGTTGGCGAGATCGTGAACGTGTCCAGAATCCGCCTACCGTTAGGGCCGAGGTCGGCTGTGAAGTTCCCGCCAATCGGAGTGGTCGAGATACCGTCCCAGAGCTCGCCGCCAATCGCCCAGACCGTGGCGGTGTTCCCGTTCAGGTCAATCCAGTACCCTTTCCCTATTCCAGCTTGACCCACCCGTGGAAAGTACGTGTCGAGTGCTCGCGCCGTAGCCTCCAGACTCGCCCTCATCTCAACGTTCCTTGCAAGGACGTCCGACACCGGATTCCCGACGGCGTAGTTCGCGGTCAGTCCCTCAGTAGCGGTGGCTATGGTGGAGTTAGCCGGGAGGGGGTACCAGATGGCGCCGTAGGATACGCCCTGTCCCTCGATTCTGCCACCCAGCTTCAGGTATGCGGCATTGGCCGCCGCATGCTTCTTGGCCGTCACGTCCCCGATGACGGTCATCCCCGGTGTGACAAGCACGTCGCCGCCGGCCAAGAGTGTGTACTTGGGCTCGGCGGGCGTGGGCAACTTGACTCTGGCTATCACCGTGCGCGAAACCGGATCAGGGTTGCCGGGCACGGTGGCCACTGAGCTGAACTGGACCACATTGCCTAGTACTCGTGCAGTCACGGTCCATTCGGGATCGCTCTCCGACATCACCGGACCAACAAGCGATCCGTGGTTGAGTGCATACGTCCTTCGGGTTCGCACTCCGCTGCAGGTTGTAGAGGTACGCGCTGATTCCGGCGTCCGCCACGTGCACGGCGTCAGTCCGGCTGACCGAGCGGCTCACTTGCATCGCCTGAAACATCATTACCGTCATCAACCCGGTCACCAAGACAAACATGATCGCTGACATCGCTACGACGATTCCCAGGGCGAATCCATCGTCGTCTTGCCGACCAACTCGTGCCGCGGCACGAACCCTCTTCAAGACGCTCACTGGTGAACTCATCGCTGGTCCAATCTGCATAGACGAGCACTAGTACGTGAGGGGATCGTTCATCGACCGCAGCTTGATGAACGTCGAGATTCTCGCGGAACGGGGCCTGGTGCCCACGGTCGCGACATTCCCGACTTCCACCCGCACCGCGTCAATGTCCGTGAGGTGGTTCTGTGGGTCGGCGAGAACCGCCGCCTGAGTCGCTTCGGTCGAATACGTGAACATGGCGTCGCTCCACTCCGGGTCGATTTGATCCAAGACGAGTTCCTTGGGACCGTCCGGCGCAAAGCCATCACTGTCCGGCTCAGCATAGCTCCGATATAGGGCGCCATCTTCAATGAAATAGGTCACGCGCTCGACATCTTGGTCATGTCCTTTGTCAACGTAAAAAGAGCATCTCCGGGGTTGTGCTACCTCGACCGCGACCCACTCGTTGTCTGTGGTCTGTATGGACTGTGCTTCACGCCACTCCCGGCTGATCATATCCAACGCCCTCATCGCCTTCTCGCGGGCTTGGGACAGCGCTTGCGTCGAATCGGACATCTTCGAAGCCGAATTCGCAACCAAGAACATGGTGGTGATGACAAACCCAAGGATGCTCAATACGACGAGAAGCTCTGCAACTGAGATTCCGGCATCGCCACGTGACATTGGACCCAGTCTCGAAACGAGATCCGCGCGTCATGGGCTCATCACCACATCGGGCAGCACAGTAGGACGATCCTCATAGTTCGTCTCGTCGATGACGAAGATCGTCTGTGTCGTCTGATAACCCGTGGCGGTCGTCGTCAGCACGTATCGATCGATTAGCAGTCCATCGAACTCCACTGTTCCGTCTGAGGCAGTCTGGAAGAACCTAGGCGGAGACTTGTCGCCGTCGACCTCCACAGACGCGGCGGCTATCGGCGTGGTATCGGTAGAACGAACTGTGACTAGCGCGGAGGCGGCAATGTGCCCGCGTATGGTCAAGTGATTCGTTTGGTCCGGTGCAACCGTCCAACTGCCGTATCCATACGTGCTCGTGTCGAAGACATAGTCGGTGCGGGATATCGAGTAGTTGATGCTGCCCTGTGGTACGTAGCCGAAGAGCACCTTGCCGTTGGCAGCAGTAGTCTTCGCGTGAGTCACGCCGGCAGCATCGACAAGCGTGACCGCAGCCGAATGAATCGGGTTGAATGGAAAGGTGCTCTCTAGCACCTCTATTTCAACGTCCCCTGGCACAAGGTCGTTAGTCGCCCAAATCGTGGTCGCCAAGGTCATCGAGGTCGCGTGCGAGGGCCACGTCCCCGGCGACGTCACCTGTGACGACAATCCGCTTGTACTCCGCTGTCGTAGAAGTGTTCCCGCTCCCAGGGACAGGGCGCCAATCTACGGCCGTCTCGACCAGATACCCATCTACTTCCTCGGGTGTCAGTATTGCGCCCGGCGGCTCGCCCTGTGATCCGTCGCTGAAGTGAACGCCAATAGCCCTATATGGCATGTTGCGCGCCTGCTCGATGCGCTCATTCGCAATCTCAGTCGCCTTCGCTTTGCGCGACAGAGTCAGGCTGTTTGTAGCCGCCGAGGAAAGCGCACCGAGAACCGCAAACGTCGCAACCACCATGATCACAATGGCGAACAGTAGTTCGGCCAGCGTGAAGCCCGCATCCGCGCCCCTACGGTGCGAGGTTCGTCCATATGACGCATGACTCACCCGCACGGCCATCCCCCCTGGTTGGGCCATGATCCGCAAGCGATGGCGATTAAGTATACCCTCATTGCTTCGGCCATTCACCGTGCCACCTTTAGGAAAGGCGCTGCTGGAAAGGGCTGGACTGAGGGCTTACTGACTTGGGCGATAGTCGGAGGAGGAGTGCCCCGCGGCGTGTGGAGCGTTCGTCGGCGACACTTACTGCGATGTGCCGCCCTCAGGGATGGGCGGAAAGGGACCGTCCGTCGCAGGCCCGGTGCCGTAGTAACCCTCGGCGAGGCCTCCAAGCAGCACCGACAGTGAGTACTCACCTCGTGCCGTTCCCAGGTCGTTGACCGCGCCGAATCCTGCCGCGGCCAGCGCGCCCGCTACGCCTGTTGGGGCCGTCCGTGCCTGCGCGCCGACGGTGCGCACTCCCCGTTCGCGCAGCGCCTCGGCCACATCCGCCGCTATCGGATCGGGCTCGCCGTCGAATGCGGCCATGATGACGACCGCGTCGGCTCGTTGCAGTTCGCCGAAGTCCTCCAGCTGCATGGCCTGGGCGTCGACGAGTGCCTTGGTCACTGGCCGCTCACCTGCCCGCGCCCATTCGGTGGATAGAGACGCCGCCACGCTTCGGGCGAGCTGGTCGCCACTGGCCGACGTGTGCAGTGTCGCCCGCATGGCAGCCGCGGTGTCCTCGTTGTCGAGCGAGAGTCCCGGCGCGTTCAGCGTGACCACCGCCGGGGTGCCGCCGGCCTGCTCGATCGCGTTCATCGCCGAGGACAACCCGTCGGTACGTCCGGAATTCGTCACGATCACGACCTGCTTGCCCTCGAGCACACCGCCAACCACGTGGGGGATCAGAGCAGACGCGAACTCCTCCGATTCTTCTACTCTGTTCGACAGTTCCCTGTTCTCCCGGTTGGTTCTCAGGAAATCGGTCTGCAAGCTCTTGATGAGCGCCTCCTGCTGCCGGTCGATCGTGCCGCGTTCCACGACGATGCTCCCGAGCACGAGACCGACCGAGAGGGCCAGGAACACGGCGACGAGAGACGCTATGTGGTAGCGAAGGTTGTACATCTACAGGGCTCCTCGGCGTTCAGACGTCCAGTATGCGGGATGTCACGCTCACACGCCGATCCATGTCCGCATCCGCAGAAGGATGAGGCCCATCATCGAGCGCACCAGCGGCGAGATGAAGACGATCGCGGAAACGGCCACGAGCGCTGCGCCCACCAGCAGCACCAGGTCGGTCGGCCCCATGGAAGTACGGTAGAGCTTGTTCACGCCCTTGGCGTCGACCAGTCTGGGCCCGACCTTCAGTCGCACCAGGAACGAGGACGCCATGCCCTTTCGACCCTTGTCGAGATACTCGAGCAGGTTCGCGTGCGTTCCGACGGCCACTATGAGATCGGCGCCGGCCTCATAGGCGAGCAGCAAGGCCAGGTCCTCGCTCGTGGCACTCAACGGCCACGGGGTCCCATCCAGACCGAGCGCCGAGAGGCGGGCCATTCCCGGGCAGCGGCCGTCGGCATATGCGTGAACGATCAACTCGGCACCCGAACGGAGCACATCATCGGACACCGAGTCCATGTCGCCGACAATGAGGTCGGGCTTGAAACCGGCCTCCACGATCGCGTCCGCGCCTCCATCTACGCCGACGAGCACGGGCTTCATCTCGCGGATGAAAGGACGGAGCGCGTTGAGGTCTTCTTTGAAATCGTAGCCCCGTACGACGACGAGAACGTGCCGTCCACTCATTCGCACCCGAGTCTCCGGCACCCACGTCGGATCGGTCAGCAGCTGACGGTCCTGCTCGAGGTACTCGATGGTGTTGCGGGCGAACATGTCGAGTTGCGTCGAGAGGCCGGCCTTCGCCCCCTCCATCGCCGCCTCGATCCCCTGGACAGTCAACCGCGTCCCGCTCGCGACGATCTCGCCCTGCCGTATCACGTCGTCGCCGACGACCTCGATCCGGTCGCCTTCGCGCACCATGTCGAAGATGCCCGGGCCCACGTCATCGAGCACGGTCACGCCGCCGCGAGCCAGAATGAGCGGCCCCAGATTCGGGTAGACCCCGGAGATCGAAGGAGACGCGTTGACGACGACTTCGACGCCTGTCGAAACGAGCGATTCGGCGCTGACGCGATCCATGTCGAGATGATCGATGATCGCGACGTCGTCCGGATTGAGGCGCTTGACGAGGTCCTTGGTCCGCCTATCGAGCTTGGCGACACCCTGATGGCGCATCGAAACTCCCGACACGTTCGGCGTAAAGGGCGTCCGGCAAGCGGCTATCGTAGCACACGGCTGTGCAGGTTCTGGGGAGTCAGCCCCGCCGAGGAACCCTAGTCGCGCGCTTGCCGGAGCAGCTGTTCCGCATGTGCAAAGCTTGCATCAGAGTCGCTGCCCGAGAGCATCCTCGCGATCTCGGAGACGCGATCGTCGCCCTCGACGGCATCCACGCGCGTCGAGGCTCTGCCGTCCTCGGCGGTGCGCGTGACCACAAGCTGTCGCTGGGCAAAGACCGCGACTTGAGCGAGGTGTGTCACGACAATGACCTGGCGGTCACGCGCCAGCGCCGCCAGCCGACGACCGACGGCGTGGGCCGTGGCGCCGCCGATACCGGAGTCGATCTCGTCGAACACGAGGATCGGCACGTCATCGGCATCGCCCAGCACGCTCTTCAGCGCAAGCATGACGCGCGAGATCTCGCCACCCGACGCGATACGGGCGAGCGGTCGCGCGGGTTCGGCTGCAGAAGGCGCGAACAAGAACTCGACCTTGTGCGGCCCGGCGGCGGTCCACGAATCGAAGGGCAGTTGTGAGAACGCTACCTCGAAGCGCGCCGAGGACATGGCCAGCTCGGCGCTGGCAGCGGTCAGCGCGTCGACGAAGGCGGGAACGGACTCCTGCCGCAGTTGCTCGAGGACGGAGGCCGCGGACCGCAGTACCGCCTCGGCCTCGGCCGCAGCCCGCTCCGCGAGCTCGAGGCCCTCTTCGCCAGCCTCCAGCACCGCGAGTCGCTCCGCAGCCTCGTCGTGCGTGCGCGCGACATCGGCGAGAGTGGGTCCGTACTTCTTCTTGAGCGAAGTCAGCGTCGCAAGGCGCGCCTCGACTTCGTCAAGCATGGCCGGATCGTGTTCGAGCGACTCGCCGTACTGCCGCAGCGCGCCAGAGACCTCGACGAGTTCGGTCTCTACGTCAGCCAGCCGTGCGGCAACGGCATCGAGCGTCGGATCGAGGTCTACCACCTTGCCCAGGAACGTCACCGACACAGCCACGGAATCGGACGCACCGCCGTCCTCGCGAAGCGCTGAGACCGCCTGCGAGACCGCAGCGATCAGCCGGTCGGCGTGGCGCAGGCCGGGGAGCCGCGTCTCGAGCTCCTCATCTTCGCCGACATGGATGGCTGCCCTCGCGATCTCCGACACGACGAAACCGAGATAATCCGCCTGGCGTTCCGCGTCCGCCATCGCCGCGAGATGCTCGTCTCGCATCCGGACCGCGTCCGAATAGCGCTCGTATGCCTGCGAGTAGGCGTGTCGGGCTTCGGCGATATCGCTTCCAGCGTGCCGGTCGAGATAGTCGACGTGCGTGGCTGGAGAGAGTAGCGCCTGATGATCATGCTGCCCGTGCAGGTCGACGAGGGGCCCCAGCCGGGCGGCGAGCGCTGAGACGGTCGCCATCTCATCGTCGATCGTGCAGCGCGACCGCCCGTCGGCTCCCACCCGACGCCGGGCGACGAGCTCGGTGCCGTCAACGAGGAATCGGCCCTCCACGATCGCCTCGGCCGAGCCCGAACGCACCATCATCGAGTCTGCGCGCTCCCCGACCAGCAGCTTGAGCGCTTCGACGAGTGCCGTCTTGCCGGCCCCCGTCTCACCGGTGAGGACGGTCATTCCCGGCGCGAAGGCGAGACAGACGTCGTCGATGAGCGCGAGATCGCGGACACGGAGTTCTTCCAGCATCAGAGGCCGAAGAACTCCTCGGCGGCAACATCGAGGAAGGCGCGCCCCTCGTGCCTGATCAGCATCACGTCGTTCGCTCCTTGCGTCACCACGATCCGATCCACGCTCTGGCGACACGGTACCGAATCGCCGTCGACCGAGATGCACGCATCGGCGCGCACGGGATCCGGTAGCGACACCTCGACCACGGCCGACGGGCCGACAACCAGCGGGCGCACGGCGAGCTTGTGCGGGGCTACCGGTGCGACAACGAGTGCGTTCACGTCGGGCGCGAGGATCGGGCCTCCCGCAGACAGCGCGTAGGCGGTCGATCCCGTGGGCGTAGCTATCACGACGCCGTCGCCGTTGAATTGCATCATGTGCCGGCCATCCACGGCAACGTCAAGGGTAACGACCCGACCCGACGGACCTCTGCCGAAGTAGACCTCGTTGAGCGCTCGATAGCGGCCCACCGTGCGGCCGTCCATGACGACTTCGACCGAGAGGGTGACGCGCCTTTCGACGCGTGCCTCCGATGCAAGAGCGCTTTCGATCGCTTCGCGCATATGCTCGACTCTCGCCCCCGACAGGAAGCCGAGCCGCCCGAAGTTGACGCCCAGGATCGGCGCCTCGATCTCGCCTAGGATGTGCACTGCCTTCAGGATCGTCCCGTCACCGCCGAGTGCCACGACCAAGGCCGGCTCGCCCAGGTCGGATGGAGAGACGCCGAAGCTCTCGAGCCCGGCCGCGCGCGCGTCATCCGCCACGAGAGCAGGTCCGAGACCCTGACCCGACAGCCATGCGGACAGCTCCACCGCCGCGGCGAGCGCGCCTTGGTTCGCAGTGTTCGGAACGATCAGTACGCGCACCTATCCTCCAAGCCTCGCATGCGCTTCGGCAACGATCGCCTCCACGTCGAGTTCGGCCGGAGCACCCGCGCTGGAGGCCCAGACCCAGAACTCAATGTTACCCTCGGGCCCCTTGATGGGCGACCACGCGGCGCCGCGCGGCACCAGTCCGGCGTCCGCGACGGCTCCAACCACAGACTCCAGCACCTGCCGATGCACCTCCGGGTCGCGCACCACGCCTCGTTTTCCCACACGGCCCTTACCAGCCTCGAACTGGGGTTTGACCAGAACCAGGATGTCGCCGGACGGACCGATCAGCGAAGCAAGAACGGGCAGGATGAGGCCGAGACTGATGAAGGAGACGTCCGCGACGGCAAGATCGAAAGGCGCCCCCACGGACTGCGCTTGGACGTTTCGGATGTTGGTGCGCTCCATCACGGTGACGCGAGGATCGATTCTGAGTGACCAAGCGAGCTGACCGTATCCGACGTCGATCGCGAGCACGCTGGCAGCGCCTCGCTGGAGCAGGCAGTCGGTGAAGCCACCGGTCGACGCGCCAACATCGACCGCGCGCACGCCGTCGACATCTATCCCGAATGTCTCGAGCGCGCCGAGGAGCTTGTCCCCACCCCGCGACACGAATCGGCGACGTGCAGCCACCTCAAGCGGTGCGTCCTGCTCGACCAGCTGCCCGGCCTTTTCGATCCGTCTGTCGCCGACCTTCACCTCGCCGGCGAGGATCGCCGCGCGCGCCTGTTCTCTCGAGGCGAAGTAGCCCCTCTCAACTAAGAGGAGGTCTGCTCGTTGCCGGCTCATGGGCCTCGGGCCTTGCGGGCGCGGGAACGGGCTGATCGGACAGGTCGCGCAGTCTGGTGAGAATCGCATCGCGTACACCTTCGGGCGTGAGTCCGATGTCGCTCAACAGCCTCGCCATCGCGCCGTGGGTGACGAAGCAATCGGGCACAGCCAGCCGAAGGACGGGCACTTCGAGTTCGAGATCGGCAAGTGATTCGCAGACGGCCGACCCGAATCCGCCCGCTTGCGTGTTCTCCTCCAGCGTCACAAGCAGCGGATACCTCGTGGCGGAGTCAGCCAGGAGCTCACGGTCCAGCGGCTTCACCCACCGCATGTTGATCACGCCCGCCGAAACGCCCTCGGCTGCCAGCAGCACCGCGGCCTTCTCGGCGACGGGCACCATCCTCCCCACCGCGAGCAACCCTACATCGCTGCCTTCGCTCCTCACCTCGCCGTGTCCTGGCTCGTAGGTGATCGGCGGTTCGGGAAGCGGGATGCCCACCCCGGCTCCGCGGGGGTACCGTATCGCCATCGGCTTGTCGGCGGCGAGCGCGGTGTGCAGGGCATTCACGAGTTCCGCCTCGTCAGCTGGGGCGATCACCATCATGTTCGGGATCGAGCGCAGGTAGGAGAGATCGAACACGCCGTGGTGGGTCGGCCCGTCCTCGCCGACGAGCCCCGCGCGATCGAGGCAGAACACGACCGGCAAGTCCTGAAGGGCGATGTCCATGATCAGCTGGTCGTAGCTGCGCTGGAGGAACGTCGAGTAGATCGCCACGACCGGCTTGAGCCCGCCCAGTGCGAGACCGGCCGCAAGCCCGACCGCGTGCTGTTCGGCTATCCCCACGTCGTAGAAGCGCTCCGGGAACCGGTCGGCGAAAGCGTCCAGGCCGGTGCCCGAGGGCATGGCGGCCGTGATAGCGACGATGCGTTCGTCGGCTTCCGCCTCGGCGATGAGTGACTCGCTGAAGACCGAGGTGTAAGAGGGCGCGCCACCCGACCCGTTCACTCGGCCGGTCTCGATCGAGAACGGGCTGATCCCGTGGAACGACTCCGGCTCGTTCTCGGCGTGGATGTAGCCCGCGCCCTTGCGCGTCACCGCATGAATGATGACCGGGCCGTCGGCGTGCGCCGCCCAGGTGACCGACGACTGGACCGCCTCGATGTCGTGCCCGTCGATGGGTCCGATGTACTTGAGCCCGAGCTCCTCGAACAGCATGCCCGGCACGAGCAGCTGCTTGACCGACTCCTTGACCGCCTCACCGGCACCGACCATGACGGCGCCGAGCTTCGTGCGGGCTAGACGCGATTCGACGTCGTCGCGAAGCCGCGTGTAGCGGGGATCCAGCCGTACGCGTGCGAGGTAGTGCGCGAGTCCGCCGACATTGGGAGCGATGGACATCTCGTTGTCGTTGAGGACGATCACCAGCTTGGAGCCCAGATGGCCGATCTGGTTCAGCGCCTCGAACGCCATCCCGCCGGTAAGAGATCCGTCGCCGATCACCGCCAGCACGGTCTCGGTGCCGCCGAGCCGGTCTCGAGCCTCGGCCAAACCGAGCGCCACCGACAGTGAATTCGACGCGTGCCCGGTGTCGAACACGTCGCAGGATGATTCCGACCTCTTCGGGAAACCGCATACGCCCCCGTACTGCCTCAACGTGGCGAAGCGGTCGAGACGGCCGGTCAGGAGTTTGTGCACGTATGACTGATGTCCGACGTCGAAGATGATCTTGTCGCGCGGGCAGTCGAGCGCGCGATGGATACCGATCGTGAGCTCGACGACGCCGAGGTTGGGCGCGAGATGTCCGCCCGTCTCGGAGACGGTGTTGACGAGCTCTTCGCGGATCTCCGCCGAGAGAACCTTCAGCTCGGCGGCGGTGAGCGGCCTGAGATCGGCGGGACATGTTATGCGGTCGAGAATGCGCTCGTCGGCCACTTAGGCGGTCATCTCCAGGTGCTCGCGGGTCGTGAGGCGCCAGACACGCACCACATCCCATGCCAAGACTGTAGTACGTCCCCGGACAGGCAACAATCACGCGTTCCGGCACGTCATTGGCGCGTTACTGCCCCGACCGGCCTCCGACCGGACGAGCGGGCCTACTCGGCATCCTCGGAGACGGCCTCGGGGTCAGGAGCACCGTCTTCGTTTGATGGGGTCGCCGAGTCATCGGCCCCGGCATTCGCCACCTCGAGCTCCGAGACTGCGGGCCGTTCATCCGGCGCGGCGGCATCCATCGCCTCCGCGCTCGGATCCGCGGCGGCTGCCCGCCACTCGGACTGATCGATCTGCTCGGTGCAGGCGTTCGCGAGCCGAACACCCTCCTCGAGCAGGTCGAGGCTCTTCTCGAGCGAGGTGTCCTTCTTGCGAACCTGGGAAACGATGTCGTCCAAGCGCGCACGAGCCTGCGCGAAGGTGTAGTCGGCATCAGCCATGTGTCTGCTCCGTGGGATTGGATGGCACGTCGTGTGTGATCGTCTGCTGGTCGGCGATTCGTCCGAGGACTCCGTTGACGAACTTGGACGAGTCCTCGCCGCCGTATGCCTTGGCGAGCTCCACAGCCTCGTTGATCGTCACCGATGCAGGGACGTCGTCGAGGTAGAGGAGTTCGAACACCGCCACCCGCAGGATGTTCCGGTCGACGAGAGGCATTCGGGAAACGACCCAGTGCTCGGACACCTGGCCGATGCGGCCATCGATCTCTTCCAGGTGCTCTTCCGTGCCCGTGGCCAGTAGGCGGCAGAACTCGCTTGGCTCGTCGGGGCCGAATTCGTCCTCCACGAAAGAGCTCTCCGCCAGGATGCGCGACGCGGATTGTCCGGTCACCTCGCGCTGATAGAGGATTTGGAGTGTCTGTCGTCTCGCTCTGCTGCGCTCGAGCATGCCTGATGCGTCGCTACTTCTCGAACGTGATGCCGTCGATGCAGACGTCGACCGACGAGAGAGGGATGCCCACCTGACTCGCGATCGCGTCGGAGACCGCCGCTTGGACATTGCGACCGACCTCGAGCAGCTGCTGACCATAGACGACATGAATGTGAACCGTCAGACACATGGAGCCATCGTCCGTCGCTGCGACTTCGATCCCCTTGCTCGCACCTTTGGAGACGCCCTTCTGAACGAGGCCGGCGAGCCCCGAGGCACCGACACCGGCGACGCCATCCACAGCTTCGGCCGCCAGGGTGACGATCGTGTCGATCACACCGGGTGCAAGGCCGAGGCCTTCGAGTTTGATCTCCTCAGACATCCCCAGGCTCCGATCAGCCGATCCAGTCCGACATGTGACGTTCGACGAAGTCAGTATAGACATCCCCATCTCTGAAGGCGGGCGTCTCGATGACCGCTTGATGGAACGCGATCGTGGTAGGGATGCCTGTCACGATGAACTCGTCGAGCGCGCGACGCCCGCGGTTGATGGCCTCCTTGCGCGTCTCTCCCCACACTATGAGCTTGCCGAGGAGTGAATCGTACGTAGGCGGCACGCGATAGCCCGAGTACAGATGGCTATCGACGCGAACCCCGAACCCGCCCGGAGGGTTGAAGACCTCCACGAGCCCGGGGTGCGGGCGGAATCCGTGCGCGGGGTCCTCGGCATTGATCCGGAACTCGATGGCGTGGCCCCTGAGCTCGATCGCGTCCTGCGTCTTGTGCTTCATCTCGAGACCGGCCGCGATGCGGATCTGCTCCTTGATGATGTCGACGCCGGTTACCTGCTCGGTGACCGGGTGCTCGACCTGGACCCGAGTGTTCATCTCCATGAAGTAGAAGCGGCCGTCGGTGTCGAGCAGGAATTCGACCGTGCCCGCGTTGACGTAGTCAACCGCGCGTACCGCCAGCAGGGCCGCTTCGCCCATGCGCTCGCGTGTCTCGGGTGTGAGCGCGGGTGACGGCGCCTCTTCGATGAGCTTCTGATGCCGGCGCTGGATCGAACAGTCGCGTTCGAAGAGGTGAACCGCGTTGCCGTGGGTGTCGGCGAGGACCTGCATCTCGACGTGCCTCGGACGCGACAGGTACTTCTCGATGTAGACGACGTCATTGCCGAAGGCGGCGGCAGCCTCAGTCTTCGCAGCCTGGAAGTTCGCCGCGAGCGCGTCCTCGCTCTCCGCGACGCGCATCCCCTTGCCGCCCCCGCCCGCAGCGGCCTTGATGAGCACCGGGTAGCCGACCTCGGCGGCAAAGCGCTCGGCTTCCTCGACCGTATCGACAGGGCCGGCGGAACCCGGAACGACGGGGACTCCCGCGCCCGCCATCGTCTCGCGCGCGACCGCCTTGTCGCCCATGCGTTCGATCGCCTCCGGACTCGGCCCGACGAACGTCAGGCCCGAATCCGCGACTGCCCGCGCGAAGGCGGCATTCTCAGCGAGGAATCCATAGCCGGGGTGTATGGCCTGGGCTCCGCTCAGCAGCGCCGCCGAGATGATGTTGGGCATGTTCAGGTAGCTCTGGGCCGAAGGCGCAGGGCCGATGCAGATCGCGCGATCGGCCATGCGCGCATGCAGACAGTCGCGATCGATGTCGGAATAGACCGCGACGGTCTCGACGCCCATTTCCTTGCACGCGCGTATGATCCGCAGCGCGACTTCGCCGCGGTTGGCGATCAGGATCCGATCGAACATACCCCGCCCTCTTACAGTGGCTCGTAGTAGAAGAGCACGGTGCCGTACTCCACGGCTGCGGCGTTACCGACACCCACCTCGCGGATGATGCCCGCTTCCTCGGCGACTATCTCGTTCATGAGCTTCATCGCCTCGAGAATGCACAGCGTCTGACCCTCGGATACCGAGTCACCCACCCTCACGAACGGGTCCGCCCCGGGCGACGCCGCTTCGTAGAACGTCCCGACCATGGGCGCGATGACCGTGCGCCACGTCGCAGGACGCTCGGTGGACTCCACTATCGGCGCAGCTGCCTGCGCAGCCGTGGGTGCGCCGGACGCCCCAGCCGGCGCAGCGGATGCGCTCGCGACCGGGACTTGCTCGATGCAGGTCTTGCGAACGCTGATCTTGCTTCCGGCCTCCTCGACCACGACCTCGGCGATATCCGACATCTCTACGACCTTGATGAGCTCGCGGATCTGGTTCACGTCCACGTACTCGTCCTCCTTCACCGCTTTCAGCTCCTCGGCGACCATGAAGACCGCCGACTCCGCGCCTTCCTGATGCTGCGTCAAGTACTGCCGCGCCTCGTTCGGGAACAGCGCGTACATGAGTACGTCTTCCTCGCTCTTTGCAAGGTCGCCGATCTCTTCGGCGACCTCGTCGTACTTCGTCGTGACGAGCGAGCCGGGCCTAACGTCCGGCGCCAGCGGCTCGTCTCCGGCAAGGACTCGCGTGACGATATCCTGGTCCATCGGACCCGGCGCCTTGCCATACAGGCCCTTGACGTAGTCCTTCATCTCTTGCGGGATGACCGCCCACCGTTTCCCGGTCAAGACGTTAATGACCGCCTGCGTACCGACGATCTGCGACAACGGCGTGACCAGCGGCGGGAATCCGACCTCCGCGCGCACCTTCGGTATCTCGGCGAGAACGTCTGGTAGGCGCTCGCTCGCCTTCTGGATCTCGAGCTGGCTGACGAGGTTGCTCATCATGCCGCCCGGGACCTGATGGCGAGAAGACCTCCATCGAAAGCAGGCTCGTGACGCCTCGCTTGAGCTTCTTCTTTCTCGCGGACGTCTTCCCAGTACTCGGCAATCTCGAAGAGCAGGTCGAGATCGATGCCGGTGTCGTATGGAGACTCCTTGAGGGCCGCGACGATCGTCTCGACAGCGGGCTGGCTATTGCCGAAGGCGAGAGCCACGACGGCGGTGTCGACGATATCGGCGCCGGCCTCCGCAGCCTTGACGTAGTTCATCGGCGCCATGCCACCGATGTAGTGGCAGTGGACGTGCACCGGGAGCCCGATGTTCTCCTTGAGGGCGCGAACCATCTTCTCGGTGCGGAACGGAGTGAGCATCCCCGCCATGTCCTTGATGCAGATCGTGTCGGCGCCGAGCTCCTTTAGCTGAATGCCGTACTCGATGAAGGTGTCCAGCGTGTGGACCGGGCTCACGGTGTAGGAGATGGCGCCCTCGAAGTGACCGCCGCATTCCCTGACGGCCTCGGCCGAGACCTGGACGTTTCGTATGTCGTTCAGCGCGTCAAAGACGCGGAAGACGTCGATGCCGTTGCGCTTGGCGGCGTGAACGAAGCGCCGAACGATCTCGTCGCTGTAGTGCCGGTAGCCCACGAGGTTCTGGCCGCGGAGCAGCATCTGCAGAGGCGTGCGCGGACAATGCTTCTTGATGACGCGCAGTCTCTCCCAGGGATTCTCGTCGAGGAATCTCAACGCGGCGTCGAACGTCGCTCCGCCCCACACCTCGAGCGACCAGTAGCCGACAGAGTCCATCTTGGGCAGGATCGGCAGCATGTCGCCGATCTGCATCCGCGTGGCCCACAGCGACTGGTGAGCGTCGCGCAGCGTCGTATCGGTTATGTGAACTGGTCGCATCGCTTACCCCTTGAGCGGGTACGTCACCGCCGGGTGCATGAGGCGCCCGGGGTCGATACAGTATAGACGACGCTTCGCCGAGGAACAGCGCTAACGTCGGACGCATCTCGGCTGCCCGTGTGACGACGCCGATCGCGCGTCAGACGCGCGTGACGTACCTGCCGTCGCGCGTGTCGATCTTGAGCGTGTCGCCGGTCTCGACGAACATCGGGACCTGTACGACGGCACCCGTCTCCAGCGTCGCAGCCTTCGTGCCGCCCTGAACGGTGTCGCCCTTGAATCCAGGCTCGGTCTCAACGACGCCCAATTCAACGAACATCGGAGGTTCGACGCCCAGGTACTCGCCGTCGGCGGTCATCATCTCGACCTCGTCGTTCTCCTTGAGCCACTTGGCCGCGTCGCCCACAAAACCCTCTTCGAGCTCGACCTGTTCGTAGCTGGAGGTGTCCATGAAGTGGTACGTGGCCCCGTCGTGGTAGAGGTACTGCATGCGCTTCGTCTCGATACGCACGTCGTCGAACTTCTCGCCGGCGCGGAACGTGTAGTCCACGACGCGGCCGCTCGACAGCTCCTTGAGCTTGGTTCGCACGAACGCGCCGCCCTTTCCGGGCTTCACATGTTGGAACTCCAGGATGATCCAGCGCTTGCCGTCGTGGACGATGCACATGCCGTTCTTGAAGTTCGCTGTTGTGACGGGCATTCTCGGTATCCTTTCCGCGGCGCGAGCGGCCTCTCGGCCCCACGCGCACGCAGCTCAGCGCTACGCGATCTCGATCAGATGCTTCGGGGAGCGGCTCAGGACGCGTGCTCCGTCCTCGCCGACCACCACCAAGTCCTCGATTCTAACACCGCCCAATCCCGGCACGTACACGCCGGGCTCGATGGTGACGACAGCGCCCGCAGGCACCGGCTGCGAACCACGGGGGCCAAGGTTGGGAGCCTCGTGGACTTCAAGCCCGACGCCGTGCCCGAGACCGTGCCCGAAGTTCTCGCCGAACCCCGCACGCTCGATGACCCGGCGCGCCTCACCATCGATCTCCGTGCCGGTCCGGCCCGCGCGAACAGCGCCCAGCCCGGCCTCATTCGCGGCGAGAACCGTCTCGTACACCGCTCGGCGCTCGTCATCTATCGTGCCGATCACCACCGTGCGGGTCATGTCGGAACAGTACCCTCCGACCTTCGCGCCGAAGTCGAGTACGAGCAGGTCGCCAGCCGCGAGGGTCCGCCCACCCACGCGCGCGTGCGGGCGCGAGCTGTTCGGACCGCTCGCCACGATGGATGGGAACGCAAGGCCTTCGGAGCCATGGCGTCGCATGTACATCTCAAGCTCGAGCGCGACTTCGACTTCGGTCAGTCCCGGGCGAAGGATGCCGAGGATGTGGTCGAACGCCTCGTCGGCAAGGGCGGCGGCATTGGCGATCCGCTCGATCTCCTCGGGCTCTTTGACCACCCTCGCCCGTTCCACCCAGCCATCAGCTGCGCTGACCCTTTCGCCACGATCAGCGGCGACCTTCGCGAACCGCGCGTGCGGAACCGATGATTCCACCGCAAACGAGGCGACGTTCTCGCGATCGAGCCAGCCTAGGGCGCTCGCCCAGACGTCCGTTTCCGGACCCGCTACCGCCCACGGTCCGTCGACGGCCGCCGCAGTAGCGGCCTCGACGTAGCGCGAATCGACAAACACGCTGGCAGCACCTTGCGTGACGACGCATACCGAAGACCACTCGTCATCGAACACGCTCTCGAAACCGGTCAGGTACGTGACGCTGGCGGGCATACCCACGACCAGGGCGTCGGCACCCTCGGAGGCGATCGTCGCGCGAATCGCGGCAAGTCGGCCCTCGGGATTCACGACCGGGCACTCCCCGCCTTGTCGTCCGCAGGCGCGGTCCCGCGCTCGCCCGACCCGGAGAGCACCCGCATCGCGGCCTCGAGACCGAGCACGTATGAGTCGGGACCAAACCCGGCGATCTGCCCCACGCATGCGGGAGCGATGACGCTCTCCCGTCGGAAGGGTTCGCGCGCCGCTATGTTGCTGAGGTGGACCTCAATGACCGGGACCGCGATCGCGGCGACCGCATCACGCAGAGCGTACGAGTAGTGGGTGAGCGCGCCCGGATTGAGCACGACGGCGTCGTAGGCGCCGTCGGCCGCCTGCACCGCATCCACGAGAGAACCCTCGTGGTTCGACTGCACGAACTCAGCCTCAACACCAAGCTCGTTGGCGCGGTCGCGCACGAGCCGCTCGATGTCGCCCAGCGTGGCTGTCCCGTAGGTGGCGGGTTCGCGCGTGCCGAGCAGGTTCAGATTCGGTCCACTGAGCACGAGAACTCGGGTCATGGTGTCCCCTTCCCGGTCGACATCCGTGAAGCCAGTTCGGCGGCGAACTCATCGACGTGCCGCGCGAGCACGTCTTCGGGCACCTCGAGCACGCGCCACGTTCCGGGAGCTTCTGCGAGCACGAACCGCGGCGAGCCCCCGCGCGCCTTCTTGTCAGATGACATCGCGTGGCGCAATTCGCGGCTGCTGAACGAACCTCCGACGCGGGATATCCCGAGCTCGTCAAGAAGCCGCACCTGCCGACGGGCGAAGTCCGCCGAGGCGCCGACGGCGTCGACGGCGAGCCGCGCTGCGAAACGGATCCCTTCGGCCACCGCCAGGCCGTGCGGCACCACGCCATACCCTGCGACGTTTTCCAGTGCGTGTCCGAACGTGTGTCCGTAGTTGAGCGACTCCCGCAGACCCTGCTCGCGCTCGTCGGCGGCGACGATACGTGCTTTGAAGTCGACCGACCGACGGATAGCCTGACGCGTCATCGCGTAATCGCGCCCCGCGATGCGCTCTGCCGAACGCTCCAGCCACGCCAGCTCCGCCTCGCCCTCCAGAACCGCGACCTTCGCAACCTCAGCGAGGCCGCTTTGCCATTCGCTGTCCGGCAACGACTCGAGGGTCCCGGTGTCCGCGAGCACGACCAGCGGCTGCTTGAAGACTCCCGCGAGATTCTTCCCGGACACCAAGTCCACGCCGGTCTTGCCACCCACCGAGGAGTCGACCTGGGCGAGCAGCGTGGTCGGCAGCTGGACGAAGTCCACGCCGCGCAGGAATGTCCCGGCCACGAAGCCAGAAAGGTCACCGACTACCCCGCCACCGAGACCGACGACGATGTCGGTTCGGTCCAGACCGGCCGAAGAAAGGCTCTCCAGGGCATTGCCCGCCGCAGCCCACGACTTGGACGCTTCGCCTGCCGGTATGACCACATCGAGCGTCGAGAAGCCGGCGGCCGCGAAAGAGCGCGTCACCGTGTCGAGATACAGCGCCTCGACGTTCGTATCCGTCAGAATCGCGGCTCGGCACGCGGGCGTCACGGCTCGGACTCGAGCGCCTGCTTCCGCGAGTAGACCCTCGCCGATGAGCACACTGTACGGACTCGGCTCGACCTCGACCCGGACCTCCAGAGGGACGCTCATCGCGTCTCCTCGTCTGATCCGAGGGCCGAGGCGATCTCGCTGGCGATCTCGTAGGGTGAGTGCGCATCGGTCTCGATAGCGAGGTCGGCGACCGCGCGGTACAGCCCGACTCGGGCCTCCAGAAGCACGGCGGCTGCGGAGGGTCCGCCCTCGGCCAGCAGCGGCCGACCGTCGACGTCTCCGATACGCGCGAGCGCTTCCCCGGGAGAGACCTCGAGGTAGACGACGCGACCGAGTTGCTTCAGCTGACGGCGGTTCTCGTCGCGCAGTACGATGCCTCCGCCGCATGCGACTACGGAGGGCGGCTTGTCCGACAGCGCGGCCAGCTCGGCGGACTCGAGATCCCGGAACGCCACCTCTCCCATCTCAGCGAAGATGCGGGCGACCGGCAGGGCACTCTCGCGTTCTATCTCGGCGTCCAGATCGACGAACGGCAGCGACAGCGCTCCCGCGAGAAGCGCCCCCACGGTGGACTTGCCGGCCCCCATGAAGCCTACGAGGAACACGTGCCCCGGCGTACCCCCCAGTGTCATCTGGATATCCTGGCCACATATGCTCGCAGTGCCTGCTGGATGTCGACAAGCGTGTCACGCCCGAACTTCGCCGAATACGCATCAGCAAGCACCAGGGCGACCTCGGCTTCGGCGACGACCGCCGCGGCCGGAACGGCACATACGTCGGAACGCTCCCGCGAGGCATCCACGACCCGGAGCGTATCGATGTCGACGCTCGCCAGCGGCCGCATGAGCGTCGGGATCGGCTTCATCGCCGCCCGGATCACGAGCGCTTCGCCGTTCGTCATGCCGCCCTCGAGCCCGCCTGCACGATTCGTACGTCTGTGGATGCCGCGCTCGGGTGCGTATGCGATCTCGTCGTGGGCAAGCGAGCCCGGGCGCTCGGCAAGGGCGAAACCGTCACCGAACTCCACGCCCTTGATGGCGGGAATCGAGATCACCGCAGCGGCAAGTCGAGCATCGAGGCGTTGTGCCGCTTCGGCATATCCGCCCAGGCCGGGCACGAGACCGGTAGCCGTGACGACGAACGTACCGCCGAGACTCTCGCCTCGCGTGCGTGCAGCGTCTATCTCGTCCCGCATGCGCTGGGAGGTCTCCGCGTCGAGCGAACGTACATCGCTTGCTTCGACCACCGCAGCATCCACGTTCCATGGCTCGGCTGGCATAGCGGCGGAGACCGAACCGATCGAGAGCACGAAGGAGCTGACCGTCACGTCAAGCTGAGCGAGCAGCGCTTTGGCGACGGCCCCGGCAGCGACCCGAGCGGCCGTCTCACGGGCGCTCGCGCGCTCGAGGATGTCGCGCACGTCGTCGGTCGCGATCTTCTGCGCGCCCGCGAGGTCGGCGTGTCCCGGCCGGGGAGCTGTGACTCGCACGTCGGCGGGCTTCTCTCCTGCCACCGCCATGACGTCCAGCCAGTTGTCCCAGTCGCGGTTCGCGACGGAGATCGCCACCGGACTGCCGATGGTGCGCCCGAAGCGAACGCCAGACTGGATCAGCGCGCGATCTGATTCGATCGTCTGTCGGCCGCCACGCCCGTAGCCGGTTTGCCGTCGCGCGAGATCCGCGTCGATGGCAGCGACATCGATGGGTATTCCCGCCGGAACGTCTGAGACGATCGTCGTAAGGACGCGTCCGTGGGACTCCCCTGCCGTGATGTAGCGCATGACCAGCGGCCTTTCTGCCGAACCCGGTCTCGCGATTCTACCACCGGCCGGCGATCGCGCACGCGAAAACGCGCGACTCGCACGTAGGGGTCGGACGACGGGCTACTTGGTGATCGCTTGCCCAACGCTGAGGGCGACCTGTGTGTCGCCGTAGAGCATTACTGCGGAATTGTCGCCGATGGCGAGCACCTGCCACGGCGAGTCGTCGATCTGGTCGCCCTCGTGAGTGGCGTATGTCGCGCCGTTCCACACGAATATCGCGGTCTTCTCTCCGTCCTCGACGGTGATGTCCTGCAGAAGGAGAGTGTTCTCCGGGAGCGAGACGGTCGGGGAGCCCTCGGTGCTGCCGTCGCCCGAGGCGGTACCCGACGTCGTGGTACTACCCCCACCGTCGGAAGACGTGCCGCCACCATCGCTTTCCGACGGAGTGGCCGTCTTGACTGCCGGCTCGAAGATATCGCGGAACGTGAAGACGTCGCTCAGGGGCACCTGCGCGGGCTCGTTGGGGACGACCGCTGCCGGCTGAGCCGCCGAAGCAACCTTCTGCGAGGTCTGAGCGATGGCTTCGCCGGATCCCCCAACAGCGTCGTCCTCGGCATTCCCGGTAGTGAACACGAAGATAGCGGCTCCGGCCAGCATGAGCACGACGACCAGACCCACGACAGCGAGGAGCGTCTTGCTGCTCCGCGGCTTGTCGGAGCCGTATCCGGGCACCTCGTCGGTGCGAGGACCCTGGCCGTCGGTGTAGATGTCATCACTCACTGACGCTCACGTCCTACTGGGCCGGCGCTGGCGGGGCGTTCGAAGCACCGGAGGTGGCCACCGTGTAAACCTCCAGCTTGAAACTGAGTTGCAGTCTGACGTTCTCGGTCTCCTCAGCGGCGATCGGCGTTGCCGTATAGCCGACGATGCGAACCTGTCGGGTCAGCTTGTTCAGTCGCTGCATGAAGTCGATGGCGTCGGCCCACCCTCCGGTGACGTCCATCTGCAGACCGATCGCCGAGTAGCCCGTCCGAGGCTCCGGCTCCAGCGGGGTCAACGTTCGGAACTCGACTCCGGCCTCGTTCGCGGTGTCCTGCAGCTCGATGATGAGTGACGGCAGCTCAGGGTTCTCGGGCACCTCGTTCGACAGCTTCAGGAGCGCGGCGTCTGTCTGCGACGCCTGGTTCTTGATCGCCTGTCGTTGTTCGAGCAGTCCCTGGGCCTGATCGATCTCCGACTGCGCCTGGGCTATCTGAACATCCAGTTCGCGGAGCTTGTTGACCTGCGGATAGATCAGTACGACCGCGAGCACGATGGCAACCACCACCACCAGCGCGATCGTCAGGATGAGCCTGTTTCTTGGTGAGAGGTTCATGTTCTGTTCGCGTTCTTCATTGCGCGCTCGGCGTGGCGGAAGACGTCGGGACGTTTGAGGGCTTCAACACCTGAGCGGTGAGCTGGAACTGGACCCGCCTCTCGGCCTTCGGGTTCGCCGGATCGGCATCGCTCTTGACCGTGGACCTCAGCCAAACGTCCTGCAACGTGTCCAGGTCGTTCAAACGCACCATCGTCCTCGCGACCGACTTCTGGCCAACGTCGGGTGCGTCACCGACGTCCCTCGCAAGGAGGGTGAGGTCCAGTCCTGTCACCTGATCGGCCGCCACGGCGGTCGCCCAGACGTCCGACGGAAGGACGAGCGACATCTCATTGCTCACCTTGGCCCAGTTGATCCGGTCTGCGAGTGCTTGCTGCACGATGGCCTGACGAGAAGATAGCGCCGCCTGCTTGTTCTCGAATACGGAGTAGGCATCGGCTTCGGCACGGAGCTGGCCGGCGAGTTCCTGGCGTGACTGAAGATCGCGGTTCTTCGCTTGAACGCCAAAGCCCAGGATCACCCAGACGCCGACGATGAGGAAGACGATGACGGCGGCGGTGATGTACACCCAGATGAAGTAGCCCTCGTACCTGCGTCGTTCTTGTATCTCCTTCGGGAGCAGGTTGATGCGTATCACCTACGCAACACCGCCTATGGCCAGCCCGATCGCCGCCGTGCAACCGAGGCGGTCACCGCTGACCGCGTCGGCCACAGCGGAGGAAGCGGGCGCGACCCGCGACAGCGGATCCGGAAGAAGCACCTGAGCCTGCAGGCCGTATTCCAGGTGACTCACGAAGTTCGCCAGCTCTGCGGCGCCGCCCGTCATGTAGATGCGGCGAATGGTGCGAACCTGTGTCGCTTGCGTGAGGTAGTAATCGAACGATCGCCGCACTTCCGCGACGAACTTGTTGACCTCGCGGAGCAGCGCTTCCTGGGCCACCTGAGCGGTGTATGCGTCGATGCCTGGTGCCGGTGGGGCGAGCGCGCCGTCGACCCCGGGTAGCCCAAGTCGCATCTTGAGCTCCTCGGCTTCGGCGAACGTGATGTTCAATACGTTCGCGATCGCTTGCGTGAACTGGTTGCCGGCGAGCGAGGACACGCGCGTGAACCTCGGTACGTCGCGCTCCACGACGGCGATGTTGGTGAGCCCCGACGAGACGTGTATGACCCCCGTCGCTTCTCCGGGCTCGGAGATGTCGTCGGGGACTACCTGCGCGACGTCGCCGAACAATCCCCTGACGAGTGCAAAGGCGGTGAGATCGATCTGAACGAGCCGAAGTCCTGCCGCCTCGACGGCAGCCACCGCAGTCCCGATCATGTCTCGCTGGGCCGCGACGAGCATGACTTCCATCATGTGTTCGTCGGCAGGAGTCATGTAGTCGCCCAGGATGTGGAAGTCCAGGATGGCGTCATCGACCGGGATAGGAATGTAGTCTTGCGCCTGATACTGGATTGCACCCTCGAGCTCAGCTCGCTCCATAAAAGGCAGGTCGATGAGACGCACGACGACCTTCTGATTGGAAACGCCGATCGCGACCTCGCGCCCCTTGATGCCGGAGTGCTTCCAGAGCGCTCGGATAGCGCCCGCAGCCGCCTCAACGTCAATGATCTCGCCCTCGACGACCGCACCCACCGGCATGTTGACGCGACCGTATGAGGTCAGCGACAGACCGGCGTTGGTGGATCGGACTTGGGCGGCCCTGACGTGACCGGTCCCTATGTCTAGCCCGGTGAACGGCGCCCCGGACGAGAAGGACACAGGAGCCAAAGGTCCCCCTTCAGATGTTTCTGCGGCTAAGCTTCGTCAGATGCTGGGCGATGGTCCTGTCGCGGATAATATCACACCGTTCGCCTCGGCAAACACACGTTGGCGCAGCGTAAACTTGCGTATTTCGCGCGTCACTCTAGCGACGTGACCACGTGTTGTACAGCCTCTGGAAAGTAATGGCTTGGGGTATGCCGTCGCCGCCGGGCATATCGGGGGGCAACATGTCCGGCATGTCCGGGTCAACCGTCAGGTGAAGGTTGTGCCCGTCCGCGTCGCAGCCGCTCGCCAAGATCGCGCCCTTAATGCGGTTGTTGTTGCTCACGAACCTCACCGTGCCACCTACGTAGAACGCCCCGGCCATGCCGAAGTCGCCCTTGAAGTCTTTCGTACTGTTGCTCCCGGGCCCAGGGTCCGCGGTCATGTCGAATGGCGTTACGATGCCGAGGTTCTCGGTTTGGCTGAGGGGCGTGTACTCTGGCGCGCTGTTCATCACGAGCTCCCCCGCCTTCGGCAGGAGTGATTTCACGGTCACTGTCCCCCTCACGATCAGTGTGCCCTTCCCAGTGTAGTTGCACGACGGGAGCGTGAGGTTGCCGTCGATGTATACGAGCCCGTTCACGGTGAGCAGTCCCTTACCGCCGTTGCCCGCGGTGCGCTGCCACTTCAGCCGCACGACGCCATCGACGATCGAATAGACAGTGTCGGCGGTGCTCGACGTGATCGTGAGAGGGTGGCTTCCCGCCGAGAGCGACATCGGATACGGCGCCCACCAGGGCACGCGGCCGTCAGCCGTCGCCGACGCCCATTCGCTTCTGAGCTCGGCGAGACCAAATGACGGAAGCGTGATCTTCGGGCAATCGGTCGACCAGGTAGCGAACTTGCCGCCCGTGATCGGGTTCTGCTTCGTCTGCGCAGCGTTCGCCAGCAAGTTCACCGGCGCGTAACTGCTGTCAACGCCCTTCTTGATGTAGCACTGCCCGTTGTAGACGTAGACGTTGTTCGTGAACGCCCTCGTTGCGACGCTGGGAGGGAGGCCGCCGAGGTCCTTGATGTCGATGTTTCCGGCTGTGTAGACGCTCCCCCAGATGTTCGTCGTGCTCCATCCATTCACCGCGTTGAACCCCTCATTCGGGAACATGTACTTGTCCCAGAGCGAGAACGACGGAACGACCCGCTGCGAGAACTGCTGGCTCACAGTCTGAGTCACGCCTCGATACGTGCCCGAGGAAGTAACAGTGTAGGTCGTCGCCGTAGCGCCGGGAGACAGTGTCGCGCCCACGCTGTAGCTGGCGCCTCCGACCTCGGCCACAAGGGGCCACCCAAGCGCCGTCGTCGGGTTGGCTGCCAGGCGGGCCAGAGCCCGGTCGACCCCCGCGTTCGCCGCCTGGAACGCTGTCTGCGTTGAGACGGAGCGCTCCATATCGGTGACGACCTGCCGGCTGAGATACAGCATGGCAAGTGCACCCAAAGCCAGGATCGATGCCAGCGCGACGACGACCAGCATCGCGTACCCGCTGTCATCGCCTGCGCCCCTCCGCACGTATCTACTTAGCACTCTCACAACCGTCCTCGCATCCCGAATCAGTTCCTGAGGGCGACGAAGCGGCTATCCTTCGTCCACCCGCCGTTGGGTGTCGGCACGGCCAGCGAACAGTTCACGTATCTCAAATCCGAGCTGATCGCCGACGGCGTTGTCAGGCGAATCGCGGTGTCAACGCCGAAGTAGTCCAGCATCGGGAGGCCGACCGTCCTGTTGTTCACGCTCGAACTCATCTTCCAGTAGGCGCGTTTGGTGCCGACGTTGTTATTCGAGTCGTCGTAGCTCCAGGAATCCCACAACAAGACCGACGGCGAGCTGGGGTCGATGTGGAAATAGTTGAGCTCCCACCACCCGTTGAAGGGCACCCTGTCCGTCGCGACGGCCAAGGCGTAGTCGCCGGGCTGCGACGCCACCGAGGACGGCAATGGCACGAGCGCTCCATTCGGAGCACGCACGGTACCGCTCGTGGCGATGGATCTCGCCTGCATGACGATGCGGCTCATGAACTCGAGGGGATTGCCGAGCGTCGCAGCGCCCTCGGCACGCGTGGTACCGCTGGCGGTCGACTTGTGGACGACGGACTGCAACGCGTATGCGGCACCAACGATGAACCCGACAAGGGCGAGGACCACCAGAAGCTCAGCGAGCGAGGCGCCCCTCTCATCGCGGGCGAAGACTGAAGGAAGGTGGCGGACCGCACCACTCGCGGGGGTCACGCCAGGATGTCGCTCGACCTGGCCGGAACGTGCCATCAGCGGACCCCGATGCTCGAGACGACGCTTTCAAGCACAGTCGTCATGACGCTCTCCCCGGTCTCCGTGACCGAGGCGGTGGCAGCTAAAGAGACCATCTTGTAGTCGCGGATTCCCGGAATCGTCGGATCATCCATCCACGTGATGGTTGGTGCCACCTGAACCGTATAGGCACCGACGACCGTGGTCGTGGGTGTGACGCTGCCCGTGGGATCCGCGCTCGGGCCGGTGCCGATCTCGGAGTACCTCATGCCGCGGATCAGCTCCATGTAGCCCGCGGTGAAATTGACCATGTTCTCCCGCTCCTGAGCCCGGGAGGTCCAGGCTTGGGCGGCAGATACCACCGACAACAACGCGATGGCGATGATCACAAGCACTGTCACGGCGACGATGAGTTCGACGAGAGTGAACCCGGCATCGGTCGTGCGCCCGGGGACTGTGCCGTCCGCGGCTGCATGCCCCTTCCCGAGCCGGAGGTCGGTCCGTGGCGAACTGGGGCCGTCGGGTGCCATCACAACATCGTCACGGTGGCGTAGCGCGCGCGCTATCTGCCTGATCATGCCTGCCCCTCTGGCTCACAATGCCGCAGCTACGCGGTGCGTTCAGCGTTCGTAGTTGTTATCGGCATCACACGGAGCGTCTTGAGGCGTGCGGGAGCTGGGGTATGGGAACCGATGAACGGCATCGCACAAGCGCGAAGGCCTGCGCAATGGAACTCCTCGGCGGGAGGCCTGGACTGGCCTGTCTACGCGCCGAGCTGCGCCAGTTGGGTGATTCCCGCGTACCACGCCCAGAGCGCGGGCCCTGCGACCGCCGTCACAAGAGCCCCGAGCGCGAGCATGGGTCCGAAAGGCACGCGTCTCGTGCGCAACTCCTCGCGGCCCCGGGCGAGAAGCAGACCCAGGATCGCCCCGAACAGGCTCCCGAAGAAGAAGACCATGAGCACGAATGGCCCGAAGTAGAGGCCCAGCGCAGCGAGCAGCTTGACGTCGCCCATCCCGAATCCGACTGCGTTGCGCACAGCCGAGTACAGTACGGCGATGCCCAGACTCAATCCCCCGCCGAGAACGAGGCCAACAATCCCGCTGACCAGGGGCTGCGCCGGCGGCTGTCCACCGGCCCACGCGATCGGCGCGGCGTCGAACGTCGTGAACTGCGCAAGCATGACGCCTGCGAATCCTATGAGGCCAAGCAGGAGAACGAGAGGGTTAGGCAGTCGCATCACGTCGACGTCGATGAGCGAAAGGATGAGCAGCAGGTAGAAGAGCACGATCGCCCAGACGGTGCGTGCGCTGAATCCATAGAGGACGCCTGCCAGGATCCAGAGCGCACCCGATGAGAGCTCCACCAGCGGATAGCGGGCAGATATGGGCGCACCGCAGTCGCGGCAGCGACCTCGCAGCAGTACCCAGGACAACACGGGGATATTGTCGAACCAGCGGATCGGCTTCTCGCACTTCGGGCAGTGAGAGGCGGGCGTCGACAGTGATTCACCGCGCGGAAGTCGCCAGATGACGACGTTCGCGAAGCTGCCGAAAGCGAGTCCGAAGACGCCGAGCAGCAGCAGAAACACGACATATGAGTCGATCGGCATCGCTCAACCTCTCGTCGTTTCACGTCCACGGCGCGCGCGGGCGCGGCGGGCGGGAGGGGCGAGGCGATGATATCAGCAGCCCGCGCACCGCGCGATGCGTCAGCGACCTGAGGAGAGCGCCCGTCGATGCCGGAGCGTCATGCTCACGGCCAGACGCCGCACGCGGACAAGTGAGGAGGCCCGCCATGCGGCGGGCCTCCCTGAAGTGCGTATCTGCGTTGCGAGATGTTAGTCCGTGTAGCTGCCGTGGCTAGCGTGCCTCGACGCGGTCGCGTCCGGGCAACCGGTGCAGGCGGTGTTGCTGGTGTCGCAGCGAGTACGGGCAACGTCGTTGGTCGGGCACTCCGGCTCGGCCGCAAGGTACTGCCGGTCCGGACGTGCCGGCTACCGTGAGATCGCCGACGTCCGTCAGGCGGTCGCCGTCTGCCATCGGCGAGTAGGTCTGGATCGCGCCGTCGATAGTGCGCTGATTCGCGAAGCACGTGTTCTGCTCAGCGCGTGCGCGGGCCGCGTTGAAGACCGGTACTGCGATTGCAACGAGGATACCGATAATGAGAACGACGACCATGAGCTCGATGAGGGTGAAACCCTCGTCCCTGTGATGCAGCCTCACGGCTAGCACCTCCTTCTCCCCCTCAGGGGATTCGTGGGGCGGTTCTAACTCCACCCCGCTTCCGATACCAGTGATATCGGATTGTTACCCGCGGACTTTAGCGGCAGTGGCTAGTTATTCCAGCGGAAACACGCAGCGCACTCTGCCGATCGGCCGAGAGAACCCCGAAGACCCACCTCCCCCCTTGCGACCTGCGCGTGCCCCCACCGCAGTCCGGTGCGCAGAAGTATACCCCGTTTTCGCTGCGTATTCACGCATCGCAAGAAAGAGAGGCGACACCGGCTACCGGATGCGCCGGGTCGGCGTCACCAACTCGACCCTATCGAAAGGGCAAAGCTACTGGATGAGCGTGATGACGTTGAACATCGGAAGGTAGAGCGCGATGACCATTACACCGACGATCCCGCCCAGGACCACCATCATGAGTGGCTCGATCAGCGACGTGAGTCCCTCCACGGCGACAGCGACTTCCTCATCGTAGAAGTCGGCGATCTTGCTCAGCATGGCGTCGAGAGCACCGGTCTCCTCTCCGACGGCGATCATCTGAACCAGCATTGCAGGGAAGACGGGCGACTCGCTCAGCGGCTTCGCGATCGACTCCCCTTCCTTGATGGCCGATCGGCTCTTCTTGACGGCCTCGGCCACGACTTCATTCCCCGCCGTATCGGCGACGATATCCAGCGCCGAGAGGATGGGCACGCCCGCGGTGACGAGCGTCGAGAAGGTCCGCGAGAAGCGCGCGAGCGCCAGCTTGCGCACGAGCTGTCCGAACACCGGCATCCTGAGCGTCGTGCTGTCCCAGATCATCTTGCCGGAACGCGTCTTCTTCCAGTACCGGAACGCCATGATGAGCCCGAAGATGGCGACCGCGATGACGATACCCCATGCGCTGGCGATGATATTCGAGACCGCGACGAGTCCCTGGGTGAGTGCGGGCAGCTCACCTCCCATGTCGGAGAACATCTTCTCGAACGTCGGCACGACGAACACCATCATCGCGATCATGATGATGACGACCAGCACGCCGATTGCGATCGGATAGGTCATCGCGGACTTGATCCGGGCCTTGATCGCCGCCTCTCGCTCGAAATGGTCAGCGAGACGCAACAGGACTTCGTCAAGCACACCGCCCGCTTCGCCGGCGCGCACCATGTTGACGAAGATCGGCGGGAAGATGCTCGGATGCCTCGACGCCGATTCCGAGAGCGACTGGCCGGCCTCGACATCCTTGCCGATCTGGGCGATGACTCCCCGAAGGGCCGGGTTCTCCGTCTGCTGCCCGAGGATCGACAGACACTTGGTGAGAGATAGTCCAGCGTTGATCATCGTGGCGAACTGCCGCGAGAAGATCGTGATGTCCTTGGCCTTGATACCCGTCCCGAAGCTGATACTCCCGATCCCCGCTAAGCGCACTCTGCGCCTTGAGGTCGAGGACGATGTAGCCCATCTGGGCCAGTTTGGCGCGGACGACTTCCTTGCTGTCACCCTCGAGCTGGCCTTTGACGACCCGCCCCGACTTGTCGCGCACGGAGTAGTTGAAAACCGCCATCGCGTCTACTCTCCCCTGTCCATGGGCATCCGCCGTTGGCCAAGCTGTCTAGATTATGACTCGGCAGACTTCCTCGATCGAAGTAGTCCCGTCACGCACCTTGTCCAGACCGTCCTGCCGAAGTGTCAGCATGCCTTCGGCGATCGCGACCTTCTTGATCTGCTCTGTGGTCGCTTCGGCGACGGTCAGCCTTCGAATCTCCTCTGACATCAGCATCACTTCGTGCACGCCGACACGACCTCGGTAGCCGGTTCCTCCGCACTTCGCGCAGCCCTCGGCCTGGTAGATCGTCTCGGGCAAGTCATCGGCCGGGAATCCTGCGGCTATGAGGATCTCGTCGGCGGGCCGATGCGCCTTCTTGCATTCTGGACACAGTCGTCGCGTGAGCCTCTGAGCGAGAACGCAGTCCACCGCCGAAGACACGAGGAACGGCTCCACCCCCATCTCCACGAGACGCGTGATCGCTCCGGCCGCATCGTTCGTGTGAAGGGTGCTCAGAACGAGGTGACCGGTAAGAGCGGACTCGATTGCGATCTTCGCGGTCTCGTAGTCGCGGATCTCGCCCACCAAGATGATGTCGGGCGAGCAACGCAGGAACGAGCGCAGCGCCCGCGCGAAGGTGAGTCCGACCTTGGGATCCATCTGGCACTGATTGACCCCAGCCAGCCGGTACTCGACAGGATCCTCACCAGTGAGAATGTGCTTGTGAGGCGAATTGAGCACGTTGATGGCGCCGTACAGCGTGGTCGACTTGCCCGAACCCGTGGGGCCGGTCACAAGAATGGTGCCGTAGGGCCGCATGAACGATGTCTGGAACCTTCCAAGCGGCCCCGGTCTGAACCCGAGATCCTCGAGTTGCAGCAGGATCGAGTCTTTGCGAAGGATACGGAGGACCACTCGTTCGCCGAAGACGGTCGGCAGGGTCGACACCCGGAAGTCGAGCTTGTGTCCGGCGACTGTGACATCCGCGTGACCGTCCTGCGGCCGTCTCGATTCGGCGACGTCCATGTCCGCCATTACCTTGAAGCGACTGATGATGGCGGCCTGCGTGGCCTTCGGGCTCCTCATGATGTCGTGCAGGACACCGTCGACGCGGAACCGGACGCGGAGGTCCTTCTCCTGCGGCTCGATGTGAATGTCCGACGCACGTTCGGCCACGGCCCTGTGGATGATGAAGTTCACGAGCTTCACGGTCGGCGCTTCAGCGCCCACCTCTGTCATCGTAGCGAGGTCGTTTTCGTCCAGGTCCGCACTACCAATGAAGTCGTCCGTGAGTGATTCGACGACCTTGTAGTGCTCCTCAATGGCCGCGAGGATGTCATCCTTGGTCGATATCGCAGCGCGGACCTCGAAGCCCGTGATGATCCGCAGATCGTCCAGCGCGAGGACGTTGCGCGGGTCGGCCATCGCCACCACGATCGTCTCGTCCTCGAACGCGACGGGCATCAGCGCGTATCGCTCGGCAAGTTCTCGCGGCACCGTGGCGATCGCGCGCGGGTCGGGCGCCCGCTCACTGAAGTCGATGTACTCGACCCCGATCTGGCGGGCCATGACGGCCAGCACTGCGCCTTGCGTGGCATAGCCCAGGTCGACCAGGACGCGGCCGATCCGCGAGCCGCTGCTTCGGTGGACTTCCAGGGCGTCCTGGAGTTGGGCGTCGGTGATGACACCCTCGCGTATGAGAAGCTCACCTAACCTCTGACCGGTCTCGGCCACCCGCTGCCCTTTCCTTCCCTACCGCTGCCCCCGTCGATTGAGAAGCGCGCGCGTACGCGCGCCCGCCGTAATACTCATCGGCGCGTCGGCTGGCGAGCATAATCGTTGCGAAGTCGAAGCCGTTTGGCGAGCCAACCCTCGCGGACAGGAGCGGGCTGCGCCACTCGGTACGCCCGCTTCGCCGGTACGCCCATCTCGGACAGAAGAGCTGACGCGTAATGGTCGAAGCGCTTGTGCGTGTCGCTCCCGGCCACAACACCCACGCACATCTCCCCGAACCAGAGCTCGACCGGAGCAACCAGCCGCCGGTCGGCCCGTCCGACGCCCACAGCCGGCGTGGGTTCGCCGACATCGGACGACCGAATCGCGACCTCGATCGGGATTTCGACACGCTCGACCGGCAGACCGAGTTCCGGCGGGTGCGGCGGGACTTCTGCCGGTCGCGGGACCCTTGCCCGTGGCGGGACTTCCGCCTTTGGCCGGGCCGCCACAGGTTGCACGATGTGAATCGTTTCATCTCCGCCCGCTGCTACTGGCGCCGCGGCAGCCGTCGTTGCCGAATCCCCCTTACGCCGCATCGCGCTGTGCTTTCCAGGAGGAGGAATCAGGACGTAGCCGCGGCTTCTCTTCGTCAGGAACGCGCGGTATGTCAGCCACGCCACGAGGGCGATCGCAGCGGTGGCCGCAAGAACCCCCCCGACGGCGATGAGAATCGCTTCGCCGTCCACGGCGCTATTCGACGGCGCTGAGGATCGAGTACAGCAGGGCCAGCAAGACGGCCTTGACCGACTCGCGGTCGCGCGCGTCGACCGCAAGCAGGGGGATCTCGCTGTTCAGGTTGAGTTCCTGCCGAATCGTCCGCAGCGAGTCCGCGTCTTCGGCGTCCACCCGGTTCGCCGCCACGACGAAGGTGACATCCGAAAGCGCGCCAAAGTAATCGATCATTCCGCGGGCGTCCGCGAAGGATGCCTTGTCGGCTCCGTCCACCAACATGACGAACCCGAGCATCCCTTCGGAAAGGGTGTCCCACATGAAGGAAAAACGCTCCTGGCCGGGTGTTCCGAAGAGGTACAGCACAACGTCATCAGAGACCGTGATGCGTCCGAAATCCATCGCGACCGTGGTCTCGCCCTGTCCCCAGCCCGTTCCTTCGGTGACGCGGCGCTCGGTCGAGAGGACCGAGATCTCGCTCACCGCTTTGATGAGCGTCGTCTTGCCCGCGTTAAAGGGGCCGGTGATCACGATCTTCACGGACTGCATGCAGTCAAGCTCCTAGAGTCTCTTGATGCCTTCGATGATGCCGAGAAGAGTGTCCTTGTCGACGTTCGCCTCACGTTTGCGAGACGGCCAACCGGACGGCGGTCCCGGCATCTCACCACCGGTAGCCTGGTCGGCGGGCTCACCGGACTCGGGCGATGGGGCCGGCGGGACGGGACCGCCAGGGTATTCGGCCTCCGCCTGCTGCGAGACGGCACCTTCAGGCTGGTTGAAGATATAGGCGGATCTGGGAACCCCGGTCAGTTCTGTGATCTCCTCGGAGATGGCCCTGCTCACAGAGAGATCCATCCGCACATCCACCGAGGCATCCGGCGCGCCGGCGCCGAAGGCGTGCGGCTCGCCGACAGGTACCGAATCGGGGGACGGCTCCGTCGGCACGACCGCCTGAGCCTCGGCCGCGTCTAGCCCTTCGCAGGGCGCCGGTTGCTCGTCGCCGAGAAGTTGGCCTTCGGGGGCTTCCGTCGGAGCCGGCCACGCCGTCTCCTGACCCGAGAGCGGCGGAGACAGGTACTCAGAGGCGAGCGGCTCCTGCACCGACTTGACCGACTCCGGAAAGACCTCCGGCTCCAGAGGGGTTCGAGCGGCATCGGCCACAGCATCGTAAGGTTCCTCGACGTACGATATGACCTCGCTTTGAGCGACCTCGAAGCTCGTCTCATACGGCTCAGCGCTTCCTGCCGGCTCCACCCAGGGCGCCGAGGGGGACATCGCCTCGGACTCGACGAAGGGCGCCACAGGTTCCGCTGACGGCTCCAGCCGTTGCGCGTCCTCAGGTGAGATGCCAAGCGGCTGCGACGCTCCCGACACGAAGGGCTCGCGCATGCGCTCGTATCTCGACTCGAGTTCAGCGATGCCCGCACCGGCGCCGAACGGCGCGGCTCCGGCGCCCGCCGGCTCGCCCGGAACCCCGGGCTCCGGCTGCGCGAGCGAATAGCCCGGCAGTCCGCTTTCGGGGAACGCAACCGAGCCAGCTGCCGCGAGCGACGGACCCGAGCCGGCCTCCACCGTCTGCTCCCGGGCAGCCTTGACGGCTCGGAGTTGCGCCAGCTCTTCGTCGCTCACAACCTCGAGAAGTCCGCCGGAGAACAATCCGTACACGACCCGGGCGACATCGAAATCGGTCATGCCTGACGCCTGCGCAACCTCGGACACAGTGCGCGTGCCGTCGATCAGTAGCAGCACGTTCCACTCGATCGGCTTGAGCGAGATCTCGAACGGTCCTTCCCCGGGCGCCGATGCCATCTTGAAGACGATGTCCATGGACGGCACCTTCTTCTTGATGCGCTCCCACTCCTCGAGCCTCCGGCCGCTTTCCATCGCGATGTTCTCGATGGACACGCTGAGCCCGATGTCTTCTTCGGGTCTCTCGGCACTGATCTCGAAGTCGAACTCTCCGTCCTCCCACCGCATGAGGTCGAAGATGGTATCGAGTATCTGTTCCTGGACGAACGCTTCCAGGACGCCCCGCGAGATGTAGCCTTCATCGACCAGGATCGTGCCCAGCCGTCTGCCTTCGCTCTCCGCAGCCCTGATCTCGACGGCCTTCGCCAGCGCACCTGGGGCTATCTTCTGTGTCGCAACGAGCCGATCGCCCAGACGCTCGCGCCGCCAATTCGATTCGGCAAAGAACACTTCGCCATCGCGGAACCATACGCTTCCGCGCGATGCGTCGAGCCGATGGATGCGAAGAACGCCGGTCTTCCGGCTCATCGCGATCAGCTGGAACACGTCCGACAATGTGAAATCGACGAGATTGCCTCTAAGAGCCATCGGCTTCATCATTCACTTTCCGGTTCTCAGCCCGTGTGTGTCGCCTGCCCGCGTGTGCCGCACTACTGACCGAGGATCTCGGCGATGCTCGCGGCGATTGCGCGCATGTCGTACAGGAGCAAGCCCAGTTTCGCGTCCAATCGAGCGAGCGCGGTCAAAACGGCCCTGTCTCCGGCCGCCATGAGAAGAACGTACCCGCTGTCGCCCTCGATGAAGACTTGTGAGAGCCTTCCGCGCCCGAGTTCTATGGCCGCACGCTCCCCCAAACCGAGTATCGCCGCGGACATGGCGCCCACCCGGTCCTCCTGCATCCCCGGGGGCAGCGCGGATGCCATCATGAAGCCGTCGAGGCTGATCAAAGCGGCGGCCTCAACGTCTTGCGAAGTACGCCGAAGCGTGTGTAGCGCTGCCTGCAAGCGCTGCTCGCGCGTCGGCCCCTTGAGGCCCGGCGGCGCGGCGCCTGGGGCCGGGGCGCGGGTGCCTGTTGAGGGGACGACTGGGGGAACGTAGGCTGCTGGGACCGGTTGCGCGGCAGGTGCGACGGGCGCCGCCGGTGCGACCGGCTGCGGTGGCGCGTAAGGTGCGACCGGCTGCGGTGGCGCATACGGAGGGGCCGGTTGAGGCGGCGCATACGGCGCGGCTGGCGCGGTTATCGGCGCCACCTGCGCGGGCCTCGCCCGATCCGGCGAGAGCGGTGCGGGCGTCGGGGCGTACCCCGCAGGCGCGGGCGTGCGGGCTGGAGCGGCGGTCGGCGCCAGCGAGTAGCCCGGCAGCGGTGCATACCCCGCAGGAGGGGCCGGCTGGGATGGCTGCGGTACCACTTCCGGCAGTGCGGCCTCAAGCGTACTTCGGCTCGCGGCCGCCGAGGGATTCGGCGCCGCCTGGCCTGCGGAGCCCGCCTGCGGATACGTCGGCACCGCGGCCTCGCGAGGAGCCGAGCCACCGGGGATTCCGTTGCCTGGCGCGGCGTTACCCGGTGCCTGGCCAGGGGCGGGATAGGGTCCCGGGCCTTGGGCATGCGAAGGGAGGGGCGAGGCGTCGTTCTCGGCGGGGATGAAGAGATCGTCGAGCCCGCTTCCGGTCACTTGCAAGTACACCTCCGCCTCATTGGTGGCCGAGCAGAACACCGGTCGTGCGGATGCCCCCGCGCAGCGCCCGGCTGCCCAATACTCTCACGATGAGCAGTGACGTACAACGCGACGGCGGGGGCCCTACACCACGACGCGCATGATCTCCTCGATAGAGGTGACGCCCATGCGGACCTTCTCGAACCCGTCTTGCAGCAACGGGCGCATTCCCTCGGCGATGGCCTCCTGCCGGATGTCGTCAGCCGAGGCGTTCGCGACGGTCAAACGCTCGATCGACTCAGACATCGGGAAGACCTCGATGATCCCCAGTCGACCCTTGTATCCGATCCCTCCGCACTTGTTGCAGCCAACGGCGCGATAGAGCGTCGGCGGGTTGCCTGGTTCGAACGGGAAGTTGATTCGTGCCAGCGACTCCTCGTCGGGCGTATACGATTCCTTGCAGTCGGGACACAGCCGCCTCGCCAGACGCTGCGCGAGCACACACGTCACCGCCGAAGCGGTCAGGAACGGCTCTATGCCCATCTCCGTCAGCCGCGTGATGGCCGACGGCGCGTCATTCGTGTGCACCGTCGACAGCACGAGATGTCCCGTGAGCGCGGCCTCGATGGCGATCGTGCCGGTCTCCCGGTCGCGGATCTCACCAATCATGACCGTGTCGGGGTCCTGCCTGAGGATCGAGCGGAGAGCCGCCGAGAACGTGAGCCCCGCCTTCTCGTGCACCTGGACCTGTGAAAGCCCGGGAAGCCGATACTCGACCGGGTCCTCGACGGTGATCAGGTTCGTCTTCGGGTCGTTCGTCTCGTTGATGGCGGCGTAGAGGGTGGTCGTCTTGCCGGAGTCGGTCGGACCCGTGACCAGGATGGCGCCATAGGGCAGCGCAAGGGCGTCGAGCAGCTGGCCCATCGGTCCTTCGAGAAAGCCGAGATCCTTGAGCGACATCATGATCGAGTCTCGTCGCAGCAAGCGAAGCACAGCAAGCTCGCCGTGCACGATAGGCAGTACGGCCACTCGGAAGTCGACGACCTTATTGTCGATCACGACGGAGAACCGGCCGTCTTGCGGTAGCCGCTTCTCGGCAATATCCATTCCCGACGCGACCTTGATGCGGCTGATGAGCTGTCGATGCATGCGCTTCGGGCTTCTCAGGATCTCCTGGCACACGCCGTCGACGCGGAACCGCACCCGCATCTCGCTCTCATGCGGCTCGAGGTAGATGTTGCCCGCGCTCTGCCGGATCGCCTCTGTGATCACGAGGTTCATGAGCTTGGCGACCGGGGCCTCTTCGTCCGAGGCCTCTTCCTCCTCCTCTTCGAGGGCGACGCCGAGCGAGTCCTCGAGGTCTTCCATCATGTCCTCGACGCTCGTCTGCGCGGTCGAAAGCCGCTCGATCGCGTTCACCAGATCGCTTTCGGCGGCCACGACCGGGCGCACGGAGTAGCCCGTCAGGATCCTCAAGTCGTCGATCGCGAAGATGTTCGCGGGATCCGACATCGCGACGACGAGTTCGTCTTCCTCGAGCTTGATCGGCAGCGCGTAGTACCGTCTCGCCACGTCCATCGGGATAAGCGTGGCGGCATGCCCGTCGATGTCCGTCAGGGCGAGGTCAACGAACTGCAGGCCGGTCGATTCTGCGACGGTGCGGGCGATCAGCGTCTCGTCCGCGTAACCCAGGGTTGCCAGCATCGTGGTGATCGAGCCGCCATTCGCGCGCGCGAGCGCGTGCTCGAGCTGCGCGTCGGTGATCACCCCCGAGCGCACGAGCATCTTTCCCAGACGTTTGCTGCTCGACGTCATCAGCCGCTGCGCCCCTCCAAGGCACGTCCGCCGCCGCCCAGTGCGGCCATCGCGGCCGCCCGCATCACGTCTCTCGGGGCTCGCGCACCGGCTTCGTGATGCCATATGTCGATGGCCGTCGCTCCCTGGCAGACAAGCATGCCCAGGCCGTCGATTGCCACCGCCCCCGCTTCCCTCGCACCTTGCACGAGAGCCGTCGGATGCGCCTTGTAGACCATATCGGCAACCACCTGACCGGACCGAAGCCAAGAGGTCGGGATCGGGCTCGGATCGTCCTTACACATTCCCACGGGCGTGGAGTTCACCACGAGATCCGCATCCCTGACGATTGATTCGGCGTCGGCGTCGATGCCTCCGGCGCGCAGATCGACCGCACCGATCTGGTCGTGGATCCGGCGAACGAGCTCCTCGGCACGAGCTGCATCCCGGTTCAGCACGGTGACTCGCCTGGAATGCGCCAGCGCAAGCGAGATCAGCGCAGCGGCCCCCGCGCCTCCGGCGCCGATGATGACGACGTCTTTGTCTTGGGGGACGAACGCGGCGTCGGCCAGCGACTCGACCAGACCGCGGCCGTCGGTGTTGTAGCCGACGAGGTGACCATTGCTGCATTCGATGGTGTTCACAGCGCCCGCTAATGTGGCTGTCTCTGCCACCTCATCGCACAGGCACATCACTGTCTGCTTGTAAGGCATGGTGACGTTGACACCCACGAACGGGAGAGCGCGGATCGCTGCCAGGACCACCAGCAGGTCACACGTGTCGGCGACGTGAAGCGGAACGTAGATCCAGTCCAGATCCATGTCCTCATAAGCCGCGTTGTGCATCGCCGGCGAGAGGGTGTGATCCAGCGGGTGGCCGATGACGCCCGCCAGCCGGGTCGAGCCGGTCACAGATCGCATCGGAATCACGCTCCCCCTGGGGCAGTTGGTCGTCTGACTGCAGGCACGAGTCCTCGCAGGATGAAGCGTTCGAGCGCCCGCAGGATGCGGGTGTGTGGAAGGTCGGTTCCCTCAGCGAGAGGCATCACAAGCACAGTGGTGGCTCCGATCAGCTTGCCACCTAGGATATCGGTAAACACTTGGTCGCCGATGACCGCCGACGCCGACGGACCGCACCCTGCGTACTCGAGCGCACGCCGGAACACCGCAGGAAACGGCTTCGTCCCTTTCCCCATGATCGGAACAGCCAGTGCCGCTGCTGCCTCCTGAACCCTCTCGTGCCAGTTATTCGAACAGATGACGAGTTGGAAGCCGGCTTCCTTAGCTCCATCTACCCAGGCGCGCACTTCACTCGCGGCGTCGGTCGTGTTCCTCGGGACGAGCGTGTTGTCGAGATCGAGCAACAAGACACCGACGCCTCGCGACTTGAGGTCGTCGAGATCTACGTCGGCGATCGATCGGTAATAGAGATCTGGCTTCAGCACACGCGTTCCCTAATGGTCCGGCTTGCCGTCTCCGTCGTGATCGTGGTCCCCGCCGATTCCCGTCGCCTGACGTCGACTCGTTCAGTTCGTCCATGACCGCCTGCGCCGCATCAGCCTTCTGTGCTCAGACCGAGGATGTGATACGCCGCCCGCGCCACAGCGTACCCCTCGAGTTTCTGCGCGTCGTCCAGCCAGACCGTGTCGGACGCCGTGGCCGCGTCGGCGGTAGAGATGATCTCGTCACGGTACGTGTCCTCCCCCTCCAGCAGCAGGAGCTGGATGTAGCTGGCCTTGAGAAGGCCCGAATGCGGGTTCTCCCGGATTCCCTTGCGGGCCAGGTCGAGTGCAGTGCCCATGTCTCCTCGGCGCGCCACTACCCAGGCCGCGTAGTAGTACGCCTCAATGAACTGCGGATCGAGGGTCTGCACGAGGCTCATAGTCGGGAGCAACTCGACGTTCTCCTCCAGACTCTTGTCGGAGTAGTACTTGTGATACTGCGGCTCGAGGCGATTCCAAAGAACGGCGGCGGCAAACGTCCTGATGCCCGACAGGTAGGCGAAGCCGGCACGGCCTATAAGTCGTCCGGTCTGCGCCGAGGACCCGGAAGGCAACAGTGAGGCCGCAGCGTTCTGTGCGAGGACGACCGAGAAGAGCAGCACGACGATGATCGCCACGCGCACGGGTGTTCGCCTCAGCGACTCCATGGGGCTAGAGGTCCTTGCGCTCGAAGAGCAGAGAGCCCGCGCCCAGCAGAGCGCCTACCCAAGCCAGAGCGACAGCCACCATGAGCGCGGCGTAGCCGATCGATACTCCAGAGCCGTGCGCAACAGGATTGATGATGTTGAATGTCTCGAGTGTGGGATAGAACGTCGTCTGGGCGGCGTCGCTCTGTAGCGTCGACAGCCCGCCTCCAAGGTGTGCGACGAATTCGAATGCGAGCGACGCCACGACGACCGGCACCGGTCCCGTGATCGTCGAAACGGCGATGGCGAATGCCGCGACCACGCCGGTCTCGAGCCAAATGGCCAGCGCGCCCTCCCACAGGCGCCACATCGGCTGGCCGTAGGTGAGGAGACCGACGCCCATGCTGATGATCGCGAAGGAGAATACGACGCCGGCCATCACGGCGAACACCCCGAGCCAGGAGCCGAAGAGGTACTGCCATCGACGTACATCGCGCGCGAGCGTGTTGTAGATCGTTCGACGTTCGACCTCGCCGGGGACGCGGTTCGCCGACAGCGCAAGCGCGACGACCAGCGCAACCACGAACATGAGCGCGAGAGAGACCTCGCGAAAGACAGCTTGGGCGACGCCGACGCCGTAGCTGGGAAGGCGAGGGATGGCGATGGCCATGAGCGCCGCGAAGGCCAGCACGATGTAGACCACTTTGCGCCGAAGAGCATCCGAGACGACCGACCCCGCTATGGCGAAGACCGCGCTCACGAGTCGCCTCGGTCGGCACTGTCCGACTCGAGTAGTCTCGAGAAGTAGTCCTCCAGTGATTCGCGCTTCGGCGTCACGGAAACGAGGTCCCAGGCCGCATCGTCGTCGACTGCGTCCACCACCCGGCGGACCATGTCGTCGGACACGCTGAAGATCCACGTGCCGCCGCTCGCGGCGACGTCGGACACGAGCGGCGCGATCGAAGCAGGGAGTTGACTTCCCGTCCCCTTCACGCGCACTGACGTCTGGCCGGCGACGTTCAGAAGGTCGTCGATGTGTCCTTCGGCGGCCACCCGTCCGTGGCTGAGGATCGTGACCTCGTCACAGACCGCCTCGACTTCGGAGAGCTGATGCGACGAGAGCAGCACGGTCGTACCGGCCGAACGCAGGTCGAGCATGAGATTTCGGATGTCGCGCTGGCCGACAGGGTCGAGCCCCGATGCCGGCTCGTCGAGGATCGCGACACGTGGGTTGGCGATGAGTGCCTGCGCGATGCCCAACCGTTGCAGCATGCCCCGCGAGAATTTGGAGAGCAGCATCTTCTCGCGGCCCTCGAGCCCTACCTGCTCCAAACGCGAGGCCATCTCCGCCTTGATGCGCTCCCTCGGCACTCCCGAGAGCCGGCCGTACAGCTTCATGGCCTGAGACGCCGTCAGCTGAGGGGAGAAATAGGGCTGTTCAGGAAGGAAGCCGAGTTCTCGCTTGGCACCAGGGCGGGCCGCCGGCACGCCGAGGATCTCGAACGCACCCGAGGTAGGTCGGACGAGACCGAGGAGCATCTTGAGGGTGGTCGTCTTGCCGGCACCATTCGGGCCAAGGAGACCGTGAATCGTCCCGACACTGACATCGAAACTCACGTCGTCCACGACCATCCGGCCGTGTCCGGCGAATGTCGCGAACGCCTTTCGCGCATTGCGTATGCTGATGGCCCCCGCGCCGTCTCCACCCATCTACTCCCCGAACACCTCCTTGGACTTGGCCTTGGCGCGCGCGAACTCCTCCGAATTGCGCGCGAACGTGTGCGAGCCGTCCTTCCCGGTAAGAACGTAGTACAGGTACTGGGTATCGGCAGGCACAGCCGCTGCTTTGAGCGACGCCAGCCCGGGGCTGGCTATCGGGCCAGGCGGCAGCCCGGCGTGCCGGTATGTGTTGTACGGACTGTCGACGTTCAGATCCTCGTACGTAAGCCTGAGTTTGTGCTCCTTGATCACGTATTCGATGGTCGAGCACATGTCGAGTCGCATCTTCTGGTGGAGGCGATTGTAGATGACCGAAGAGACGACACGACGCTCTTTCGCAACCTTCGTTTCCCGTTCGATGATTGATGCCATGGTGACGAGATCCGCCAGCGTCAGGTTCTTCTTCTTTGCGCCGCTCACCTCGACCGCCGCAATCTCCTTGTCGAACTGATCGAGCATCATCTCGATCACGTCCCGGGCAGTCGCGCCCTCCTTGACCTGATACGTCTTCGGGAAGAGGTAGCCCTCCAGGGAGTTGCGGTATGCACCGGTCAGCACGGGATGCTCCGCGCGCGAACTCCGGCGCGCCGCCCTCGGCCAGCTTGAGGAACTCAGCTCGCGGTATGCCCGTCTTCTCTTCGAACCGCGCAGCAGTCTGCTCCACCGTCCACCCCTCCGGGATCGTGACCTTGGTGTAGACGATCTGCGGACCCGCCGTCAGGGATTCGATGGCCGACTCATAGCTCATTCCCGTGCGCAGGTCGTAGGTGCCTGCCAACAGGTACTGCCCCGCGTCGGCTTCCTGGACCCGTTTCCGGAACGCCCGCGGGTTCGCAACCACGCCTCGCTCGGCCAGGAGCTGCCCTATCTCGCCGGTCGACGCTCCCTGCGGGATGACGACGGTCACGGCCTGCCCGGCGGGTACGTCGACGAGCGGGCGATCCGCGCGCTGCCAGGCGTAGTACCCGGCGCCGGCGACGAGCGCGACGGCGACCAGCAGGACCGCAAGCGCGACGAGACCCCTGCGTGTGCGGGAAGCCGGGCGTGACTCGGACGTCACTCTGCCGCCTCCCACGGTTCCTCGTCTTCGGCGCCGTCGGGGCGGCGCGAAGTGCGGTCGAGGAAGCTCTGAAGGAACAGTGCCGCGGCGACCATGTCCACCTTCCCGCGACTCGCCTTCGCCGAGGAACCGGCCGCGCTCATGGAGCGTGACGCCTCGGCGCTCGAAAGTCTCTCGTCTGTGAACTCGACAGGCATGCCCAGGGACTCGGCGATTCGCGTGCCAACCTCACGCACGTGCCGGGCCTGCGGACCCTCGGTGCCGTCCAGGGACAGGGGAAGACCCACGACCAGCCCGCCGACCTCGTAGTCAGACGCCAGCGTGGCAAGTGCTCTCGGGTCGTGCAGCACCGATGCGTCCAGGACGCACAGCGGAGTGGCAACGCGCCGTTCCGGGTCCGAGACCGCCACCCCTACTCGTCGCTCGCCGATGTCGAGGCCGAGTAACCGCACGCCGGTCTACCCGACGCCAAGCATCTCGCGCGCGAGGCGAAGCGCCTCGTCGATGCCCGTCGCATCCTTGCCGCCGGCCTGCGCCATCTCTGGCTTGCCGCCTCCCCCGCCTTTGACCGCGGGCGCGATCGCCTTGATGACGGCGCCGGCGTCAAATCCGGCAGCGAGTGCATCGGGGGCTCCGGCGGCGAGCAGGATGGGCGAGCCCGACTCGGGCACGGTCGCGGCGAATACGACCGCGCCGTTGCCTCCCAAACGTGCGCGCACGACGTCCCAGATGCTCCTCATCCCGACGGGCGCCATCTCACCGAGGTTCTCGATGATGAGTGGGTAGCCTGCGTCGACCTTGCGCGCCACGATCTCGGCAATGCCGCCCTCGGACAGGTACTCCTTGGTCCGCTCCTGCTGCGTTTCCAGTTCCTTCACGCGCTTGACCATGGTCGCGGTCCGCTCGGACACGTCGAAACGCTGGACCTTGAGCGCCGCCGCCGCTTCGGCGAGTTCGGACTCCTCGCTTCTCACATACTCGAGCGCGTCGAACGAGGTCACCGCCTCGATGCGTCTGAGGTTCGCGCCGACGCTGCCTTCGGCGACGATCTTCAGCAGATTGATCTCGCTCGTCCTCGCAACATGCGTTCCGCCGCAAAGCTCCTTCGAGAAGTTGCCGACTTCGAGTACACGGACGAACTCGCCGTATTTCTCGCCGAAGAGCGCGGTCACTCCCGACTCGCGCGCCGTCGCGATCGACGTCTCGTACGCGCGCACCGGATGGTTCTCCATGACCTTCGCGTTCGCGAGGCGCTCGACCTTCGCCTGCTGCTCGGGTGTCATCGCCTCGAAGTGCGTGAAGTCGAAGCGCAGGCGGTCCGGCGCGACGTGGCTGCCGGACTGCTTCACGTGCTCTCCGAGAACCAGGCGCAGCGCCCAGTGGAGCAGGTGCGTCGCCGTGTGGTTCCGCCGGATGCGTTCGCGGCGCATGACGTCTATCGTGGCATGGATGGTGTCGCCAACTCGGAGCGTTCCCTCGGTGAGTTCGCCGACGTGCGCGTAGATGCCGGGTGAGGGGATCTTGGTGTCGTCGACCCGGAATTGCATGGCGTCGGCGCGGAGAATCCCCGTGTCGCCCACCTGACCACCCTGTTCGCCGTAGAACGGCGTCTTGTCCAGGACGATCTCCGCCGTGCTACCTGCCGAGATCTCCGAGACCGAGGCGCCTTCGGAAACGATCGCGACCACCTTCGCGTCCGCTTCGTCCTTCGCGTACCCCACGAACTCGCAGGGTATCGTCGAGGCCGCGAGCTGCGACCAGATCCCGCCGTAGGCCGACCACGACTCGTCCTTCACCCCGGCGCGTCCGCGCTCTCGCTGCGCTTCCATCTCGCTCTCGAACGCCGCCATGTCGACGGCGACACCCGCCTCAGCGGCGATCTCGGCGGTCAGCTCGACAGGGAAGCCATAGGTATCGTGCAGCGTGAAGGCCGTCGTGCCGTCCAGTACGCTCGCACCTGACTCCGCGAGTGCCCCCAGCTCCTCCTCGAGGTACGCCATCCCTTGGCGGAGGGTGGTGCTGAAGCGCTGTTCCTCGGCCTGAACGATGCCGTCGATCAGTTCCTGATGCTCCACGATCTCAGGGTACGCGTCGCCCATGAGCTCGACGACTAGTGACGTGAGCCGGATCAGGAAGGGTTCGGTCACGCCCAGGAGCCGTCCGTGCCGGACTGCGCGACGGAGCAGGCGCCGAAGGACGTATCCGCGGCCCTCGTTCGAGGGGAGAACGCCGTCAGCGATGAGGAACGTGACCGCACGAGCGTGGTCTGCAAGGATCCGCAGGCTCGTATCGCTCTTCTCGCCCGTCCCGTACGCGACACCCGTGATCGCCTCGGCCTCAGTCATGATGGAGCGCAGCACGTCGGTCTCGAAGTTCGAGTTCACACCCTGCAAGATCGCCGCGATGCGCTCGAGCCCCATCCCGGTGTCGATGTTCTGCTTGGGCAGGTCGACGAGCGTACCGTCCTCTTGACGGTCGTACTGCATGAAGACGAGGTTCCAGTACTCGAGGTAGCGGTCGCAGTCGCACCCCGGGGCGCAATCGGGCGAATCGCAGCCCAGCTCGGGGCCCTGGTCGTAGTAGAGCTCGGAGCAGGGGCCACAAGGGCCGGTCGGGCCCGCCGACCAGAAATTGTCCTTGGCGCCCATGCGCACGATGCGCTCGCGTGGCACGCCCACCTCTTCGGCCCAGATCCTCTCGGCCTCGTCGTCGTCCTCGTAGATCGAGTACCAGAGTTTCGACGGATCGAGCCCAAGTACCTGTGTCGAGTACTCGTAGGCCCACGCGCACGCCTCGCTCTTGAAATAGTCGCCGAAGCTGAAGTTGCCGAGCATCTCGAAGAAGGAGTGGTGGCGCCCGGTCGTGCCGATGATGTCGATATCGGTCGTCCGCACGCACTTCTGCACGGTCGTCGCACGCGTGAACGGCATCGTCTTCGTGCCGAGGAAGACCGGCTTGAACTGCACCATGCCCGCAGTCGTCAGCAGGAGAGAAGGGTCATCTGGGATGAGTGAGGACGAGGGCTGACGCTTGCAGCCCTTGCTCTCGAAGTACGAGAGGAAGCTCTCGCGTATCTCGGCGGATCTCACGTTGCGACTCCTTTGAGGGACTCCCGAGGCATGCACGTCGCACGCGCCCGGAGCGGCGTCACTCCGACGACGGCGGGCTTTCCGACGTGGCTTCCGGCGTTTCCTCCGGACACGGCTCCTCGTCCGGAGGACACGGCGAGGACTTGAACAGCGCGCCCTCCTCGGTAGCCAACGGCCGCCGAGTGCGACGCTCGTAATAGTAGACGAACATCCCCTGGATGGCCGCCGCGACTGGTATTGCGAGGATCATGCCTGCAATGCCCCATAGAGTCGCGCCCACCAGGAGCGAGAAGATGACCAACGTCGGGTGCAGGTTCACCTGAGCAGACATGACTTTGGGAGTGACCAGGTTGTCGGTGAATATCTGTGCCCCGAACACGACGGCGGCGGCCAGCACCGCAGTCAGCGGACTCACGAACAACCCCACAGTGGCGGCGATCAGCGCGGTCACGAGAGGACCGACGTACGGGACGTAGTTCAGCACGAAGGCGAACATGCCAAGCACGAGGGCGTATGGAACGCCGACGATCGCGAATCCGATCGTCGCGAGCACAGCGGTCGTGAAGGACGCGATCGTGGCGCCCTTCAGGTACCCACCGACCACACGCTCGACCGTCCTGACGAGTACCTCGACGTCGTCCTCGAACCGAGGGCCTGCCAGGGCTTCCAACTCACCCTTGATGACCGGCAGGTCCTTCAGAAGCCAGAAGGCGATGACGAGCGCCAAGAAGATGTCGACGAGTCCCGTGACAACCCCTGTGCCGGCCGCGAGCACTAGGTTGCCCGCGCTCTCTGCCAGCCTGGTCGCAAGCCTCCCGACATCGTTGGCCGCAGTGCTCACAGTGTTGCGCAGCCACTCGGGGACGATCACGTCGCTATAGGACTTCTGCAAGCTGACAAGGAGGCGCTGCGCCGAATTGAGGTAGTCCGGAACCGCGTCGGCGAACGCCTGGACCTGACGCGCCAGCGGGGGCGCAAGGAACACGCCGACGATCGCCAGGATCCCTACCCCGACGACGAAGCAAAGGATGACCGCCCAGCCTCGCGACATTTCGCGCTGCTCGAGGTAGTTCACCGGTACGTGCAGAAGAAACGCGATGATGCCGGCAAGGATGAAAGGAATGAGAGCGGGCATTATCCGGCCGAGCAGCCATCCGCCTGCGGCGACCAGCAGCAGCATGCCCACCGTCGTCCAGACGACGAGGGCTGTGTTGCGCAGCCGTGCGGCCCGGCCAGGTTCGTCGGGCACGTCTATCAGTCCCTTGCCACGTTCTCGCGCAGGATCCGAAGCGTGCGTCTGAGCAACCGTGAGACCTGCATTTGAGAGATCTCCAGCTGGCAGGCGATCTCGGTCTGCGTCAGACCCTCGAAAAATCGCAGGTACAAGACGCGCTGCTCTTGCGGCGACAGCTGCTTCAGTGCGAACGAGAGCGTCGTGCGATCGTCGACGACCGCCATAAGCGCATCGTCCTTGCCGATGTACTCGAGGATGCTGAAGGTATCTGAGCTGTCGGAGCCTCGGTCGCTTTCGAGCGAGACGAAGTTGTATGCCTCAGATGTCTCCATCGCTTCCAGAACGTCCTCGTTCGTCACGCCGAGGTACTCGGCGATCTCGCCGACCGTCGGAGAGCGCTGGTTCTTCTGAGTGAGGGCGTCGACTGCCTGATTGACCTTGAACGAGAGTTCCTGCAGGCGTCGTGGGACCTTGATGGCCCAGCCCTTGTCCCGGAAGTAGCGTTTGAGCTCGCCTACGATGGTCGGCGTCGCATACGTCGTGAACTCGACCTGCCGGTCGATGTCGAATCGGTCGATGGCTTTGATGAGGCCGATCGTTCCCACCTGGATCAAGTCGTCGATCGGTTCGCCGCGGTTCCTGAACCGGCTTGCCAGGTACTTGACCAAGTTGAGGTACATGGTGATGAGCTCGTCGCGCGCATCCTCGTCGCCCTCGAGCCGATAGCGGCGAAAGAGCTCGCGGGTATGGGCCTTGTCCCACGAGAGCTTTCGGTTCTGTGGCTGTCGCCCTCTAACCGGCATCCACGTCCACCGTACCGAAGCGCTTGGCTACGCGGAGCCAGGCACCGGACTCGTCCGAGGACAGCTCGTAGGTGTCGCACACACCCTCGAGAATGAATGTGGTCAATGCGCTCCGACGCTCCGCTTCGTCGTCAGCTGCCCGGGCTCCAGGCGCGATCGGCACCTCGATGCGCAACATTCCCGGCTCGAGGTAGAAGTGCATGGTCACCATGCCGGAGTCCGGGCCGGCATCGAGGGCGTAGATGAACGCCTCCTCAGTCGCGATCTTGACGTCATCCAAGTCGTCGTATGCGATGTCTGAACGGCTCACGAGCGCAGCGGCCGTGATCCGTGCTGTCTTGGCATACTCGTCTCGTGCCGGGACGCTGAGCGTGATGTGGTCAGCTGACCCTTTGTTGATAGGCATGTGCCCTCCAATGTTGCCGCGCGTGCGTCGGCCGACTTACTGTTCGCGGGCCTTCTTCGCCGATTTCACGGCGTTGCGAACCCTCAGACTGAGCTCGTTCACCGCTCCCACCGGCGCGTTGACCATGGTCGCAACTGCGTTCGATGCCGAGGAAACGCGATCGGAGACGTCTTCGATCTGGGTCACAATCATGTCTACCCGCAGAAGCTCGGCATTCATCGCGTCGACCGTCACGTCCGCCTTGTCGACCAAGGGCACCAATCGCTCCTGGAGGTCTTCGGAAAGCACTTGGACTGACTTGGACGCGATTCCCACCTGGATCAACGCCCAGATACCCGTCGCGCACAGCGCGATGGCGCTGATGAGTAGCACGATGCTGAGTGCCGAGGTCACGACCCATCCTTGAGGAGACCCATCGGGACTCTGCCAGTGTAACAGAGGGCGGAGGCGTTACCGCTGCTCGGCGGGGTCGTTGGCGGGCCTAGCGCTCAGCCGTCCCTCCGCCCGGCGGCTTGTCCGCGGCCGCATCTTCGCCATCGGCCGACGAGGCCTGTTCGCTCGGTTCTGCCTTGCTCCCCCATCGCTGCGCTTCCCACCCGCGGTCCGAAGCGCGCCAGAATGCACCGCGCTCGATCCCGTCGGGCAGATACTGTTGCTCGACTACGGCCCCGGCGAAGTCATGCGGATACCGGTACCGGCCATACTCCGCCGCGCCGGGGCGGTGCCGATCTCGAAGGTGGCTCGGCACTGCTCGAGCCGGACCGTTCTTGACCTCGGCGAGAGCTGCGTCGATCGCGACGTACGAGGCATTGCTCTTCGGCGCCAGCGCCATGTAGACCGCAGCCTGGGAGAGGCTGATCCGGCACTCGGGCCATCCGATGGACTCCGCGGCCTTGAACGCCGCATGCGCGATCAGAAGCGCTTGGGGATCGGCATTGCCGATGTCCTCCGAGGCGAGGATGAGAATGCGCCGTGCGATGAACTTCGGGTCTTCTCCACCCTCGATCATCCGCGCGAGCCAGTAGACCGCGGCGTCCGGGTCGCTCCCGCGCATCGACTTGATGAACGCCGAAATGACGTCGTAGTGGACGTCCCCGGTCTTGTCGTACGGGAGCTGCCGGGTGCGCGTCGCCTCGCGCACGTGCTCGAGCGACACGCGACGCACTCCGCCTTGATCCGATGGTGCGAGTGTCGCTCCGATCTCGAGCGTTGTGAGCGCGACTCGTGCATCCCCACCGGCGGTCCGCACGATGTGTTCGAAGGCATCCGGATCCACGACGACCGTGTCACCGTACCCGCGCCCGTCGTGGAGGGCGCGGTCGACTATGGCCGAGATGTCTTCGTCGGACAGAGGCTCCAGAACGATCACTCGCGAGCGGCTGATGAGCGGCGCGTTCACTTCGAAGAACGGATTCTCGGTCGTGGCGCCGATGAGCACGATCAGCCGGTCCTCGACGGCGTGCAGCAAAGCATCCTGTTGGGACTTGGAGAACCGGTGGATCTCGTCGACGAAGAGTATGGTCCGCCGTCCGGAGATGGCGAGCCGGTCGCCGGCGGCATCGATCACTTTGCGGAGTTCCGCTACGCCGGAGGAGACCGCTGAGACCTCCTCGAAATACGCAGTGGTTTCGCCAGCGATGACCCGCGCGAGACTCGTCTTGCCGGTGCCGGCAGGCCCGTAGAGGATAAGCGAACTCAGCGTGTCTGCTTCGATGGCCTGCCGAAGCCACGTTCCCGGGCCGACCACGTCGCCTTGGCCGACGAACTCCGAGAGAGTCTGTGGCCGCATCCGCACGGCAAGCGGAGCTACAGCGGCGCGTGCGGCCTCGGCCTGCTCGTCGAAGAGGCTGTCCATTCGAGCGCCTAACTGGTGGCGCGCAGCACCTCGCGCTCGATGTTCTTGTAGTCGTCCCACCCGCGGAAGCGGGCGATGATGTAGCCATTCCCGTCGACGATGACCAGATACGGCGTGTAACTTCACGCCGAGCGTGGTGGCAAGCTCGACGGTCTGCTTCGCGGACTCATCTTCCGCGAGCTTGGGGTCGATCAGGACCGCTCCATCGGCACCGGTCGTGACGTAACGGCTGATGTCGAACGAGACCAGATCGATCGCACCGCGGTAGTCGGACATGATCTGGTCGAGACCGTCCTTGCCGTCGATGCCCTTCTTCTCGTCGTCGGTGGTCTTCTGCGTGGAGTCGAAGAAGTACACGATCATCGGCTGCTTGCTCTCGATCAGATCAAGCACCGACTCGGGCGTGACTTCGGGATCGGTCGGAAACGGCTCGTAGACGTTGGTCTCCTCCGGCGAGCGATCGACCGGCGTCGGTTCGACCGGTGCTGGGGGCGCCGCAGCTGGCGCTGGGGTGCCGGTACCGGCCGGCGTGGCGGCGTCGGGCTCTTCCCCGCCCCCACCGCACCCCGTGACGGTAACTGCTGCGAGAACCATGACTGTTGCAAGGACGGCTGCGACGATTCTGCTGCGCATCAGGCTGCCTCTCCGCTACCTATGGGGTGGTCTCGCCTTGCCGTGTCTCCGACACGGTGAACCTGCCTCGGCAGGTGGGTGCCCGCACCATCGGCTTCCAGCTTCCCGTCGCCGGGATACCTGTCCGCCGCGGAATGATGAGGCTCCCGTGTCAGAAGTGTTGGTTCGACCGTATCTGCCGAAGTCACGAGCAAGGCGAAGCCAATAGTGAGTCTACCCTCTCTGCAAGCCCCCCACAACGGCGGGGACGCACCTCCCCGAGCTTATGCGCCACAACGTCAGACAGCCCATCAATCGGCCCGAAGGTGTACCTCCTTGAGCTGCCGGGAGGTTACGGTCTGCGGAGCGCCGGTCATCGGGTCGGCGCCAGACGAGGTTTTCGGGAAGGCGATGACGTCACGGATGGACGACGCGCCGGCGAGCAGCATGACCAGACGATCGAGCCCGAGTGCGATGCCACCGTGAGGTGGTGCTCCCATTGAGAGCGCCTCGAGCAGGAATCCGAACTTCTCCTCGGCCTCCTCCGGTGTGTGCCCAAGGCGCTGCAACACACGGCGCTGAAGGGCCGGATCGTGGATTCGGAGGGTGCCCCCGCCGATCTCATAGCCGTTCATGATGAGGTCGTAGCTGTGCGAGAGGAGTTCGAGCGGCGCGGAATCGATCATCTCGACCTGATCCTCGAAGGGCTGCGTGAACGGGTGGTGGTTCGCCGCGTAACGCTCGTCCTCGTCGTCCCACTTGAACATCGGGAAATCGACGACCCACAGTGCGTCGAAGCCGGTCCGCTCAACCTCGAGTTCGTCGGCCATCTTCAGTCTCAGTACGCCGAGCACCTCGTTCGCGACGTCGCGCTCGTCGGCGACCATCAACACGAGATCCCCGGATTCCGCGTCGAAGGCCGCCCGCAGGGCAGCCATCTCCTCGGGGGTGAAGAACTTCGCGATCGGCGAGCGAACGTCGCCCTCGGTCGGGAATGCCACCCATGCGAGCCCCTTCGCCCCGGCATCGATGGCCGCCTGGTTGAGGGCGTCGATCCGACTCCGTGCGAAGTCACCCGCGCCTTTGGCGTTCAGCCCTTTGATCACGCCACCGGCTGCGAGCGCACCGGCGAACACCTTGAACTCGCTCGCCGAGAAGACCTGACTCACGTCCACGAGCTCCATCCCGAAGCGCGTGTCCGGGCGATCCGAGCCGAAACGCCCCATCGCCTCCGCGTAGCACATGCGACGAAGCGGCATGTCGAGTTCGACCCCGGCTTCGGCCATCACCTCGGCCATGACGTCTTCCATCATCGCGAGCACGCCGTCGGCCGACGCGAAGGACATCTCGATATCGACCTGCGTGAACTCCGGCTGCCGGTCCGCTCTCAGATCCTCGTCGCGGAAGCATCGGGCTATCTGGTAATAGCGTTCCACGCCACCAACCATGAGCAGCTGCTTGAAGAGCTGTGGAGACTGCGGGAGCGCGTAGAACTTGCCAGGCGTCATGCGGCTCGGGACGATGAAGTCGCGCGCACCCTCAGGGGTGGACTTGGTCAGGATCGGCGTTTCCACCTCCATGAAGCCCCGGTCGCCCAGCGAACGACGGAAGCGTTGGGTGACCCGGTCGCGGAGTTCCAGCGCCGAGAAGACCTCCGGCCGCCTGATGTCCAGGTAGCGCCAGCGCATGCGCGTGAGCTCGTCTGTCTCAATGCCGGCCTCGATCTCGAACGGCGGAGTCTCGCTCGTATTGAGTACGCGCATCGAGGCGACGGCGATCTCCACCTCGCCAGTCGGCATCCCGGCGTTGACCGTCCCCTCGGGACGGTGGCGGACCGCTCCGGTGAGTTCGATGACCCACTCGGGCCTGACGCGTTCGGCGAGAGCGAAGGCATCCGGACCGGTTTCGGGGTCGAACGTGCACTGCACGATGCCGCTGCGTTCGCGCAAGTCCACGAAGATGAGACCCCCGTGATCGCGCCGCTTCGCCACCCATCCAGCGAGCGTGACGCTCTCACCGACGTCGCTCGCGCGGAGCTCCCCGGCAGTGCGGCTTCGAATCGAATAGCGAGCGTCGAACATCTGAGGCCTCTCTTCGGCGTGGATTCTTCGGGAAACAGTCAGGCCAGCTGGCCGACGACGCGATCGACAGCGTCGGAAAGCCTCACTGCCACCTGCTCTTTGGTCGTCATGTCGCGAATCAGCAGCTCGCCTTGCGAGTACTCGTCGGGACCCACTATGAGCACGAGTGCGGTGCCGAGACGATCTGCCTGTTTGAACTGGCCCTTGAGGCTGCGGCCCTGATGGTCGGTCTCGGCGGCGACGCCCGCGTCGCGCACCTGCTGCGTCAGCGAGAACGCGGCGTCGCGCAGGCCGGCGTCCGCACAAGCCACGTAGACCTGCGCACGTGGGAGGGCCGGAATGTCCACAGCTGCTGCTTGCAGCGCCAGCAACGTCCGCTCGAAACCGAGCGCCCAGCCAAGGCCGGGCGTCGACGGACCGCCGTATTCCTGCATGAGTCGGTCGTAGCGGCCTCCCCCACCGATCGCGTTCTGCGCACCCAGCCCCTCGGCTTGGATCTCGAAGACGGTGCGCGTGTAGTAGTCCAAACCGCGGACCAGCTTCGGCTCTTCCTCGTAGACGATGCCTACTGCGTCGAGGTGGGCCTTGACCGCCGAGTAGTGCGCCGAGCACTCGTCGCAGAGTTCGTCGCGCAGCAGCGGCGCTCCCGTCATCACCTGCGCGCACTGCGGCGTCTTGCAGTCGAAAGCTCGAAGGGGGTTCGTGTCAGCGCGCCGGATGCATTCCTCGCACAGGTCTTCAGCGTGCGATCGGATGAACTCGGCGACCGCGTCCCGGTACGCGGGGCGGCAGACCTCGTCGCCCATCGAATTCACGAGCAGGCGCATCTTCTCGAGAGGGAGACCGAGCGCCTCGAAGTACCGGACGAGCAGCGCGATCACCTCGGCGTCCGCGCTCGGTTCGGCCGCACCGAGGGTCTCGACACCTATCTGCCAGAACTGGCGCATCCTGCCCTTCTGCGGACGCTCGTAGCGAAACATCGGACCCGCGTAGTAGAGCTTCGCGAACGAGCCTTGCGGCACGAGAGTGTGCTCGAGAGCGGCGCGCACGACGCTCGCCGTCCCCTCCGGCCTGAGGGTCAGGCTTCGGCCGGCACGATCGTCGAACGTATACATCTCCTTGGAGACGATGTCCGTCGCCTCGCCGATGCCGCGAGTGAAGACGTCCGTGTGCTCGAACAACGGGGAGTAGATCGGCTCGAACCCGTACCGCGCGAAGAGCCCCTGAGCGACGCGGAGCATGTGCTCCCACGCGCGAGCCACGTCGGGCAGCATGTCGGCTGTGCCTTTTGGAGCCCGTACGTTCACGGAGCTGGCCTTCCGTTCGAGCGAGTATGGGGGCTGGCTGCAAAGCAGGAGTGTACCGCGAGGGGTGCTGTGGTGCTATGACCCCCCGGCCGAGGTCTGAGCGATCAGAGACACATCGGCCTCATCCAACCGCCCGGCCGACCAACAGGCCCGTCCACGCGGCCAGCATGCCCAGCAGGACCGAGCCCAACGCATAGAGGGCAGACGTCAGTTGCATGCCTCTAAGCGCGAGTTCGGTGGACTCCAGCGCGAAGGTCGAGAAGGTCGTATACCCGCCGAGCAGCCCGACTCCGAGGAGCGGACGCCACCACCCCGGCCACCCCTGACGGGCCGCGAGTGCGACGAGTAGTCCCAGTGCGAACGCGCCCGACACATTCACGGCGAACGTGTGCCAGGGCACGTGCGCGTCGGCTGCCGGGCCCATGAGGCGCCCCACACCGTATCGAAGCACGGATCCAACGGCGCCGCCGAGGGCGATGAGTGCGATGTCACGAGTGTGGGCGCTCACCGGTCTGACCGCCGACTATCTGGCCCTGGCCGAGTAGCCGCGACACACGCGGTCCTCCAATGGCGCAGTCGGCTCACGGGCACGGACTAGAAGGATCCCGAGCCGTGCTTGTGGCAGCCGGTGCAGTCCGTGGGGTACGCCGAGATATCCGCCGACACATGATTCGCTGGCGTCAGCTCGTGACACGATGCGCAGAAGAAACGCAGGTCGTAGCCCACGGCATGACCATCCCCGTCGAGGATCGCCTCGGCGAGGATGCCGTCGCGGGAGATCGATCCGTCCGCCGAAACGACCCGATCCCGCAGCGAGAACGGATTGCCCGTCCCGTGCGGGTCATGGCATGTCTGGCAGTCGATCGCGTCCCCGATGGCGTATCCCATGGATGAGCGCAGATGGAGCGCGCCGGACGTCGATGATCCGGACCCGTGCGTGTCGGTCGCCCACGTTCCGGCGATGTCGACCGGAGTGGAGGTGGCGCCTCCCGATGCGAGGGGCGCTTCGGCCCAGCTGCCCGTCTGCGCCGCAGTCGGCAGCGCCGAGTCATGGCAACGCAGGCAGAACGCCGTCGCCGAACCCGAATAGGCGACAGGTGACGGGTCGTCCGGGTCCACGAGTGGCTGTGCAGGCCCGCTGGCGTGAGGATTGTGGCAGTTGCCGCAGCCGATTCGCCCACCCGTGAGCGTCTGGTCGGCTGGACTCAACGCGTGACGTGATTTCGGATCGGCGTTCTCCGAGAGGATCCGCTCCACCGAGGGACCTGGCCCGGCAGCCGCATGACACTGCAGACAGGACATCGTCGGTGAGTAGCGCAGGAGCGCGCTGTTCGATGTCCCGTGCTGTTCGTGACAGTTGACGCAGTTCACTGACGCTTTGGAGGCGCCGGCTGACGGGGCGTCGTGTCCGGAGCCGAGGAAGACGCTCAGGTCCCCGGACGGCAGCGTGCTCCCCTCCCCGTGGCAAGAGCTCAAGCACACGTCGTTGCCCGCAGTCACGCCGCCCACCTCGAGCAACATACCGTTGGCTACCGCCGCGCGCTGGTGCCCGCGGTGGCAGCTGTCGCACTTCAGTCCCGGCGTGGTGACGCTGCTGTCCACCGAATGCTGAGAACCTACGGTGATCGATTCGACCCGGCTCGCAACGTCCTGTCCCTTGGTTCCGTCATGACAGTCGACGCAACGCTGCGTCTGCAGCTCGGGTTGTGCGGTGTCGTGCGAGAGATGGCAGTTGTCGCATCCCTGCTGCAACTGCCCGGCCGGTCCGTGAGGCGAGTCGTCGAATGTCGCGAACGGTGTGGCCACCTTCTCTACCGCGATGTCAGATTCCGCGCCCTCGGCGTCCAGCGATGTCACGCTGTAGTAGTAGTCGCGACCGTTGGCAAGGCCGGTGTCGATGAAGGACGCGGTCGAGTCGACTGACGGGACCGGCACCGGCGTCAGCAGGGTTCGCGTGGCCGACATGCTCCGCTCGCGCCGGTAGACGTTGTAGCCGGTCACACTTCGGGCTCGGCGGGCGGGTCCAGTCGAGCGCGACCGTCGCGCTGCCCTCGATGGCCGATACCTCGACAGGCGACATCGGCGCGCCCGTCGTCGGCTCATTCGATACTGACGGCGCCGAGAGCACGCTCTCTCCACCCGCGTCCAAGGTAGTGACGGCGTAGTAGTACCGGGTGGAAGATGCCAGGCCGCTGCCGCTGTCGCGGTAGGAGAAAGCGCCGGGTCCCTGCACGTTCGCGATGACCGCGTAAGTCAGTCCATCGCTGGAGCGCCACACGTTGTAGCTGACGGCTCCTATGGTCAGTGCTTGCTCCTCCCAGTTCACCAGCGTCTCTTCGCCGCTGACCGAGACCGCGACCACCAGACGCGGCGGTTCGGGCAGGCGCCAGCTCGAACAGCGCCGTGTGGGTGGCGTCGGCGGTGACGGCCAGGTCGCGCCGCTCGGCGCTCAGCACGAGATCGTCCCAGCCGACGAAGTGGTAGTGCGGGTCGGCAACAGCCGTGACGGTCGTGCCGTCCGAGCCGTGGGCGACGGTCTGGGAGGTCTCGCCGGCGAGCATGCCGCCGGCCGAGGCGAGGTACGCGAGGTGGTAGGAGGTCTCCCCGCCCCCGCCATCGGCCTCGAAGGTCGCCGAGATGGTGTGGTCGGCGGTGACGTTCGTGAACTCGTAGCCCGCCACCACGCCGACCGACACGCCGTCGACGAACACGTCGAAGATGTGGAATCCGGCGTCGGCCGCGATGGAGTAGGCCTGGCCACCGCCCGAGGGCACGGTCGTCGCACCGGCGGGCGAGATCGAGCCACCGTTGCCGGCGGTGGCGGTGATGGTGAAGTCCTGGGTGAACAGCGCCATCACGCCCGCGTTGGCGGTGACGTTCGGCCTCGCGGCGCTCGGCGGTCGTGAGTTCGTCGGACCACTTCCAGAACCGGTAGCCGGGATCGGCGACGGCGGTCACGGTCGTGCCGTCGGAGCCGTGGGCGACGGTCTGGGGGCTCGCGCCCGAGACGGTGCCGCCCGTGCCGGCGGTGTAGGTGAGCGTGTAGGTGTCGATCGCGAACAGCGCCGTGTGGGTGGCCTCGGCGGTGACGGCCAGGTCGCGGCGCTCGGCGCTCAGCACGAGGTCGTCCCAGCCGACGAAGTGGTAGTGCGGGTCGGCAACAGCCGTGACGGTCGTGCCGTCCGAGCCGTGGGCGACGGTCTGGGAGGTCTCGCCGGCGAGCGTGCCGCCGGCCGAGGCGAGGTACGCGAGGTGGTAGGAGGTCCCCCGCCCCCGCCATCGGCCTCGAAGGTCGCCGAGATGGTGTGGTCGGCGGTGACGTCGTGAACTCGTAGCCCGCCACCACGCCGACCGACACGCCGTCGACGAACACGTCGAAGATGTGGAAGCCGGCGTCGGCCGCGATCGAGTAGGCCTGGCCGCCGCCCGAGGGCACGGTCGTCGCACCGGCGGGCGAGATCGAGCCGCCCGGTCCCGCCGAGGCGGTGATGGTGTAGGTGTTCAGGGCGAACGTCGCCGAGATGGTGTGGTCGCCCGTGACGTTCGTGAACGGGTAGCTCGTGATGGCGCCCTGGCTCACGCCATCGACGACGACATCGACGACGTGGTAGCCCTCGTCGGGCACGATGAGGTAGGGCTGGCTCCCACCGTGGGAGACGTTCGTCACGCCTGGCGGGGTGATCGTCCCGTTCGTGCTCGGGGACGCGGTGATTGTGTAGGTGTTCGGGGCGAACGTCGCCGAGATGGTGTGGTTGCTCGTGACATTCGTGAAGGTGACCGACGTCGTCGCACCCTGGCTCACGCTGTCGACCACGACCTCGGCGATGTGGTAACCCGCATCGGGTCCGATGAGGTAGGTCTGGCTGCCGCCGTGAGAGACGCTCGTCACGCCCGGCGGCGTGATCGTTCCGTTCGCGCTCGGCGGTGCGGTGATGGTGTAGGTCTTGAGGGCGAACGTCGCGGTATGCGTGGCGTCACCCGTGCACAGATCGCGGCGATCGGGCGTGAGAACGAAGTCCTCCCACTGAAGGAAGTGGTAGCCCGTGTCCGGCACCGCGGTCACGGTAGTGCCGTACGACCCGTAGGGGACCGTCTGTGGGTTCGTGCCGGATATCGTGCCACCCGTACCCGCCGCGTAAGAAAGCCTGTAGCCATTCGCTATGAACGTCGCCGAAATGGTGTGGTTCGCGGTGACGTCCGAGAAGGTGTAGGCACCAATAGCGCCTTGTGACGCGCCATCGACGACGACGTCGAAGATGCTGTATCCGGGATTCGCCGCGATGGTGAACCTCTGGCTCCCGCGGTAGTAGACCGACGCATCGCCGGACGGCGTGATCGAGCCGCCATTGCCAGCGGTTGCTGCGACTGTGTAGCTCGGGATCCGGTAGCGCACGATAACGATGCCGCTGCCGCCTTTGGCTCCGCCGTTGCCAGCCCCGCCGCCGCCACCTGTGTTGACCTCGCCGGGCGTGCCCGCAGTGGAGCCCGCTCCTCCCGCGCCGCCACCTCCCAGGCCGCCTGCGCCGCCCGTGGCGCTGCCGGCGCCACCGCCTCCCCCGTAGTACTTGAGGGTGCCGGAGATGGCGCTCCCGATGCCGGCTCCGCCGTTTCCGCCGCCTGAGCCTGCCGCACCTTGGCTACTCGCACCGCCGCCACCGCCGCCAGCGGCCGAGGCCCCCGACCCTCCGGCAAACCCCTGGCCCGCGGTGCCCGCTCCTCCGCTGGAAAGCGTGACGCCTCCGCAGCCACCGCCACCCGATCCACCGCTGCTTCCGGCACTGGCCGAGCCGCTGCCCCCACCGCCGCCGAGAGCCGGCGAGACGCCAAAGGATGAGTTACCGCCGTTGATGCCGTTAGAGGTGTTGCCTCTGCCGTCGCCGCCGTCGCCCACGACCACCGTGGCAGACGTGACACTCACGGTGGCCGTCGTCACGCCTCCTGCTCCACCACCGCCACCGAACCTGCTTGACGCGGTGTAGGCGCCACCGCCTCCGCCAGCCACGACCAGAACGTCAGCCGTGAGGGGAAGGGCCGCCGTGAAGGTGCTCGAGCCCACGGCAGCGTAGGTGTGGACCAGGTAGGCACCATCCTGCGTAATCGTGCCGCCACTCGCGGGGAGCGCTGCGAACGTCGCCGAAACCGTATGGTCCGACGTGACATCGGTGAACGTGTACGACGTGCGCGGTCCCTGACTCACGCCGTCGACGGTGAGGTCGCTGACGTAATAGCCCGTGTTCGGGGTCAGCGTGTAGACCTGAGTGGCTCCGTGAAAGACGTGCGTGGCCCCGACTCCCGTGATCGACCCATTGGCGCTCGCAGACGCCGTGATCACGTGGGTCACCGCAGGCACCGGATAGCGGACGATCACGACACCGCTGCCGCCGGCGCCCCCGCTCCGAGCGACGGCGTTCCCCGTTCCCGCGCCGCCGCCACCACCACCGGTGTTGGCACCTCCCGCTCCCCCGATCAATGAGCCAGTGACGCCGATCCCGCCTCCACCGGCGCCCCCTGCGCCGTTGGGACCAGCTCCACCGCCGCCGGCATATGTCAAGGCCGCGCCAGAGATGCTGCTGGAGACTCCCGCGCCGCCGTTCTGTGCACTACCGGCCGCGCCCGCTCCTCCGCCACCGCCACCGCGGCCTGACGCCGCAGCGGCCCCGTTGTTGCCTTGCAAGGCAGTGCCTAGGCCGCCCGCGCCGTTCGTCGGCGGCGCATTGCGGCGCCCTCCGCCGCCACCAGACCCGCCGTCACCGCCCGTGTAGCCGCTGGGACCGCCGAGTCCACCGCCACCGCCACCGGGTGCTGTGATCGCTGCAAACGAGGAGGCGAAGCCAGGCCCACCAGCCATGCCGGTGCCAGCTGTGCCGCCGCTCCCGACGACGACCGCCGTCGCACCGCTAAACGCAATACTGCTGTCCAGGCGAGAGCCGCCCGCGCCACCCCCACCGCCATAGTTGGAGGCGTTCGCGGATGTGCCGCCGCCTCCACCCCCGCCACCCACGACGAGAACGTCGGCGGTGATGGAGCCCGGCGCCCTGAAGGTCCCGCTACTGGTGAACGTCTGAACGATGTAGCCCCGGTCCTGCTTCGGCGTGCCATCACCGCTTGGGAAGAGCGCGAAGACGGCAGAGATCGTGTGGTCATCCGTCACGTTCGTGAATGTCACGGTCGAGGTCGGACCTTGGCTCACCCCGTCGATCTTGACGTCGGCGATGCAGTAGTTGGCAGCGGTCTGGGCTGTGATCGTGAAAGTCTGGTTCGCGCCATCGTTGACGGTGACCTCACCGGATGGCGAGATCGTGCCGCCCACGGTCGCCGTAGCGGTGATCACGTGCGTACCGGCAGCAGCTGCACTCACGAGCGCGGTGACCGTGACGAACGCGATGAGCATGGCAACAAACGCCCACGACACCAGGAAAGGATGTGACTTGGCGTAACTCTGGGCGCGCGTCAACGACACCACAGCCACACGGCGGGCGCATGCGTCGAAGCCGCTGCCAAGCCTATCGAAGTCGCCATTGCACGAGGCGTGTGGCCGATCGCGGCGGTGCCGATAGCAGCGCCAGCGAAGCCCACCGTCCCAGAACCCCTTCCGGTCTCATGACCGCCAGCGAGCCGGTCCGTGAAACCCGCCGCACGTTGAGGCAGCCCCGAAGCTACCTGGACGCAGGGACAATACGAGCATTATAGCCTCGATTGCACGTCCAATCCAACCCCATTTATGGCTGCTTTCCAGCGGTTTTCAGCCTGGGTAATACGTCCCGGAACCAGTTACGCCTTGGGCGACTCTGACAGTTCAGCGCGACAAGTGCTGGACTTCGAGCGACCGCCGTGGCAGGCCGCAGGTCCGTACGATCCGCACCGCACGAGTACCGCGAACCGTGCCCTCGGCCACGCTGCTAGAGCTGCGAAGAGGTGTGGCAGTTGTAGCAGAGGTCGTCCCCGCTCTCGATCGTGAGCGAAGGGCTCGCGGATTCGTGGGGGAAGACTTGAAACCGGGGTGAGTCGGTCGCATTGATACCGTCAGGACTCGTCACGGAGAAGGTCTCAGAAGCCACTATGGAGCCGACGAGACTGCTTCCGACGCTCCGAGCGTCTTCGTGACACTGCTGGCATATCGGCCTGTGACCTTCCTGAGCGGCGCTGCGAGGCCACGGCATGACGTAGCCGAAGTTGCTGCCGCCCAACGGACCCGGTGTCGTTTCGGCGCTGTCGACACCCGCCACCACCTGCAGCTGAGCGTACGAAAACGCGACGGACCCCGAGGCGGCGCTCGAGTCCAACGGATGATTGATGACCGCATGAAGGCCAGAAGCCCGGCCCTTGTGGCATGCGGCGCACCAGTCGGACCCGTATACCGGGGTCTCGGTCGTCGTTCCCCCCGGACTGCGCCGCAGGAGTTGGCTACTCGAATACCCGACCGTATCCGACGCGTTGCGATGGCGATCCGTCGTGAAAGGTTCCACCAGGTCCACACCGTGCGGTGAATGGCAATCGTTGCAGCTCAGGGTTCCGCCAAGGCCGCCGAATCCGACTGTCGATGTCTCCCCGGTAGACTCGTCCCCGCCGGGCACGGCGCTCGTCTCCTCCGTCCGGTGCGCCGACACCACCGTCAACCCACGCGCTTCGATCGTGCCGTAGACCCCTTGACCGCCTGTGCCGTCGTGGCAAAGCTCACATGTCTCGGTGATCGTCGCTCCCGGCAGGAGCAAGGAACTCTGAGCGGCGGAGCCGACCGCTGGCGCTGCATGAGTGATGTGACAGCCAGCGCACGCGCGGCTGGTAGTCATATAGCCGGAGTGCGGGCCGGTTCTCGTGGCGTCGATAGAGACATCGTCGTACCCGTGGCATGAACCGCAGTCGGAAGGGCTGATCGCGGGATTCACCGTCGTGCTCGTTTCGCTGTACGCGAAGACGTGAGCGGGGGCAACGAACGCAGCCGCCATGACCAACGCCGTGAGGCCGACGCTGATGGCTCTCATGCCGACCCCCTCACTCGGACTCCCAAGGCGTAGGACACGGATGAACACGCCGCGGGCACGACTTCGCGGCGATTCACCACAAAGGATAACCGATTGGCGTGCGTCCCGTATTGGGCTCTACCGTTCATCGATCACCAGCACCTGCACGCGATTACTCCCCTTCTCGGCAACGAGAAGACGCTCACCCATCGCGCTGACATCGGTGGGGAAGTTCAGTTCGCCCGGCGCCGTACCGCGCTGTCCGTACGAAGCCATCAACTCACCCGTTCCGGACACACGGACCAGTTGCGACGCGAGGGCGTCGGCGACGATGAGAGTGCCGTCATCCATCGACGTCACGCCGCGCGGCACGTCGAAGGGGATGGCCTTGGTACCGGGCTGCGGGGCGGCCGTTCCCGTCGAGAGCCCGGCGCCCGCCGGTCGGCCGAGCGCCCACAGTAGTTCTCCTGCAGGAGTAAGACCTATCACGCGGTTGTGGTTTGAATCGCACACCACGACCATGGAGTTCGTGCCCACCGTCACGCCGGTGGGATAGGCCAGGTCGGAGGGCCCGTTCCCCGGCTTGCCGAACTGCTCGAGGAGCTTGCCCTTCGTGTCGAATACGAGCACCTGATACTTGTCGGTCGCATAAACGCGCCCGTTCTGAACAGCAAGGCTTGTCACGGCGATACCAGTGCCGTCCTGCCCTGACGCTCCCTTACCTACGATCTTCGTCCTGTCGGGAAAGACCCTCAGGAACTTCCCGTCCGGGTTGAAGACCTGGATCTGGTCGTTTCTGAAGTCCGCCACGTAGACGTTGCCACGCTCGTCGACTGCGACATCGGTGGGGTAGTTGAAACGGCCAGGCTTCCACGTCGAGCGCCCCCCCGGGAGGGGCTTCCCCACACCGGTTCCCCCGAACTGGAAGAGGAACTTCGCGTCGGTGTCCAACACGACCACGCGATCGTTTCCGGTGTCGGCAACGTAGATCCGCCCATCCTTGCCGAACGCCGCGCCCATCGGGCCGTCGAAGAAGGGCTTGCGCCCGACACCTGGACCGGCGATGACGTGGAGAGCTCGAAGACTGGCGACCGTCGTGTTGTCCGAGGTCGGGTCATCCGTGTGCAGGACGTTCCCCAATACGCCAATCAGCGCGCATAGAAGTAGCGATAGGAGCACGACGAAGACGATCAGCAGTCGCTTCAGGGCCACGGGGGACGAAAGGACGGCGTTCACTTGGGAGGCCCCAAACGTGTCATGCCGCTCTTCGCTTCTGCCATGGAGGGCACGAGTCGCAGAGCGCGACGGTAGTGTCGCGCCGCCAGAGTCTTGTCCCCGGCCTTCTCGTAACCGAGTCCCGCCAGGTACTGGAGATCGGCGAGCTCCGGATGGGCTCGCGCTGCCGGCGCGACGGCACTCAGGAGTCGTCTGAAGTCACCGGCCTCGGCGTAGCGCTCTCCAAGGGACTTCGCAGCGAGCGCATGAGTCGGCGCAATCTCAAGAACACGGCGGAGGCTCTGCTCACCCATCCGGGTCTGACCGACACTCAGGCGCACCAGACCGCTGTTGTAGAGCGAAGCCACGTCATCCGCTTCGCGGGACAGCACCTCTTCGTACTGGCGCAGCGCATCCCAGGGTCGACCAGCCTGCTGGTATGCGAAAGCCAGTTGGCGCCGAGTGCCGACGTCTTCGGAATCGTCCCGAACCCCCCGCTCCAGGACAGCCACTCGCATACCGGGACCCGTCTGCGCGGCCGCGTCATTGACCAGGACGCGGTTGACGATGACTCCCGCGACGACCGCTATCAAGATCATGAGTGTGGCCACTACCGCGATCAGGAACCGAGGGGCGTGGGCCGATACGGAGTGCCGGCCCTTGTAGGACCGCATCATCCCAACATGTCGCTCATCTGAGGTTGGTGCGTCCATCGCCTTCCTCATCCGGCCGGCTGACTCTCTGCGTCCGGCCAGACCAGCTGACCGAGGGCGATGGGCCACAGTCGCGACGCAGGCACGCAACTGAAGTCAGTCTCCATCGAAGCATGCCGTCTCAGGTCAAACCCGATGTTGGGGCTCACGAGACAACGCAAGTGACATGCGCTAACGAGAGCAATCGTGATGCCGACGACCCTGGCTCCGTTTCGACCCATGTTCGGGAGAGCCGACCCAGCGACTCACCCCCAATCATACAAGCTTGGATGAAAGGGGGCTCGGCGCCAGGTGGATCTCGACGGTGTCTGACCGGCACATTGCGGGAGTCACGCCCTCGGGAAGAACGGATTGACTCGACGCTCGCGCCCGATCGTCGTATCGGGACCGTGGCCGGGATGAACCGCCGTGTCATCCGGCAGCGAGGCGAGGCGGGCGATCGACCTCTGGAGCGCGCGAGCATCGCCACCAGGGAAATCCGTACGCCCGACGCTGCCCGCGAACAGGGTGTCTCCCGAGAAGAGGTGTCCAGCAGAAGAGGATGGGGTCGAACTCGTCGCCTCGTCCCGGCTCTCGTCTGTTGCGATCAGCGAGATCGATCCTTCGGTGTGACCTGGAGTCAACCACACCTTGAGCCTTAGGTCGCCCGCTTCGATGAGGTCGCCTTCTACTAAGAGCCGGTCGGCCGGCGGTGCCGTGTCGGAGAAGCCGAAGAGGGCCCCTCCGGTGCCATCGGCGGCAGCTGAGACGACCCGTGGCGCATCGGTTTCGTGGACGGCCAGCGTGGAGCCCGTTGTCTCGAGCAGCGCCCTCGCCGATCCCAGATGGTCGAAGTGCGCATGCGTGAGCACGACGAACACGATCGGCCGGCCGGCCGCGGCCGCGATGATCCGAGCGGCGTCAGATGGGGACCCCGCGGGATCGATGACGACCGCCGGGCCCTCGTGGTCATCCGAGACTACCCATGTGTTCGTGGCGAGCTCGCCGAGCACGAGCCGCTCCACTCGCACGCTACGCACCCGCCTTGCGCTGACCGCTCGTCTCGCCGGGCAGGGTGCGACGCGCCTCGAAAACGCCGTCTATCGAATGCACGGTCCGCAACACCGACTGCAACTGGTCCATGTTGCCGAGCTCGAACAGGAATCGCATGTTGACGATCCCATCTCGCTGCGTCTGCGTGGACGCGGCGAGGATGTTCACTCCTGACTCGCCGAGAGCGGCTGTGACATCCTGTAGCAGACGCATCCGGTCCAGAGCCTCAATGTAGATCTCTACTTGATACGTCGAGGCGGACGACCTGTCCCATTCGACATCGATGATGCGCTCCGGGGACTTCAGCAGCTCGGCGGCGTTCGGACAGTCGCGGCGATGCACCGATACTCCCCGGCCGCGCGTCACGAACCCGACGATGCTGTCGCCCGGCACAGGGTTGCAGCAGTGCGCGAGCCTGACGAGGACGTCGTCGATTCCGACGACTTTGACACCCCCGCCCGGCTTTTGGCGCTTCGCTCGCGGCGGGCGCATCGGCTGAGTGAGCGGCAGCATCTCACCGTGCTCGGCGCCGGTCTTCTCGGCGACGCCCTTGCTCCCATCCTTGGCCATGCGCTTGAGGAGCTTCGTGCCGACCTGCTTCGCTGACACCTTCCCCCCGCCGATACCGGCCAGCATGTCGTCGGCGGCGGCGTAGTTCATGTCTTTCGCCACCGCGTCGAGCGCCTTGGCCGCCGTCGTGGATCCGATTCCCATGCCGTGTTTGCGCATGACCTTGCCGAGTTCCTCTCGGCCATGCTGGAGGTCATCGACGCGGTTCACCTTGGAGAAGTAGCTCCGGATCTTCGACCGCGCGCTGGAAGTGCGCACTATGTTCAGCCAGTCCCGCGACGGACCCGAGCTCTTGTTCGTCATGATGTCGACGCGGTCGCCCATCTGCAGTTCGTAGCCCAGGGGCACGATCGCGCCGTTCACCTTCGCGCCGACGGTGTGGTTGCCGACTTCTGTATGGATCGCGTATGCGAAGTCGATGGGTGTCGACCCGCGGCGAAGCGAGACGACGTCGCCTTTGGGGGTGAAGACGAAGACCTCGTCCTCGAAAAGGTCGATCTTCAGAGCCTCCATGAACTCGCGCGGGTCCTTGAGCTCGGTCTGCCATTCGAGCATCTGCCGAAGCCAGGCCAGGCGCTCGTCGAAGGATTCGTCGCCGCGGCTGCCTTCCTTGTAGCGCCAATGAGCGGCGATGCCATATTCGGCGGTGCGGTGCATTTCCTCCGTGCGGATCTGTATCTCGAGAGGCCGCCCCGCCGGTCCGATGACCGTGGTGTGCAGTGATTGGTACATGTTGAACTTGGGCATCGCGACGTAATCCTTGAAGCGCCCGGGCACCGGTTTCCAGATCGAGTGCACGGTTCCGAGCGCGCCGTACACGTCCTTGACCGAGTCGACGATGACTCTGAGCGCGATCAGGTCGTAGATCTCGTTGAAGTCCTTACCCTTGCGCGCCATCTTCTGGTAGATGCTGTAAAGGTGCTTGGGGCGACCGCGGATGTCGGCCTCGACGCCGATCTCGTGAAGCTCCGCCTGCAACTGGTCGACGACCTGACTGAGATACGCCTCCCGGGCCTCGCGACTCTCGGCGACCATTCGTGCCACCTGGTGGAACTTGCTCGGCTCGAGGTAGTAGAAGGCGAGGTCTTCGAGCTCCCACTTGATGCTCGAGATGCCGAGGCGATGCGCGAGCGGCGCGTAGATCTCCATCGTCTCGATGGCCTTCTCGCGACGCCGATCCTCGGGCAGAGCAGCAAGCGTACGCATGTTGTGCAGCCGGTCGGCGAGCTTGATCAGGATGACGCGGATGTCCTTCGCCATCGCGATGAGCATCTTGCGCATGTTCTGGCTCTGCTGCTCGGCAAGGGATGCGAACTTGATCTTGCCGAGCTTCGTGACCCCGTCCACGAGGTCGGCCACCTCGTCACCGAACCGCTCGCGGATCTCGGATAGTGAGACTCCCGAATCCTCGACGACATCGTGCAGGAGCGCGGCGGTGAGCGTCGCACTGTCGAGGTGAAGTTCGGCGAGGATAAGGCAGACTTCCAGAGGATGACGCACGAACGGCTCGCCGGATTTGCGCATCTGTCCCTCGTGCGCGCGCACGGCGAACGCATACGCCTCGGCGAGATCCGTGAGGTCGGCGCCGGGGTTGTATTCCCTGACCTGCGCTTCTATCTTCTCGAGCGTTGCCGACATCGCGTCGGTCGTCCTTCCCTCAGAGCCGTGTTGGCAGGATAGGACGGTTGAATCGCTCGAGCAATACGTCGGGTGACGCCGAAAGCACCCATTCCTTGAATTCGCCGAACTCGGCGATCTCGTCCAGTCCCTCCGCATAGCGGACGGACTGGGTGAGATCGAGCTTCTCGGCAGGGGCCGGAAGCAGCGTGAGGCGCCGGTACGATCCGTGCCCCTCGCCCTCGACGAGACCGAGTTCCCGCAGGATGCCCAGCGCCGAGGAAACCCCTCGCTCGTCGAGCCCGAACTGCCTGCGTCGCCGCCGAGCCCGCTCCGCAAGCTCGGCGTTCGTCACCTCGAAGCCGCCGCTCGAGGCGGCGTCCTCGTCACGCAGAACCAGGTAGAGCGCTGCCAGATCGTCGCGCTGCGGAGCGAGCCCGGACAGGATGGACTCGTTGATGCGCGCGTCCTTCCGCCCGAAGAGCAGGTGCACGTGCGCGGCAGCCCCGTCGCGGCCCGCACGGCCGGACATCTGATTGAACTCGACCTCACCGAATGGCAGGTGGTAATGGACGACGTGCCTGATGTCCGGGATGTTCACTCCTTCGCCGAAGGCGCTGGTAGCCACGACCGCGGTCACATCACCGGTCCTGAAGGCGTTCTCCACGGCCATGCGCGCCTCGCGTGAAAGCCCCCCGTTGTAGAACGCCGTCCGCGCCGCGACACCGGGGACGCGCTTGCGCAGTGCCCGAGCGAGTCGGACGGACTGCTCCCTTGAGTTGACGTACACCACGATCTTGTCGCCAGATGCCGCGAGCGAGCACACGTATGTTTCCTTGTCGGTGCAGTCGCGTTTGTCCTCGATGAGAAGGTTGTCGCGCACGGTCGGGTCGTTGACCAGTTGTGAGATGCCGAGCACCGAGGAGATAGCTGCAGCCGTGTCGTCGCCGGCCGTGGCGCTCACGGCCAACACGGCCGGATTGCCGAGCGTAGCCAGCGCGCGATCGAGTCGCGCGTACGCGGGACGGTGTCCGGCTCTGGACATCCCCACGTGGTGCGCCTCGTCGACCACAAGGAATCCCACGCGCGCCGTCTGGGCGAAGCGTGCGGCGTGATGATCGAGGAACTCCGGTGTGGTGAGGACGACGTCGAGTGAGCCGTCGGCCAAGTCGGCAAAGGAGCTGTCGCGAGCACCAGGCGACGACTCGCCGGTGAGCGTGCGCACTGCGAGCCCCGCCTGCGCGAAAGCCTCCTCCAGGTGGAACGCCTGGTCGGACACGAGAGCCCGCAGCGGATAGACGAACAGCGAGGCCTTGGCGTCCCGCAAGGCCAGTCGCGCGGCGTGCAGGTGGAACACGACCGACTTTCCTCGGCCGGTCGCCATGACAAGCAACGTGCTCTCCCCCGCGGCCAGGTGCGCGAGAGCCTGGGATTGAGCCACGTGCAGTTGCCTGTCGCCGAGGAAGAGCCGCACCAGCTCGGCGTCCAGCTCCGCCGGAGTCATAGAAGCCAACTCGAGCCTGCGACGCGCCCGGTACTCGGCGGCGGCTGCCTCCGCGTCGCGGGCGCCTCGTCTGGATACGAGCACGTTCACTCCGAGACTACGTCCCTCGGCGCCACCCGTGAGATCCGTGACCTCTACGTCGTATGGGCGCCCCGCATCGATCACCGGCGCGAGCGCTGCCGCCAGCCGCCGGTTGAAGAAGCCCACCTGATCGCCAAAGGGATCGAACAGAGCGATCGCGTTCGGGTCATGCTCGTTGGCCGGCTGCCGCTCTAGTCGCAGGGGCGTGCCGGGTTCCAGACGCGCCAGCACGTCCTGACGGCCTTCGAACGTGACCCCTGCGAGCTTGGTGTGAAACGACTCCGCATCGCCGATTCCCGCGTACTCCTCACGCGCGATGATCTCCTCGGCGTGAGCGAAGAGGTCGTCGATGAACGCCGCGGCGGGCGTCGGGGCAGGGTGTTCGGCTTCCTTGAGATCGCGCACGATCAGCTGCACGCGGCGGCGTCCGCGCCATTCGTCGGCTTCGATCTCGTACGCGATGTCCATCGGAGCCTCGCCAGAGGCGTGCGTCTCGATGTCGGGACACCTGAAGACGATGGCGGGAAGCGACGCGGCCCCGTCATAGGCGGTGAAGCGCAGATGGTTGGCCGCTTTGCCGACGCGTTGCCGGCCGTTCATGAAGATAGAGCGGGAGGCCAGCAGCGGTCGCGGATTCTCGGTGCCGTGCGGAGCGAGTCGCCGCAGTTCCGCCGCGAGTTCGATGCTCACATCCCCGAGCGAGATCTCCGCATCGTAGAGAGTCTCGACGGTGAACGCCTCTTCGGGCAGAGCGTCGAGTGCCGAAAGAAGATCGGCCCGGAACTCATCGAGCGACGCGGTCGGGAGCGCACATCCGACCGCCGCCGCGTGTCCTCCGAATCGCGCGAGAGCGCCTCCCGCTGCGGAGAGAGCGCGGAACAGGTCCACGGTTCCAGCCGAACGTCCCGAGCCTCGGGCTTCCCCGTCGGCGATCGTGAAGAGGAACGTCGGAACCCCGTAGGCCGAGGCGACGCGGGACGCCACTATCCCCTTCACGCCCTCGTGCCATCCTTCGCCGGCGAGCACCAGCCCCCGTTCTCCCGCGTACACACGCTCGGCTTGCGCGAATGCGGCCTCGGCGAGTTCTTGCTCGGTCGCCTGCCGAAGGCGGTTCAGCTCGTCGAGCCGGATGGCAAGCTGCTCCGCGCGAACGGGATCGTCGGCGAGCAGCAGTTGCAGCGCATCGTCGGGGTCCGCCATCCGGCCTGCCGCATTGAGGCGGGGGGCTAGCGCGAAGGCTATGTGTTCGGCCTCCATCGCCTCCGCAGACACCCCGGCCGCCGAGCACAAGGCAGCGACGCCGAGGCGCGGAGAACGCCGCATGCTACGCACTCCCTCGCTGACGAGTGCGCGGTTCTCCCCCATGAGCGGGACGATGTCGGCGACCGTTCCGAGCGCGGCGAGATCGACGAGATCGCGCCACACGTCGGGGTGACCGAGGCGGATGCCGACCGCGTGGACGAGTTTGAGCGCAACCCCGGCGCCGGCAAGCGAATGCGAAGGGCACGCGGGATCGAGCTTCGGGTCAGCGACGGGAACTCCGGTGGGCAGCCCACCGCCTGGCTCGTGGTGGTCGGTGATCACACAGGTCACGCCGCTGGATGCAAGACGGGCCACTTCCGGCCCTGCCGAGATGCCGCAGTCGACCGTGACCACGAGCGAAGGGCTGAGTGAGAGCAGGCGGGCGATCGCGGCTTCGGACAGGCCGTAGCCCTCCCGGAACCTGTGCGGCACCACTGCCCGCACCAGGCCGCCCATCTCGCGCAATCCGAGCGTGGCCACGGCTGCGGCCGCTATGCCATCGAGGTCGAAGTCTCCGAAGACGATCGTCGCTTCCCCGGTCTTCACGGCAGTGGCGACGCGATCGGCGGCGTCGGACATGCCCGGTATCAGCTCGGGATCGAGCCAATCGCGCTCGAGGTCGGGAGACAGGAAGCGCTCCACATCGTCGGGCTCGGCCATCCCGCGCGCAACGAGCACACGCGCCGTCACCTCCGAGAGGCCGGTCGCAGCGGCGAGCTCGCGTACGCGCGACGGGTCGGCAGGCGTCAGCCGCCAGCGACTCGTGGAGCGCGGAGTCTTCCCTGTCCCCATGTTCTCATCCTAACAACGGGGCCGACACGTTGCGTGCCGGCCCCGGGCGTTCAACACGCTATGGCATGCATGAAGTCAGGACGCCGTGGCGTACTTCTTCTTCAGAGCCTTGAACTTGGGCTCTTGTTCCTTCCAGAGCACGTACGATCTGTGCAGCGATCGCTCGGAGAGGAGTACGCGCCGACTAGCGATGCCTATTGTGAGCGCGAACGCGAAGTCCTTCAGGCTTGGACCGCCGAAGAGCAGCATCGACCAGCGGTGGGATCATCGCGGTCAGCGTCGTGTTGATCGTACGCATGAAGACCTGGTTGATCGAATCGTTGGCCATCTGATGGAACGACGTCTTGCTCAGCGAGGCCGTGTTCTCCTTGATGCGGTGGAAGACCACGATCGTGTCGTAGAGCGAGAAGCCCATGATCGTAAGCAGGGCGGCGATCGTGTTCGGGGTGACCTGGCAGCCGAGCAAGCGCATAGACGCCGATGACGATGATCATGTCGTGGACGAGCGCGCCGATCGCGCTTATGGACATCTTGTACTCGAACCGCACGGCGATGTAGAGCATGATCGCCACCATCGACAGCACGAATGCCAGCAGGGCCGCGTTCGTGACGCTCTTGCCCCAGCCGGGACCGATCGTGGTCACCTGCCCCTGATTCCGATGACATCCCGAGGGGTCCTGAACCGCTGCCCAGACCGCGTTGGCCTTCGTCAGGATCGGACTCCGAAGTGCGGATGATGTAGCCATCATTCTCGGTCGACCTGAATGCTCTCGGTGCTGATGCCCTCCTGCTGGAAGGCATCCCGCAGGTCATTCTCGGAGACTCCCTTGGCTGCCTGTACGTCGATGACGGTGCCACCACGAAACTCGATGCCGAAGTCAAGTCCACGAACGGCTATGGCGCCGATGCTCACGATGAGAGCTACCGCGGAGATCGCGAAGAAGACGTTGCGCAGGCCGTAGAAGTCGATGTGGAACCTAGGCACGTGCCTCACCCCGCTTCAGGCCGAAGAAGGCAGGCATTTTCGTGAACAGATTCTCTGACAACAAGACGATGAGAGGCCGCTTGATGGTCAGCATCATCACGATGTCGCACAGGATGCCGAGCATGAGCGTGAGGGCGAAGCCGCGAACCGGACCTATCGCCACGAGATAGAGAACAAAAGCTGATACGAACGTGACCAGGTCGGCGTCGATGCTCGTGCCGATCGCGTGGCGGGTCGAGCTGATCGCCGCGCTGCGTATCGTCTTCCCGAGATCGACTTCCTCGCGGAACCGTCTCATTCATGAGGATCGAGGAGTCAGCTGCGACCCCGACGGTGAGCACGATACCTGCTATGCCCGGCAGCGTGAGCGCGAACCAGCCGAACTGCGAGAGCAAAGCGAGCGTTCCCATGTAGAACGACGCGAAGCAGAACATCGCGATCCAGCTCAGCACTCCGAGACCGCGGTAGAAGATGAGCAGGTAGAGCATGACGATGCCGATTCCTGCGAGGATCGCCGTTACACCCGCTTTCAGCGACTGCTGACCGAGCGTGGGTCCGACGACTCGTGAGTCCGAGAACTTGAGCGTTACGGGCAATGCGCCCGTCTCAAGCACGGTCCTCAGGTTCTTCGCCTCGGCGGCCGTGAAGCTGCCGCTGATCTGTGTCCGCCCATCGGTGATGGGCTCGTTCACGACCGGTGCGGACTGCACCTTGCCGTCGAGGACGATCGCGACCTGCTTGCCGACGCTGTTCGTCGTGTATGTCGCCCACGTGTCACGACCCGTGTTGTTCATGGTCACGTCTACGGTGATCTTCTGCGTCGTCGGGTCGGTGCCCACACTCGCGTTCGTGACGACCTCACCGGTCATCAGCGCAGTGTAGGTCCCCGGGGCAAGGTTCACGCCCTGCTGCCCGGACTGGATCGCGCTCACCGTGGCGGAGTCGGTGATCGACCCGACGTCGACGAACTCAAGCTGGCCGGTCGAGCCGAGCACCTTGAGGGCATCCTCGGCGTTCTTGATGCCGGGAAGCTGGACGAGGATCGAGTCGTTGCCCTGCTTCTGGATCGACGCCTCAGAGGCACCCAGCTTGTTGACGCGGTTGTTCACGATGAGTTCCGCGCGATCCATGACCGCACCCGTGACCTTTGTGGTGGTTGTCTCTTGAGCGGTCAGGATGACCGACAAGCCACCCTGGATGTCGAGACCTTGCGTGATCTTTGCGTCCGGCGGCCAGAACATCAACCACGATGCGGCAACGAGGACGAGGCCCACCACGAGGGCGATCAGGGCCTTCTGCTTCTGATCCATACCTAAGCCTTCCTAGCGCGTGGCGTGCTGCGAAGCCCCTCACGGGGCGTCGTTCCAGGTTTCGCGCCCGGTTCTGAGAACGGCGAGCGGGTCGTGCCGTCGAGCGCATCGAAGACGAAGTGGCTAGTCATCGGCGAGGCCGAACGCGACGAGCCGCTTCATTCATCCAGAGGCTCCTCCGGAGAGGGGCCCGCCGAGAAGGATTCGACGATCTGCGAGACCGCTCCACGAGCGAACTCCACGTCGACTCCCTCGGCGATGCGCAGCGTGACGGAGTCGGCGTCCAGCGACGTCACAGTGCCGAAGATCCCGCTCACCGTGATTACGCGGTCGCCCACCTTCAGCGCGGCCATGAGCTCGCGCTGCTGACGCTGACGCATCTGTTGCGGTCGAATGATGAGGAAGTAGAAAGCAACAGCCAGCAGGCCGAAATACACGAGCAGACTTGTTGTGTTACCGCCCACGACCACCTCCACGACACAATACGGACGGCGCCGAACGAACGTGCGCCGACCCGACGGAACATGATAGCAACTTTATCGCGGTTTGCGGCACAAATCCGCCGCACGCTCGCCGCCAGTGCGCAAGCGGCCATCGAGCGACTGGGCGCGGTGATGGACTCGGTGACTCCCGCGCTCGGCGCGGAGCGGCTGCTTTTCGTCAGTAGTCGTTCGCGGCGGGACTCCGCATCCATCGCGTCGAGGAACTGACCGTATCGGCCTTCGGCGATAGCGTCTCTCGCGCGCTCGGTGAGCTCGAGCAGGTAGTGCAGGTTGTGTATCGAGAGCAGGATTCCGCCGAGCATCTCCTTCGACTTGAAGAGGTGACGCAAGTACGCGCGGCTGTAGCCGCTGCAGGTCGGACACGAGCAGGCCTCGTCGAGAGGGCTGGGGTCGCTGGCGTAGCGGGCATTGCGCAAGTTGAGCCGGCCCGTGGATGAGAAGGCCGTGGCAAGTCGTGCGGTTCGGGTCGGAAGGACGCAGTCGAACATGTCGACGCCAAGTCCGATCGCCTGCAGGAGCGACGTCGGGTTGCCCACGCCCATCAGATAGCGCGGCTTGGTCTGCGGTAGCGCTGCTGCCACAGCGTCGAGCGACTCGAGCATCTTGTCGTGCGGCTCTCCAACCGAGTAGCCGCCGATGCCATAGCCGGGAAAGTCCATCTCGCTCAGACGCTCGACGCTCTCCGCACGCAGATGAGGAAAGACGCCGCCTTGCACGATGCCGAAGAGCGCCTGGTCTTCGCGCTTGTGGGCTCCCTTCGCTCGCGCCGCCCAATCAGCGCTGCGGCGTACCGCTCGCGCGACAAGCGCCTCCTCGGCAGGATATGGAGGGCACTCGTCGAGCTGCATGATGATGTCGGCGCCGAGGGCCTCCTGCACGGCCACATTCTCCTCGGGCGTCCACGAATGCCATGTTCCGTCAACGATCGAGCGAAACGAGACGCCCTCGTCAGAAGGCTTGAACGTGCCCGAAAGACTGAAGACCTGAAAGCCTCCCGAGTCCGTGAGTATCGGGCGATCCCAGTTCATGAAACGATGCAGACCGCCAAGCTCCTGTATGACATCGGCGCCCGGGCGAAGGTACAGGTGGTAGGTGTTCGCCAGGACGATCTGCGTACCGATAGCTTCGAGCTGTTCGGGCAGGACGCCTTTGACGGTCGCCCGCGTCCCGACCGGCATGAAGACCGGTGTTTCGACTGTGCCGTGAGCGGTTGAGAAGCGCCCCCTGCGTGCCGAAGTCGCGGCATCGACGGTGAGGAGTTCGAATCGGAACTGAGACATGCCAGCGATTCTAGCACCCGTACCCTCTCCGACCTCGGGGAACCCAAGCGAGCGAGGCATGCAGGGCTGCGGTTCCAAGCGCACGCTCGGTTAGACTTGGCGTGAACCGGCGCAGCAGCTCACCCGTCCAAAGGGAAAGACATGCAGGGCACGGCTCCCGACGACGCATCGCTCGTCGCACGGGCTCGTGGTGGAGACCTCGATGCCTTCGAGCAACTCGTGCGAGAGCACACACAGGCGGTCTATGCGCATGCCCTGCGCTTCTTCGGCGACCCCAACACGGCCGAGGACGTGGTCCAAGAGGTGTTCATCAAGGTGTACCGGTCGATCGATTCATTCAGCGGGTCCTCGGCGTTCTCGACGTGGCTCTACCGCGTCACACGAAACGTCTGCCTCGACATGCTTCGCAGCACAAAGCGCCGCCCGCAGCCGATCGACACAACCGGACTCCTCATCGCTGACCCGGTCGACCTGGAAAGCGAAGCGGCGCTCACGTACAGCGTCGAGGCCGCGATGGCGTGGCTGGCACCCGAAGATCGCGACGCTCTCAGCGCCGTTGCGCTCTTCGGTCTCACGTACGCCGAGGCGGCCGAAGCGCTGGGCGTGCCGGTCGGCACCGTGAAGTCGCGCGTCTTCAGGGCGCGAAGGATCGTCATCGGCCACCTGGACAGGCAAGGGGGCGGTGAGTAGATGGACTGCATCCAGGCGCAGCAGGTGCTGTCAGAAGCGATGGATGGCCAGCCGACGACACCCGAGCTGCTCGACGAGGCTCGTGCGCATTGCGCGGCATGCTCCGAGTGTGCCCGCTTCGCCGAAGGTCTGGAGTTGCTCCGGCGGGCGCAGCCTCCGGTCCCACCGGTTGAATTGCATGACCGAATCATGTCGGCGGTGTCGGCCGAGGCGTCGGCTGCAGACGCCGCCACCCGGCTTGGCCAGCGCGCCGAACTCGTCGCGGCTCCCACTCAGACCTCTCTCGATGAGGCGGCAGCGCCCGGGCCGCACCGAAGGCCGGAGCAGTGGAAGGTGGCCGCCTGGGTGGGCGCGGCTGCCCTAGTGCTCGTCGTGATCGGGTTCGCAGCCATCGTCGGACTGCGCGGCGGAGCGGGACCTGAGGCCTCGCGTCAGACCGCCGCAACAAGCGACCAGGCCGCTCCCCCGCAGAGCCTCGGCACTGCTCCCGGCGGCGCCGCCCAGGACGCCACCAAGGAGTCATCCGGCACCGCATCCGGGACAGCGCCACAAGCTGCGGCGAAGCCGCCGAACGTCATCACCCTCGACAGCATCGTCTACGCGTCGGTACCCGCGTCGGATTACGCGGCCTCGCAGCTCACAACCCTCGGCACCACCACGACCTCGCTCGACCGCGGAGGGACGCCCGCCGCCTACGCGGTGTACGCGACTCCGGTCGAGGGCCGCATCGTCGTCATTGCCGCCGGCGAGACGCTCATGTTCGAAGTCGTCACCCGGAACCTGAAGGGCGGCGCGTACCGGCTGACCTCGAAACCGATCGAGTCCTTCGGTGTCTGGCCTGATCTTCCCTCCGGCTTCACACACCCGACCACGGCAGACGGCGCTCCCACGTTCGTGAACGGCACCGTGGACGACCTCGGGGTGCAGACCTACATCAACCCCGGGACTCCGATCGAGCAGGGGTTCGCCGTAGCTCCCGGCACGGCCGCGACTGATCCCGCCCGGGGGAACCCTAACTGGACGTGGTGGACGAGGGCCGGTCACTAGAGTCTGAGGCGCGCTTCGACCGGGCGCATCGGGTCGACCTAGATGATCAGCATCGCATCGCCGAAGGACAGGAAGCGGTACCCCTCTCCCAGCGCCGTACGATACGCGCGCAGCACGGCGTCTCGCCCGGCGAAGGCGCTTATCATCATGAGCAGCGTTGAGCGCGGAACGTGGAAGTTCGTGATAACGCCATCGACCGCCGAGAAGCGATAGCCCGGCAGGACGAAGAGTTCTGTCATGCCTTCACGCGCGCCAACGAGCCCCGTCGCGGGGTCGACCGAGCTCTCGAGGGCGCGAACCGTCGTCGTGCCAACCGCCACGACTCGGCCCCCGCTCTCGCGGGTGTCGGCGACCTGTTGTGCCACGTCGACCGGCACGCGGAAGTGCTCGCGGTGCATCCTGTGGTCGGCGGGGTACGCCTCAGTCACAGGACGGAACGTGTCGAGCCCCACGTCGAGTTCTACGCTTGCCACGTCGACGCCCCGCGCCCGCAGTTTGTCGAGGAGCTCAGTCGTGAAATGCAGGCCTGCGGTCGGGGCCGCGGCGCTCCTCTCATCTGTCGCGTAGACAGTCTGATACTGCGTGGGATCGGCGAGCGGACGCGTGATGTAGGGCGGAAGCGGCATCTCCCCGAGAGCGTGGACCGCATCGAGGAACCGTCCCCCAGGCGCGGTGAACTTGATGAGGCGGCCGCCGGTCTCCTCGATGGTATCGACCACGAAGCCGGTAAGCTCGCCACCGCCGAAGACGATATGCGTCCCGGGCCGAAGTCGCCGGCCGGGTTTGACCAGGCACTCCCACGTGTCGTCGTAGCGCTCGCGCAAGAGGAGCACCTCGACCGAACCGCCGCCTTCCGCCTTCACGCCTCTGATTCGAGCCGGAATGACCCGCGTCTCGTTCACGACCAGCAGATCGCCGGCCTGCAGGTACTCGGGCAGGTCGAAGAAGTGCCGGTGCTCTATCCGGCCGGTGGCCCGGTCGAGCACGAGCAACCTGCACGAATCGCGGGGCTCGGCAGGCGACTGCGCGATGGCGCCGCTTGGCAGGTCGTAGTCGAAATCGTCAGTGCGCAGCAGCCGATCGAGCTCAGCCATTGGGCTTGCCGCTCCGGCCCGCGGCGCTCGCCTTCTCGCGCCGGGCTGCCTCGCGATCGGCTCGACGCCGCGCGCGGTCGGCATCAGCTTCTTCTTGAGAGTACAGGCAGCCGCAGTAGTTCTGACGATAGAGTCCGAGTTCCCGGGCGCGCACAGACGCGGCCGGGTATCGGTCACGGAAATCGCGGTCCAGGTACACGAGCCCAGATTCCTCGGCTACCGTCCGACCGACCGAACTGATCGACAGCGGATCCTGATAGGGACTCACCGTGAGTGTGGTCGCCAACTTGTCGATACCGTTCGCAACCGCCCAACCCGCGGTCAGACGCAGACGCAGGCGGTAGCACTCTCGACACCGGGCTTGCCTGTCTGGCTCCAGTCCCGCGACCGACGCCCGCCACAGATCGGGCGCGTATGGCAGTTCGACAACACGAGCGCCGACCTGCCTCGCGTACGACAACAGGGTGTCTCTCCGACGCTCGTATTCCTCGGCGGGAGCGATGTTGGGGTTCGCGAAGACGACCACGACGTCCTCGCAGGCCGCGAAGGCCTCGAGGGGCTCGATCAAGCAGGGGCCGCAACATGCGTGAAGCGCGATGCTCATGCGGCGATTCTACACCGCGCGTCTGCGATTCTCCGCCAGCGGCAAGGAAGCGCACGCGTGGCGCTAAGCATCGGGGACGCCGTGGAAGCGGGTCTAGAGCGAAGCAAAAGGGCGGCCCCGCCGGGGCCGCCCTTCGTGAGTTCGATTCGGTGCGGAGGACTATGCCTTGCGGACGTTGCTCGCCTGGAGCTTGCCGTTCTGGCCCGTCGTCACCTCGAAGATGACAGCCATGCCCTCCTCAAGCGTCTTGAAGCCCTCCATCTGGATCTCTGAGAAGTGGACGAAGAGGTCCTCGCCGTCCTCACGAGAGATGAAGCCGTAGCCCTTGTCCGGATTGAACCACTTGACGGTACCCTCAGCCATGCCAGACCATCCTTCCGCCCCACCGCGTGGGGAAACGCTCGTGCGACGCGCTTGTCCCCCTGCGGTTTGCGTGGCCCCCTTGGTGGAACCCCGTGCCGTCGTGCAGACAAACCGGTCGCGACTCCGGGCCTAAATGGCCCGCCGACGGAAGATTGTACCTGCCGCACACATGCAGCCGCAACATCTCGATCGCGCGGGAGTGCTGGTGCGCTGCGACGATCACGGCGGGCTACCGGGAGCGAGCGCCTCAAGGGATGGACCCAGAGTTGCGGCGCGCCTTCTATCCCTTGACGATGCGCAGCAGCGACCTGAACTCGTCAGTCGCCGCTCGTCCCACAAGCTCGTACATCACGGACTCGGACGTGGTCACCACGACGCCCGCGGCTCGCAAGCGATCGAGCGCGACGTCGTGCATCGCCCGGTCGCGAGAACAGCACGCGTCGGCAACCACCTGCACCGAATAGCCCCGCAAGACAAGATCGAGCGCCGTCTGCGTGATGCAGATGTGCGTCTCCATGCCCGCAAGGATCACCTGGGGACGATCCAGCGACGCGAGCAACTCCACGAACTCGGGTTCTCCGCATGCGCAGAAGGCCGTCTTGTCGAGCCGAAGTACGGTCCCGCCATCATCGGCGATGGCGGCCAGCGCCTGCTCGAGCTCCGGTTCCGTGTCCCCAAGACCCTGGGGGTACTGCCGCGTGAGGATGATCGGCGCCCCCACAAGCTGGCACGTGCGCGCCAGACGCCCCGACGCACCGACGACCCGCTCGCGCTCGGCCATCGCGGAAGCCAATCGCTCCTGCATGTCCACGAGTACCAGTACGGCTTCGTGCCTTTCGGCAAGGAGTCTGATGCGTCCGTCCATTCCTACCTCCACTCGCGATGGCTGAATTCTAGCGGAGCACGGCTCGCCGTGGGACGCCGCAGTACCCGGCGGGCGGCGGTGGTATATACGCAGGGATTGGGCAGCAGGACCAACCCGACTCCGGAGGAGGACCACATGAGCGATGCGCCGATCCTCGGCCCGATAAACCGCGTGATGGACATTGAGGCCGCGGATGACTTCCAGAAGAAGCACACTCCCTATATCGAGGCCCAGCGAATGGGCGACATCGTGAAGGTGACCGTCAAGGTGGGCCACTACGTCCCGCATCCGAATCAGCCGGACCACTTCATCGAATGGATCATGCTGTGCGTCGGCGATTCACCCATCGCGCGCTTCGACTTCTCGCCGGTGGCGGTCGATCCGGAGGTGACGGCGACCCTGAGGTTGGACTCCGGCACCACGATCACGGCGGTCGAACACTGCAACCTGCACGGTCTGTGGGCGGCCGATCTGTCGGTGTAAACCTAGCGGCCGAAGAGCCCGGAGCAGGTCGCCGAGGCCAGGACGTGGCCGTCGATCGAGGCGTTGAACTCGGCGAGCGTCCGAACGCCGGGGTCGGGCGACTCGATGTCCAGCGCGTATAGGCGCGCCTGGTACTCGTGGTTCCCGCTGCCCTTGGGCGGTTGAGGTCCGCTGTATCCTCGGTTGCCGCTCGTATTGAGGTGCTCCACCGAGCCCTCAGGCATCGCATGCCCCGACGCGCCGCGCCCCAGCCCGGTCGCGGTCGGCGGAATCTCGGTGACTATCCAGTGGATCCACGACCGTGCCGGCGGGTACATGTCCACGAGCACAAGGGCAAGCGACCGGGTGGTGTCCGGCACGCCCGACCACTCGTACGGGATCGACACGTTCTGTCCGCCGCTCACACCGGTGTCGGCGTACTCCACCGGGATCAGGCCGCCGCCCTCGAACGCAGGGGATGACAGTGTCAGCATGGCCGCCTCCTCGTCGGGCGCGTCTGGGGATTCCTTCGGCGGCTGCGCTCGCTGGCGCGTCGGAGCCGCAGCCGGACCCCAGAGCGCTCGCGGACACGCACGAGGACCACGAACGCCAACAACGCCACGCGCCGTGACCTCGGCATGCCGCACACCTCCGTGCTGCGTATCTTCCCCAGTGTTCGAGTGCCTGACCGCCGAAGTGACCCGGACGCGTGACCTAGTCGTCGGCTTCGCCGCGAGCATCCTCTGGGTCGACGACTCCATCGGGCTCGGCCTCGAATCCGATCGCGTCGAGTGTCGAGGCTTCGATGCCAGCCGCCTCGCGAACGGCATCGGCACGCGCCAGGTCCAGATCGGCTTCAGCGTCCCGGCACATCGCAAGCAAGATGCGAGCGCGCGCCTCCAGCGCATCGGCCAGCATCGCCGCTCGACGGGTATCGATCTCCCCGCCGATGCCGAGGTACGCTACCAGGCCATCGGGCGTCAGCCGAAGCGCGAGCGCCGGGTCGGTGTCGATCGCAAGCCCGATCGCGCGCTCGCTCAGCTCGAGTGCGGGTGCCTCGTGTCCGAGCCTCAGAGATTCGAGAGCGCGGCGGATGGCCTGCCCCCATAATCCGATGATGCGCAGGATGTAGTCCTGTTCGTACATGGACCACCTTCACCCGATCGAGGCGCGGTGGATATGGCTCCCACCCCGCTCGCGGTGGTGCGATCGTCCCTCGCGGCAAGCTCGTCAGTCGATCTCCGGGGAAACCACGGTGCTACCGGTGATCGCAGGTCGACTCCGAGCGCTCATGCTCGTCTTCGTACGCGTGTGGCCAGTAGGACCAGCCCCGGGCGCACGTTCGACCCCGCTTGTAGCGTAGTACGGTGAGCGAGGGTCCTTCGCAGCGATGGGCGCTGAAGTAGCCGCCGCCAACCCAAACGGATACCTCGTAGTCGTTCGGTTCCACGCCTGGGAAGGTAGTGGCAAAGCGACCATGGTGGTCGATCGACGCGCCGGTCACGGTCTGCTCGTAGCGCTTGCCCTTGCTCCCACAGCGCGGAACCAGCTTCACGTGCACGACCGCCATCGAGAGATCGCCTGGCCAGCCGTCTCTCGCCTGCTTGATCGATCCGAGGACGCTAACGGGCGCTGTCCCCGCGGGCCCCGCAACGAGGGGCGACTTCTGGACCTTCAGGGACGACACGCACGCGTGCTCGGGGTGTACATGGATACTGCTGGTAACGGACTGCTGAGTCGCAAGCGATTGCACCCCTGGCGCTTCGCCGAGCGCGACGCTCACCGGGTAATCGCCGGCTGGCTGCATGATGCGTCCGCGAATCCACACGTGCGCTGTCGGTGCCTCCCACGACTGCGTTCACCTGAAGTGCGTTCCACATCGGGTTGGGACCGTATGTGAGGATCGGCTGACTGTAGGCCACCTGGGACTGAATGGGCGCGGTCGACTGGCCGGTGATGCCTCCTGGAGCGTCTAGCAGGTACGTCCACGCGTGAATCGCGGCGATCTGGGTCTGAGTACTGCCTAGTCTGAGTTGACGGCGAGATCGCCACGGCCATGGGAGGCGGGGGCTCGTCGACCGGCGTCACAGTGATGTTGACCGTAGCGACGTTCGAATCGGCCTCTCCATCGGTCGCAATGTAGGTGAAGGAGTCAGGCCCGTTGTAGTTGGCTTCTGTCGGGGTGTAGGTGATCGTCCCATCCAGATTGACCGCCACGTCACCGTGAGCTGCGTCTGTCGCACTCATGACGGATAGCGTGTCACCCGGGTCGGCGTCTGTGTCGTTGGATAGAACCGAGATGACGACACCTGTCGCGCTGTCCTCGTCTACCGATGCGGCGTCGTCGACAGCCACAGGTGCCGTGTTCCCCACCTCGGTGATGTCGGCGCGAAGCCCGGCGGGCTGCGCCACGGTGTAGTTGTCCGCGTCGTCGCCCGTGAGCGCCACGCCCGTGACGCCGACCGGCTTGCCCGTGCCCACGTCGGCGGTGTCGAAGTCGGCCGAGTAGCCCGACGAGTCGATCGCGACGTCATCGCCTGAGACGACGCCTGTGAGGCTCGCGGCCGTGAAGTCGACGGTGGCGTCGGTCGTGCCGTCGTAGGGCTTGTCCTGGGCGAGCGCGCCCGTGACGGTGAGTTCCTTCTCACCGATGTCGGCGCGAAGCCCGGCGGGCTGCGCCACGGTGTAGTTGTCCGCGTCGTCGCCTGTGAGCGCCACGCCCGTGACGCCGACCGGCTTGCCCGTGCCCACGTCGGCGGTGTCGAAGTCGGCCGAGTAGCCCGACGAGTCGATCGCGACGTCATCGCCTGAGACGACGCCTGTGAGGCTCGCGGCCGTGAAGTCGACGGTGGCGTCGGTCGTGCCGTCGTAGGGCTTGTCCTGGGCGAGCGCGCCCGTGACGGTGAGTTCCTTCTCACCGATGTCGGCGCGAAGCCCGGCGGGCTGCGCCACGGTGTAGTTGTCCGCGTCGTCGCCCGTGAGCGCCACGCCCGTGACGCCGACCGGCTTGCCCGTGCCCACGTCGGCGGTGTCGAAGTCGGCCGAGTAGCCCGACGAGTCGATCGCGACGTCATCGCCTGAGACGACGCCTGTGAGGCTCGCGGCCGTGAAGTCGACGGTGGCGTCGGTCGTGCCGTCGTAGGGCTTGTCCTGGGCGAGCGCGCCCGTGACGGTGAGTTCCTTCTCACCGATGTCGGCGCGAAGCCCGGCGGGCTGCGCCACGGTGTAGTTGTCCGCGTCGTCGCCTGTGAGCGCCACGCCCGTGACGCCGACCGGCTTGCCCGTGCCCACGTCGGCGGTGTCGAAGTCGGCCGAGTAGCCCGACGAGTCGATCGCGACGTCATCGCCTGAGACGACGCCTGTGAGGCTCGCGGCCGTGAAGTCGACGGTGGCGTCGGTCGTGCCGTCGTAGGGCTTGTCCTGGGCGAGCGCGCCCGTGACGGTGAGTTCCTTGGGTGTGATGGCGCCCGACGCGAACATCGGCGTGACGCTGTAGTTGTCGCCTCCGTTGCCATCGTCGATGGCGAACGTGATCGTCAGCCCCCACAGGCCGACATGTGCACTTGTGAAGCTCTGCTCGAGCACGGTGAAGCTGTCCCCGGTCATCAGCGCACCAGACGTGGGTACACCGTCCGAACTCGTATCGCCGTCATAGACCTTGGAATCGACGACGGAGGAGATCGTCAGCGGCGCGCGAGTGATGTTCGCGGTGTCGGTGGCGCTGGTGCTCTGAAGCGAATACTTGCTCGCATCGGCACCACCGATTGTGATGCCGGAGACTGTGACCGTCTTGCCGTCAGCGACGTGCTTGGTGGCGAAGGTTGCGCTGGTGTAGCCGAAGGTGACGTCGTCACCCGGCGCAATGCCCGTCGCGGTCAGCTCGACCGAGGCGACCGTCGTGCCGTCGTACGTCTTGTTGGAGGCGGTCGCCGTCACCGTGAGGGGGGTGGTCGAGGTCGCGTCATTGAGTGCGATGAGGTGGCCGATCCAAGGTTGCGCGGCGTTGACCCGGTACCACACATTGCGTGGCCCCGTATCACCCCCACCTGTGAAGGTCTGGTGGGCGGTGGCGATGTTCGGGCCTGGGTTATTCCCCCAATGGTGCGTGACGCTCGCAGTCATCCCATTGCTGAATGCGCCCCACGCGTAGTAGTAACCATCGGCGCAGAAGACGGCCAAGAGCATGGAGTCCTGGCCCGAAGGCGTCGTCAGGGCCGTGGCCGTCAGCGTGTTCCCCGCTACGCCAGACGCCGCGGTGCCCTTGCTGGTGCTGTACCCCACGTCTTGCACCAAGGTGATCGGGTTGACTGCGCTGACCCCCCGAAACGAGCTAATGGTCGCAATCTCCTTCGCCCCGTTATTCGTGGTGACGGTGTAGCTTGCGGGTGGCACTACCTCGGTGATGATCCTGTAGTAGATTGTCTCTCTGAAGTATGTGGGGCCCGCTACGACGGTCTGAGTGGTCGTCAGCGTCATCCAGCTGCCTGATATGGCGCTGGTCGTGGCCACTGAGTTCGTGTGTCCGACAACGGCAACCAGCAGGTCGCCGGTAGCGACCCCCGCCGGCGACGGCAGGTTGAAGCTCGTTGCGGCTCCATTGCCGCCCTGGCCCGTGTTCGTGGCACCCGCCGTGATCGCCGCCGAAGCACTCACCACCGGCCCAAGTAACAGAATGGCCGTCGTGGTGCCGAGCAGAGCGATGAGTAGCGAGAACGCTCTCTTTCGTGCATCGCTCAGTCCCATGCATGGAAGTAGTGCCCTCATGCTCGAACCCCCCTCTTGCCGTCTGTCACTACCTTGAACTCAGACTCATTCTGACCAAGGCACCCGCCGCGGTCACCTGAAAGCCTCACCTGCTGTCGGCAGGCGAAGGCATTGCCGCTGGAAGAAACGTACTTCTGGTCCAGTCGACCCGCCCTTCATACGACGAACCGTTATGCACACGCAACCTGGTCGTGAAGCACCGTACGACGTGAGTTATCGGCCAGCATCGTCGTCAGGAACAGCGCGAACCGGCGGCTGAGGATCCTGCTGGTGGGCGCGGCCCGCCCATTCGGCAGCCTAGAACAGCCCTTGCTGTGCCGCTGGACGCTCGCCACCTGCCTCGAGCCCGAGGTGCTCGAACGCCCTCGGCGTCGCCTGCCGGCCCTTGGGCGTCCGCTCGAGGAAACCAAGCTGCAGCAGGAACGGCTCGTACACGTCTTCGAGCGTGTCCGCGTCCTCTCCCACCGCGCTGGCCAGGGTATTGAGACCGACGGGGCGGCCGCCGAACTTCACGGCCAACGTCTCCAGGATCTGGACATCCATGCGGTCGAGACCGAGATGGTCGACCTCAAAGAACGCGAGCGCTTCCGCTGCGACATCCTCGGTCACGCGGCCGTCTCGGCGTACCTGAGCGTAGTCACGCACGCGCTTGAGCAGGCGGTTCGCAAGCCGTGGGGTGCCGCGCGAGCGTCTCGCGATCTCTGCGGCGCCATTCGCGTCGACCTCGACTCCCAAGATTCCCGCCGAGCGCTCAACGATCGCCTGCAGCTCCTCTGCGTTGTAGTAGTCCAGCCGGAAGGCCATCCCGAACCTGTCGCGGAGCGGCCCGGTGAGCAGCCCTGTCCGTGTGGTCGCGCCTATCAGCGTGAAACGGGGGATCTCAAGACGTAACGATCGCGCCGCAGGCCCCTTGCCGATGACGATGTCGAGCGTGAAGTCTTCCATGGCCGGATACAGGACCTCTTCGACCGCCCGGTTCAGCCGGTGTATCTCGTCGATGAACAGGACGTCGCGCTCGTCGAGGTTGGTCAGTATCGCGGCAAGGTCCCCGGAACGCTCGATCGCGGGACCGCTCGTCGTCTTCATCGTCACGCCGAGTTCCGTCGAGATGACCCCGGCAAGCGTGGTCTTGCCCAGGCCCGGCGGGCCGGACAGCAGCATGTGATCCAGAGGCTCGTTTCGACCGCGCGCCGCCTCGATGAGCACCGACAGGTTCTCCTTCACCCGCGTCTGGCCGAGGTACTCCGTCAGGCGTTTCGGGCGAAGCGTGCGGTCGATCTCGAGGTCGTCTTCCGTGAAATCCGCCGAGACCAGCCGCTCGACCTCGTCACCCTGGCTGCCATCGGCAGGACGGCCGGACACGCCTCGGTCGTCGGGCTCCCATATCGTGCTCACACGCCACCACCCAAGCGACGTAACGCATGCTTGAGCAGTGCCTCGGCATCCGAGGACGATCCGTCGTAGCCCTTGAGCGCGTTCGCCACTTCCGAAGAGGAGAAGCCCATGCCCAGCAGCGCCTGCGTCGCCTCGGCGGCAACATCGGCGCTTGCCGAACCCGCCACAGGCCCACCGGCAAGGTCCGGCAATCCGAGCCTGTCCTTCAGGTCCAGGATCAAGCGCTGCGCAGTCTTCTTACCGATGCCCGGCACGGATGCGATGAGTGCCGCGTCCTCGCGCGCGATCGCCTCGGTGAGCGCCGCGGGCGACAGCGCCGAAAGCGCCGCCAATGCGACCTTCGGACCCACTCCGGACACCGTCAGCAGGTTCTCGAAGAGCGACTTCTCCTCGGCGGATTCGAAGCCGTAGAGGGAGAGCTCGTCCTCGCGTACGTGCAGGTACGCATATACGGTTACCGTGTCGCCCTCGCTCGGAAGCGCCGCGAGCGACGACGTGGGCATGGCAAGGCTGAAGCCGATGCCACCGACATCGAGCACGCAGCCGCCGGCCCCTTTGGCCGCGACCCGCCCCGTCAGATACGCGATCACAGGGCGGCTCCGGTACGTCCTCGCGCGGGACGCGCGCGCTCTCTCTCGCTACGCGCACGATGGTGGGCGTGGCAGATCGCAGCGGCCAGCGCGTCAGCGGCATGGTCCGGCTCCGGGTCGTGAGGCAAGCCGAGGATGGCGCGCACCATGTACTGCACCTGCTGCTTGTCCGCGCCGCCGTTTCCCACGACCGCCATCTTGATCTCACCCGGACCGTACTCGCCGAGCGCGAGACGCGCCTCCGCTGTCGCCAACAGGGCCACTCCGCGGGCTTGACCGGTGGCAAACGCGGTCTTGGCGTTGGTCCCGAAGTAGACGCTTTCGACGGCCACTTCTTCGGGGCCGTAGCGCTCGATGACCAAGACGATCTCGCGGTGCACCTGAGCCAGGCGCACCGAGGTGGAGTCTTCCGGCGACGTGGAAACGCAACCGTACGCGAGGCAAGAGGAGCGTCCGGAGACATGCTCGACCACGCCCCAACCTGTGTTCGCGAGACCTGGGTCGATCCCGAGGATGATCACGCCAGCTGCCCCTCTGGACGATTGCGTGACGAACGCGCCGTCAGCGGACTATCGAACATATGTTCAGGGTAGCTCGACGGAAGTGCACCGTAAAGCGCGCTGGCACGCCTGGAGCCGATGGGTCCACCCCGACGCTCACGTCGCGCGGATCGACGCGCCAACGGCGCCGGCGCTACTCCTCCAGAGCCTCGGCGATCTCGTCGGTGAGCTCCATGTTGTGATACACGCTCTGGATGTCGTCGTGCTCCTCCAGGGTATCGACGAGGCGCAGGACCTTCTTGGCGTCCTCGACCGATACCACGACCGGCGTCATAGGCTCCATCGTCAGTTCGGCGCCACGCACATCAACGCCGGCCGCCTCCAGAGCGTTGCGTACGGCACCGACCTCGGTCGGACCCGTCGTGACCACCCACTCCTCAGCGCCTTCTTCCAGGTCTTCGCCGCCCGCCTCCATGACGGCCAGGAGCAGCTCTTCCTCATCGGGTGCGCCGGCCTTGTCGAGAACGATCTGGCCCTTGCGCTCGAACTGGAATGCGACGGCACCGGTCGAGGCGAGGTTGCCTCCCGCGCGGGTGAACGCGCTTCGGATGTCCGCCGCGGTCCTGTTGCGATTGTCGGTGAGGGCTTCCAGGTAGATGGCGATCCCGGCGGGACCGTATCCCTCGTAGATAACCTCCTCGTAGTTCGCTCCGCCGCCTGCCGCGAACGCCTTGTTGATCGCGACGTCGATCTTGTCTTTCGGCAGCGAGTACGACTTCGCTTTCGCTATCGCCGCGGCGAGCGAGGCATTGTTCTCGGGGTTGGGATCTCCGCCCGTCTTCGCGGCGACGGTGATCATCCGCGAGAGTTTGCTGAACAGCGCCGAACGCTTCTTGTCCTGCGCCGCCTTGCGGTGCTTGGTCGTTGCCCATTTCGAGTGCCCGGACATGCCGTTCCTTTCGATGTACGAACCTGCTCGATCCGGCGTTCCGGTCTCGCAGCCCGCGCGAGCGGGAGACGTCGCGATGAGGCCCTTGCCCTACCGGCGCTCGGCGCCGACGACCTTCTCGATGAAGTACCTGTGCACTCGGGGGTCGCCCGTGAGCTCCGGGTGGAACACTGTCGCGAGCAGGTCACCCTGCCGAGCGGCGACCACGCGGCCGTCGTGCGTTGCGAGCGTTTCCGCACGCTCGCCCACCCGCTCGATCCAGGGCGCACGGATGAACACGCCGCGGAAGGGGCCGTCAGCGAGGTGAGCGAAGTCCAGGTCGGCCTCAAAGGAGTCGACCTGCCTGCCGAACGCATTTCGCCGCACGCTCACGTCCATGAGCTCGAGACTGCGCTGGCCCGGAACCTGGTCGAGTATCTCCTCGGCGACGAGTATCGCCCCGGCACACGTTCCCCAGACGGCCATGCCCGCCTCATGGTGCTCGCGTATCGGCTCGTAGAACCCGTAGCTCTCCATCAGCTTGCCGATCGCCGTCGACTCTCCTCCGGGGATGATGAGCCCGTTGAGGTCGGCGAGCTGGCTCGTGGTGCGGACAGCGACGCAGCCGACGTCCAGTGCCTCGAGCATCATGATGTGCTCGCGCACCGCTCCCTGCAGCGCGAGGACACCTACGCGCACGCTACCAGCCCCGTTCCTGCATGCGCTCGGCGTCAGGGATATCCGAGATGTTGATGCCGACCATGGCTTCACCCAGATCGCGCGAGACTCGTGCGATGACTTCGGCGTCCTCATAGTGCGTGGTCGCCTCGACGATCGCCCGTGCTCGTTTCGATGGATCGCCGCTCTTGAAGATGCCGCTGCCGACGAAAACGCCGTCGCAGCCGAGCTGCATCATGAGAGCAGCATCGGCGGGCGTGGCGATACCGCCAGCCGAGAAGTTCACGACCGGAAGCTTGCCGTTGTCGTGCACCCACTTCACCAGGTCGTAGGGCGCGCCAAGCTGCTTGGCGGCGTCGAACAGCTGCTCCTCCCGCAGGCCGGCAACCCACGCGATGCCGTCGGTCACGCTGCGCATGTGGCGCACCGCCTCGACGACGTTGCCCGTGCCCGGCTCGCCCTTCGTGCGGACCATCGCCGCGCCCTCGGCGATTCGCCGAAGCGCTTCGCCCAAGTCGCGACACCCGCACACGAACGGAACGGTGAAGTCCCACTTGTTCACGTGGTACTCCTCGTCGGCGGGAGTGAGTACCTCCGACTCGTCGATGTAGTCGGCTCCCAGCGACTGGAGGACCTGCGCCTCGACGAAGTGTCCGATGCGGCACTTCGCCATGACCGGGACGCTCACGGCGTCCATGATCTCGACGACCTTCGTCGGATCGGCCATGCGCGCCACGCCACCCGCCGCGCGGATGTCGGCGGGGACTCGTTCGAGGGACATGACCGCGACCGCACCCGCATCCTCGGCGATACGAGCCTGCTCGGCGTTCACGACGTCCATGATGACGCCGCCCTTGAGCATCTCGGCTAAGCCGGTCTTGACGCGAAGTGTGCCGGTCTCTCGCTCGTTTGAAGACACGATACGTGCTCCTTTCGGCGTCGTCGCACACACGCGTCGACACCGCTCGTGGGATGCAGGGCTAGATTGTACCCGCGCCTACTCGTGCGCAACAACCGCTCACACGCACCGGCGATATGGGGGATCCGGCGGGAGCGTCAGCAGTCCGGCCGCTACTTGAGCGTGATGTTCGCGTTCGTCGGTATGACCTCGAACCAGGAGTTGCCGGGTCGCAGAGAGATGAGCGTTCCATCGGACGCCTTGAAGACAGGCGGAGCTTGCCTGTCCGCCGACCAGGTACCGTCGAACTGCCGACCGTCCCGGAAGACCGACACGCGGTTCTTGCCTCCGAGCGAGATATCGTACGTCGGATTTCCTCGGACATCCGACACGCCGGCAGCGCGCATCTGCGCCCACATCACGACCACGTTGCGGGAACTCAGCTGCTCGTCCGTCTCGGCGTCGAGATGCTTTACCCCGTTGTTCTCTCGGAGGTATACGTTCCGCTCGGGGTCGTACGTCCACGTGACCCGATTCTGCTGGGAGAAGGGTACTCTGGATGCTCGCGACCGATACGGTCGATTGCTTGGACGACCTGTCGAACGCGAAGGATCTGAGCGTCTGCGTCGCCTTGTAGCCGCGCCGCACACCTTCCTCGCGAGCGAGGTCCGCCTTGAGGTAGAGATTGTGCGGACTGGGGCGCCAACTCACTCGCGTGTAGCAGCGCGTGACGCCTGCATCCTCGCTGAGCATCGGGATGTCCGCTTTGCGCAGCGCCTGGGTCACGAACCTGGAAGCGCCAGAGAAGAAGAAGAGCCCATCGTACTGAGGGACGATCCAGGTATCCGAGAGGCGCGCGCTGCGAACCGGTCCGATCAGGGCGGGATCTTGCGAGTGGAACAGGGCGTTGAACCGGGTGACGCCGCCTTCTGCAAGCGATTCATAGACGATGTCGGCTTTGTTCAGACCGGTCTGCGGCCGGGCTGCGGCCGAGTTCTCTACCTTGACGGAAACCACGCGCCGCTTCACTGAGGCTCCATTGGGCGCGTCGGCGCCGGTCAGCGGCCACCGAGGGGCGGAAGAAGGCCTCGGCACGACCTTCTCGGCATCGGCCCGAGGCCACGGGGAACTCACGGAATGCGTCGAGCCCTTGCCCGAGGAACACGCCGACAGGGCAAGGACCATCGCGACGGCCACCGTGACCGCGTGAAGGCGCAAGCGAGTTCGTGACGATCCCATCCAGTCTCCTTCAGCCGCTATCGCCGCGACCCCGCTCGAATGGCAGGGCGGGACATCATCATCGTTAGGCGGTCGGCGTATCTCCGCCGCGGGAACAACACCCGCTGAACGAACGGCCCTCACATTAGCGAACCGGGTGCCCCCGTGCCATGCATAGCACCGTAGCGTCACCGAGCCGCTCCATGAGGGTTCCGGCTGCGATCGCCATCTCGTCGAGCCCGCCACAGGAGCCAGAGTCCCACGACTAGCACGGGCAGGCTCAGGAGTTGCCCCATCGTGAAGGGCCCGGCGATGAAACCGAGTTGCACGTCGGGCTGCCGCAGGAACTCGACTCCGATGCGGAAGACGGCATACAGGGTTAGGAACCAGCCGAGCATCTCGCCGTCGGGACGCTTGCGGCGAGAGAGCACGAGCATGAGCGTGAGCAGCACCGCCCCCTCGAGGAATGCTTCGTACAGCTGAGACGGATGCCGCGGCAGCGGCCCCGCCCCCGGGAAGACGACTCCCCACGGCAGGTCGGTCGGTCGTCCCCACAGCTCGGCGTTGACGAAGTTCGCCAGCCGGCCGGCCAGGATGCCCACCGGAGTCCCGACCGCACCCATATCGCAGAGCCTGAGGAAGCTCACGGGCTTGCGCCGCGACTCCACCCATGCCGCGATCAAGATCCCCGTGAGGCCTCCATGGAACGACATCCCGCCGTCCCACACGGCGAAGACCTCCAGCGGGTTTCGCCAGTAACCGGCGCCGCCGTAGATCAGGACGTAGCCGAGCCTCGCGCCGACGATCACTCCGATGACCGCCGCCAACACGATCTCGATGAGGTCGTCATCCGATAGCGGAAGTTCCCAGCGCCGAATGAGACCTCTCGCGATGAGGCCCGCCGAGAGGAACGCGACGATGTACGCGATGCCGTACCAATGCACCGAGAGGGGCCCGATCCGGACGAGCACCGGGTCGATGTTCGGGAAAGCGATGCTCGCTAGCACGGCGTTCGCCGTGCCCGGGAGGTCTGCTGTGGCACCGGGATTCCAGGGCCTACGAGAAGTCGACCTTCACCGGCTCGGCGGCGGCGGCCTCGATCTCGAAGTACTCGCGTACCGCGAAGCCGAACATCCCGGCGATGAAGTTGGTCGGGAATGATTGGATCGCGGTATTGAAGCTCATGACCGAATCGTTGTAGAACTGCCGCGCGTACGCGATCTTGCCCTCGGTGGTCGAGAGCTCTTCTTGCAGATTGAGGAAGTTCTGGTTTGCCTTCAAGTCCGGATAGGCCTCGGCCACCGCGAACAGGCTCTTCAACGCGCCGGTGAGCATGTTCTCCGCCTGCCCTTGCTCCCGGACGGTCTGCGCGTTGATGGCCATGTTGCGCGCCTGCGTGACGCGCTCGAACGTCTGGCTCTCGTGCGAGGCGTATCCCTTCACCGTCTCAACGAGGTTCGGGATCAGGTCATAGCGCCGACGCAGCTGCACGTCGATCTGAGACCAGGAGTTGTCGACTCGATTCCGCAGGACCACGAGGCGGTTGTAGATGGCGATCAAGCCGAACGCCGCAACCACCACGAGTAACGCGATTGCCCCGAAGCACAACGGCAACGTCATCTACGGTGCCTCCTCGCGCCCTCAGTCGCTTCCGGCGACATGTGTGTCCGTCCGCGCCAAGCGTCGGACGGTGCGTTTTGACACGCACGCACCTGATGGTAGCAGAAGCCAGAGACCGAGCGGGGCGATGCCGACCGGTGCCGAGTACTCAGCCGCGCCGCGGTTCGGCGTCGATCTCGGCGAGCGCGTCCTCGGCGTCCGCGATGCCGCCGAGCTGACGGCGGAAGTACTCGCAGTAGGCATCGATCAGAGGGTCATCGGTGCGGGCGACCTCTTCGATGACGACGTTGTCCTGGGCCACCAAGGCAACGAGCCCGGCGATGGGCTGTCGGCCCTCCCCGTCTTCGGCCATCGCCTCGATGGCGGCCATGAGGAAGCTCGGGATGACGATCTGCACGGTGATCGGCTCGCCGCAACGCGGGCAGGTGAATACGATCTCTGCCCGCTCTGGTTCCTGGAGGACGACCGTGTCGACGTCGTCGATCGAGACCTCGACCGGACCGTCGTTGGGGCACGTGATCGTGAATTCCATTGCAATCGCCTCCTGGCCGCGGAGGCCCCTTCGCTGCCAGTGTACAGCGTCGACGCCCGTCGCTCCATCGCCCGCCGACTTGCTCGCAAGAAGCACGCCACGTGCGGGCCGGCGCAGCGGTGCGCTGGCGGCCTAGTGCTACCATTCCGCGCATGCCCGAGCACTCCTTCCCCGACCCCGCGCCCTCACGCTCCGCCGACGCCATGATGCGAGGCGTCAAGCTCGGATTCCCGATCTTCCTCGGCTACATGCCCGCGGGCATGGCCTTCGGCATCCTCGCTCGGACAGTCGGGTTCTCCGTCTTCCAAGCCGCGGCGTGCTCGGCGACCGCGCTGGCGGGCGCCGGCCAATTCATCGCTCTCGACGTCATTCACACCGGCGGCACGGTAGCTGCCGTGCTGGTCGCGACGTCGGTCGTGAACCTGCGCTACGTGCTCTTCGGGAGCACGATCTCGCCGTACCTGCGCAGCGAGACGCCTCTGACCCAGGGCATCCTCGCCTTCTCCCTCACCGACGAGACGTTTGCCGTCAACATCACCGACCTTCGCGAAGGACAGGCGAGCTGGCGCTCGATGGCTGGCGTCGGAGCGATAGCCTGGGCGGGCTGGGTCCTGGGCACGATCATCGGCGCAGCCGGCGCAGGGTTCATCGGGGATCCGGATCGTTGGGGCGTGCAGTTCGCCATGCCCGCCATGTTCACCGCGCTGTTTGTGGCACTCGCCGAGGACCGCCGGCAAGTCCTGATCGGACTGTTGGCCGCCGCCATAGTGGTCGGGTTCCCGCTGCTGTCGATTCTCGGTGTCTCCATCCCCGCAAGCTGGCACGTGGTGATCGCGGCGATGCTGGCCGCCACGCTCGGAGCGGCGGTGTCCAGATGAGTGACGCGGCGATCTGGGGCGTCATCGTCGGCATGGCCTTCCTGAACTTCCTCATCCGATACCTCCCCATCGCCGTCATTTCGAGGATCGACCTCCCTTCGCCCGTGATGCGCTGGCTTCAGTTCATCCCCGTCTCCGTCATGGGTGCGCTCGTCGCGAACACCGTCGCGCGACCCGGAGGCGAGTGGGTGACCCCTTGGACGAACCCCTGGCTGCTCGCGTGCGCCGTCACGGCGCTCGCCTACCGGATCACAAGGAGCTTCCTCGGCGCGACCGTGATCGGGATGATCGCGTTCGTGGTGCTCAGGGCACTCCTGACGGCCTGACGCTGCGTCGGCCTTGAGATTCTGCGATTCCGGAATCGGGTTTTCCGATATGGATGCCGATCCAGCCCTGCGCTAGACTTCTGTGACCCGCACACGCAGCACCGAGACGCCCGCTGTGCGACCCACCCATCGAAGCCAATGCCCGCCGAGAGGAAACACCCGTGGCACGCGTTCGCCCATTCCGCGCCATTCGATACACAACGGGCAAGCGCGACATCACCCCCCTGACGGCGCCGCCATACGACGTCATAGACGACGAGCAGCGCTCGGAACTGCTCGCTCGGGACTCGCACAACATCGTCGCGCTCGAGCTTCCGGAGGGCTCCCTCGATCCGCTCGCTCCCGGGAATCGCTACGCGACGGGCGCCGCGCGCTGGGAGCGGTGGCAGCGCGAACGCGTCGTTGCCCGCGACACCGAACCGTGCATCTACGTTCTCGAGCAGCGCTGGACGCGTGACGACACCCCGGTACGGCGGCTGGCGTTCATCGTGGCCGTAGGTCTGGAACGCTTCGAAGACGCGATCATCCTCCCGCACGAGCGCACGCTCCCCAAGGCGTTGGACGACCGGCTGAACCTCACTCGTGCGTGCGCCGCGAACTTCAGCCAGGTCTTCGGCCTCTTCTCGGACCAGTCACTCGAAACGTCGGCACTGTTCGACAGGGCCTGCACACCGGAACCCCTCGCGACCGCCGTGGGTGACGAGGGTGTTGAGAGCCGCCTCTGGGCGCTGTGCGACGCCGACGACATTCGGCGAGTGGAGGCGTTCTTCGGCGGCAAGCAGATCTTCATCGCCGACGGCCATCATCGCTACACGACCGCACTCGCATACCGCGATGAGCGCCGGCGTCTCTGCCGAGCAAGACAGGCAGGGCGATTCGCTCTCGGACGCCTCTGCGCTGGGCCGATCGGGCGAGGAGGAGGCGGACGTCCCGCCGTACGATTACGTCATGATGGCGCTGGCGAACATGGACGATCCCGAACTGGTGGTGCTCCCAACTCACCGCGTCGCCGATGCGGCTGGCGAGTTCGATCCCGACGCCTTCTGGAGCCGTCTGAGCGAACACTTCGCGTCGAGGAGCTGCCTCCGGGACACGCGGCCGCTGCACTCGATGAAGACGGCCCCCCCGCCTACATAGTCCAGACGAGAGACGGTCGCAGACGCTTGGCTCGACTCCTCGACGACGTCGATCTCGACGTTGCGATAGACGTGCCGTATTCCTCGGCGTGGAAGCACCTGGACGTCGCCGTGCTGCAGGAGCTGGTGCTCGAGCCGCTCCTGGGGATACATCCGGACCGACCGCAGACGCTCGACCGCCTGGCGTTCGTCAAGGATGCGCACCAGGCTCTCAAGATGAGCGCGGAACACGACGTCGTGTTCATACTGCGCCCGACTCGGATCGAACAGCTGCGAAGAGTGGCGCTCGCGGGAGAGACGATGCCGCAGAAGTCGACGTACTTCTATCCCAAACTGCTGTCGGGCATCGTCATGCGATCGCTGGACTGAGCCGCCGTTTCAGAACGGCTGCGAGGGCCACCCACTCCTTCGACCGCGATCCACGTCCTCCGCGGACACACTGCCGCGAGCCTGCACTCGTCGCAACGCGGCGCCCGGGGACGGCAACTCTCCCGCCCGATGAGCCATGTCGCCAGATCCAGCGTTCCCGGCGCCTCGGGACAAGCCAGGGCCGCGGCCCGTTCGATGGCCTCGATCGAGTCCTCCTCGGACAGGCCCGAGCGCAAGAAGACGCGGCGCACCTGAACGTCGTACGCCACCTGACCGCATTCGCGCCCCGCAAGTTCGATCCGGAAATGGCGGATCAGCAGCTCGCAGGCCATGACCGCCTTCTTCCGCCCAATCCCCCGGAACTCGCTCAGGCGCTCAGTGACGTCGAGGACCGCGCTTCCCCGCGGCCAGATGTTCGCCGCATCACCCTCATACTCCTCGAGCAACCGACGAGCCGCGTCGGATATCCACCAAGGCAGCGTGTTCTTGAAACGATGGAGCATCGGCGGCGTTTGCACGGCGAGGCGCACGGCTTCCGTGTCCGCTGCGAGCCGAGACAGGTCGAGATGGCCGAGCCGTTCGCGCAATAGATACGGGCCTGCCCAAGCACGCTCCGCCGGGATTCCCTGAGTGAACAGCACGCCGAACAGGAACGCGTTCGGACTCGACGCGAGCAGCTCATCGGCCCCGTCCAGACCGCTGAATGCGCCTCCGGCCTGGGCGGCGCCCTGCGCTTCGAGCTCCCGGCCGAAACGGAGGAGCTCCTCCGCGACCGGGCTCCGGTCCACGACGAGGGCTCTAGTGTCGAAGAGACTGGACCTTGATCTTGTGGATGAGGACCTCGCGCTCTTCGGGCGTGTAGGCGTCCTCGAGTTCGTCAAAGGCCTTTACTCGTCCGGTCAAAATGAGTCCACGTGCCACCCGATTGAGCGCGCCGAGGAAACACACAAGCGCTGCGGCAATGAACAGGTCGCGTACGAGGGCGTACACCGTGTCCGGGTCCTGCAGGCGGTAGTAGTACGTGCGCATCTCAAGTCCTCCGGTTGGTCCGTGCGCCCCCTATCGGAAGGCGCCCCGACATGTCAGCGCACCGCTCCGGCGCGTCAACAAGTAGGTTCCCCGGGGACCTTCGTGCTACTCCCCGCGCGACCGCGTGGGCACAGCCTGCGAAGCGTGCGACGGGCGGCTACCGGTTATTCGTCCGCGACGAGCTCTTCCGAAGAGTCCGCGGTCTGATCGGCGGGGAGCTCGAAGCCGGGCCGCCTCGGCCCGTGCGTCAGGAAGAAAGCACAGTAGAGGCACTCTTCCCTGATAGTCTCATCACGATCGATTGCCGGGTCGAAGATGAGTTCGGGGTCAACCGTCAGCTCATGGGTCGGCCGGTCACACTGCGCGAACGCGCACTTCGTGGGGCACCTGTCTTCGAGCTCGTTGGGATGCGGGCAGTCGGCCTGCATCTCCTCATCGCACCCGCGAAGTTCCCAGCACCGAGCCATGGAGTCCTCCACTCTGCAAGAGCGCCGCTTGGCGCTCGTGAGATTCTATCGCACCGATCCAATCAGGCAGCACGCCTTGCGCCAACGAGCCGCGTCTCGCCCGAGTGCAGTCTCGCTGCCCTCGATACGTTATGCTTTGCGGGCTATGGTCTCCCCCGCCGATCCATCCGCCGAGAGCTACGACACTGTCGTCGTTGGCGCCGGCCCCGCTGGTTGCATGGCCGCTCTCGGTGCATCCCGGCGTGGCCGCGTGCTGCTTGTCGACGCCTCGGCGATCCCGCGCGACAAGAGCTGCGGCGGCATGCTCAATGAGTATGCGCAGGAGTTCCTCGAAGCGCACGGCGGCGTGCCCGAAGAGCTGGTGCGCGAGCCGCGTCATGTGTGGTTCCGCTACGTCGACTGGGACCGCGATATCCGCAAGCCGACCGAGCTCAAGTTCCTCAACGTCGACCGGATGGCGTTCGACAGGTGGCTGCTCGACCTGTTGCCCGACAACGTCGAACTGGCTCCGGGGACGACGTGCGTCGGATTCGAACAGAACGGGGCCGGAGTTACCGTCCAGCTGAAGTCCGCGACAGGACGCAGGCTCGTACGGTGCGAGAACGTCGTGGGAGCCGACGGGGCGCGATCGACCGTTCGTCGCACGCTGGGCATCGGATCCGTCGCGAACTACGTGACGCTTCAGGACTTCTGCCGGCTCGACTCCGATCTCGATCCGTACTTCGACTGCATATACATGCGCGACATCGGCGACAGTTTCGCCTACGCCTACACCGTGCCAAAGGGGGACGTTGCGATCGTCGGCTCGGTCTACTACCCCAAGACGAAGCGGCCGCACGAGAAGCAGGACATCCTGCTTCAGATGTTGCGAGCCAAGCTTCCGCAGCTCGGCGAGTCCGTGAAGCGCGAGGCATGCGTCGCGCTCTCGGTCCGCGCCCCGGGCGACGTGGTACCGGGCGCGGGTCGCGTGCTGCTGGCGGGAGAGGCTGCCGGCTTCATGTCGCCGACTTCCGGCGAAGGGATCTCGTACGCGATGAATGCCGGCAGACTCGCCGGCGATGCGATCGCGAGTTCCGCGCCTGCCCAGACCCTCGCTGCCTACTCCGAGGCGACAGCACACATCACGCGCAACATCAGGCGGAAGCTGAAGTGGCTGCCGTTCATGGAATCCTCGGCGGGGAAGTACCTGGCGGGATTCGTACCGACCCCGCTGGTCTCGAAGGTCACCAGGGGGCTTTAGGGCCGCGACGACCCTCGGTTCAGGTGCGCCCGACTCGGTGTCGCCTCGGTCTGACCCTGATACTTGCTGCCCAGATCCGCGGTCCCGTAGGGCCTGTCGACGGGCGTGGTCATCTGCGCGAACGAAATCTGACCGATCTTCATTCCGGGTGTGAGCACGATGGGGAGATTGGCAACATTGCTGAGCTCGAGAGTGAGACGGCCGTCCCACCCGGGATCCACGTAGCCCGCCGTCGAATGGATGAGCAGGCCCAGGCGGCCCAGAGACGACTTGCCTTCAAGGCGCGCGACGATGTCATCGGGCAAGGTGATCCGCTCGATCGTCGTCCCAAGAACGAATTCACCCGGATGCAGCACGAACGGTTCCTCGGCGGACGCGTCGACGCGCTCCGTGAGTCCTGCCTGTTCGGTGCTCGGGTCGATATACGGATACCGTGAATTCCGAAAGACCTGGAAGTCCGCTCCCAGATGCAGGTCGATGCTGGACGGCTGCACATCGGCGGGGTTGAACGGCTCCACGCCGATACGACCTGCGCCGATGAGTTGCCGGATGCTACGGTCGGAGAGAACCATCTACGCGCACTTGCTGAATCCACACGAGCGGCACACCGCGCAGCCGCTCTCGTGCTCGAGCGAGCTCCCGCACTCAGGGCAGGCGCCCGCGAGGTAGTCTAGATCGTCACCGGTCTTGCTCACCGCGAGAGAACCCTCACCGAGCCGCGTATCGCTCCCAGGTTCGTAGCCGACTGCGTGCTCGAGCACGATGCCCACCGCATCGGCGCACGACAGGACCTTGCCACCTTCCGCCCACGCAGGGCTCGGGCAGCGTATGCCGCGAAGCTGCTTGACGACCGCCGCGGGGTCGACACCGGCGCGAAGAGCCATCGAGATCAACCGCGACAGCGCCTCGGACTGCGAGGCGGCGCACCCGCCCGACTTGCCCATTGACGTGAAGACCTCGCACATACCGGTCTCGTCCCAGTTGACCGTGACGTAGAGGTTCCCGCACCCGGTCTGCACCTTCTCGGTGCGGCCGACGGTGACCTGCGGACGCGGCCTGGGCTCGATCTCACCGTGACGGGCGGCTTCTTCGGCGGCGGCACCGCTCGAGGCGCTCTTGCCCGTAGTGAGAACTTGCCCTTCCTTCGAACCGTCGCGGTAGATGGTGACGCCCTTGACCCCGAGGTCGTGCGCCAGGTCGTAGACGTGTCGGACGTCTTCCACCGTGGCCTCGCTCGGGAAGTTCACGGTCTTTGACACGGCGTTGTCGGTCGACCTCTGGAACGCCGCCTGCATCCGGATGTGCCACTCAGGAGCTATGTCGTGCGCCGTGCGGAAGACCCGCTGCACGTCGGCCGGCACCTCGTCGATGCCCTCGACGGATCCGTGGTCGGCTATCAGCTGCATCAGTTCGCGGCTGTAGAAGCCCTGCTTGACAGCGATGTCTTCGAACATCGGGTTGACCTCGATCAACCGGTCGTTGTCCATGACCGTCCGAACGTAGGAGACAGCGAAGAGCGGTTCCACGCCTGAAGACGAGTTCGCGATGATCGAGAGCGTGCCGGTCGGGGCGATCGTAGTGACCGTCGCGTTTCGTATCGGCCCACCCTCGGGCGTGTCGTAGACCGAGCCGGCGAAGTTGGGGAATGCTCCACGCTCGGCAGCGAGCCTCTGCGAGGCCGAGTGGCCCTCGGCATTGATGAAGCCCATCACCTTTTCGGCGAGCGAGACAGCCTCGTCTGAATCGTATGCGACCCCCATCTTGATAAGCATGTCCGCCCAACCCATGACGCCCAGACCGATCTTGCGGTTGGCACGAGCGAGTTCGCCGATCTTCTCGAGCGGGTACTGGTTGACTTCGATCACGTCGTCGAGGAACCGCACCGAGCGGTCGATCACATCCGCCAGACGGTCCCACTCGACCTCCGGACCGTGCTCACCCAGCGTGACGAACCGCGCCAGGTTCACCGACCCAAGGTTGCAGGCCTCATACGGAAGGAGCGGCTGCTCGCCGCAGGGGTTCGTGGACTCGATCTCGCCGATGCGGGGCGTCGGGTTGTCGCGATTCATACGGTCGATGAAGATGATCCCGGGATCGCCGCTGGCCCAGGCCATGCGGACGATAAGGTCGTACACCTCGCGGGCATCGAGCTGACCCACGGTCTCGTGATCGCGGGGATTCTTCAGATCGTAGGACGTGCCCGCGTTCACGGCGCGCATGAACTCCTCGGTCAGAGCTACCGAGATGTTGAAGTTCGCGAAGTCCCCATCTTCCTTGCAGCTGATGAAGCTGAGAATGTCCGGATGGTCCACGCGCAGGACGCCCATATTGGCACCGCGCCGTGTGCCACCCTGCTTCACGGCCTCGGTGGCCTGATTGAATACGCGCATGAACGAGACAGGTCCGGAAGAGACGCCCTGTGTGGATCTCACCTGATCCCCGGCTGGCCGAAGCCGGGAGAACGAGAAACCGGTCCCTCCGCCTGACTTATGGATGAGAGCCGTATCGCGCACCGCACCGAATATCGACTCCATGGAGTCCTCAACCGGCAGCACGAAGCAGGCGGACAGCTGCTGAAGCTCACGACCTGCATTCATGAGGGTCGGCGAGTTCGGGAGGAACTCAAGCGACGTCATCAACTCATAGAAGTCATGAGCCACTTCCGCGACCCGAGCATCGTCGGCACCGAAGGACCTCTCAGCGGACGCGATGTTCTGCGCGACGCGGATGAACATGTCCGAAGGCTTCTCGACGGCGTTGCCCGCCTCATCCTTTCGCAGGTATCGCTTCTGCAGGACCTTGAGCGAATTCGGGCTCAGGATCTCGTCGATGGCCCGTGAATAGCCAGTCGTTCCTACGGTCTCGGGCATTGGTCCGGTCCCCTCTTCCGTCTCCCGGAGATACGCTGCCCTCGGTCGGTCGCCGAAGGCTGGAAGCACAACATATTGCGGCTTACTCAGTCTAGTAACCCATATCTAGTGCGTCAACTACGTACTGCGCATAGCTGACGAACGGCCGGATTTGCCGCTCGTCGGTACAACGCGCCGCTCGAGAGGCGTGGCTGCGGGGGCCGTGCGACACGCCGGCTTGTGCCCTGCGGAATGAGAAACGCCGCCCCGGAGGGCGGCGTCTGTGTCATGCGCTTGAGTGACGTGCGGTCTATACGGGCTCGACCCTTGTCACCTCAGGGATCTGCTCCTTGAGCACACGCTCCACTCCGTTGCTGAGTGTAAGTTGCGACATCGGACAGCCTGCGCACGCGCCGACGAGGTGGACCTTTACTACGCCGTCGCTCGTGACGTCCACGAGCTCCACGTCGCCACCGTCCGCTTGAAGCGCGGGACGTATCTGATCGAGTACCGCCTGGACCTGTTCCTTCACGGGACTTCCCTTCCTCAAGCCGGTCTCCAGCGCTCATGCCATCGCACGAGCCTGTTGTCGTCTTCTTGCAGGAATCATACCAAATACCTGACTAAGTCAGTAGGGTTTGCCAGCGTGCCGGCGCGGGCAGACGGGGGGAGCTCGAGCGACGACGATGCGAGTCGACCTTGCACAGCGAGCCGGATCGAGACAAACAACGAGAGCCGTTGGTTGTGTTCAGCGGCGTCCTACTCTCCCACGGCCTGACGCCGCAGTACCATCGGCGCTGGAGGGCTTAACTGCCGAGTTCGGAATGGGATCGGGTGTACCCCCTCCGCCATAACCACTGAACACAACCAACGGCTCTCGCTC
>CAVRZR010000003.1:0-592725 GCA_963725795.1 uncultured Actinomycetes bacterium | reverse complement strand
TCGCCGCCGACCATGATCGTGAGCGTAGCGTTGCGCGCACCGACATCTCCGCCAGAGACGGGGGCATCGAGCGCCGTGCAGCCTCGGATAGCCGCCGCGGCGGCTATCCGGCGCGCGAGCGCGGGCGAGGAGGTCGACATGTCGATGAGGATCGAGCCGGGGCCGCTGCGCTCGAGGACGCCGCCCGGGGACAGGTACACCTCTTCGACGTCCTCGGGGTATCCGACCATGCTGATGGTCACACGCGCGCCCGCCGATGCCTCGCCTGCAGAATCCGCCCACCGAGCGCCTCGCTCGAGCAGCGGCTCCGCTTTGGCACGTGTACGGTTGAAGACGGTGAGCTCCGCCCCGGCTTCGAGCAGATGGCCCGCCATGGACAGGCCCATGACTCCGGTGCCGATGAAGGCGAGAACCATCCCTTTGGGGCTGTAGACGTCCTCGGCCAGGCTCGCCTGGTCATCGCTCATATCTGTTGCCCCTTCCCTCGAGCCGTACCTGCGGTAACGGGCTCGGCTTCAGATCCACTCCCGCCTGGCACCTCCGCATGCCAAGGCGCGATCATGTCCACACGTGTGTATGCGATGCGGAACCCGAGACGCTCCATGTTCCTTTGTGACTGACTGCCGGGAGAAGACTCTGTCACCGCGAGATCGCATCCGGCGTCTCGGGCACGGCGAAGACGTTCGAGTTGCAGCGAACGCTGGACGCCCCGACCTCGATACGGCGGGAGCGTCGAGTCTGCCGACAGCCAGCCTACGCCTTCTTCGATCAGCAGTTCTCCCGTACCCGCCGGCTCACCGTCCACCCAGGCGAGCAGGAGGGTCGCTTCTTCCCGAGCCGAGACGAAGTGTGCCAGATCCAGGTCTGCCTGAGTCGGCAGCTCGGGAGACGCAAATCCCACCGCCACGACACGAGACCAGAGGTCGCGCTCACTATCGTCACCGCACTCCCGGATCTCGGCGGTGGGTGCGGGGATATCGGTCTGCGCATCAAGCGGCAAGGTCAGCACGTTCTCAAACGTATCCGGCACCCAGCCACGCTCGCCGAGGAGCGCCCATAACGATGGGTGCGCGAACGGGCATACGCCGACCTTGCCCCGTGCTCCTCGTCGGGCGTAGAAGCGTTCGAGCAGTGAGACGTCCTCCTCGGTGACCTCTCCGGCGAATCCGAGACCGAACGCCTCGTTGATCGGAGAACCCTCAGCGATGTACGCCGCAACCCCACCGGCTACGTCGATCGCCAGCGCGTCACCTTCAGGGAAGACGTGACGTGCGGCGCGAGCCATCCGCCACATCTCGCGAGCGGTGATGCCCTCGAGACGTCGTGCGAGTTCCTCGTCGGCATGGATGATCTTGGGTGCGTCAGCGTGCGGCATGCGTCCATCCTAGTCGACCCGAAAGCGCGGCGGGCGAGCGGTCCGAGCCCGTCAGCCGAGCCTCTCCAGGAGCCAGGCCATGTTCTCGCCCAACCTGCGCATGGTCGTCATGCCTTCGTCGTCCGACTCGACCTCGCCCTTGTTGCGGCCGATACCGATGTTCCAGTAGCTCGAGCCGACCACAAGCATCTCGCCGATCAGGAAGAAGTGGTTGATCGTGTCGAATGCGTGCAAGGCGCCGGCTCGGCGCACGGCCACAACGGCCGCCCCAGGCTTGCGAGCCCACAGGTTCCCGTTCTTGCGGCCGACGGTGCCGGCACGGTCGATGATGGCCTTGAGTTCGGCGGAGACGTCGCCGAAGTAGACCGGCGAGCCGAGGAGCAGCGCGTCTGCACCGACCATCGCGTCGATCACCGCGTTGCCGTCATCAGCGAGCCCCGAGCACGAGGCGTCGACCGTGACCTCGCACTTGTAGCACCCGTTGCAGCCTCGGATCTGCTTCCCCGCGAGCTCGATCAGTTCACATTCGTGTCCCGCCGCCTCAAGCGGCGCGAAGGCGGCGCGCAACAATACTGCAGTATTCCCTCCGCGACGTGCGGAACCGTTCACAGCGACGATCTTCAACGTCTCCCCCTTCACGAGCCGAGTCTGAGTCCACGAGCTGAGTCTGGGATTCGCGACGCCGTCGATCGCGCGCTGAGGACGGCGCCAGAGTGTGAGTGCCGAACGTGCGCTAGCGCGAGAGTGCGGCCCGCCAGTACGTCCTGTCACCGTACAGCAGCGCAGTTCCGACGGCCATGTAGATCACACCGAGGATCTCCGGCGATGTGCCCGAACGCCTCAGTGCGATGCCGCTCCCCATCATGACCGCGATCAGGAGCCAGGTCTTCCACGAGAAGAAGCCGAAGAGGCAGCGCTCTCGACCGCGCATGCGAATCCGGATGACGGCCTTCCGCGCGACGCGGTCAAGGATGAGGTGCCCCTTCACGACGCCGAGCACGAGAGCGAGCGCGACGAGCCACGCCGCCCAGTGGCTTTGCATGAGATAGCCGACACCACGGGCGAAGAGGATCGACGCTCCCACCAGCCACACGATCGCGGCGAGCACGAGCTGTACACGAGCGGTGCCTCTCGGCATGAAACGATGCGCGAATGAAGCGGCTTCGCCCTCCGGGGCGACCGCGACAACCGGCAAGAGCTTCCTGAAGACCCTCGGACCGGGGCATAGGTGTTTCCTCCACGGGTTGGGAAGGGAGCAAAGTCTGCGCCGAGAGGGCGTGACCACTCCCATCGTAGGCGGTATACAATCTGCGTGTTGTTCTATGCGTGAACCGGAACGCTACGAGGACGCCGGGCAACCGTCCGACCGTCCGCCTGCGAGAGGATTGTGTCATGTCAGCTTCAGCTAGCCCGCGCCGAGTCGTCATCATGGGCGCCGCAGGCCGCGACTTCCACAACTTCCAGATGCGCTACCGTGACGACGAGTCGACGCAGGTCGTTGCGTTCACGGCCACGCAGATCCCGGGGATCGACAGCAGGGTCTACCCTGCCGACCTGGCGGGAGCCCTGTACCCGGACGGCATCCCGATCGTCCCGGAAGTCGACCTGCCGCGCCTGATCGCAGAAGAGCGCGTCGATGCCGTGATCTTCGCCTACAGCGACATCGCGCACATCGACGTGATGCACAAGGCGTCGCTGGTTCTCGCGCTCGGCCCCGACTTCGAACTCCTTGGGGCCGACAAGACCATGCTGTCGGCCAACGTCCCGGTCATCTCGGTCACCGCCGTGCGAACGGGTGTGGGCAAGAGCGGTATCAGCAGCAGAATCTGGCGTCGACTTCGCGAGCACGGGATCCGCGCGGTCGACATCCGCCACCCCATGCCCTACAGAGACCTTTCGCGGATGCGCGTCGAGCGCTACGCCTCTCTTGAGGATCTCGACGAACTCGGCGTGACGATAGAGGAACGCGAAGAGTACGAGCACCTCATCGACCTGGGCGCGGTGATCTTCGCGGGTGTCGACTATGCCGATATCCTCGCCGCGGCCGAGAACGAGGCAGAGGTCGTGATCTGGGACGGCGGCAACAACGACATGCCGTTCATCAAGCCCGACCTGGACATCGTCGCACTCGATCCGCACCGGCCGGGCCACGAGCGGCTGTTCCACCCGGGTGAGGCCAACTTCCTTAGGGCCGGCGTGCTCGTCGTGAACAAGGTCGACAGCGCCGAGCGCGGCGAACGTCTCCGCGGTCCTGGACGAGGCGAAACGCTTCAACCCTGACGCCACTGTGATTCAAACGAAGTCGGCGACCTACGCGGTCGAAGGCGAGAAGATGCGCGGCAAGCGAGTCCTCGCCATCGAGGACGGCCCGACCGTCACCCACGGCGGCATGGGTTTCGGCGCGGCTGCTCTCGCGGCGCAGCAGTACGGAGCCGCCGAGCTGGTCGACCCCAGGCCGTGGGCGGTCGGCTCCATCCGCGACGCGTTCGCTGCGTACCCCCACCTCACTCACGCTCTGCCCGCGGTCGGCTACTCCGACGCACAGTTGCGGGACTTGGAGGCGACGATCGCAGCCGTTCCGTGCGACGTCGTCGCGGTGGGCACCCCGATCGACCTGGGCAGGCTTGTGAAGATCGAACAGCCGACCGTGCGCGTCACCTACCAGGTGGAAGACGCGAGCGAGCCAACACTGGACGATGTGGTGGATGCGTTCTTACGGGAGCGTGGCCTTCTACAGACTTAGCTGTGAGCTCCGGATGACGTGACAGCCGATGGAACGCATCTCTTCCAGCGCGCGTTCGCCATCCCCGGGAGCCAAGTCGACCGCTCGGCAGCCGTCCTCGACGACGCTCACCTCGAAACCGAGTTGCCTCGCGTCGGACGCGCTGTACTTGACGCAGTAGTCGGTGGCTAGGCCCAAGATGACCACCGATTCGACGTTCTGGCCTCGAAGGAACGCCTCCAAGCCTGTCTCCTTGAGGTGCTTGTTGTCGAAGAACGCGCTGTACGAGTCGATCCCGGCATCCGTGCCCTTGTGCACCACGTGATCGACCCCGGCCACGTTCAGCCCCGAATGGAACGAGGCACCCGGCGTGTTCTGGACGCAGTGTGCTGGCCACAAGACCTGCTCGACGCCGCCGAGGTCGACGACATCGCCTGGCGCGTGCCCGGGGTGATTCACGGCGAAGCTGCCGTGGTGCGCCGGATGCCAATCCTGCGTCAGGACAACGAGATCGAAGCGGGCCATGACGGCATTCGCCACGGAGACCACCTCGTCGCCATTGGCCACCGGCAGCGATCCGAATGGCATGAAGTCGTTCTGGATGTCGACTACCAGTAGTGCGTGCACGTCTTACTCCTCTGCCTCGCCACCGCTTCGGCTGGGACCGGTGTCACCGGGTCGGACACCCGACGCTGGCGGGTCACCGCCAAAGGACGCCGCGCCCCGTGCCTGGAGAACCAGCCGCATCCGCTCTTCGTTCAGACGCTCCTCGAGCCCGACGGGATAGGAGTGCGGGTTCAAGAACCGGGTGATACTCGGATCGAGTTCGGCCAGTGCGCCACGCGCTCGCTCCCGTATGTCGGCCAGTTCGGGCGCCTCCCACACGCGCTCCCCCGCCCGAAACACCGGCACGAGCAGCTCTTCGTGCGGATCGGCTGCGGTGAATCGCTTCCTTCGGGTCGTATCCTCGGGATCCACCATGACGACGTCCTCTTCGAGTGCCGAGCGAATGTCGTGGATCATGTCACCGGCAAGTCTGCCGTGCCGCCGGTAGCGCCTCACGCCGAGGATCCCCGGCGTGGTCACCTTTGCCGTCTGCTCGGAAACCTTGATGCGCGAAATCCAGTCCTCACCGGGACGCCGTATCGCCGAGAGCTTGTAGACCCCTCCCAGCGCGGGCTGATTCCACGCCGTCGCGAGCTTAGTCCCCACACCCCAGACGTCGATGGCGGCGCCCTGGTCCTTCAGGGATGCGATCAGGTGCTCGTCCAGCTCGTTGCTGGCGATGATGAGCACGTCATCGAAGCCCCCGTCATCGAGGATCTCGCGCGACTTCTTCGAAAGCCACGCGAGGTCGCCGGAATCGATCCGGATGCCGGCGAGCCTGGCTCCGCGGTCGCGCAGCCTTCGGCCGATCTCAACGGCGTTCCTCACGCCTTGGAGCGTGTCGTACGTGTCCACGAGCAACGTGCAGTTGTTGGGCATGGCCTGCGCGTACGCGTCGAATGACTCGATCTCGCTGTCGAAGGCCATCACCCAGCTGTGGGCGTGTGTGCCCGAGATCGGCACGCCGAAGAGCTGGCCCGCAAGAACGTTGGATGTCGAAGAGCAACCTCCCACGTAAGCGGCCCGACTCGCGTAAACACCCCCATTCGGGCCCTGCGCCCGCCTCAACCCGAACTCCATGACAGGGTCGCCGTCGGCCGCATGACACACACGCGCCGCTTTCGTGGCCACGAGCGTCTGGAAGTTGACGAGATTCAGCAGCGCCGTCTCCACGACCTGGCATTGCACGATCGGCCCGGCTACGCGAAGCAGCGGCTCACGCGGAAACACCACCACTCCCTCAGGGATGCCGTCCACGTCACACGAGAACTCGAACTTCCCGAGCCATGTCAGGAACTCATCCCGAAAGAGCGGCGAGCCATCGTTTCCACGCTGAGCAGCCAGGTAGGCGGCGTCCTCGTCGGTGAACCGAAGGTCACTCAGGTAGTCGACCGCGGATTCCAGTCCACTCGACAGGGCGTATCCGCCGCCAAAGGGATTCGAGCGAAACGAGAGGTGGAAGCAGGCCTCCGTCTCGGTGACGCCGGCACTCCAGTACGCCTGCGCCATTGTGAGCTGATACAGGTCGGTGAGCATCACGCCGGGAAGCAGTCCCGCTCCAGCTGGTTTCACGAAGCCTCCCTTCTGGTTTCGTTCGCTATACCCGACCTGCCGACCCTTGTCGCAGGCTAGCACCGGGAAGACCCGAACGCGCATCGGCGGATTCCCGGCCAGAAGGCCCGAGGCGTGCGCGACCGTTCGCCGATGTAGCCGTCCGCGGCCCGCACCACTGGGGTAGTATCACTTGCGGCGCCTCATCCTCGGGGCCGAGGTGCCGCGATCATGGGAGGTTCTGATGTCCGCTGTCGAGGGCAACCGCACTCACGGCAACAACGGTTCTTCAGCTCCTGTGTCAGCCAGGGTCCGCCCGTCGGACGACCTCGACATCCCCGGTCTGCTTGCCGGGCACGTCGCCAACCTCTACGCAGCTTCCGAGCGGGAGCGGCGCACTCTCGGTGTAGAGCGAGCGATACTCCGCGCGAGACGTTCTGCGTAGCAGCAAACCCCGTGGAGCGTCCGCCGCCCGCATGCTCTATTCGGCGCATCCGTCGCGGGTAGGTCCCGCCGTGTGAGCATGCATTTCTGACGCACAGGACACAGGAAGCCACCGCCGAACGAAGCGAGCCCGCTATGTGCCAGTTCTGTGTGCAACACGGAGACGGGAAGCGCTGGTATCTGGAAGCCTCGAATTACGCTGCTGACCTTCTGAGCGACCTCGACCGCCGCAACTACATGGTGCATTTCGTAAAGGACTTCGACACCATGCGTGCTCGGGCGATCGCAGGAGCGGAGTTCCTTGGCGAGCTGCCCGGTCCCATCGAGCGAGCGGGCAAACGCTATTGGAGCCGGCAGGCGAGAAGAGTCCACTACGGGCAGCCGGTCCCCATCGAGGAATGCGCCGAGATCTTCGACATTGCGACGAGCATAGTGAAGGTGCCGTGCATCTGCCGCACCTTCGCCGGACAGGTCGCCCGACGCGGTCTGCATCCTGATGACGACGCAACCGATCGACGACCTGTTGAACGAGGACTTCGGCGGATATACGAGCGGACCCGACGTGAGTTCGTTCGAGCGCCTCACCAAGGAGGACGCACTCGAACTGCTCCAGCACTGCGAGTCAGAGGGCATGATGCATTCGGTGTGGACGTTCATGACGCCCTTCATCGGCGCCATCTGCAACTGCAATCTGGACAGTGGCTGCATGGCGATGAAGCTCACGGTCGGCTATTCGCTACCGATGATGTGGCGTGGCGAATGGGTGGCAGCGCTGAACCGGGAGGCCTGTATCTCGTGCAGGCATTGCACCAGGGTCTGCCCGTTCGGCGCGCTCGCGATCGCGGACGGCAACGGCAGTAAGCAGGTGGTCCTGGATACGAAGATGTGCTGGGGATGCGGCATCTGCCGAAGCGTGTGCACCCCCGGCGCGCTGTCGCTTCGAGATCGCCGCTCGGTGCCCGACGTCGCAGCGCTCTGGTAGACGCCGAGCCGCGCGACCATCCGAGCCGTTCGCGGGTCGGGCTACCGAAGACGTTCGAGGTCCGATTCCGTCCGCGAAATGACGTACTCGAGCGCGAGTTGGCCCACCTGCCGGTAGCGCTTGATGTCGATGTGCGACGCCACGTCGCGCGGAGTGTGGTAGGCGGGATCGGGCAGCGATTCGATCCAGACGGCGGGAATGCCGGCAAGCTCGTACGGCTCGTGGTCGCTCCATCCCGTCTTTCCCGGGTCCTTCTTGAACGTCATCGGCACGCGTGGTTTCGAGAACGCGATGACATCACGCACGAGCGTCTGCGGGCCCCGCATCATCGACCGCGCATACAGTTGATCGCCGACGGCGATCACGTCCAGCGACAACATGCCTGCGATCGTGTCCTTCTCGGCATCGCTCATGCTCGCCACCCGGTACCGTGACCCGAAATGATGCTGCGAGGGATCGGCGCCGATGATCTCCTCCGCGCCGAAGAACGCGAACTCGATCGACGCTGTCGTCTGACGAGCGGCAAGCACCTCAGCTATCGCCAGGAGGGCGCCTACACCGGTGGCTGCGTCGTTGGCTCCCGGCGCCGGTGGCTTGGAGTCCAGATGTGCGCCAAGGACGAGCGTGCGCGACGACACCCCCGCCTTCTCGGCGATCACGTTGCGACAGACCTTCTTCGAGGGTAGCGGGACTTCCTCGACGCGAGGTTCGTAGCCGAGAGAGCGGAGCTCCCGGACAACGTACGCGGCCGCCCTGCTCTCCTCGTCGCTCCCCCCCTTGCGCACCCCGAGCTCGTCGGCCAGATAGCGCACGTGCACCATCGCGCGCTCGGTGGGGAACTGGGGCGTGTCCGCGGACTCGCGCCACTCCGGCCAGCCGGGAGCCAGAGAACGCGGTCGAGCGGCGGTGTTGAGCCCGAGGGGCCGCGACGATTCGTCGACGGGAACCTTCGTCGTCGTCGCCGGAGCCGACGCCAGTGTCTGGCGGGTGGACGGCGTATGACTCGTTTCGCCGCTACACCCGGGTGGCACCACGATCGCGACAGCCAACCCCGCGGCGACGATCGCCCGGACGAGCGATCCCGGTGGCATGCGGTGCTCGGTCATGCGCGCCACGTGCTGCTTCGACATCGGGCTTCTCGGCTCTCACGAACGCCGCTACCTGTCGGCGACGGACCGCCAACGCGTCCAGTATAGAGGCCATTCGCCCGGGGCCGACGGAAGCTCGCGGGCTGCCCCTCCATCCCCATGCATCCTCCTTCCACGACGCGCCGCGTCTGCGAGGATCGCCGCCCGCGCACGACGTGAATGTGTGGGCTTTCAGTCGAACTCCGGCTCAAAGCTTCCCCACCGCGACAGGGTTGGGTATACCTGACACAATAGGTTCTCGGCGCAGCTTGGCGCGCTTAGCCACACAGCGCAGTCAATGACTGGCTTCCGGCCATGAAGAAAGGGGAGGTGCCTCATGGCAGACGAACGCACCGACGTAGCGGGCTTGGTTGAACGTGCCTTCCTGATGGGACTTGGCGTCATGGAGATGACGCGCGACCGCGTATCGAGTCTGAGCGACGAACTCGTCGAGCGCGGCAAGATGTCAGAGTCCGAGGCCAAGAAGGTCGCCGACAGACTGAGCGAGATCGCGACCGAGCAGTCCGAGAGTGTTCGCAAGACCGTGGACAAGGAAAGCGACCGCTTCCTGAATGCCACCGGCGTCGCCACGAAGGAAGATCTCGAGTCCCTTCGCGCGGAGATCGCAGAACTCAAGGCTCTCATCGCACAGCGCGGGGTAAGCGACGAAGAGTACACCCCGTAGTGGCAACGACAGTCGTCTAGGGACTGGACGTGCCCGCCCGAAAGCACGTCGAGCGATATCGCCAGATCGTCGGGATCCTCATCGATGAGGGGTTCGATAACGCACTCGACGTAACAGGACTACGCCGCTTCGCTCCGGTTCGCAGCCGGTTCCATCGGGAGCGTGCGGACTCCGCGCCGCCCATGGGCGTTCGCATCCGCCGCACGCTCGAGCGCATGGGGCCGACCTTCGTGAAGATCGGTCAGGCGGCCTCCACACGCGGCGACGTCATCCCGGAGGCCATCGTCCAGGAGCTCATGAAGCTTCAGGACGAGGTCGCGCCGTTCCCGTACGCGCAGGTGCGGGAGATCGTGCGCGACGAACTCGGCGACGATCCCGAGAAGGTCTTCGCCACCTTCGACGAGACGCCTCTCGCGTCCGCCTCGATCGGTCAGGTACATGCGGCCACACTCGAGGATGGGACGCCTGTGGTCGTGAAGGTGCAGCGCCCAGGCGTGCAGCACATCGTCGACGTCGACCTCGACATCATCCTCACGCAGGCGAGATTCGTCCGCGATCACACCGAGATCGGCCAGCACTACGACGTCGAAAACCTTGCGATGGGCTTTGTGGAAGCGGTTCGAGGAGAACTCGACTACATCGCAGAGGGACAGCGCGCCGAGAAGTTGGGCCGCATGTTCGAACGCGACGACACGGTGGTGTTCCCCAAGGTCCACTGGGAGTACACGACGCAGCTGGTCCTGACGCTCGAGCGGCTCGAAGGCATCCCGTTCAACAGGCCGCAGCTCATCGACGCGGCCGGCCTGAACCGTGCAGAACTGGCCAAGCGGGGCATCTACTGCTACCTCGAACAGATCTTCACCCACGGCTACTTTCACGCCGACCCGCATCCCGGCAACCTCTTCGCGCTGCCCGACGGTCGCGTCGGATTCACTGACTTCGGTCGGGTCGGCACGATCTCGCAGATCGGGCGGGATCAGCTCGCCGACCTCTTTCTCGCCATCGTCGACAACGACGTGCAGCTTGCAGTCGATACGCTCGTCGACGCGGCGGGCATGTCCGGAGACATCGATGTCGCGGCGCTCGAGCTTGAGGTCTCCCGGCTCATCGGCAAGTACTACAACCGGTCGCTGCGCGAAGTGCACATCGGCCAACTCATCTCCGAGGTTCTGAACCTGATTCGCGTCCACCACCTCATGATGTCCAGCGAACTTGCCGTCCTCCTGACCACCCTCGCGGTCCTCGAGGGTCTTGGCACTCAGCTCGATCCCAACTTCGACTTCGTGGCCGTCACGGCGCCTTTTGCTCGCAAGATGACCGACGCACGCATGGAACCCCGAGCGCTGTTCCGGAGCATGATGCGCAACCTCCGGCGCAGTTCGCGCATGCTCACAGACATCCCGGAATCGCTCGCGCGCACGCTGAAGAGGACCGCCCAGGGCGAACTCCACATGGCCGTCCGTCCCACAGGACTGGAACCCACGATCACGCGCCTGGAGGAAATGCTCAATCGGATGGCCTTTGCGCTGGTGGTCGCCGCGTTCGTCATCGGCCTGTCGATGCTATTGCAGGACACCGAGAAGCCGGATCTGTTCCTCTGGATCGCCCGCCTCGCCTTGCTTGGCGCAGTCGGCGTCGGTTCATGGTTCTTCATCTCCGCGATGCTCGATCACTACCGGCGTCGCCGCTGAGACAGCTCTTCGCACCGGCTCGTGATGCTTCGGCGGATGCACATCGTGCGGCCCACGCGACAGGGAAGGCCGCAGCGCGGTATGCTTCACGAAGGGCGCCGAGTCTTGGAGTATGTCAACCGGCATTGACGCGAGCGCGGCGCCCACGGCATATGGGCACGGTCGGCGTCGACCGGCCGTCGCAGAATCCGGCAAGCGGTAAGGGGATTCCATGGCAGCAAAGCGTGCACTACTACTCCTTCTCGGACTCCTACTCGTGGCGAGCCTCCTCGTCGGCTGCGGCTCGGCCGCGCAGGACGCGACTTTCATCGGCTACAAGTTGCGTCCCGCCGACAGCACTCCCGGCATAGCGATCGTCCAGCTGTCGACGGGCGAGCCCGCGGAGGCCGAGTGCTCATACTCGACGCTCGAGAACGGGACGCCGATCAAGGTCGAGAAGGCCGGTAGTACCTACAAAGTGATAGGCACTTCCCCCGACTGGAAGTAGCCGCCTCCCGCTGTGGCGCGTGAGGGGCGTCGGGCTCCTGAAAGTACGCAGGGCGATCCGGCATGCGCCGGATCGCCCTGCTTCCGTCTGAGCACGCATCCCCTCGGTGCGACATGCCTCGCCTACTGGCAGGTGTAGCCGCCGTCCACTGAGAACGGTATGCCCGTGACGAAGGAAGCTTCATCGGAGAGGAGCCACGTGACGGCACTCGCTATCTCCTCCGAGGTGCCCAGCCGATTCATCGCGTGCTTCCCGGCTATCATGGCGTGGATCTCGTTGCCGGGGACGATACCCGCACTGGTCAACAGCGGGGTGGAGATGAAGCCCGGATTCACCGCATTCACGCGAACGCCCTGTTGCGCGTACTCGATCGCGGCGGCCTTCGTGAGACCCATGACTCCGTGTTTCGCCGACGTGTAGGCGCAGGCGGTCGGCCACCCGACCAGTCCCAGGATGGATGAGATGTTCACGATCGACCCGCTGCCGGCCTTGACCATTTCGGGAAGCTCATACCGCATCGAGTAGAACACGCCATCGAGGTTGATCGAGAGCACCTTGCGCCAGCCTTCGATCGTGTACTCGCCCGTGGTCGCCGCCTCCCCACCGATGCCGGCGTTGTTCACCGCAAGATGCAATGCTCCGAACGCTGCCACAGTCGCCTCGATCATGCGGCGGACCTGCTCCGGATCTGCGACGTCCGTCTGCACGGCCTGGGCCATGCCGCCGGCTCCCGCGATCATCTTGACGGTCTCCTCGGCGCCGGCAACGGCTATGTCCGAGCACATCACCTTGGCGCCCTCGCGGGCCATTCTGATGGCACAATCTCGGCCGATGCCCGAACCGGCACCGGTCACGACACCTACCTTGCCTTCAAGCCGTCCAGCCATGTCTGATTCCTCCTACATCCGACTTCATGGGCTTCTGGGATTCCTACCCCCAACGCGACCGCGCCTCTCCTATGGGCGCGTCCGCAAGAGATCAGCCGCTACCCGTCGTGTTGTGATTACATGGACGAATCGACAACCCGCTCCGATGATCGGCAATGGAGGCCCCATGCCCTTCGTACTCGCGCTCGACCAGGGCACCACCAGTTCGCGCGCGATCGTGTTCAACGAAGTCGGCGAAAAGTGCTCACAAGCGCAGGTGCCTCTGCCTCAGGTCTTTCCGCAGCCGGGCTGGGTGGAGCACGACCCTGAGGTGATGTGGCACAACCAGCTCGACGTCGCGCGCGCGGCGATCGCCGAGGCGGGTCTGTCCGCTCGGGATATCTCGGCGATCGGCATCACGAACCAGCGCGAGACGGCCATCGTCTGGGACCGCTCGACCGGCAGGCCGATCTTCAATGCCATCGTCTGGCAAGACAGGCGCACTTCGGACGTGACGGACGCGCTCGTGCGCGCCGATAGAGCACCGATGGTGAGGGAACGGACGGGGCTGCCGCTGGATCCGTACTTCTCTGCGACGAAGATCGCCTGGATCCTCGATCACGTACCGGGCGCCCGCGTTCGCGCCGAGCGCGGCGACCTCGCGTGCGGCACGGTCGACACATGGTTCCTCTGGCAGCTCACTGGTGGCGAGGTGCACGCGACCGACGTCACCAACGCATCGCGAACGCTGCTGCTCGACATCGAGCGGGGCACGTGGGATCCGGAGATGCTCGAGCTGTTCGGCATTCCCGAGACGCTGCTCCCGAGAGTGGGCCCGTCGAGCGGCATTCTCGGCCAGACGACCCCGGACCTGTTCGGCGCTCCGATACCGATCGCTGCCGTCGTCGGCGACCAGCAGGCTTCGCTCACCGGAAACGGTGGCCTCGCCGCCGGAGATGCGAAGGCCACGTTCGGCACCGGTGTGTTCGCACTCATGCACAGCGGCAACGAGCGTCCTCATTCCGACGTGCTTGCGGTCACACTCGCCGCGCAGACCGGCCCCGCTCTTGAATTCGCGCTGGAGGGTTCCATCTTCATGGGCGGCGCGATCGTCCAGTGGGTGGTCGAGGGGTTGCGGCTCGCCGAGGACCCTTCGGCGGCCCAGACCCTTGCTGAAAGCGTGCCCGATAGCAACGGCGTGATACTCGTGCCCGCGCTCACGGGTCTTGGCGCACCCGAGTGGGACCCGCTGGCCCGCGGTGCGATCTTCGGCCTGACGAGGGGCGCAACGAACGCCCACATAGCCCGGGCGGCGATGGAGTCGATCCCTCTGCAAGTCGCGGATCTGGCACAGGCGATGGTGACCGATTCGGGACACGGCCTGGCCGAGCTGCGCGTCGACGGAGGAGTGACGGTGAACTCACTCGTCATGCAGACCCTCGCCGACCTGCTCGAGATCCCGGTGCACACCGCAGCCATGGCTGAATCCACGGCGCTCGGTGCAGCCTACCTTGCCGGGCTTGCGACGGGCGTATGGCGCTCCGCGGACGAACTCGCCATGCTGCGCGCGATCGGGCGTACGTACGAGCCGAATCCCGCGACGGCGGCACGTTTGAGCGACCTGCGCCTTCGCTGGGCGGAGGGGGTAAGACGCTCGCTCAAGTGGGAACGCGAGTAGCGGCCTGCTGAACGTCGGCCGGTAGCCCCGTGCATGCGCGGGGGGCGTCAGTCCACGGTCACGTCCAGCGTGAAGGTCTGTTCGGCGGGTACCGTGGCATCCCCCGCGCGCCTGTATTCCATCGTGAGCTTGCCCGTGCCCGCCTCCACAGCGTCGAACTGGAAGGTCTGGCGCTCCGACATCCCGACGACCGCCGACGAGCCGCTCGGATCGACGGCTTGTGCCGACGGGGCTCCGAGCGACTTGAGGATCCCTCCCGCGTCATCCACCACCGTCCAGCTGTAGCCCGTCGAAGGGTTGGCCAACAGCGACACTTGAAGCGTCCCGTTCTTCGGCACTGTCACCGACGACCCGTTTTGGTCCTGAGTGACAGAGACGCGTTTGGCCGTGCCGCATCCTGCGAGGACGACAAGCATCAAGATGCCGAGCAACACGCACACACGCCTCAGCGACACGGACATCGTCGACTCCCTCACCATGGCCCCCCTTCATTCGTGACGCGGCCCCGCGCGCAAACCGGCGAGACCCGTCGTCATCGGTACCGCACGTCGCACGGAACCTGCTGTCAGCCTACTGCAACTTCGTGCCGGCCGGACCGTCAGACCTCCGGAAGCACCGTCACGCCCCATCCCGTGCCCGTGTGAGCCGCTATGACGGAACCCGTTTCGTAGACGACCATCTCTGTCACGTCCCACCGTTCGCGGATCGCGTCGGCGAGCCTGTGCGCTCGCGCCTCACTGAGCGCGTGACCGACAGCGAACTTCGCGCGGCGCGCGGACCCCAACTGCTGGCCCACCCATTCGAGAGTGTGTTCCATGGCGGCCCGCTCGCCACGGCTCCGAGCAACGGGTTGGAATTCGCCGTTCTCGTCCACGGTGAGGGTGACCTTGAGATTGAGCATCGATCCGAGAAACGCGGAGACCCTCCCGATCCGCCCTCCGCGCGCGAGGTTGTCGAGCGAATCGAGGCCGACGATCATCCTGACGCGGTCGCGAACCGAGTGCACGCGCTCGAGTGTCTGGGCCAGGCTGACCCCTTCGGCGGCTGCCGCTGCCGCTTCGCGGACCTGCCAGGCGAGCGCCCACGAGAGGTTGAGCGAGTCGACGACGCGCACACGGTCGCCAAACTGCTCGGCGGCCCCGCGCGCCGACTCGACGGTTCCGGAAAGCCGGGAGGAGATGTGGATCGAGATCACCGAAGCGAAACGCTCCAGAGCGCGCTCGTAGACCTCGACGAATGCGCCGACACTCGGCTGCGATGTCGTGGGAAGGACGGGACTGCGGCCCATCCGTTCGAAGAACTGCGGCTGCGTGAGCAAGCCGTCCGGGAAGGTTTCCTCGCCGAAGCTGACCAACAGTGGCACGACCTCGATACCTCTGGCCCGCGCCATCTCGGGCGGGATGTCGGCGGTGCTGTCGGTGATGACGGCGAACTCGGATCCGGCCTGAACAGGTTCCACGTCGTCTCCTCACGCATTGTGTATTCGCTGAGCGCCGGGGCGAGCGGCTCAGAGCCTCGCACAATCTCACATCGGCATTGCAGCGGCGAAGCGGCCGACACGATTATCGCCCGCGGCGAGCGGAACCGCGACCCCTTGGCGCGCTACCCGCGCGTCCGCGAGGCGACTCTCTGGACCTCGCGCGGACCACCCGGGTGGCCATCCACCGCGTGCTGTCATTGACACCTGAGTCTGGAAGTGCTACTAATGGTGCTACCGCGTGTGCTACTTCGTGAGAGGTTGACATGGGCAAGGCGAATATCTCATTCCCGGAAGGCATGCTCGAGGAAATCGATCGCCGAGCGACCGCCTCCGGCGCGACCCGAAGCAGTTTCATACAGGAGGCAGCCGCTCGCTATCTCGCACAGCTCGATCACGACTCCGAGGTCTCGCTCAGATCGGTCCGGATCGAGGAGGCCATCCAGGGCTTGAGACGGTTGGGAGAGACCATCCCGAGCGGCCCCTCGGGTGTCGGTCTGATACGCGAGATTCGCGGGGCCGAAGGCAGTCCGCGCGCCGTCGGCCCGAAGGCGCGGTCCGGCGGTGCCTGACGACATGCGACTCTGGGCCGGCGAGCCGATGGTGATCGACACCTCGGTCGCGTTCAGGTGGCTCGATCACTCAGAGGATCGCGACGATCTCGCCGTGGAGCTGCTTCGCAAGCATGCCCGGGATGAGGTCGCGCTGGTCGCACCCGCCAGTCTTCCGCTAGAGCTCATGGAAATGTTGATCCGTCGCGGGGTCGAGCCAGCCGGCCTGTCGCAAGCGGTCGACCTTCTGGCAAGCACTGAGCTGCTGCTTGCGCCACTTGAGGGCATGCTGCTATCTGAGTCCGTTCGCATCGCGTTCGAAGAGGAGCGTCCGCTCCACGACGCCGTCTTCATAGCGCTCGCCGCGCTCGTCTCCGGGCCGCTCGTCACCGCCGACGCGTACCAAGCCACCACAACCGCGTGCACTGTGCGCCTGATTCCTTAGGCGCTGCACCTAACCGCAGTAGACGGTCCCCCTCACCGCCAGCAGAAGTACGAGGCTCGCCGCGCCAGGCGAGCAGACCGAGGGGGTCGTCATGAACGTCACTGCCGAACTCAATCGTTCGCTCTCCGCGCGTTTCGCGCTCCTGTTCATGTGCGTCCTAGTCGGGTCCACGATCGAGGTGCATGCGGCGAACCCCGAGCACGCGCGACCGGATCCCGCAGTCCGGGACTGCCTGCGCCACGCCGCAAACGCCGATCGCACGGCGCTCCTCGTCGGCTCGGATCGCACCGTCCACGGCGTACCGGGGCGCGAGGTATCGCTACCGCTGGCGGCCTTCGCAATCGCACGAGAGGGAGTGGAATTGCGTGACATCTCGGTCAGCGGCCCGGACCAGAAGGTGCGAGGTAGCGTGCGCGTCGGCCGCCGGCTGCGGCCCGTCGGTGCTCCCGATGCTTCGGCCGACGACCTTCTGGATCGGCTCGCGTCTACGGAACCGGCGGATGCGCGGTCGTTGCTGGCACGCGGCCTTGTGTCCGACGTGAGAGTGCGCGTCGACGATCTCGGAATGCGCGACGGCACCACCACCACCTTCACCGCAACGGCGACGTTCGAGATTGATGGCGTGCCCACGACCGCCGCGCTGCCGCTGGCGGTCACCGTCGCAACACTCCCCGCGGCGCCATCTTGGTCGATGGGTGACGGACACGTCCACAGCAGCGACTGGAGCGACGGTTGGCGGAGCTTGTCCTCTCAGGTCAGCGATGCGCAGGCTTCGGGCCACCGCTGGATAGTCATGACTGATCACTGGAAGGGCATCTGGGCGGTGGCCGGTCGGGGCAACGAGAACTGGCGGCTCTATCAGCGGGACTGCTCGAGCACGGAGGCCGCCTACCGTATCCCAGTGCTGCCCGGAGCCGAACTGATGGCGGTCTCGAATCAAGGCCACGCGTTAGCCTACGCCCTCGATGATTCAAAGATCCCTCCGAGAGACGCGTATTTCGCGCCGGGCGTGTTGACGGCCACGATCAGTGCGCACGCTCCCGACGCGTCTTACGCCGTCATCGGACATCCATTCTCTGCTACAGCGGATCGGTGGGGAGACTGGAGCGCACCCGGGATTCGCGCGATCGAACTCATGTCGCAGGAGCGCCAATCCGACACACGCACGCAGGCGAAGTGGTTCGAACTGCTCCGCAGCGGCACGGGAGACCGGCTCGCCGGCCGGGCCTTCGTCGTTGGGGTCGCCAACAGCGACTCCCATCTGCCGTGGCAACTCCCCGGAGACACCGGCGCGACGTGGATTCGCTCAACCACCTCGCCGCTCACGCGAGCCGCCGTGTGGGACGCCATCCGCTCGGGTGCCGCCTCCGCCTCGGGGCGCGGTGATCTCGGCTACTTCGCCGTGAACGGAATCCAACAAGGCGGCGTGGCCGTCGTTTCGTCCACGACCCCGCTCATCTTCAATATCGCCCAGCGGGCCGTAACGGGCCGCAAGTGCACCGAGGTGAGTATCCGCAACAGCAACAACGTCGCGGTGTGGTCGGTCGCGAATCCCGCCGCGGCGGCGATCACCAAGTCGTTGCCAGCTCCGGCCGCGGACACGTTCTACGTCGTGAAGATGGTGTTCGCGAAGACGAACTCACACCGATTACTCGCACGTCTGGTGCAATCCAGTCTTCGTCGACCGGAAGTAGGCCCGTCGATGTCAGACCCGAGTGCTACCGTCGGCACATGAGCGCAGGACTCTCAAAGACACGGTTCCAGAAAGGACTTCAGTGCGAGAAAGCGCTGTGGCTTTCGGTCCACGAGCCGGAGTCGGCAGACCCGATAACAGAGGCCACACAATGGCGTTTCGATCGAGGGAGTGAGGTCGGCCGTCTCGCACACACCCTCTTCCCCAACGGCGTGGAGGTGACCGAGGACTTCCGCCACTCGGCAGAGGCGGTATCGAAGACGGCGCACCTGCTTGGAAGCGGCGCGCGCGTGCTGTACGAGCCCGCGTTCATACACGACGGCTTGCTGGTGAGAGTCGACCTGCTCGTAGGAGTGGACGGATCCGAGCTCTTCGACCTCTACGAAGTCAAGTCCTCCACACGGCTCAAGCCGGAACACATCACGGACGCGGCCGTCCAGACGTACGTCGTCGAGGGCAGCGGGCTGCGAATCCGCCGCTCGCACGTGGTGCATCTCGACTCGCGCTATGTCTACCAGGGCGGCACCTACGATGCCTCGCGTCTGTTCGCGGTCGAAGACGTCACGACCGGGGTCCGAGCGTTTCTCCCGTTGGTACCGGATAACGTCGAGCGATTCAAACGCCTTCTCGAGGGCCCGGAACCCTGCATTGCCGTTGGGCAGCAGTGCCGAAGTCCCTACCCGTGTGACTTCAGGGGACGGTGCCACGCCTTCTTGCCCACAGATCACCCCGTCACCGACATTCCGCGCGTCTCAGATCAAGCCCTGCGAGACCTCTTCGCGCATGGGATCTACTCAATCGGCGAGATCCCCGACGTCTACACGGCACTGACCCCGGCTCAGCGCTCCGTCGTGCGCGTCGTGAAGCGCGGCGAACCGGAAGTCGATTCGGACGGCGTTCGCACAGACTTGGCAAGGCTCGAATTCCCAGTGCGCCACCTCGATTTCGAGACCTTCAGATCCGCCCTCCCGTTGTGGCCGGGCACCCGGCCGTACGAACTCATACCGTTCCAATACAGCATCCACATCGAAGACGCTGACGGGTCGGTCGATCACGTCGAATACCTGCATTCCGGCACCGGTGACCCGCGTCGCGCGCTGACGGAGAGACTCCTTCAGGATCTGGGCGACGAGGGATCGATCGTCCACTACACGGGCTACGAACGGCAGGTGCTCGCTGCCCTCGCTGCGTCCTCGCCCGACGTGGCCGAGAGGATCGCACGCCTCCAGGAGCGCCTCTTCGACCTCGAGGCAGTGGTCCGAAATCGGACCCGGCACCCTGCGACCAACGGTCGCACGAGCATCAAGTGCGTGCTGCCCGCTTGGTGCGACGATGTCACCTACTCCGAACTGCAGATACAGGACGGCGAGACCGCATCGGTACGCTACCTAAAGGCGATCACCGGCGAGCTCGACGACGGGGACTGCTCGGCGGTGATGGCCGACCTTGCCGCATACTGCAGCACGGACACGCTGGCAATGGTTAGACTGCTGGACACTCTCAGGAACCTCGGCGGGTAGCCCCTGACGACCCGGAACAAGTCGCGTTGGGGGGCGCGTGAGTTACGCGCCTCGGTTCCTATGTGGTATGCCTAGTCCATGTTCTCCATCTACTCGCTGCGTCTGGACCCCGTTCTGCTGGCATTCGTAGCGGGACTGTTCACTTACTTCATGACCGCGCTGGGTGCCGCGGGAGTATTCCTCCACCGAAATCCGTCCCGCCGAGTGATGGACGTGCTTCTCGGCTTCTCGGCGGGGGTCATGCTGGCTGCCGCCTACTGGTCGCTGCTCGCCCCTTCGGTCGAGATCGCCACTGAATCCGGGACGTTCGCATGGCTGCCCCCGGCGCTCGGATTCCTCGCCGGCGGCTTGGGACTCTGGGCATTGGACAAGGTCCTTCCCCACATGCACCGGATGTGGCCCGAACTCCAAGTCGAGGAAGGAATGGTCACCAAGTGGCGGCGGTAGCACCCTCATCGTCCTGGCCATCACCCTTCACCACATTCCCGAAGGACTCGCCATCGGTGTCGCAGCGGGTGCTGCTGCGGCGGGAGTACCGCAAGCATCCTTTGGCGCAACCATCGCCCTCGGCCTCGGATTGGGGCTTCAGAACCTGCCCGAAGGTCTGGCCGTCGCGATGATACTCGTACGCGAGGGACAACCCAGAAGGCGCGGCTTCTTCTTCGGCCAGCTGACGGGGATCGTCGAGCCATTCGCCGCTGTCGCCGGAGCACTCCTGGTGAGCGCCTCGACGGCACTCCTCCCCTACGGACTGGCCTTTGCCGCGGGTGCCATGGTCTTCGTGGTCATCGAGGAACTGATTCCTGAATGCCAGCGGAGCGGACACGCGGATTCAGCAGTCCTCGCGGCGATAATAGGCTTCTCGATGATGACGGTACTGGACATCGCCCTTGCGTAGCCCGACGCAATCGAGCCCACTTGGAGCGTGCCGATGACAGCGGCCCTCATATGGGATCCGGCGCTCGCCGACTACCGGTTCGCCGCCTCCCACCCGATGCGGCCCGAGCGTTTCACTCTCGCCGTGGAGCTCATGAGAGCATGGGGACTGCTCGCAGAGTCGACGGCTGGCGACCCACGCGCCCGGACTAGCGCGGGCGAGCGCGACCGTGCACCCGCGGGTCCGAGCGCGGCCGAGCCCCGCGCAAGCGTCCTACGACCCCGCCCTGCATCGATCAGCGACCTGCGGCTCTTCCATTCGGCTGCCTACGTGAACGCCGTCCGAAACGCGAGTAAAGACCCGCGGCAGGATGCGCCGGCGATGGGGCTCGGCGACAGTGATACCCCCACGTTCTCGGACATGCACGAGGCTGCAGCGCTCGCCGTCGGGGCTACGATGCTCGGCCTGGATTCAGTGCTCGACGGTCGTGTCGCGAAGGCGTTCAACCCGGCGGGCGGCCTGCACCATGCGCACCGAGAGTCCGCTGCAGGCTTCTGCATCTACAACGACTGCGCGATAGCCATCGAGCGCGCGACGCGTTCCCACGAAGGGCTGCATGTCGCGTACGTGGACATCGATGCCCATCACGGTGACGGCGTCGAAGAAGCGTTCCACACCCGCAGCGACGTACTGACCCTTTCAGTGCACGAATCCGGGCGCTACCTCTTCCCCGGAACCGGACACGCCGATGACATCGGCGAGGGCGGCGGGGTCGGGTTCACCCTCAACGTACCCCTTCCCCCCGGGGCGGATGCCGCCTGCTATGACTTGGCGTTCGTGGAGATCATCCGACCGGCGCTCCGCCATTTCCACCCTGACGTGATCGTCGCTCAGATCGGAGCGGACTCTAACGTAGCCGATCCACTCACGCACCTGACTCAGACCGTCGAGGGTCAGCTCGACCTCGTGGCGGGGATCATCAGATGCGCGGACGAGCTGTGCGGGGGCCGAATCGTACTCACTGGTGGAGGCGGATACGAGCCGTTCTCCGTCGTACCTCGGATCTGGGCCGGAGCGATGGCTTTGCTGCTCGGACGGGATGTGCCGACGAGGATTCCGGCGTCTTGGATCGAGCGCGCGCGCGACGCGGCTGCCTCGCATGGAATCGACCGGCAGCTCAGCTCGGCAACGTTCGATCAAAGCGATCCGCTCGACAAACTGACGGGCAACGAGTACTCGCACGAGGCGGCTCTGGTGGTCACGCAGTCCGCGATCAATCGCGTGAGGCATGCGTCGCTGCTGCTCGGCGGCGGCCGCTAGGCCGACCTACACGGCCCTGACGTCCTCCCAGCCGCCGGCGCACGAAAGCTCTCGCGCAATCTCGCCTCCCAGCTGCGCATTTGCCTCGACCAAGCGCTTGTTCGCATCCTCGCTCGAGCCACCCGAGAGTCCATGGATCCTCGCCAACAGGAAGGGGGTGACGTCGCGTCCGCGGATATCCTGCTCCGCCGCATCATCGAGCGCGCGCTCGATGATGCCGTCGAGCCATTCGGCGTCGAGCTCGTACTCCGACGGTATGGGGTTCGCGATGACGACGCCGCCCGTCAGCCCGAGCTGCTCCCTGATGCGGAGGAGGTCCGCGATCTCGCGAGGCGTCTGCATCGTCGAGTCCACTCCGAACCCGCTCGTTCGGGTGTAGAAGGCAGGGAAATCCGCTGTCCGGTAGCCGAGGACGGGCACTCCGTGCGTCTCGAGCACCTCAAGCGTCGGACCGATGTCGAGGATCGACTTAGCGCCCGAACAAACGACGGCGACGTCTGTCCGGGCAAGTTCGAGGAGGTCCGCACTCACGTCGAATGTGTGCTCCGCGCCCCGGTGGACTCCGCCTATGCCGCCGGTGGCGAAGACACGGATGCCCGCCAGCGCGGCCACGAGCATCGTGCCCGCAACGGTAGTGGCACCGTCAGCGCCGCGGGCGATGAGGGTGGCGATATCCCGGCGGCTCGCCTTCTCGACCGAGGCGCTGCCGGCCTTGCCGAGGTATTCGATCTCGTCCTCGGCTAGCCCGACTTTCATCCTGCCCCCGATGATGGCGATGGTCGCCGGTACCGCGCCCGTACTCGCGGACTGCCTGCTCGGCCATGAGCGCGCACTCGACGTTCGCGGGATACGGGAAGCCGTGGGAGATGATCGTCGACTCGAGGGCGACGACGGGCGCCCCTTCGGCGAGCGATCGCGATACGTCGCTCGCCACGTCGAGATAGGCGTTCGAGGCAGTACTTCGGATCGAGTGTGGGATTCCGCTCATGCGAGGAGCGCGTCCATGCGCGCCAAGGCTTCTTCCCTGCTGACGTTCGGACTCACCGATTCCTCGCTTTCGAGTGCCAGCGCAGCGAGAGCCGATCCGAACGCGGCCGCCTGTGGCGCCGGCCACTGCTCAAGCGTGCCATACGCGACGCCGGCCGCGAAAGCGTCTCCGGCACCCGTCGAGTTGCGGACTTCGTCGACCCGAGGGGACGGAAGCACGCCCGATTCCGATCCGTCGGCCCAAGCGACCCCGAAGGCACCAGAGGTGACGTACGCCTGACCGACGCCGAGAGAGGCGAGCTCTCGCGCCGCCTCAAGTGCGTGGTCCCGATTGCGGACGTCCCTGCCGAGCAGGGCGCCTGCCTCGAGGCCACTCGCCTTGAGCGCGCGCAGCCGAGGCAGCACCGGGCGGACCCGGGACGCCTTCGCGACCGACACGGCGTCAAGAACCAGCGGCACGCGCACTTGTTCGGCAAGCCACAGAATCGTCTCGGCGGGCAGATTGGCGTCAACAACAGCCAACTCTGCCTCGTCGATGATATGAGAACGCGCTCGAATGGCATCTGGGGTCATCTGTTCGAGGACCCGCATGTCGGAGAGCGCGAGCGCCATTTCCCCACGATCGTCGGCGATGGAGATGTACACCGCTCCTGGGAGATCTGCAGCCGTGAGCGACCCCGACACGTCGATGCCGGCATCTCGACACTGCTGGGCAAGATCGCGTGCGTTCCTGTCGCCACCGAACGCCGTGATCAAGTGCACCCCCACGCCGAGGCGCGCCAGATTCTCGGCTATGTTCCGCGCCACACCTCCGGCCGTCACTCGCACGTGTCCGGGGTTCGAGTCGCGCGGGACGAGGGGGGCGAAAGCAAGCCCGACGACGTCGGTATTCGCTCCCCCGAGCACGGCAACGTGGTGCTGGCCGCGGTCTCGGGAGTGCATGTCCGCATGAGCCATCATGCTTCCCTATCTTCCCCCTTCACGCGCACCCAAAGCCCAGACGGCACTCCCGGCGTCGCGCTAACGAGTCCTTAACTCACCTCTCACCGCCATCGAACAGGAGTGGCTCGCTTTGGACGTACATTCACCTTGAGGCAATACAGCTGGGACGCAGGTCCCTGCGGAAGTAAGGGGAAGGTCATGAACGCGAAGACCGCATGTAACACCAATACGCTGAACATCGAGCGAATGGCAGCTCGGGGCTTCGTCATCGCCGGAGGCATCTTCTGGATCGTCGCGGCATTCGCGGGCCCGTTCTTCTACGATCGTAGCGGCATGGGTTCGGCGCTGACCACGGCTGTCTACCCGCTCGCTGCGACGGTAGCAACGCTGCTCATCGGGTGGACCTACGAGCGGCTCGCCGCGGTACTGCTCTTCGCCGGCGCCGCCGGCGTCATCGTGTGGGGTGTCCTCTTCGGATGGGAAACCGGCATGTGGCTGTTGATGACAGTCGTGCTCTTGGCCCCCATCACGATCGCTGGAGTGCTGTTCATGCTCGCCGGGCGCATGGAAGACGTCTGCGCCCTCGAGGCCCGCATCGCGGAGCAGGCCGGCTCCGAGACATCATCCGGCGTTCCGTCGCGCACGACTACTGTAAGCACAGCCCCACGTACTGATCGTACGAAAGGAGAGGGCGATGACCGCATTGGCAGCAGTCCTCATCGTTAGTGGACTTCTCTTCGCGTTCCTGTTCGCGGTAGGCGTCGTCGCCTTCTTCGGCATGATCCTCCACGCCGAGATAAGCGCAGCCAAAGCCTCCCGAACGGCGGAGTCGAGGACCGAGCCCGCGCGTGCAAGAACAACAGCGCGGCCAGCAGGAAACGTCTAGGAGACAGGGGCAGCCCTCCTCCGGCAAGACCGATGAACGCATTCCGAGGCCCCCGCCGATGAACGGCGGGGGCTTTCGCGCTTCTTGGCCGAGCATGACCGTCAAGTCCCGGTGCTGGCTTACCGATACGGCATCTGAGGGCAACCGGGGCGGGAGGGCTTCGATGACTCGGCGTGCAGTTTCATTCGGATGGCTCGTATTGGCGATCGCTGCCGGGAGCGTGGCGGCGTCCGTCATCGGCGTTTCGTGGGCGAGAGCGGGCCTCGCGGGACCGGCGCTCGCGCTGTCGCTCGGTTTCGTGCTGAGTCCGAGCATCTACCAGCGTCTGTCTCGGCGACATCCCGCCGACGACCCGGCCTACGCCGGCTACGCCTATGTCGAATGCCCCGGGTGCCAACACGTGGTGCCCTTGAGCTACGACTGCTGTCCGCTGTGCGGCGCGGAACTCCTCGCGCCTTGGATCAACGCATCCCGCCAAGCCTAGGACCGACTCCGAGACGCTTCGCCACCATGGCGCGCAAACGATCGGCATCGGCGGGCGCCCGTGCCTCCCAATCGTTGTTGAAGTACGCATACACGTCTCTTCCGGCCGACGCCTGCTCGGCGACGAAGTCAGCCCAAGGCTCGAGCGCCCTCGCCACGTACGCGCCGTGATAGCCGGCCAGCCCGTGGAAGCGGATGTAGACGAACTCCGCGGTGGTGGTCAGATCCATGGGCATCCGATCGCTGCTCACATGGACGATCGCAGTGTCGTGACGACGCAGAACCTCGTATGACTCGTCGGCAAGCCACGACTCGTTTCTGAACTCCACCGCCTGCCGCACGCCTTTGGGCATGACCGACAGGAACGTCTCGAGCAGCTCCGCATCCAGATCGAGGTCGGGAGGGAGTTGCCAAAGGACCACACCGAGCTTCTCGTCCAGCAGCCGGGCCTTGCGCAGGAGCGCCGCCGCGGATTGCTCGGCGTCGCGCAGCTTCCGGAAGTGGGTCACGAACCGGCTTCCCTTGACGGCGAAACGGAAGTCCGCAGGGGTGTGGTCCCGCCACCCGAGAACCATCTTCTCGCTCGGAAGTCTGTAGAACGTGTTGTTGATCTCCACCGTGTCGAAGCGCTCGGAGTAGTACCGAAGCCACTCTGAGGAATGCAGGCCCGACGGATAGAAGCGTCCAGCCCAATGCTGGTACGACCAGCCACTCGTGCCGACGCGTACCTCGCCGTGCGACTCCCGCACCTGCCGGTCGGAGCGGGGTGTGGGTGTGTCTGCCTGCCGGGCGTGCACATTCACTCCGCGCTATGAGGCCCGCGAGCCACGCACTGTGGCGCGATCGCGAGCTGGTGGACGAAGCCTGGTGAATACCTACCCGGGCGAGAACGCTCGCGTGCGTGAGTCCCGCAACCACCGCCCGCTGAACGTGCTCAGAGCCGATCAGGCGCCCGACGCTCTCAGAGCCGGTTAGGCGCCGAGCTTGCGGGCGAGCACCTCGTTCACGACCTTCGGATTCGCTTGGCCACGCATCTCCCGCATTACCTGGCCGACGAAGAAGCCGACCAGACCGGTCTTGCCGGCCCGGTAGGCCGCGACTTCGTCAGGGTTGGCGGCGAGCACACGGTCCACCACCTGCTCGATCTCGCCGGAATCGGAGACCTGCTTCATGCCCTTGAGCTCGACGATGGCGCCCGGAGCGTCGCCTGTCGCAGCCATCTCCGCGAAGACGTCCTTCGCTTGCTTGCCCGAGATGGTCCCCTCCTCCACCAGAGCCACAAGCTCGGCGACCATGCTCGGCACGATTCGCGATTCGGTGACCGCCAGGCCCTCGGCGTTCAGATACGCCGACAGTTCGTTCAGCATGACGTTGCTGACAGCCCTCGCTCGCTCGAGACCGCCGATGGTAACGGCGCTCTCGAAGAACTCCGCGAGGTCGAGGTCGCTCGTGAGCACCGCCGCGTCGTGCGCAGGGAGCCCGTACTCGCCCATGAAGCGCGCGCGCCGAGCGTCCGGGAGCTCGGGTAGCTGCGCTCGCACGCCTTCGATGTAGTCCGCCGAGAACGAGAACGGCACCATGTCGGGCTCGGGGAAGTAGCGGTAGTCGTGCGCTTCTTCCTTGGAGCGCGTCGCGCTCGTCCGCCTCGCACCGGCGTCCCAGTGGCGCGTCTCCTGGACGACCCTGCCTCCTCCTTCGAGAACCTCGGCCTGGCGCACGATCTCGTGCACAAGCGCGTCGTGGAGCGCCTTGAAAGAGTTCATGTTCTTGACCTCGGACTTGGTGCCGAACTCCGTCTCGCCGCGACGCCTGATGCTCACGTTCGCATCGACGCGGAGCGAGCCCTCCTCCATGTTGCAGTCCGAGATGCCGAGAGTGAGCCAGACGAGCCGAAGCTTCTGAGCGAACCGGCGTGCCTCTTCGGGCGTCCGAATGTCCGGTTCGGTCACGAGTTCGATCAGCGGCGTGCCGGCGCGGTTGAAGTCCACGAGCGAGTGCGTCGCACCGGCCAGCCGGCCCTCAGCCCCGCCGACGTGGATCATCTTGCCTGTGTCCTCTTCGAGGTGGATGCGGGTGACCCCGATCCGGGTCGTATACCCGTCCTCAGTCGCGCCCGCGAGCGAGGAACGATCGACCCGCTGCGCCGCAACCGCGCCTTCCACCTCCACATCGACCCACCCGTGCTCGCAGAAGGGCAGGTCGTACTGGGAGATCTGGTAGTCCTTGGGCATGTCCGGGTAGAAGTACTGCTTGCGATGGAAGAGGCTGTACGGCGCTATGTCGCAGTTCGTCGCGAGCCCGCAGAGCAAGGTCATCTCGATGGCCCGCCGGTTCGGGACCGGTAGTGCGCCCGGCATGCCCAGACAGACCGGGCAGACCCGCGCTATTCGGTTCGCCGCCGAACGCGACCTCGCAGCCGCAGAACATCTTGGTACGGCTGGCGGTGAGTTCCGTGTGGATCTCGAGGCCGATCACGGCCTCCCAGCGCTCGAGGACCTCCTCGAGGCGCGACATCGATGTGGTACTTGCGGCCACGGGCGCGGGCTCCCTCTCCAAATCGAACGGCTGTCGCCCGAACGCGGAGTTGCGGACCTGCCGCAACACCGCGCCCGCGCTGCCTTCGTACGGTCAGACGATTCTAGCCGATGGTGATGTGCACCGAAGCATCCTCGGGTCGGACCCCGCCCACGCAGAGTCGGCTAGATCAGGCCTCGCACGATCGGCGGAGTCGGATCGAACTCGACGGCGGTCTCGAACGCGGCCGCGGCGCGAAGCATCGTCGCCTCGGCGAAGTAGTTGCCGATGATCTGCAGTCCCACCGGCAACTGACTTTCCGAACCAAGGCCCGCCGGAACGCTCAATGCGGGTACGCCCGCGAGGTTGGCCGGGATCGTGTAGATGTCCGAGAGGTACATCGCGAGGGGATCGGAGGCCTTTTCACCCAGCTCGAACGCAACGGTCGGGCTCGTAGGCGTGATAAGGACATCGAACTGCTCGAAGGCGCGCTCGAAGTCACGTTTGATCAGCGTGCGCGCCTTCTGCGCCTGACCGTAGTACGCGTCGTAATAGCCCGCCGAGAGAGCGTACGTCCCGAGCATGATGCGCCGGATGCTCTCGGGACCGAATCCCTGGGCTCGCGAGCGCATGTACATGTCGAGCACGTCCGTGGCGTCGTCCACGCGGAAGCCATACCGAACGCCGTCGAAGCGCGCGAGGTTTGAGGACGCTTCGGCCGGACCGATGATGTAGTACGCCGAGAGGCCGTGCTTCGCGCTCGGCAGGTCGACTTCACCGACCTCGGCACCGAGTCCCTCGAACGTCGCCGCGGCACGTCGCGTGGCGTCGAGCACCTCCGCCGAACACCCCTCGACCTCCAGCAGGTCGCGGACGAGGCCGACCTTCAGCCCTCTGATCCCGCCGTCGGCGGAGCCTGCCGCGACCGCGGCCGCATAGTCGTCCACCGCGTTCTCGGTGCTGGTCGCGTCCATGGGATCCTTGCCCGCGATCGCACCGAGCACGAGGGCAGCGTCGTCAACACTCTTCCCGAAGGGCCCGATCTGATCCAGCGACGATCCGAACGCCACGATGCCGTAGCGGCTCACGCGGCCGTACGTCGGCTTCAGCGCGACGGTCCCGGTCAGCGAGCCCGGCTGCCTGATCGAGCCGCCGGTGTCGCTTCCGAGGGAGACGATCACCTCGCCTGCGCTAACGCAGGCAGCCGACCCGCCGCTGGAACCGCCCGGCACGCGGTCGAGATCCCAGGGGTTGTGCGTCGCTCCGAACGCGCTGTTCTCGGTCGATGAGCCGAACGCGAACTCGTCCATGTTGCACTTGCCGACCGGGACGGCACCCGCGTCGAGCAGTCGCCGCACCGCGGTGCAGTCGTAGACACTCCGGTACGGCTCCAGGATCTTGCTCCCGCACGTGGTGTGGGTGCCCACCAGATTCATGTTGTCTTTGAGCCCGGCTGGGACTCCGGCCAGAGGTGGCAGAGGGTCACCGGCAGCCACTCGCGCATCGACCGCGTCCGCGGCAGCGAACGCCAGTTCCGGCGTCAGCTCGAGGAAGGCGTGGACCGACTCATCCAGCATACCCACTCGATCGAAGGCCGCTTGTGTGATCTCCCTGGCCGAGAACGCCTTGGCGGCGATGCCGTCGCGGACCGATCTCGCAGTCAGTCTGGAGAGATTCGGGACGCCTGCGTTCGGCGCCACTATTCCTCGCCGCCAACGCCGACGATGCGAGGGATGACGAACGCGCCCTCGGCGGACTCGGGTGCGTTCGCAAGTGCTTGCTCTTGGTTGAGGCCCTCTTTCGGCACGTCGTCCCTGGCCACGTTCACTATGTCCAGGGGATGAGCCGTGGGTTCGACGTCGGCGAGGTCTAGCTTCTGTATCTCGTCGATGTGGTCGAGGATCGACGACAGTTCGTGCTGCAATGTCGTGACCTGGTCGTCGGTGAGCGAGAGTCGAGCGAGCGTCGCGACGTGTCTGACGTCGTGCTCGGAGATGGCCATGGGGTCCTCCGTGAGGGCGTAGAGAGACGAACGCGCCAATGATACCCGAGCGCAGGCTTCGGGTCGTCCGGCTCGCGTCTCAGCTCAATCCCCCGTGTATTGCGGGAATCTTGCATCTGCCATAGACTGAGTGCCCTCGGGGGGCGCGCAACTTCGGGGCAACGCAGATGCGGTCGCGACATCGGTTTCGGCGAGAATCCGGGGTTGCGACCGCATAAGTGTGAATGGAGCCCTACTGCGCCGCGAGCCAGAAGATCGCGAACACCGTCACGCCGTTGTACAGCACGTGCAGCGCGATCGACGGCCACAGGCCGCGCCGGTTCTCGGCGAGCCATCCGAGCGCCACGCCAAGCAGGAACGTCGGCGCGAACATCCACGGGTCGAAGTGGTAGACGGCGAAGAGCGCCGAGGTCGCCGCTATGCTGACGATCGGCCCCCATCTTCGCCGTGCCGCCGGCTGAACGACACCTCGGAACGCGATCTCCTCCACGAACGGTCCGAACAACACGACGAGGACGATCGTGAGTGTCAGACCGACCTGTCCGGTGCCGAAGACCCTCGTGAGATCCGTATTCCAGTCGAAGACGGGCGTCCAGTCGAAGGCCTGTGTGAACACACCGTAAGCCGTCGTGAGCAGGCGGGTGCCGATGAGCATAGCGACGACGAGCCCCGCCGAGGTGAGCGTGCTCACGAACGAGCGGAACACCGGACGCAGGCCCAGGGCGCGGGCGAGACCGACACCGTGTCGCTTGGCGAGAAGCCACACAACCGTGAGTTCGATCGCATACGTGATCGCGAGTCCGCCCGCGCGAGCGAACACACGCCCGCTTGGCGGCATGAGCGACACCAGTCTCGTGCCGAGCACGAGGTTGAGCGCGAAGAGGGAGGCGAGCATGACCGCGAGGGCGATGATGCCGTCGATCTCTGTCCAGACGCTCGGATCGCGATCCGAGCGGTCGTGCCCCCCGATCGCTGTCGAGGACGCGGGACGCGCCGCAGTCGATACGCGGGCGCTTTGACCCGATTCCTGTGAGTCGCTTCGCGCCGACAGCGCTCCCGCGTCACACATCTCGACGCAGCGGAGGCACTCGTTGCAGCGTTCCCAGTCGATGTAGACGAAGCCCTTGCCGACACGGATCGCGTCTTCCTTGCACGCCCTCTCGCAGTCGTAATGTCCCGGCCGACAGCCTTCGCACAGCTCCGGCGTCACCTTCAGCTTCTGTTTCGCGGGCGACATCGACAGGGCCGCTAGGTACTCGGGTGCGGGTCGCCGGCGGCTCCCGGCTCCTGGTCGAGAGCCGAGCGCGGCGGTTCGCCAGTCGACAGCATCTCCACGAGCGCCGCTTCGTCGAGCACGGGCACGCCGAGCTCGATCGCTTTGTCGAGCTTGCTTCCGGCGTCGCTTCCGGCAACTACGAAGGAAGTCTTCTTCGACACGCTCCCCGAGACCTTCGCCCCCAGGTCCGTGAGCGCTTCGCCCGCCTCTTCGCGCGTGTAGCCTTCGAGCGCGCCCGTGAGCACGAATGTGAAGCCGGCGAGCGTCTGGGCGCGCCCGGATTCGCGACGCATCTCTACAAGGTCGACGCCGCGCTCCCGTAGTCTCGAGATGACGCCGACGTTGTCGGCGTTGTCGAAGAAGGCGCGCACGGAGCCGGCGATCACGGGGCCGACACCTTCGACCGATGCGAGGTCGTCGAAGGACGCAGCGATGACCGCATCGACGTCCCCGAAGGTGGACGCGATCGTCTGCGCCACGGTCGAGCCCACGTGCCGGATACCGAGGCCGAAGAGGGCGCGGCCGAGAGGACGATGGCGCGACGCCTCGATGTTCGCCGATATCTTGGATGCGACGACGGGGCCGAGGACGACAGCGGTACCGTCCTTCTTGAGTCGACCGGTGTCGAGCGATGCGAGCTGCTCCTCGCTCAGAGCGTAGTAGTCGGCGACGTCCCGCAGCAGGCCCTGCTCGATGAGGCGCTGGGTGATCTCGTAGCCGAGCCCGTCGATATCCATCGCTCCCCTGCCCGCCCAGTGCAGCAGCCGCTCGAGACGCTGCGCGGGGCAGGCGACATTCGTGCAGCGGACGACGACCTCGCCCTCGGGACGCCACACGCGACTGCCGCAACTCGGGCAGGTCGATGGCATCTCCCACGGCCGGGTAGTCTCCGGCCTGAGGCCGACTACCGGTCCGACGACCTCAGGGATCACGTCTCCCGCTTTGCGCACGACGATCGTGTCGCCGATACGGACGTCCTTGCGGCGTATCTCATCTTCGTTGTGGAGCGTGGCGCGCGCGATCGTGGACCCCGAAACGACGACCGGATCGAAGACGGCCAGCGGCGTGAGGGCCCCGGTCCGACCGACGTACACGCGGATCTCGCGGAGGATGGAGGTCTTCTCCTCGGGAGGGAACTTGTAAGCGATCGCCCATCGCGGCGCCTTACTCGTGTAACCGAGGTCATCCTGCGCCGAGAACGAGTCGACCTTCACAACGACCCCGTCGATCTCGTACGGGAGTCCTTCTCGGCGATCGAGCGCAGCGGCGCAGTACGCATGGACATCTTCCGCAGACGCGCACACTACCACGTCGGGGTTCACGCGAAAGCCCGCGGCGCGAAGCCATTCGAGCGCTTCGCTCTGCCGCGTCACTCCCAAGGCGCGTGGCTCGGCGACCTGGTACAGGAACGTAGACAGGTCCCTCGACGCGGTGACGGCGGCGTCTTTCTGCCGAAGCGACCCGGCCGCGGCGTTCCGCGGATTGGCGAAGACCGGCTGGCCGGCCTCTTCCTGCTCGGCATTCAGGCGCACGAAGGCGGCCTTGGGCATGTAGACCTCGCCACGGATCTCGACATCGACGTTCGCAGCCACCGGCCACGGCGCCTGCTCGCGAAGGTGCAACGGGACGCTCTTGATGGCGCGCATGTTCGGCGTCACGTTCTCGCCGACTCGGCCGTCGCCGCGAGTTGCCGCACGGACCAAGAGCCGATCCCGGTACGTGAGCGATATCGAGGTCCCGTCGATCTTCAGTTCGCACACGAACTGGCACTGACGCCCGCCGACCGCATCCTTCACACGAGCCAACCAGGCGTCCAGCTCGTCGAGGTCCATCGCGTTGTCGAGCGAGTACATGCGGGTGGCGTGCTCGGCGCTCTCGAATGTCGCCGCCGCGAGGGCGCCGACGCGCTGCGTGGGCGAATCGGGCGTGACGAGTTCAGGCCACTGCTCCTCGATCTCGACCAGCTCGCGCACGAGGGCGTCGTACGCCGCGTCCGAGATCTCCGGCGCGTCGAGCACGTAGTAGGCGTGGTTGTGGTGCTCGATCTCTCGCCGGAGCAATCGGGCACGGGCTTCGGCGGAGTCTCGTTCGGCGGAATCCGGCATCTGAGTGCTACGTGTCCTCGCCGCGGAGCTTCTGAACGTGAACGGGGCCGACTTCGTAGATGGTGACCTCGGGGACGAAACGGTGCGGGCGTTCGGCCTCGTATATCCACACGTCGGTGAGCGTCACCCTGAAGTACGTGCCGCCGCTTGCCGGGATGGGCTCGACATCGACCTCGTTGGCGAGGTAGGCGCGCAGCTCGGTCTCCACGTAGTACGCAAAGACCCTCGTCGCGTCCTGATACTCGTTGTACAACTTGAGCCGTTTCTCGGCCTCGTACATGTCCAGCTCGTCGATGCTGTCCATCTTCGCCTTCCTCGCTGTTCCCTCAGGGCGGAATGGCCCCGCCTGTGCCGTGATCACTGGACCGGACGTTCGAGCACTGTCATATGTACGTTCCCCCATGCTCCCACATGCCCGTTCACCGTAGCCAGCACGCCGAAGACACCCGGAACCAGCTTGGCGCACTCTATGGCCTTCGGGATGTCGTCGGCGTCGTGCACCGTGTTCGCCAGCGCCGTGACGACAGCGTCGGCCAGCGCCCCATCATGTGCGAGCGCGGTGACCGCCTCGGCAGAACCGAACGAGACCGACGGGCCTACCGTTGCTGACGACGTACACACCGCGACCGGTTGCATGCCCGGCGGTATGCGCAGGCCGATCAAGTCGACGCCCGGGCTGCCGGACCAGAGCGCGACGGTGCGTTCCTCGGTGCCCATGATGTAGATGTCGCCACCGTTCTCGACGATCACGTTGGGCGAACGCTTCGCGAGTCCGCGAGCCACGTACTCCGCTACGGCACCCGCAACGCCTGCCATCGGCCCCACGTTCGCGCGCCACGCAGCGCGGGCCATCTGCTGGACTATGGCGGGCGCCTGCTGTTCGACCTGGACCGGCACGTAGCTCTCGGCGAAGCGAGGGTGCGTCGCGATGTAGGACTCAAGGTCCCATCGCGCCCGATGAACCAGGTCTTCGGCGAGATCCTTGAGGTCCCGCTCGGCGCATACGAGGATGTCGGTCTCCTTCACGACGACCTCGAAGCAACGCAGACCGGCGGGATCGACGGAGCGACGATAGATGCGGGGTTCGAAGGTCATGCCGAGTATCTTCCCCGCAGGTTCCGGACAAGGCAAGGCACCGTGACCCGGCGCGTCAGAGCTCTGAGGAGACCTGATCCGCGCCGACGGGCGACGCCGCGGCAGCGAGATCGCGCGCGTGGTAGCTGGATCGCACGAAGGGAGCCGATGCCACGGCCGAGAAACCGCGGCGCATCGCCTCCTCTTCGAGGGCGCGGAAGACCTCAGGCCGCACGAACTCTGAGACGGGCAGGTGTTCCGCGCTTGGGCGAAGGTACTGGCCGAGGGTGAGTATCGACGTCCCCGCCTCGCGCAGGTCATCCATGACCGCGACCACCTCCTGCGGCGTCTCGCCGAGACCGAGCATCAGGCCGGACTTCGTCGCGAGGCCATGCGAGCGGGCGCGGCTGAGAACAGCCAGGCTGCGCTCGTAGTCCGCTCCCGGCCGGACGAGATCGTAGAGGCGCGGGACGGTCTCGAGGTTGTGGTTGAAGACCGTCGGCGCGGCGGCGACAACCGCGTCGACGCTCGCCATTCGACCTCCGAAGTCGCTCGTGAGCACCTCGACGTCCGCCTCGGGCAGAGCGGCCTTGACCGCCGCGACAGTGGCCGCCACGTGCGCGGCAGCGCCGTCGTCTACGTCGTCGCGGGTGACCATCGTGATGACCACGTGCCGAAGACCCATCCGCAGTGCGGCCTGCGCGACACGCGCGGGCTCGTCGGCGTCGAGCGGAGCGGGCGTCCTCGATTCGACCGCGCAGAAGCGGCAGCCCCTCGTGCACGCGTCGCCCGCCACGAGGAAGGTCGCGGTTCCCGACGAGTAGCACTCGCCGCGGTTAGGGCATTTCGCCGAACGGCACACCGTGTTCAGCCGCAGCTCGCCGAGCACACCCTCGACGACGGCGACCTGTCCCGCCGAAGCGAGGGGCCGTCTCAGCCACTCGGGCAGTCGTTCTGCGCCGGCCCCCCCGTGGGCGTACTCGTTCGCATGACGCGAAGCATCGGGTTTGCTGTTCGGCGCGTGCATTCTGCTGGGTCTTCCCGGAGCTACAGCTTCGTGACCGCGTCGAGCGCGGCGTGCTTGATCGTCTCCGACACGGTGGGGTGGGCATGAACGGCGTGAGCGATCGCGCTCACAGACACGCCATGGCGCATGCACACCACCACTTCATGAACGATCTCGACGGCGTGCGGCCCCACTATCTGACAACCGAGGATCCGCCCCGTGCCCTTCTCCACGACGAGCTGCACGAAGCCATCGGCATCGCCCTCGCCGAGTGCCTTTCCGTTGGCGGAGAACTTCGCGACAGCCTGGACGGCGTCGAACCCGCGCTCTTTGGCCGCATCCTTCGTCATGCCGATCACCGCGACTTCGGGAAAGGTATAGACGCACGCGGGGACGCAATCGAGGTTCACCGTCTGCATGTCCTCGGGAGACACTCGGCCATGGAACTCGGCGACGGCGTTCTGAGCGGCGGCCATGCCCTCGTCCTCGGCCACGTGCGCGAGCATCATGCCCCCGTTCAGATCGCCGATCGCGTACACGCCGGGCAGGTTCGTGCGGAAGTACGCATCGGACTTCACGGCGCGCCGGTCGAACTCCAGACCGGCCTCCTCGAAACCGAAACCGGCGCTATTTGGAACACGACCGACCGCACTCATGACGATGTCGCTCTCGATGGTACCGCCGCTGCGGAGGGTGGAACGCATTCGGGTACCGATGCGCTCGACGCTTTCGACCGCATCGGCGAGGTGGAAGCCGATCCCCATCTCCTCGAGCTTCTGTTGCACGACCCGCACCACCCGACGGTCGTTGCCGGGCAGTACCTGCTCGCACAGCTCGACGACGGTGACGGTGCTCCCGAAGGCGGCGTAGGCGCAGGCGAATTCCAGACCGATGACGCCGCCGCCGATGATCAGGATCTCCTCCGGTATCTCCCGAAGAGCGACCGCGTCCTCGCTCGTCCACACACCTTCGAGGTCGTGGTCGATGTTCGGCAGGCGAAAGACCGCGGAGCCGGTCGCGAGGATGACCGCGTCGGCCTCGATCGCTCGCGTTCCGCCATCAGCCAGCGCGACCTCGATGCTCTTGGGCGCGAGGAAGCGTCCCTCGCCGAAGACGACGTCGACCTTCAACCGACGAGCCTGGCCTTCGACCTGGCCTACCAGTTCGTCGACGACAGCTTGCTTCCTCGCGCGCAGCGCGTCGATATCGACGGTGGCGATCTCCGCCCGCAGGCCCAGCGAGCTCGCATGCCGTGTGTCCGCCACGACGTGCGCGGAGCGGAGGATCGTCTTGGTCGGTATGCACCCCCAGTTCAAGCACGTACCGCCGAGGCGCGCACGCTCGACCAGCGTCACGTCTGCACCCAGTCGAGCTGCCTCGAATGCCGCCGAGTAGCCCCCCGGTCCACCGCCCAGCACCGCGATCCGCATCACTCAGCCTCCAACATCGCCGCTATCCACCCGCCGAATGTCGGGAGATTCTAGCACGCCAACACGAGGCGGAAGGCGTCGAGCGGCTAGCGCAGGCCCGCCCCGCGGACTATCTCCCCGAAGGCCTCGTCGGCGCCGAGCGGCATGATGTGAACACCGTCAGCGACCTCGCGAAGCGCACGCACTTGCTCGATCGCTAATGCGACTGCCTTCGCGCATAGGATCCGCGGCACGCTCGATGCGCGCGGCGATCTCGTCGGGAACCATGAGACCCGCCAGCCGCTCGTTGATGAACCGCACCACGCGAGGGCTCTTCAGCAGGAGAACGCCGGCGATCAACTTCGCTCCGCTCGGCCGCAAGGCGTCCGCCGCTCGGGCGAACTTCTCGACGTCCATGACCGCCTGCGTCTGGAAGAACCGTGCGCCCGCTGCGGACTTGCGCTGTGCCCTGCCGAGCTGGGCCTCCCAAGGTTCTGCCTCGGGGAAGACCGCTCCGCCGACGAAGAAATCCGTGGCACCGTTCAGCTCCCGGCCGAGCATGTCGTGGCCGGCGTTCATGCCCGCGACAACGTCGATCAGCTGCGTGGAGTCGAGATCGAACACGCCTCTCGCCTGCGGGTGGTCACCCATCCGTGGGTCATCACCGGTCACGACCAGCACGTTCTCGATCCCGAGGGTCCAGGCGCTAAGCAGGTCCGATTGGAGAGCAAGGCGGTTGCGGTCGCGACACGTCTGCTGCCAGATCGGCTCGATGCCCTCGGCCAGCAGCGCATGCGCTCCGCCCAGGCTGGACAGATGGAGCGCCGCCCCCTGATTGTCCGTGACGTTGAGCGCGTTGCAGAAGGGCGCGAGCCGGCGCGCGCTGGCGAGCATGGGTTCCAGGTCGGTGCCGAGGGGAGGTGCGACTTCCCCGGTGACCACGAACTCTCCGCGCTCGAGCGATTCGCGCAGGCGGCTCACGAGCGACCGCCGCGGACATTGATGCTTCCCGGCTTGTGTTTTGCGCTGTAGTCCTTGGGGGGTATCGCCGTCTTCGGCCCGGCCCGTCCCTGCTCGGCAAGTCGCCTCTGGATGCGGACATGCGTGCATTCGCGGTCGGTGAGAACCTCGCACTTGCCGTTCCACATGCCTCCGCAGGGTCCGTTCAGCAGCCCCTTCGGACACGTCGTGACCGGACATATGCCTGCGGTGAGGTCGAGTACGCAGTCGCCGCACATCTGGCAGCGTTCCTCGTAGATGCCGTTTCTGATCACGTTGCCGAGGAACATCGAGTCGAGGCCGGGATACACGGGCTTGCTGACTGAGTCCGCCACGGTCTGAACGCCCGCGCCACAGGAGAGCACGAGCACAGCGTCGGCATCTTCGATGTCGCCGTGGTGTCTGCGCGCTTCGAGCTTGGTGGCTCCGAGATGGCACGTGACCTCACCAACGGCCCAGCCTGTGACCTCGTATCCGGCCTGCTCAAGAGCGAGCTTGGTCTTGAGTACTTCAGGCTCTCCGCCAGTGTGCGCCACGGTCGCGCATTGCCCGCACCCGACGATGAACACCTTGTGGGCGTCGATCTCCTCCAAGTTGCGCTTGATACGGTCCCAGTCGCGGGGACGGGTGATGATCATGACGCTCCTCCACGCGAGCGAGACATCGCTATCGCGGACTCGACTTCTCGCACGCATCCCGGTGCGTCGGCGGCGTACTTCGCGCCAACCGATGCCGCCCACTCCGACGTCACCACGGCGCCGCCCACCAACACGGGCATCGCTGCCAGCTGCTCTGCCACGGATGCGACGGTCGCCGCCATCTCGCGCAGCGTCGTCGTCATGAGCGCGGACAGACAGACGCAGTCGGCGCGGGAAGCCTCGGCGAGGATGCGTTCCGCATCGACGTCCACGCCGAGATCGACGACCTCGAAGCCCTGGCTTTCGAGAAGCGATACGCAGATGTCCTTGCCTATGGAGTGGATGTCGCCTTTCACCGTGGCGAACACGACCGTGCCGCGATTGCCGGACTCTCCCTCGGGGAGATAGGCCTTCACGCGCGCGACAGCGGCCTTCATAGCGTCGGCGGCCACCATCAGCTGGGGCAAGAACGCCTCGCCGCGTCCGTATGCGTCGCCGAGGCGCTGGATCGCGGGCGTGAGCACGTCTCCGATGACCGCTTCGGGGGCGGTGCCGGAGTCGACCACGGACTCCACGAGCGCAGGTGCGGCGTCCGCGTCACCACGTAGCACCGCGATTGTCAGGGCCTCACGCGGATCCGGCGCTTGCGCTGCGCGCACGCCGCCGTTGGGCGACTCGGACGCCCCCTGCCCGGATCGAAGACCCGACGCCGCGGTTTCGAGCGCTCCCTCGTACGCAGCCTGCCAGGCGGGCCAAGCGTCCCCATGCGCGTCCACGTCGGCGTCCGGCATGCCTGGCCTGGCTGGCCAGGCGGATCGCTTCCATGACCACAGAGTCATTCGGGTTCACGATCGCCGCATCGAGCCCGGCTGCGGCCGCGGCGGTCGCGAACGCGGAGTTCAGCAGGGCGCGGTCGGGCAGCCCGTGGCTCACGTTGCTCACGCCCAGCACCGTGGCGAGACCGGACTCGTGGACCATCCTCAGCGCATCGAGCGTCACTCGAGGCGCCTCGGCGTCGGCCGCCGCCGTCATGACCAGGGTATCGACGACCAGATCGTCGTCGTCGAGACCGGCTCTCCTCGCCGCGACCCGCACGCGTTCCACGACAGCGGCGCGCTCCTCAGCCGTGCCCGGGATTCCGTGCTCGTCCAGGGCCAGCACGACCACCGCCGCGCCGTAGCGCTCGGCCAGCGGCAGAACCGAGGCCAGCGACGCCGGATCGCCGTTCACGCTGTTCACGAGTGCACGTCCCGGGTACGCGCGGAGCGCTGCCTCGAGCGCGTCAGGGTCCGGCGTGTCGATCACGAGAGGCGCGTCGCTGCTGCCCACGAGCGCGAGCACCGCGTCGCGCAACGTTGCGCGCTTCGTCCAGGCCCGCCGCACCCACGTTGACATCCAGAAGGTCGGCGCCCGCGGCCGCCTGTTCGGCAGCGAGCGTCCGCACCACCGACATGGAGCCCTGTCGAAGCGCATCGGCCAGTGCCGGCTTACCGGTGGGATTGATGCGCTCCCCGATAGCGGCGAGCGGCTCGGCCGCGCCGATGCGAACGGTCCTGCGCGGGCTTGCCAGCACGACGCCGCGAGGCGCGAGACGGTCGCTCGCCCACGGTCTTTCCGGATGTGAAGTCGACGATCGCTCCGGTGAAGGCGGGTGTCGAGCCACAGCACGCACCGACCAGTGACGCACCCAGATCGACGAAGACCGCCGCGGCAGCGCCCATCTCGTCCGGCGTGCCGGGGAATACCGTCGACCCGTCCACCAACCGCGGCATGCCGGCATTCGGCTGCACGATGATCGGAAGTGAGGTCGCCTCGGCCATCTGCTTCACGAGCGGGAGCATCTGCTCGGGCCCGAGCCCACAGTTGATGCCGATGGCGCTCGCACCAGCCGCTTCCAAGATGACCGCGGCGGTCTCGGGATCGGTCCCGGACAGATCCATGCGTCCTTGCACGCCGAAGGTGACGCTCGCGAACACCGGCAGGTCGGTGACGGACTTCGCAGCCAGAAGCGCGCAGCGCACCTCGGCGATGTCCGTGAACGTCTCCAGCATGATCGCGTCAGGACCTTCGGCGGCGAGAGCGCGCACCTGCTCGGCAAAGAACTCGAATGCTTCGTCGAACGTCGCCCGGCCGAGTGGCTCGAGCACGAGTCCCGTGGGGCCGACGTCGGCGAGGATGTGTATGGCTCCGGCCTCGCGCGCTATGCGGACTCCGGCGCGATTGATGGCCTCGATCTGGTCCTCCAGGCCCCACTCGGCGAGTTTCGCCCGGGTACCCCCGAAGGTGTTCGTGGTCGCGCACTGCGCGCCGGCAAGCGTGTACAGGCGGTGGACCTCGGCGACCGTCTCCGGCTCGAGGACGTTCAGCTGTTCGGGGCATACGCCTGCAGGCGTGCCCATGCGCTGCAACATGGTGCCCATCGCACCGTCGCACACGAGCACTTCCTTGCCGAGTCGGTCCATGATCCCCGGCACGCTAGGCCTCGCCTTCCTGTTCTCCCGACACGAGTTCGGTCCTCCCCGCGTTCTCAGCTCTCGACCGCTGCAGCTCGTCGGCGAGATACCGCGATCCCATGAAGTACGAAACGAACATCGTCAAGCCGATGAAGAGCGCCACATCCGCGATCGTGCCCCAGCCGCCCTGCCTCACCCCGTCCGAGAGATCGCCGCTCGCGATCCCCCACGTGAGACACAGGCCCACGACGCCGAGGAAGCCGTAGAGCGACCAGTGCAGCAGACGCCAGGCAGCTGCCATGCCGAAGATCCGACGCACCGGATAGACGGCGCACTGTAGCAGGATTACCACGAGCGCCGCAACGAAGACCACCCTGACGAAACCCAAGTCCGTCATCGGCTCACCTGCCAGGACGCCCGACCCGGCGAGCGGGGGCTCCGTATCGCCGCACCGAGCGTCAGAACGTGAGGGATATCGACCGGCGCGGGCACGCTATCACGCACGCCTCGCAGTACACGCACTTGTCCTTCTTGAACACGAGTTGTGCCGAGGAATCCAACACGAGCGCCCCCGGCTTGCACACCGCGGTGCACAGGCCGCACGTAACGCAGCGCTCCTCGTCCAGAGCGATGTCCGCCGCCGCTTCGCGCACGGCGACGCCTTCTCGCTCGAGGAACGCGATTCCCGCCTCCAGATCTTCACGGCGGCCCGTGACCTCGAGGAGCATCCGTCCTTCCTGCCCGGGCTGGATCTGTGCGCGAAGGATGTTCGGCACCAGCTCGAAATCCTTCACGAGATGGTACGTGACGGCCTTGGTGGCCTGCCTCGGCGGGAATGTGAGATCGAGCCGCTTGCGTGCCATCTAGATCGCCTCCCCCACCCGGATCTCGAGGGGTTTGGTCGTCTGCGTGCCCGGCTGGGGCAAGGGCTCAAGGGGTGGCACGAGAGTGAAATGCTCCTCGGCAACCCAACGCTTGAGCTCGTTGGCAATGCTCCTCGCCACCTTGAGCGAGGAGATCGGACCGGTCGGCACCTTCCTGCCTTCGACCTCTATCTCGCCGGTACGGAGTTGTGCGTAGGTGACGCGGCCGAGTGCGGGACGGCTTCGGCGCTGGACGCCGTAGTCGAAGATGGTCGCTTCGATGTCCTCGTCTGTGAGCGCGAGCGTGCGCGCCAGGTCTTCATCCAGCACCGGTATCGCGATGCCGATGCCGACGAAACTCGACACCCCGTACTTCGTGAAGGTCGCCGCCGAGAAGTACTCCGCCGAAGCCTTCTTCAGGTCGGCGATCACAGCGATCGTTCCGCCAGGCGCGACTGGAACCCCGTGCGAGTCACGGGTCTGATTGGGGTTGTGCTGCGTCCCCTGCCACGCGACGTAGCCCGCCGCTCCGGCGACGAACGCCCGCGTGCCGACACCGATCGTGCGGTACGTCGGATCGTTCAGGAGCGGCGAAAGCGCACCCGCCGAGCAGAAGGTGGCATTGCCGTAGCGCGGCAGCAAGGTCCCGAGGTAGGTGTACATCACCTGGTCGGTCGAGTTCACCGCAACCGCGTAGTTCTGATAGGCGTTTCGCGGGTTGAAGAAGTACGCCTGGTTCAGGTCCTCGAGCGTGATCCAGGTGTCGATCTCGGTACGCGGATAGCAGTCGGTGCCCGGCCCGGTCGCTCTCAGACGAACGGCCTTCCCACGCAGCAAGTCCTCGATGACGTGCGCACCGCCGTACTCGATACCACGCGTGATAGAGGGCTCGGTCACACCAATGTAGGTGTCCACCGCCGCAAGCCCGCCGCTCGCGGGGACGTCGTTGAGTGTGATCGTGCCCATCTTGATGGGAGGATCTGAGTGGCCGAAGTTGATGAAGGCGCCACTGGAGCACATCGGGCCGAAGGTGCCCGTCGTCACGACGTCCACGCGCTTGGCCGCCTTCGCGACACCCTCTTCCGCTGCGAGGGCCGCGAACTCCTCGGCGGTGAACACAACAGCCTCACCTGCTGCGATGCGACTGTTGATCTCCTCCCACGACTTCGCCATGGCGCTCACCTTCTGCCCTACGTCGGGTGACCGTCGGCCAAGGCGTTGTGCCCGGCGGTCATGCGGCCGACCGCAGCGCGATCCGCTGAGACAGCTGCATTGCCCGCTATTGTCGCACCACTTGCAGCCGCTCGCAGGCGAGCGCCGCCCGCTCGTCAGTGCGCGCGGTTGTTTCAAGCGAGGCTAAACGCCCAGACGCTCGCGTGCAGCACGCACGATCAGAGCGTGGTCGAAGGCAAGCTGAGGGAGCGCGCCGAGCGCGTGCCACTGCGCGTCGCACGCATCGTCCCCGCCCGCGACAGCAATGGGTTCGCAGTCGAGCACCACGCCGTAGGCTGCGCTCACCGTCCAGCCGCGCGGGTCCCTGCCGGGATCGCCGAAGGTACCCACCTGCGCGAGAGGGGCATCGAGCGCCAGGCCGGTCTCCTCCTCGAGCTCGCGGCGAGCCGCCTCCTCGAGGACTTCGCCTTCGTCGACGAATCCTCCGGGAATCGCCCACTGCCCTTCGAACGGCGGTGCGCCCCTCCGAATGAGCAGCACGCTCCGGTCGTCCGCGGGACCCGCGAACACAACCACATCGACGGTGAGGGCAGGCCTGGGATACTCGTACTCGGGCATGCGCTCAGTGTACCCTCGCCGCCCCAGCGTCTCGCGCTACACTTGCCCGATGCGCGACCCGGGGTGCGTTCCACACGCCCGATTCAGAGGACCGGCGACACAGAGAGGATCCGTTTGCCCGCGAGCAGCCAGCGCGCCAAGAACGTCGCCGCGATGCTCACGCTCTACGTGGTGTGGGGAACGACGTACCTCGGCATCAAGGTCGGACTCGATGCCGACCTGCCCCCGGCGCTGTTCGCAGCGCTTCGGCTGCTGCCGGCGGCGGCACTCATGTTCGCATTGGCCAGGATCCGGGGGGCGAGACTGCGCGTCGCCCCGAACGAGCTTCGCATCGTGTCGATCGCCGGCCTGCTCCTACTCGTCGGCGGCCAATACGGCACGATCCTCGCCGAGCAGTATGTCCCATCGGGCCTCTCCGCCCTCGTCGTGGCCCTCGTGCCGCTCTGGATCGCGCTCGCCGAGTGGGCGCTCCCGGACATGCAGCGCCCGAGCGCACTGGGCTGGTTGGGGCTCGCCCTCGGCTTCCTTGGGCTGGGGCTGCTGCTCTGGCCCCGACTGGTCGGTGTCTCCGCAGGGACCAGCGAGATCCTCGGCATCGGGATCCAGATCGTCGCGACCTGGCTGTGGACCGCGGGCAGCGTGTTCAGCAAGCGCAACCCGGTCTCCGCGAACGGCTTTGTCGTGACCGCGTACGAGATGCTGGTGGCCGGGACGGCAACCTTGATCATCGGCACCATGCTGGGCGAATGGAGTTCGCTGACCCTCACGCCGAAAGCCATCGGGGCGATCGCCTATCTCACCGTGTTCGGCAGTTGCGTCGCCTTCACTGCATTCGTCTACGCATTAGCGCACCTGCCGGCGAGCAAGGTCATGACGTACGCGTACGTGAACCCGGTGATCGCCGTCTTCGCCGGCTGGCTCGCAGGGACGATCGGCCTCGTGCCCGCGGAGCCTGTCACGGCGGCCATGCTGGCCGGCATGGTAGTGATCGTGGCAGGCGTCGCTCTGACGACCGCCGCGCCGACGCTGCCGCCCAGACGGCCGCCACGTACCGCCGAGGACCTGAGGCATGCGGCGGAGCCGCTTTCGGAACCGGAGCCCAGCGAGGTCTGAGTTCCGCGTAGGGGACTCCTTGGGGCGTCGTGTCTCCACAGATTCAACACACGGCGTCCACACCACCGACTCAGCGCGGGACCAGACTGGTGCCGGAGATCGAAAACGACCGATGCCGTGGGGCCGGTCGGGACGATGCGAGGAGGAGTCGTGACCACCTACTTGTTCCTCCCCTTGGTGCTGACACTGTGCGCACTTGTGCTTCTGAGGGCCGGCGGAACCCAGCAGAGCTACGTACCCTGCACTGCCGACCGTGCCCTCTGCTCGCTGAGAGAGCGGCTCATCAAAGGAGAGCTCACCCCCGAGGAGTACCGTCGTCTGGTCGCACTGATGCGCTGATCAGAGGACGCTGCTCTGCATTACACGAAGAGGCCCCGCGGGGCCTCTTCGTGTTTCCGGCGCTGGCCCTGCGCGCAGTTGTCGAAGGGCGCCTCATCGAGGCGCCCTTCGACATCAACGCTATGAGCGCAGCGCCGTCCTCGCGGACGGCGCGCTCACCGTTCATTTCGCCTACGCGTCGATGATCGCCATGGCCTCTTCGCGGTAAGCATCCATCACGTACGGGATCCCCGAGACTTGGGCGGCCTCCGGCGTGAGGGCCATGAGGTCGTCCCGGCCGATCGTGTTGATGCGCATGTTGCGGGAGCCGCACATGAGCTGCTGCAGTCCGACTCTGAGCTTGTCGGCGAATGTGTACACGGCGACTGCACCGAGCGGCAGTTGAGCGACCTCGGCGCCGTACTTCGCCTTCAGCGTCTCATAAGTGACGAAGATCTCTTCCTTGGTCGTGCCGAACTCCGCGATGGTCCTGGGCAGGTCGTTATCGGCCATCCAACGCTCGATGTTCTTCCCGACGAATCCCGGGATCATGAGTGCGCGACCCATGCAGACCGCCTTGGTGTGCGGCGCACCCATGGCGAGGACCTTGAAGATATGGTCTTCCGAAGAGAAACCGCCGGCGATCGCGATATCCGGGACGTACGCGCCCTTCGCCGCCAGGCGCTCGACGAGTTCATTGGTCATCGACTGCAGGTAGAACGTGGGCACGCCCCACTCCTCCATCATGCGCCAGGGGCTCATGCCGGTTCCGCCCGGCGCGCCATCGATGGTCAGGAGGTCGATCTTGGCGTTCGACGACCACTTGATCGCCATGGCGAGCTCGCGCATCGGATATGCGCCGGTCTTCAAGGTGACGCGCTTGGCACCGAGATCGCGGAGGCGCTGCACCTCGGCGTAGAAGCCTTCTTCGTCCACGAACCCGAGGCGGGAGTGGCGCTCGAACTGCTTGATCGCGGTGGCGTGGAACGCGGCTTGGACGGCGGGGTCGGACGGGTCGGGAGTGACCAGGTAGCCACGCTTCTGCAGTTCCAGCGCACGCTCTAGCGAGTCGACCTTGATCTCCCCGCCGATGCACTTCGCTCCCTGGCCCCACTTGAGCTCCATGGTCTCGACGCCAAGCTTCTCGATGCAGTACTCGGCTACACCAAGCCGAGTGTCCTCGACGTTCATCTGCACGAGTACGTCGCCGTAGCCCTCGTGGTAGCGGCGGTACTGCTCCACACGGCGCTTCATGTCGGGGGCATTCGCGACCTTGCCGTTCGCGTCGAGCTCGAGGGCGGGATCGATTCCGCAGACGTTCTCACCGCACACGATCGAGACTCCGGATATCGCGGCTCCGACCGCGAAGCTCTCCCAGTTCTTGCGGGCGATCTCGGTAGAGCCAAGAGCACCCGTGAAGATCGGCACGCGCATCTTCACTTTGTTCGTGACGCCGAACTCGGTCTCGGTGTCGACCATCGGGAAGAGGGTATTGTCCGGAGTGCCCTCGACGCCCTCGGGCAGACCCTTCGAGCCGAGCGCGTACCCCATGATGTTCAGGTGCGAGTAGTCGATCGGGTAGTCCTTGTCCCCACCCGCCGTCATGTCTCCAAAGGGTCCCGGATAGATGACCTCGCGGCCTCGGAAGGAGGACTTGAAGACCTCGCAGTTGCCTCGGCAGTCGTCCAGGCAGCGAGTGCATATCCCCGATGCCGGCGCCACGTCTCTGGAGCGGTTCGACGTCCTCGTTGCCTCGTTCGCATTCGGTCGCTGAAGCGTGCCCATATCCGGTGAGACCCCCTTGAATCAGTGAGGCTCGCCGCTCATCGCGGCGGGCTCGGTTTCGGCTATTGTAGCCATAGGACGAAACACACTCGAAACATTCTGGAAAACCCGCCGAAATATGCGACCACAGGAGTGACAATGTCTGACGATCCACGCGCCGCAGCCATCGAGACCATCCGCAAGAATGAGGTCGAGTTCATCCACTTGTGGTTCACCGACGTTCTCGGCTTCCTGAAGACGTTCGTGATCACGGCCGACGAACTCGAGACCGCGATGAACGAAGGCATGGGCTTCGACGGATCGTCGATCCAGGGCTTCGCACGCATCCAGGAGTCCGACATGATCGCGATGCCCGATCCCTCGACCCTGCAGATCCTGCCGTGGCGCGATCAGGGCACGCTCGTGGCGACGATGTTCTGCGACGTCGAACGCCCGGACGGCACGCCGTATCCCGGAGATCCGCGCAATGTGCTCAAGCGCATGCTCAAGCGTGCTGCGGATCTCGGCTTCACCTTCTACATCGGCCCGGAGCTCGAGTACTACTACTTCACGAACGATGAGGGCACCGAGCTGCTCGACCACGGCACGTACTTCGACATGACCACACGAGACCTCGCCGTCGATCTGCGCAAGGAGACCGTCCGAACGCTCAAGAACTTCGGCATCCACGTCGAATACAGCCACCACGAGGTCGGCCCCAGCCAGCACGAGATCGACCTGCGCTACGACGAGGCGCTGAAGATGGCCGACAACGTCATGACCTACCGGCTGGTAGTCAAGGAGGTCGCCCAGCTCAACGGCGTGTACGCGACCTTCATGCCCAAGCCCATGTACGGCGAGGCGGGAAGCGGCATGCACGTCCACCAGTCGCTCTTCAAAGGCAGCACCAACGCATTCTTCGACGCCAGCGACGAGTACCACCTCTCGGCGACGGCCAAGTCCTACATCGCCGGGTTGCTGACGCACGCCCGAGTCGACATGTGCGATCACCAACCAGTGGGTCAACTCCTACAAGCGGCTCGTCTCCGGCTTCGAGGCGCCGGTCTACATCTGCTGGGCCCATCGCAATCGAAGCGCCCTCGTGCGCGTGCCGATGTACAAGCCGGGCAAGGAGAAGGCGACCCGCGTCGAGCTCAGGTCGCCGGATCCGGCCTGCAACCCGTATCTGGCCTTCGCTGTCATGCTCGCGGCGGGTCTCGACGGGATCGAGAAGGGCCTCACGCTACCCGAAGACGTCACGGACAACATCTACGAGATGTCGGACGCCGAACGCGCCCGATGCGGCATCGGTTCTCTGCCGGAGAGCCTGAACGAGGCCATCAACGAGATGGAGAAGAGCGAACTGGTGCGCAGCGCCCTTGGCGACCAGGTGTTCGAGTGGTTCATCCGCAACAAGCGGATCGAATGGCACGACTACCGAACGCGCGTCACCGAGTGGGAACGGGACTCCTACCTGCAGATCTTGTAGCGGACAGCCGCCCTCGGCCGAAAGCGGCCTGCCGGCCTTGGCGGCTATCCGAGCAGCGTGTCCATGACGCCTCGGCCGGGGTCGAGCATCAGCCCGGTGCGCCGCGCGTCGTCCTCGGCAAAGGCCGACGCCCCGTTCGGCGCGATCCCCGCACCCCAGACGACGAACGGCACGGGTTCTCCGACGTGCGTCTTGAGCGCGATGGGTGTCGGATGGTCGGGCATCGCGAGCACGCGCAGTTCGCCGTCGTAAGCCAGCACCCGGGACAAGACCTCGCGGTCGATGGCTTCTATGCCCGCGATCTTGGCCGCGACGTCACCCGCATGTCCCGCCTCGTCCGGTGATTCCACGTGCACGACGACGAGGTCGTGGTCGTCCAGCGCAGCTAATGCCCCTTCGGCCTGACCCGCGTAGTCGTTGTCGGGTCCGTCGGTTATGCCCGCGATGTGCAGCCGATCGATACCGAAGAGCACCGCAAGCCCGTTCAGCAGGTCCACACCGCTCGTCATGGCCGCTCTCACCCCTCTGCGCTGGGCGAACGGCACCATTCCCGAAGGAGCCACGCCCGGCCAGAACAGCCAAACGTCGGTCGCGGGCAGCTTCCCGTGCGCAACACGTTCCCGGTTGGTCCCGCTTCCGGCCAGGATCGGGCGGGCGCGCTCCATGTAGTCGAGCAGCAGATCGGCCCCCTCCCCTCGCGGGAGGTACTCCGCGACAGGCTTGTCGGGAATATCGTGCGGAGGCGTGTAGCCGACATCCACAAGCTCGCTATGGGCGCCGCCTACCACAAGGAGGTGCCGGTAGGCGACGCCCGGGTAGATCCGGAACACGTCGTCGTCGAGGGCCGAGGAGAGCTCGGCGACCAGCTGTCGAGACTCCTCGGTGGTGATATGGCCTGAGGCGTAGCTGGTCATGCGCCCATCGAGGATCGTGACGAGGTTGCAGCGAAGCGCGACCTCATCGGGCCCGAGTTCGATTCCCATGCTTGCTGCTTCGATGGCGGCGCGGCCGACGTAGTCGGCGACGGGATCGTATCCCAGTATCGACGTGCAGGCCGCCGACGAGGAGGGCTCGGATCCGGGCGGGACCGTCTGCGCCAGCCCGAGGGCACCCTCGCGCACGATCGCGTCCAGGTTCGGTGTCCTCGCCGCTTGCAGGGTCGTCAGACCGCCAAGCTCGTCGAGCGGCCACCCGGCGGCCCCATCCAGTATCACGACGACGTACTTCACGCTGGGACCACTCCTCACACAGTGAAGGTCGCTGAGACGTCAGACGTCACCGCCACAGCCCCCCGCTCTCGGGCGAGACCAGCGTAGCAGGACGTCGACAGGAGCCGCATCTCACGGGAGCGCGCGTCACCAGTGCCGCTCGCGTCGGTCGCGCGGGGCTCTGTTACCATGCCTGCATGACTGCCCTAACCTACGTGGACACGCGCGGCGACGACAGCTCGCGTCCCCTCTTCACCGACGTAATCGTGCAGGGAATCGCGCCCGGCGGTGGCCTCTACGTTCCCGAGTCGCTGCCGACCCTCGACCTCGAGGAGACCCTGCGCTTCTCCGGCCTGCCCTACTGGCAGCGTGCCGCCACGATCTTCGAGCGGCTCGGCGTCGACCTGCCGCGAGAGCGGATCGATTCGCTGATGCAGCGCGCCTACGGTCAGCAGTGGGACGACCCGCGCATCGCCCCTGTCACCGAGGTCGCGGCGGGAACGCACGTGCTCGAGCTGTGGCACGGACCGACCCAGGCGTTCAAGGACATGGCGCTTCAGTGCATGCCGCTGTTCTTCTCGGAGGCGATCGAGGTCCGCCGGAAGCAAGGGACTCGCCGAGGACGACTATCTGATCTTGGTCGCGACCAGCGGCGACACTGGCAAGGCCGCTCTCGAGGGGTTCTCGAACAGGGAGCACACCTCGATCGTCGTGTTCTATCCCGCCGATGGCGTCTCGGACATCCAGCGGCTCCAGATGGTCACCCAGCGCGGAGACAACGTTGGCGTCTTCGGCGTAAAGGGTAATTTCGACGACTGCCAAAGCGCGGTGAAGGCCGCCTTCAACGACGAGGCCTTTGCCGAGGAGCTGCACGTGACGCACGGTCTGCGGCTGTCGAGCGCGAACTCGATCAATTGGGGCCGGCTCCTGCCACAGATCGTCTACTACGTGAGCGCGTACGCCGACATGGTGGCATCGGGCGGCGTCATCGCCGGAGAGCCCATGGACGTATGTGTCCCGACGGGCAACTTCGGCAACATCCTCGGCGCGTACTACGCGCGGCGTATGGGCGTCCCGATCGATAGACTGCTCTGCGCGAGCAACGAGAACAACGTGCTCACCGACCTCGTCAACACGGGCGTGTACGACATCGCAGGGCGCGACTTCGTCACGACGCCGTCGCCTTCCATGGACATCCTCATCTCGAGCAACCTGGAGCGGCAGCTGTACGAACTCGCACGTTCCACCGATCGCATCGAAGAGTGGATGTCCAGCCTCCGCGACACGGGACGCTTTCAGATCGACCGCGAGACGTTTCATCAGATGCGCTCCATGTACGCTGCCGACTTCTGCACCAACGATGAGTGTCTGCTCACGATCAAGCGTGTCTGGGACGAGACGGGCTACTTGCTCGACCCGCACACGGCCGTGGCCTGGGAGGTCGCGGAACGACTGCGATCCGAGAACCCGGTCTTGGTTGTTGCGACCGCTCATTGGGCGAAGTTCGGGACCGATGTGTACAAGGCGCTTTCCGGCATCGCCTACTCCGAGCCGCTGTCGCCAGAAGACGCTTCGCTGAGCGGCGTTCGGCTGCTGGCGCGCGTGCAGGAACTCGTGCCATCTGGCGCGTGCGTCCCCCGGGCGCTCGCGGAGCTAGACGAACGCGAAGTGCGCTTCTCGGCAATCGCGGACGCGGGCCGCGACGGCGTCGAGAACGCTGTCAGAGGGTGGCTCGGCGACTAGTCTTCTCGCTCGGCTGTGATCAGACTCGCCCACGGCAGACCACCGTGGCTGCGCACGCGCACGAAGCCCGCCCGCCGTACAGACTCCGCGAGCACCTCCGGAGTGACGCGGACGTTCTGGGGCGGCCCTTTGGGCGAATCGCCCGGCTTCCAGTCGACCACCAGCAGCTGTCCTCCCGGTTTGGTCAGACGGTGGACCTCCGAGTACGTCGCATCGGGATCGGCGAGCTCGTGATGCAGATTGATCATCGTGACCAGGCCGGCGAAGTCGTCGGGCAGTGGGATCTTCGTCTCCTCGCCCTTCACGAGAACGACCCTGCCTGAGGCTACCTCGGCACGGTTCGCGCGCATCCAGTCGAGCATGACGTCCTCGGTGTCGACAGCGTAGACCGTTGAACCCGGGGCCATTTCCGCAAAACGCGCAGCAAAGAGTCCGGTGCCTGCGCCAACGTCAACGACCACAGCGCGCTCTGGCGCGCCGAGCGCAGCCCACATGACGTCAGGGTTCGAGCGACTCGAACCGACCCGGATCGTTCAGGCGCTCGAGTTTGGCCGTGTCGAACTTCAAATGAGCCACGTCCGCGCCTCAGTTCGGAGGTGTGCCGAGACCCGAGGCGGACGCGTGCCGCCTGGCCAGCGTTCCGCGCAGGTACGCTCCGAGCCAGGTGCCGCCGAGCGTGGCCACGACGACGCTTGCCATGACCCCTGCGACGTAGAGCACGCGATCTGGGTTGTCGGCGATCATCAGGGCCGCCAATATCACTCCCGGCGGCGCGATCCACCAAGTCCACTTCCAGCCCGTCTTCGGACCGAGTGCGCCGAAGGCCAGGCCGAGAATGAAGTACGCGGCGAGGACGTAGACGATCGCGACGAGCATGTCGTTCACGCCGAAGATGTCGCTGAAGACGACGTTGAACGCTACAAAGAAGCCCCATACGAGGCCGAACGCGACCGCGACGACACGGGACATGACTGCGACTATTCGCGAGTTCATCGTTGCACTCCTGCCTTCATTGACTGCTGCTTCATATATACCCCGTACGGTATGTACCTCCAACGTGAGCGGCAGGCGGTCGCCCGGCTCACTACCCCGTGCTCGGCGAGGCGGTGTATCCTCTCACGACCGTGCGAAGCACGGCTGGGGTTGCCGCCCGACCGACACCAGAACCTGGAAACCTCGGACACGCGCTCATTCCGGCGCAGGAGCGCAAGTTGCAGGATCAGCCCGATATGCAGCGACTCGTGGACAACCTGTTCGCGCGTGCGTCCGTAGTCAGCAGGCTCGATGTCGTGGTCCGGGCCGAGTCTCTCGACATGCCCGAGCCGGTGATCGAGATCGTGGGTCTCCTGCCGCCGGGCGACTACTGGCGTCAGCAGTTGTGCGACCAGCTCAACTCCGCCATCACAGCGCACGGCTACAGTGGGTGGATGGGCACCGTGGACTAATCGGCCCTAGTGTCGCTGCTCAAAGGGCCCGGCGAGCACGAGCTCCATGAGTACCACGTCCAGCCAACGATCGAACTTGCGGCCCACCTCGCGAAGTACGCCCACACGTTCGAACCCTATTCGTTCTGCGAGTCGCAGGCTCGCCACGTTGTCTGCAACGATCTGGGAAACGATCGCGTGATGCCCGCACCGCCCCGCCTCCGTGACGAGCGCCTGGGTCATGACCTCTCCGATGCCACGACGCTGGGCGTGACGGTCCACGTAGACGGAGATCTCGACCGTATGCCGGTACGCGCTACGCGCGCTCCACTTGCTGAGCGCACCCCATGCGACCACCGTCCCGCCAGCCTCGCCGACGAGTACGGGGTGCGCCGCATCGTGCTCGTCGAGCCAGTGCATCCGATCCTGGGGCGTCTTCGGCTCGACGTCGAACGTGCTGGTCGAATGCAGCACGTAGTGGTTGTATATCTCGGCGATTCGGGAAGCGTCCTCCAGGACCGCCGGACGAATCATCAACTCGGACATCTGTACGGCTCCTTTGGTTCGGACCTGTCCATACGAGTCGACCGCGAATGCACTGTCAATCTCCAAGATTCGGGTGTGCGTGGCATATGTGTTGCTTGCAAGAATTCCGAGAGCTGGGCGACCCGTCTCCTCCCCCCTCAAAGGCGGGGAACGCCCCTCGAATGTGCAGGACGCGCCCACCCCCAAGGCGCGTCCTGATTTTTTCGCGGATGTTCCCGCTACTGGTCCGTGGGTTGCGAAAGGGCGAAGTAGCCGAGGATCGCGACGATCACTACCGCGCCTCCCAGGAGCCAGCCGGCGACGACGTCACCGAGGTAATGAACGCCGAGGTAGACGCGAGACATTCCGACGGCAACCGCCAGCACGCCGAACAGCACCACGAGCGAGTAGCGCAGTGCGGGCGATCTCACTTCACCGAGAACGATGAAGGTGAGCGTGCCGAAGTACAGCGCAGCCGCAAGCGCGTGGCCCGAAGGGAAGCTGTAGCTCGACGGCAACGGTATGAGTGCCACACCCTCCGGTCTGGCCCGGTGCACGAGCATTTGTATCGCGCTGCCGAGGAGCCGCCCTCCCGCCACCGCGACGATCAGCACGATGGCCCCCGAATGGCGGCCGGCCAACCACAGCACGAGTGCGGTGATCGGGACGAGAAAGAGCATCGTGAGCCCGTTCGCGATGCTTGTCACCCAGACGGCAACCTGAACGAGTGTCTCCGGACGGTAGGCGCGGATCGCCGCTGATGCCTGCGCGTCCAGCCGTCCCAACCCCGGCGACATCAACACGCCGAAGAGCAACAGCACGAGGAAGAGCACGGAGAGCGCGAACACGATCGCGAAGACTCGCGGACGCAGATCTCGTCGCCATGAATCCACCGGGACGGCAGGCATCGCCGTGCGCTCCTACACCCCTGCGGCCTCGGCAAGCCGGGCCGCGACCTGCTTCTTACGGGACAACACGCCGTCCATCCACACAGAACCCCCGTCGAACGAGACGCCGAATGCACGCTCGGCGAGTCTCACCTTGCCCACGGCGAGCATCTCGCTGCCCTCGCGGACTATGTCCGTCACCATCAGGACCACGAGGTCGAGACCGCGTCGCTCGCGCAGCGCTTCCATCGCAGAGAGCAACTCGTCCGCGTGATCCATGACCGCACTCAGCGAGACCGTTTCGAACTGGCCGACAGCCGCGACGACGTCCCCGACCCGGTATTCCTTCACGTCCGCGCCGACGACACGCTCCGCAGAGAAGACTTCGCCCGCGCTGCGCGACCGGAAGACCTCCATACCGAACTCGAGCGCGTCGACGCCGGCGATCCGGCTGAGACGGGAGGCGACCTCCCGGTCCATGTCCGTGGTGGTCGGGGACTTGAGCAAGACGGTGTCGGTCATCACCGCCGACAGGAGCAGGCCCGCAATGGCGGGGGGCACCTGCACGTCCAACGCCTCGTAGCGAGTCGCGACGATGCTCGCCGTGGATCCCACGGGGAGGTTCAGGAACATGATTGGCCCGCTCGTCTCGATGCTGCCGACACGATGGTGGTCGACGATCTCGAGAACGGACGCCTCCTCGATCCCGGCAGCAGACTGTGCTGCCTCGTTGTGATCGACCAGGATCACGCGCCGCCGAAGGCCGCGCGCCACGTTGGTGCGCGTGAGCATACCGACCGGGGCACCGCTCTGGTCGACTACCACCGCGTCACGGGTCGGTGACGCCAGACAGATCCTCCGTCGCCTCTGCGAGAAGCGTGTCCGGTTGCACAAGGAGCACGCTGGCATCCATCAGCTCGCCCACGCGATACGAGAGGCCGACCAGTCGTGCCGCGGAGAAGGTGTCGTATCCGGTGACGATCAAGGCCGCACCCTTGGCGGTCGCCAGATCGAGCACGGCTTTGGCGGGCCGAGCGCCGCCGGTGAGGATGAGGCAGGCAGCCCCCGCCTCGAGCGCCCGCGGTTGCGTGCGCACCCGGTCGCCCAAGATGAGCATGTCGCCCGGCTTGATGTAGCCGACCATGGTCTCCGGCTCCATCGCACCGATCAGCACGTCTCCGTCGAGCCGCATACCCGGATCGCCGAGTACGATCTCGGCGCCCAACACGTGCGCGAGGAGTCCTACCTCGGTGGGATTCGTTCGAAAGCCCTGCAGCGCGATCTCGTCGATGTACCTCGAGGCGAGCGTGTTGACGCTCACCAGTCCCCTCACGATGCCGTCCGCCACCACAGGCAGGGCGCGCACGTTGTTCTCGCGCATGAGTCGCCCCGCCTCGAGCAGGGTTTCCGAAGCGTCGACGGTGACCACGTCCTCGGTCATGACGTCCTGGACGCGCGTATGCACGTGCCCGATCTCCTCGGGCATCTCGAAGCCGAAGCGATTGAAGACGTGCTCGGTCTCGCGCGGCGCAGGACCGAGGCGGACCGGAACGTAGACGTTCTCCGGATCGGTGAGGTTCTTCAGATGCGCGTAGGCGACCGCCGAGCAGACGGAGTCGTTGTCGGGATTGCGATGGCCGAACACCAGTACCGGACCCATTCAGACCTCCACCACTGCCCGGTCCCGTCCAGCCTTCAGTCTCTCACGTTGCGTAGGGGCGCGTAACCCGCGAGGAGGGTCTTGCTTCCAGCGGTGTCGAAAGCCACCGTGAGCTTGTCTCCGTCAACCGCCGTGACGGTACCGAGACCGAAGACCTTGTGCTCCACGCGTGCGCCTACCTCGAACGTCTCGGTCGCCTGCTGCTGCCGCGGAGCCTGTCGCGGTGCGCCCGCGCCGAAGACGCGACCGCCCGCACCCCGAGTGCCATCAGCGCCCGATGTGCCAGCCGGGCCGCTCCCGTATGACGGCCCGCCCCGCCCCTCGCCTCGTCGGCCCCAGCCGGTGCCACCCATACCCAGCGACCCGACTCCCGCGGCCGCGACATGCTCGTCGGGAATCTCGCCCAGGAAGCGGCTCGGCGGGTTGTACTGCGTCGAGCCGTACAGGCTTCGCGTGTGCGCGTACGTGAGGTACAGGCGCTCGCGGGCACGCGTGATGCCCACGTAGGCGAGGCGACGTTCCTCCTCGAGGCCCTCGGGGTCGAACATCGAGTTCTGGTGGGGGAAGATCGAGTCCTCCATGCCCGCCATGAAGACGACAGGGTACTCGAGACCCTTCGCTGAGTGGACGGTCATGAGCGTCGCTGCGCTCTCGCCCTCGACGAGCGTGTCCAAGTCCGTCCGCAGCGCGAGCCATTCCATGAACCCGCCGAGGTCTGCCCCCTCATGCGTCGCCGAGTACTCCTCGGCCACGCCGAAGAATTCGCGGATATTGTCGGCTCGAGACAGCGCCTCGTCGGTGCGTTCCGCCTCGAGCGCAGAGACGAGCCCGCTGCGAGTGACGATCGCCTCTACCAGGTCGCGAAGCGTGTCACCGCGCGCCGCCTCCTCACGCAACTCATCGAGCAGTTGCAGGAAGCCGATGATGCGCGTCCGCGGCCCGCCTCCGAGCCAGTCCTCGTCGGCAGCTGCACGAAGCGCGGCTTCGAAGGCGATCCCGCGCATGCGTGCTTCGAAGTCCACCTTCTCCAACGTCGTGTCGCCGATCCCACGTTTCGGCCGGTTGACGACGCGCCGAAGCGATATCTCGTCCGCGGGATTCACAACCACTTTGAGATACGCGGTCACGTCACGGATCTCGGCGCGGTCGAAGAAGCGAGTACCGCCGACAATGCGGTACGGGACGCCGGCGCGCATGAACGCATCCTCGATCGCGCGTGACTGCGCGTTCGTCCTGTAGAAGATGGCGAATTCCGAGTATCCGCGATGCTCTTCGCGCTTCAACCGCTCGATCTCCGCGGCGATGAAGCGGGCCTCGTCGCGCTCGTCGCTCGCGAGGTACGAGGCGATCTTCTCGCCTTCGGCGTTCGCCGTGTAGAGCTTCTTCGCCTTGCGACCCTGGTTGTTCGCCACCACCGCGTTCGCGCACATGAGGATGCGCGCCGTGGAGCGGTAGTTCTGCTCGAGCTTGACGACCGTGGCGTCAGGGTAGTCGCGCTCGAAGTCGAGGATGTTCTGTATGTCTGCGCCCCGCCACGAGTAGATCGACTGGTCATCATCGCCGACGACCATCAGGTTGCGGTAACCACCGGCGAGCAGGTTCACGAGCCGGTACTGCGCGTGATTCGTGTCCTGGTATTCGTCGACGTGGAGGTAGCGGAAACGATCTCGGTAGGCAGCGAGAACCTCGGGGTTCTCGGCCAGCAGCCGATGTGCCTCGACGAGAAGGTCGTCGAAGTCCATCGCATTCGCCTCGCGCATCCGCTGCTGTATGCGTGGGAACACCTTCGCGGCGACCTTGTCGAGCGGCGAGACCGCTCGTGCCCCGAACTCGTCGGGCGTCACGAGTTCGTTCTTCGCGGTCGATATGCGCGCGCCGATCGCATTGGGCGGATATCGCTTGTCGTCGATGCCGAGTTCGCTCAGCACGCGCGAGATCATGCGCTTGCGATCGTCGTCGTCGTAAATGCTGAAGTTCCTGGTGAAGCCGACCTTCTCGGCATCGAACCGCAGCATGCGGACGCACATCGCGTGGAAGGTCATGACCCACATGGAGCGGACGCCAGCGCCGACGAGCTCACCGAGTCTGGTACGCATCTCCTCGGCGGCCTTGTTGGTGAAGGTGATCGCGAGTATCTCCGCAGATGAGACTCCGAGGTCGCCGACGATGTGCGCGATCCGGTACGTCAGGACGCGCGTCTTGCCCGAACCGGCGCCGGCAAGCACGAGCAGCGGGCCCTCGGTCGCGAGGACGGCCTCGCGCTGGGCTTCGTTGAGAGATGAGAGGTCGACGGGCATGGGCTCCTCGGGCGCTTCGGTACGCGAGCTGACGCACGCGAGGGTGGCCAGCCGAGTGAGTGTATCCGCTGGGGCGCGCCGCGTGAAGCGGCTCCCGGTATGCGTAGGCGCGCGCCCATTCCCGCGAGCGCGTTCGCCTGGCCGCTGGGGCGGGAGCGCACCCCCGTCTGACTTCTCCGCCAGGCCCGCGGACGGACATCGAATCCCGCGCGTCGCGCCAAAGACACCACGGCACACGGAGGCCGCCAGCCAACGGCACCGAGGCTCCGGCCGTGTCGCCAGCTCGAACTGAGGTCTCGGTGGCTGGCAAGCGAGCCGGGCACCGTCGCGGGGCGCCCGGCTGTTTGGCAGCACGCTGGCGGGCTCTATCGCACCCTGAAGGCGCTGACGACGCTATCCATGGACCCATGTACCCCGTCGGAGTGCGTGGCGACGACTCGCCACGTTCCTGTCGCCGCTAGTTTGACCTTCGCCGAGCAACGCGAGAAGTTGCCCGAATTCGCAGCGACTGCGGTCACGACAGGACCAGGCATCCACACCGCGCCCACTTTGCGCCAGAACCTCAGAACGACGGCCTTGCTGCCTACGGTGTGGTGCGGCCTGAGCAGCGACGAAACAGTGAATGTCCGGTTGGTGCGCACCGTGGCCGCCAATGCAGGCTTGCCCACCTGCGCGCACGACCTCCAAACGCCGGACTGTACGCGCAATACGCCGAACGCCGGGTACTTGGTGTCGCCGACCGAATCGAATGCCACGTTCCCCGTCACGCCAGAGAATTGTGACGCTGCAACCTTGCCGCCCACTGCTTCGCGCCCGCCGGTGCCGACGAGCGCTTGTGCGCCGCTCTCCTGAGCGACGGCGATGATCGCCTTGATGATTGCTGTCGCGGCATCGTAGGCGTACGTGTCGAACGGGGCGATCGACTCGCCGGGGAAGGCGGCGTCGAAGGCCGCTTTGAATTCACTGCCCTTGGGCATCTGGTCGAACGGCAACCCTCCGCTGGTCGCGAGTGTGCCGTTCGCGGCGGTCTTGCCCGCCAAGGTCACGTACTCTGAGGCGACGAGGCCGTCGCCGCCGGCGAACATCGCGATCACGCCCCTGGCCTTGAGCTGCTTGGCGAGCAACGCACCCGAGTTGTACACCCCGCCGTAGTAGACGACCGTGGGTCTCGCGGCTTTGATCTTCGTAACGAGTGCCGTGAAGACCTTGTCGGCGGATTCCGTCTTGGCGGTGCCTGCAACCTTGCCGCCGTCGGCGACGAACCGCTTCGCGAACGCGGATGCCAGGCCCGCGCCGTAGGGTGTCGAATCGTTGACCACGAATGCGCGCGCCAGGCGTAGGTTTCGCACGACAGTATCGGCAGCGTACGTACCTTGCGCGCCGTCAGTGGCGCACGTCCGGAAGACGTTCTTCAGACCCAGCTTTGTCAGCGCTTCATTGCTGGATGCAGGCGAGACCATCGCGAGATTCGCGGTCGCGTACACCGGTGCTGCGGAGATCGAGCATCCCGAATTGAGATGACCAACCACTCCGAGGATGGAGGTATCTGCGACGATGCTGCCCGCGTTGGCGGTGGCAATTGCAGGATCGCCCTGATCATCCATCGGCGCCACCGCGATCGAAACACCCGCGGAGGCGAGTGCCGAAGCGTTGGCCCTGACTGCGAGTTCGGTTCCGCGTTGCATCCCCTGGCCGTATGTCTGACCGCCGCCCGTCAGAGGAGCAGCGACGGCAATCTTTACCGCTACTGGCTCGCCGGAAAGCGATGTCGCCGCTACGGCACCCATGGGTACCACCGTGACGATCACGGCGAGGAGCGTTGCAGAGAGTACGAGCCTGCGCATAGTGTGCATCGAGTCCCCCTTAGGACGAATGCGAGTGAGCTGTCCGCCCGCCCCCGGCGGGAACCTCGCGAGTGCAATGTAGCACGGACCGTTCCGGCGGAGAATCGAGCCCTGCCTGACTGCGAGCCAGTACCTCTGTGCCTACTTCACCGTGACCGCACGTGAGAACGCGCTCAGACCGCGCAGATGGCAACTGGTCGATGCGCTCGACCCATGTGTTGCCCTGAAGCGGTACCTCCCTGCCGGAAGCCGATAGATCACCCGGTAGGAACCAGAGACTGGCGATATCCAAGAGCGAGTGTATGCGGCGACCGTCTTCCAGCGGCCGGCGACGTACTTCTCGCACAGAACAGAGCCAGAAGTGGCATGGCCCGGGCTCACCGAGCCTGAGATCGCGAAGCTGCTCGAGCGCGATATGGCGTATCGGATCGCCCGTGGACGCGTTAAGGCGGCAGCGGGCGGAACCTTGTACGTGGCAGGCGGTGTGCCCGAGAGATCGAGTCGATACACGCCGCCACCCTCCGTGGCCGCATACAGGTGTTCCCCGTCGGAAGATAGCGCCAGGGCGTTGACGGCACGGAATCCGAGATCCTGTCCGAGCGGCGACCACGTGACGCCGCCGTCGGTTGAACGGTAGACGCCCGATCGTCGGTCGGCAGCGAAGACTACCGAGGGATCCGCTAGCGAGAACACGATGGAGGAGATGAAGGCCTCGGGTGGGAGTCCCGAGACACTCCTGGTCCAGGACACTCCCCCATCGACGGAACGATACACACCCGCGCCGTTGTAGCTGGCGAGCACTGTCGCCCTATCGTGCGGGTCGATTGCGACAGATATCGCTGCCGGCGGGTTCGTGGGGAGACCGTCGTCGGGCCTCGCCCAAGTCAGACCACCGTCCTCGGACTCAAGGACGCCATAGTTCGTCGCCGCAAACACCCGTGCCGCCCGCAGGGGGTCGACGGCCAACGCTGCCACATGGGCGTCCGAGAACGCGCCAATCGGCTTGCGCCACGTCTGCCCGCCGTCCCCAGACACGTACACGCCTGAAGCTGGTAGGTCATCCCAGAAGGCCCCGGCGGAGAGGTACCGGCCCGTGCCGGCGTAGACTACCCTCGGGTCGTTTGATGCAAAGGCTAGAGTCCTGAACGCGAAGCCCCAGGGGAGGAAGGCTGTCGTCGCCCGCCACGAAGCACCTCCGTCATAGCTCGCGAAGACACCACCGGTCACGTTCTGGGCCGCAAGTAAGTGGCTTCCGCCCACCGGATCGACCGCAACGGCCCAGTACTCAGTCTGGTTCGCTGGCGGGTATCCGGTACCGTGCCAGATCGAACCGCTATCGGTACTGCGAAAGATGCCGCTCCTAGCGGCGCAGTAAGCCTTCTGGGCGTGAACTGGGTCAACGGCAATGCCGCGGACCTGCGCCCCGGTGTAGCCTTGGCTAGCGTTCACCCACGTACGACCGCCGTCCTTGCTGAGGACGTTGCCTCCGCCGTAGTTGTTGGCGAACACGCGGTTTGGGTTCATCGGATCCACCTGGAAGTCAATCGGGAAGCCGGCGGCTATGCCTGGCGAACCCCACGGTTCCAGAGGGGTCATCCTGCGCCACGTCCTCCCTCCGTCGGTACTTCGATAGATCGAGTTGCGGCCGCCCGCGTAGGCGATTCGTGGGTCGGACGTTGAGAACTCCACGGCGGTGATCAGCTCGTCTCCGAGCGTGTGACGCCAACTCGATCCTCCGTTCGTTGTCAGGTAGACGCCCTGGTTGGCGGAGTACTGAACGTTGCCCGCTCCCGCGATCAAGATGTCTGGGTTGGTGGGATGCATGAAGAGGCTACCGACGTATAGGTTCCGCAGTCCGTTCACCATCGACCGCCACGTCCGACCGCCGTCGGTGCTCTTGATGATCCCGACCCCTCCCGGTTTCCCCGAAACGGGGTCGGAGTTAGCCGCTTCCCTGTCGAAGATGCCGGTCGAGACGTAGACGACGTCAGGGTTGCGCGGATCGAGCCAGACGTAGCGGGCGAGATTGTCGCCTCGCCAGATCGCGTCCCAGTGCCCGCCGCCGTCCGTCGTCTTGTAGACAACGCCCTTGACCATGTCGAACTCTCGGCCTCGACGTTCGGTGTCTGCCCACGCGAAGCTGGAGATCTCCGCCGCGCCGTAGACCACGTCAGGATCGCGAGGATCCACTGTGAAACCCCTGAACGTTATGCCCTCGGACTCGACGATCCCGTTCACCTTCTCGACCCAGTGTTCCCCGCCGTCGTCCGACCGGTACACTCCGCGAATGCCCTGCGTGCCAATCCAGATCGTATCGGGATGGTTCGCATCGACTGTCAGACAGAACACAGGCACGCCGTCGCCAGACTCGCCCGAGCGAACGGTGATCCCCTCGTTGCTGGGCGCCCAAGTGCGCCCGGAATCGCCACTCCAAACACCCCAGCGAAGGCGTCGGTGACATACATCCGACTCGGATCCGACGACTTAAAGCGGATGTCGTAGCCCATCCCACCCACGGGGCCGCCGGTGCGGACCCATGTGGGACTCGTTACACTCGCCCCGGACCCGACGTCGGCAAGCGTCACTCCGGAAGCAGGAAGGACCCCGACGACGCAGAGCGTGAGGACCGCAGCGAGAAGCTTCTTCATCACGAAATCACCTCGGTTGTCGCCTAACGGGAAAGCACCTTCGTGTACTCGGCCATCACGATATCCGGGTCCTTCCACCCCTTCTGATCGGCGAGTTCGATGAACGCGCGGCGGAAGAGCAGGCGCACATGAACGCGAACCTCACCTGATTGCGGTTCCGCGAACCGGTACGTCGTGTCGTTGCGGCCGAATGCGGGGATGCGGTTGTCGGAGACAAGCCGAGTCTGCTTCCAGTAGGCGCCCGTCGGCGTGACTCGCGTCCACAGCTCCTCGAGCACCTTCGCGAACGCCGTTCCCGGCTGACCCGCGTAGTAGCCCTCAGCAGGATCGCCTTGCCCGCCCCAGTCGGGCACCCGGGTCCACCGACCTGCGCGAGTGGTCGACCGGTACTGCATCGGTGGCCGAGACGATCAACAGGACGTTCCGGAGGGGCGAATCCGTGGGAACGTGATGCCCGGTGCGGTCGTTGACGATCGCGATGTCTACGACGATCTCGCCTTCGCGCCGCGTGGGCGAGACGGTCATCGACACCGCGTTACGCAGCAGCACCGCGTCGGCCGCGCCGGGCATCGTGTGACTACGAAGGGTGTCAGGATCGCGGGCCCGCCCGCCCTTGCGCGGCAAGGCGAAGTGCGATGCGCCCGTGCGAGGCATGTGGCAGTCCTGGCACGTCTTCCCCGTCTTCGGATCGCTGTACGGGCTTGCCAGCCACTCGCCGTAGGAGTCGTAGACGAGCACGCCCCAGAACATTCCCCGGTGGCACGGCGCGCAGTACGCGCTTTCTCGCTGCACGGGCGTGTAAGTGTCGTCGCCGGGAGCCACGTCGTCGAACGGCCCCGCGAAGAACTGATGCCCCGCAGACGGACGACGCAACTTGAACGACAACACTCCCGGCAGCCCTGGTTCGGGCAGTCTCGTGTTCGGGTCGAGACGCACGTCCCAGACCTTGTGGCAGAAGTCGCAGGCGACGCCCTCACGCCGCGACACCCGTAACCGTGCGGACATCGATGCCGAAGGGATCGTTCGCTGCGGCCACCGGCACGTGGCAGGTCGCGCAATTGCCCGACGTCGCCGGGAAGTCGAGTCGGTATCCCGGTCCGAAGTAGGGCTTCGACGGATCGGGCCTCAGGGGAATGCGTCCGTAGTCGCGAGTCTGCGCGTATCGCGTGAGCGGGCTCTGGTTGCCGGCCAGGTCGGTCCCCGCGTACATAGTGAGGAACCTGGGATTGAGGGCAGACCGCGAATGAGCATCCTTCTGCCACTGTTCCACGGGCAAGTCCAGGTTCAGTCCGGTGCCTGCGGCGCTGTGACAGATCTCGCACGCAGAGCTCTCGCCCGCCTCCTCCAGTGCCGGACACCGAGCGCCACAGCGTACGCCGGCTCGTCGCCGAGGGCGATGCGCCTCAACACGATCGTTATCTCCTGTTGCACCCCGCACCAACGGCACGTTTCCCTCGATGAAGTAGCCGGGCGCCCAAGCTGAGAGGGTTCCGGTCGTATCCGCCGGCACCTCCAGCGAGAAGCAGCCTCTGGCGCTCGAGAGCGTGCTGCATGCGCTCGCCTGTACGCGGACGACCGCGCCCGCGACCGGTCCGCAGCTGTCGCGGATCACCCCGTGACCGTTGCGGTCGCCGGCGCGCAGCCCATCGGCGGCGAGGCGACGCCGGCTCCCTTGGTCGCAGCCGTGGGAATCGAGCGGATCACGTCCGCGAGGTCGTTCACAGCGCGACGAGCACGACGCGAGTCATCGAGCGACCGACGCATCCATCCCGAAGAGCGAGTACTCCGAAACGAGCGAACCGTAGTATCCATGGGCGAGACCCGCAGCCGTTTCGTCTTCGCGGTGATATTCGTGACGCGCTGGAATCCGTCGCTCTTGATCCACGAGCGGTTCTCTCCCGGGCACATCGGCCAAGAGGTCGACCGAATTCTCGAACTCGTAGTGCATCGCTGTCCCCGCCGAGGTCCTTTCCGTGTGAAGCGGCTCGCACGTGTCCGAGTAGTAGTGCGAGAGCAGGCCGACGTACCTGCTCGCAGCGCGATAGTCCCGGTCCTGTACGCCTTGGCGGCGAGCGCAAACAGGGATGCCACCTTCCTCGGCGCATTGCCGTAGCGGGTGCCCCAGCATCGTAGAAGTGGTAGTGGGTGTCCCGGGTCACCGTGTCCGGTTCGGCCGTCGCCGAGAGCGCGACAGACGTCCTCAGCCAAGATGGATTGCCCGCAAGACGCTTGGCTTCAGTCGAGCACCCAGTCGTGCGTACCGAAACCTACTCCGCACGCGGGACCGTTGCCCCAGGCGAACGCCGACGCCGCTGTGGCAACCAGCACCGCCACGGAAAGAGCGAACACCAAGACACCCTGCGTCGCACGGCACCCCCAGGACCGTCGCGCTATAGCCAGTATACGACGGCCGGTGGACCATCCACTTCCCGGCCCGACGCCGCTGGCCGGGCTGGCCGCTCCGCCCCGCGAAGGAAGCAGCCCCGCCTTCGGCTCGCCATTTGCAGGCATCCAGAGAAAGGTGCGGGACGGGCACTGGGGTTGCCCGTCCCGCCCGGATCCGTCGGCTGTCGTGCATCGCGCGGCAGCCGACGTGGATCGGCCTACTTCACGAACTTGATCATCGAGAACGAGTCGGTCGTCCGCTCCAGGCACTCATCGTGGACGACCTTGCGCTCGCCCTTGATGTACTGGACGTTGCCGCACCGCTCGCAGACGGTGCCGGAACAGACGTGGCATTCCCCGAATCGCAGCACGTTAGGCGCCCCGCAATGGGGGCACAAGCGGCTGAGCGGGGACCCGTCGGCCACCAGTCGACCCCTCTCGACGCGGACTACATTCCTGCGGCGCCGGGGAGCCGTTCGGGTGCGCTGATCCTGGCCTAAGCCACGACGCGGCCGACGGCTGCCGCTACGCGTTGTAGTTCGACGGTGAGTTCTCGCAACCCTGCAAGGTCGAGGGATTGCGGTCCGTCACACAGGGCGCGCCGGGGATCTGGATGGACTTCGACCATGACGCCGTCCGCGCCGACCGCCACGGCCGCGCGGCTCACCGCCGGAACGAGATCGGCCTGTCCTGTCGGGTGCGAGACATCCACGATGATCGGCAGGAGCGAGAGTTTCTTCACGACTGGCACCGCGCTTATGTCCAGGGTGAAACGAGTGGCCGTCTCGAAGGTCCTGATGCCGCGCTCGCACAGGATGACGTTCGGGTTGCCGCTCATCGTGATGTACTCGCTCGCCGCGAGCCATTCCTCGATCGTCGCCGACATCCCGCGCTTGAAGAGCACCGGCTTGTGGCTCTCGGCGGTGACTTGCCCGAGTCTCTTCAACAGGGAGAAGTTCGCCATGTTCCGGGTGCCGACCTGAAGGATGTCCGCGTACTCGTCGACGATCTCGGCGTGCGCCGAATCAACGACTTCGGTGACGGTGAGCAGCCCGTAGGCATCGGCGGCTTCCCGCAGCAGCTTCAGGCCCTCCTCCTCCATGCCTTGGAAGGAGTACGGGCTCGTCCTGGGCTTGTAGGCACCGCCTCGCATGACGCGTACACCGAGCTCCGCGCAGACAGCCGCGACTTCGTGCATCTGCTCGCGGCTCTCTATGGAGCAAGGGCCCGCGATGAGAGTGACGACGCCGTCGCGGACTACGGCGTCGACGCCTCGAGCTCGATCGCTCATCGCCGCTCAGAGCTCCTTCATCACGTGAAGGATCGCCGAGAAGATCTCGCGCAGGTTGTCCGCGTACAGAGGTCCCTGGTTGCACTGGGCGAGATTCGAGAAGATCTCCTCCTCGCGTTTCGGATCGTAGAGCGAGAGATTCGCATCCGGCTTGTGCTCTCGAATCTCAAGTGCGAGCCCGGCTCGCTCGTTTAGGAGGTTCACGATCGCGCAGTCGATCTCGTCGATGCGACCCCTGAGTTCGAGGATCTGTTCCCGGGCATCGTCAGCGTGCTCGTTCATCGCTCTCTCCGTCCTGTGCGCGCTAGGGTCGTCGCACCGCCCACACACGAGCGGTCTCTGTGGCTCTCTTCGTGGCTATTCCCACTCAATGGTGCCGGGCGGCTTGCTGGTGATGTCGTACGCGACGCGGTTGATGCCCGCTACCTCGTTGATGATCCGGCTGCTCATGGTCGCCAACAGATCGTGCGGAAGACGCGCCCAATCCGCGGTCATGGCATCGGCAGAGGCGACGGCCCGGATGATGATCGGATGACCGTAGGTGCGCTCGTCGCCCATCACGCCGACGCTTCTGATGTCGGGGAGCACGGCAAAGTATTGCCAGACCTCGCGGTTCTCGTCCCAGTTCGAGATCTCCTCGCGCACGATCGCGTCGGCTGCCCGCAGGATATCGAGCTTATCGTGCGTGATCTCGCCGATGATGCGCACCGCGAGTCCCGGTCCCGGGAACGGCTGCCGGTGCACGATCTCGTCGGGCAGTCCGAGTTCGGCGCCGACCGCCCGCACCTCGTCCTTGAACAGACTACGCAGCGGCTCGATGAGGTCGAAGTGGACGCCCTCCGGGAAGGGGATGAGGTTGTGGTGGCTCTTGATCTTCGCGGCCTTGCCCGGGCCGGACTCGATGACGTCGGGATACAGGGTTCCCTGGGCGAGGAACCGTACGCCCTCGAGGGTGACCGCTTCCTCGAAGAAGACTTTCCAGAACTCCTCGCCGATGATCTCCCGCTTGCGCTCCGGATCCGTCACGCCGGCGAGCAGCCCGAGGTATCGGTCCTCGGCGCGCACGTGCACCAGCGGGACGTGGAACTGGTCGCGGAAGACGTGGACGACCTCCTCGGCCTCGTTCAGCCGCAGCATGCCGTGATCGACGAAGACGCACGTGAGCTGGTCACCGATAGCGCGATAGACAAGAGCGGCCACCACGCTGGAGTCAACGCCACCGGACAGGCCGCAGATGACGTGAGCGTCGCCCACCTGCTCGCGGATGCGCTCGACCGCTTCGTCGATGATGTTCAGCATCGTCCAGGTCGGTGCGAGGCCTGCCACGTCGTAGAGGAAGCGCTTCAGCATCTCCATGCCCGCAGGGGTGTGGGCCACCTCCGGGTGGAACTGTGTCGCATAGCAGCGCCGAGACGCGTCGGCCATGGCAGCTACGGGCGTGGTGGGCGTCCTGGCGGCAACGATGAAGCCTTCGGGCGCGGTGCCGACGCTGTCGCGATGGCTCATCCAGACCTGTTGCTCGACCTCGAGCCCGTCGAAGAGTGAGCAAGCGGGGTCGGTGATCGTGAGCTGGGCGAACCCGTACTCGCCGATGTCGGTCTTCGGCACCTCGCCGCCCAGGTCGAGAGCCATCAGCTGCATGCCGTAGCACAGGCCCAGGATCGGGACCCCTGCGTCGTAGATCCGCGGGTCCATCTTGGGCGCGCCCTCGGCATAGACGCTGGCCGGACCGCCCGACAAGATGAGCGCAGCCGGCTTGCGCCGTTCGATCTCTTCGAGCGTGATGCTGTGCGGCACGATCTCGCTGTAGACACGGCATTCGCGTACGCGACGCGCGATGAGCTGCGCGTATTGCGCGCCGAAATCGACGACGAAGACCGTAGGCTGGCGTTCGGCCATGCGCTCGGGGCTTTGCGGCATCTCGCTGGCCCGCTAGCGTCCCATGCCGACGCCCTGGGACTGCTGGAGGACCTTGCCCTCCGTCTGCAGCGAGGGCGCGATCATGACCTCGGCCTTCTGGAACTGCTTCAGGTTCTCGTAGCCGCACGTGGACATCGAGGTGCGAAGCCCGCCGAGGAGGTTCAAGGTGCCGTCGTTCTCGTGCGCCGGGCCGAGCAGGATGTCTTCGAGCGAGCCTTTGACGCCGGCTCGCACGCGCGTGCCACGAGGCAGGTCTGGGTGGAACGTGGCCATGCCCCAGTGGTAGCCGCGTCCCGGCGCTTCGGCAGCGCTGGCCAGCGGCGAGCCGATCATGATCGCGTCCGCGCCGACCGCGACGGCCTTTGCGAGATCGCCGCCGGTGCGCATCCCGCCGTCGGCGATGACGTGGGCGTACGTGCCAGTCTCCTCGAGGTGGCGCATGCGAGCCGCCGCGGCGTCTGCGATCGCGGTGGCCTGCGGCACGCCGATACCGAGCACGCGGCGCGACGTGCAGGCGTGGCCCGGGCCGACGCCCACGAGCACGCCAACAGCGCCCGCACGCATGAGGTGCAACGCACCCTGGTAACTGCAACATCCGCCGAGGATCGCCGGGATCTCCAGATCGCGAACGAAGGCGTTCAGGTCGAGTGGTTTGTCGTAGCTGGAGACGTGCTCGGCGGAGAGCACGGTCCCCTGGATGATGAGGATGTCCAGGCCACCGGCAAGCGCGGCTTCGATATATCGCTCCACATTCTGCGGGGTGAGTGAGGCGGCGGCGAGCACCCCGCCATCCTTGATCTCCCTCACGCGTTGCGTGATGAGCTCGGGCTTGACCTGCTCTTTGTAGATCTCCTGCATCTTCGCGGTCGCTACTTCCTTGTCGAAGGACGCGATCGCGTCAAGCTGGGGCGCCGGATCCGCGTAGCGTGTCTGGATGCCTTCGAGATTGAGCACCGCCATGCCGCCGAGCCTGCCCATCTCGATAGCGAATGCGGGGTCGACGACGCCGTCCATAGCCGAGGCGAGCACTGGGAGCGGGAACGTGTAGTCGCGTCCCTTGAACGAGAACGTCCAGGTGATATCGACGTCGCGCGGGTCTCGCGTTCGCCGGGACGGCACGATCGCTATGTCGTCGAACCCATACGCGCGCCGTGCGGTCTTGCCCCGTCCGATCTCCATCTCCATATGTGCTGTGCGCCTCCTTGTGCTCACGCCTCATCGGCGATCTGGCTTCGACTGACCGTCCCCGAACGACGAGTTGGGCTCGCCGTTCACCGGAGAGCAGATACGACGAAACCAGGCAGCCGAGGAATCAGAAGCGAGCTGCCTGGTCCGACTGAGAGCTGCGATGGATGCCTGCGCATCGCGCGGGCGTCGAACTGCGCCCCGGTGTCGACATTCTAGTGGAGCGGGTGGCTTTCGTGAACCGCGCCCGTGCAATCTTGGCGGAGTTTCGAAAGCAGAACGGCGAGTGGCGGGCTCTCGACCTCACGCCCTCGCCGAGTGCTGCACGAGCCACGCTCCCGCGAGGATGGCCGCGGCCGCGAGCATCGTGATGGGACCCGGTCGCTCGCTCAGAACGATGGCTGCAAGCAGGAGTCCGAACAGCGGCTGCGTGAACTGGACGCCGGCGATCCGGCTGATGCCACCCTTCGCCAACGCCCAGTACCACGCGACATAGCCGGCGATCGACGTGAGCAGCGCAAGTACGAGGATCGACGCCCAAGCCGCCGGACCGGCGTCGGGCCAGCCGTGCAGGGAGACCGTCCAGCCCAGGACCGGCAGAAGCACGACCGAGGACAGCCCCACGCCCCAGAGCGTCGTCGGGAGGCTCGCGTAGCCCGTCTGCGACAGATGCGCTCCGGCAACGTAGCCCATCGAGCAGATCACCGCGGAGACGAGCACGACGACATCTCCGCGCACACTCGTCGTGGCGCCGGTGCCGGCCTGCCGCCACACGATGATCGCGGCCTCCCCGGCAAGGGCGATCGCGCAACCGACCACCCACTTCGCCGAAATCGGTCTGCGCTCGAGCAACGTGCCGAACAGACTCGTGAACACCGGCAGCGTGGCCAGGATGAGCGCCCCATGCGTGGCCGAGGTCCGAGCCTGTCCGATGCCGAACAGGAGCGGGAACGCTACGAATGCGGCGAAGGCGGAGAACACGAGAAGCCGTCTTCCCTCTTCCGGCCGGATGGCAGCCCCTGTCTTCCCACGAGCAGCAGTGGAAAGGCGAGCACGCCCGCGATCACGGTGCGGAGCACGCCGACCTGCAACGGGTCGATCTCGGCGGCGGCGATCTTCGTGAAGATCGGAGTGCCACCCCACACGACCATCACCGCAAGAGCGACGACCATCGGCAGCGCGACGCCGGTATCTGCCGGGCGATCTGAGGCCGGTGTTGCATCGTTGGCCTCGGCCAGGACCTCTATGCCATCGGCCATCGTGCTTCCCTATGCCAACGCGGACAGCACGACGGCCACGAGTGCGAGGCCGACGCCGACTTGCTGCCACACGTGGAGACGTTCTTCCAGGACATAGCGTGCAAGTATCACCGTCATCACGGGATACAGAGCGGCGAGAACGGACGCGATGGCGAGCGGACCGATACGCATGGCCGTGATGACCGCGATATTCGCGAACCCGTCGAACGCTCCCGCCCACATCGCCGGCTTGAGCGCAGAGCTTTCGAGCTTGAGACTCCTGAGGGTCACGAGCGCAACGCTTCCGAGCATCACGATCGTCGTCGTCCGGCCGGCAACGAGCGGCCAGAAGCCGCTCGTGTTAGCGGTGCTCGCGTAGCAGATGAGCGAGCCGGAGAAGCCAAGACCGGCGACCAGCGCGAAGGCGATAGCGCGACCGCTCGAACCGCTCTCATCCTGCGTATGGCCGGTAAGGCTCACGATGACGACGGCCGCGAGCGCGAGCGCTATGCCTGCCACGCCCAGAGGGGCGACCTTCGTACCTCGGAGAATATCGAACACTGCAGGCAGCGAGCCTGAAAGCGCGGCGGTGATCGGCGCGACGACGCCCATCCGTCCTGTGGCCAGTCCCGCGTACAGCGAGACGACGCCGATGCCGCCCGAGATGCCGGCGATCACTCCCAGCCCCGCGTCGCGCATGCCCGGAACTGCCGGCACGACGAGTGCGGCCGCGAGCAGCACGACGAAGCCGACGATCTGCGAGCGCACCGTGACGATGAGCGCACGATGCCGACGGCTGGCGAGTCCGCCGAGGAAGTCCGCCGTGCCGAACAGCGCGGCGGAGAGTGTTGCGAGGGCGGCTGTCATGCCGGCGTCAAACGCGTCGCGCGTGGAGAAGCGCTAGACATTGAATCGGAAGTGCATGAGATCGCCGTCGGCACAGGCCCACGATCCCGATTGAAAGTGACATGGGAGCTCCCGCTAGTGGAGGACGAAAGCAGGGTACCATCATCGCAGGCAGGGGGAGTCGTCTCGGGGCTGTTCAGGCCGCCGCCACACCTCTGATACTGTACGTGGCGACAACCTCGCAGCCGCGCACCCGGTGCACATCGGAGTGGCGCCGCTTTGGCGAGACGAGCGTTCCGACATCACCGGCGAAAAGGAACCCCGTGCGCATCGGCATGTTCCTCGACATGTACAAGCCCTATACGAGCGGCGTCACGAACTACGCCGCCATCAACAAGCGCTACTTCGAGTCACTTGGCCACACGGTCTACGTCTTCACGTTCGGCAACAGGGACTACGCCGACGACGAGCGAAACGTGGTGCGCTCCCCCGCCGTCCCGTGGGGAGACACGGGGTGGCAGCTCGGACTCCGGCCCTCTTCCGAAGCTCGAATCCTCATGGCTACGCTGGACGTCGCTCACGTGCAGCACCCCTTCCTGTCGGGACGCGTCGCACTCGCTCACTCGAGGACCCACGGCATCCCGGTCGTCTTCACGAACCACACCCGCTACGACCTGTACTCGGACACGTACGCATGGTTCGTCCCGCGAGAGGTGCGCATGGCCTATCTGCGCACCTATCTCAGCCGCTTCGCGCGCCGCGTCGACGCGGTGATCGCTCCTTCGGCAAGCATCGCCGAATGGCTGAGCGAGTTCGAGGTCACCGACGACGCGATCACCATCCCCAACGGCGTCGACACCGCTCCTTTCGCGCACCCCGCCAAACCGCGCACGCGCGCATCGCTTGAACTTCCCGAGCAATCGACGGTCTTCTGCTACCTCGGCCGCGTGGGCGACGAGAAGAACATACCGTTGCTGGTTGATGCGTTCATCGAGGCCGGATCGACGACCGATGCGGCACTCCTGGTGATCGGAGACGGCCCCGCTCGCGAGAGCGCGGAGGCGCGGATCAGAGAGGCAGGCCTTTCTGACCGCGTCCGGTTCGCTGGACTCGTCCCGTACGAGGAGGTGCCCGACTACCTGGCCGCGTGCGACGCGTTTGCGACAGCGTCGGTGACCGAGGTGCACCCGCTTACGGTCATCGAGGCGATGGCGGCCGGCTTGCCGGTTGTCGGCGTGCGCTCGCCGGGCGTCTCGGACACCGTCGAACAGGGAGTCTCCGGCCTGCTCTCCGCCGAGGATGCCGGCGAGTTCGCCGCGAACATGCGTGCCATCGCCTCCGACCGCGAACTGCACGGCACGCTGGCTGAAGGTGCCCGCGCCGCAGCGGCGCGATACGACGTCAGCGTCACGGGCGCGCAGCTGCTCGCCGAGTACGAACGCGTCGTCGCCGGCAGAGCGAGCGTGGGAGCGGGCCTGCGGCCGTGAGCTCAGCACTCATCAGCTCGCCGCTGCAGCTCGCGGTGGCCGCATTCATCATCGGTCTGTCGGGTGCGATGTCACCCGGCCCCTACCTCACCGTGACCATCGCACGAACGCTCCGAGAGGGCCGGCTCGCGGCCATGCTCATGCTCGTCGGCCATGCGCTGCTCGAGGCGGTGCTCTTGATCGGCTTCGCATTCGGCTTGGCATCCGTACTGCGACTGCCGGGCGTCGCCCGCGTGATGAGCGTCGTCGGCGGGATCGTGCTGCTCTGGATGGGTGGGACCCTGCTCTGGGGCGCGTGGCGCGGCACTGTCGTCGCCGACCTGCACGCCTCTGAGAACCCGTCGAAGGTCGGGCCCATCGCGCACGGCGCGATCGTCTCGCTGTCGAACCCGTACTGGACGCTTTGGTGGGCGACCATCGGCATCACGCTGGCCATCAAAGGGTTGACGTTCGGCCCCGTGGGCGTGCTCGCCTTCTTCGTGGGCCACGAACTCGCGGACCTCGCTTGGTACGCGGCCGTCATCTTCGCCGTCTCGGCCGGCCGGCACTTGCTCTCCGATGCCGTATACCGCGTTGTGATGGCCGTGCTGGCGTGCTTCCTCGTCTACCTGGGCGTGTCGTTCGTGCTCGGTGCCCTGTAGCTGCGTGGCGTACCTGTATGAGTGACGCTCGAGCGAGAACGGAGCACTCAGAAGTCGTGCCGACGGTCCTCGACGACGAGCATCGCCGCCCCGAGCGCAGCGCGCCGCCGTCGGCGTTCGACGATGCGCCCATCGACAGGATCGTTGAGTTCGACTACATGCGCATCGTCGCCGCTGTCGTCGTAGTCTTCCTTCATGCTTCCGCGGCGGCCGCAGCCAACCTCCCGCGCGACGACGTGTGGAACCTGCTCTACCTGTCTCGGGCGTGGGCGCGCTTCTCGGTACCGGCGTTCGTCTTCATCACCGGGGCCCTCGTATGGAGTCGCGTTCCGGCGCCCGGAATCCGAGCGTACGGGCGATTCCTCGGCCGACGGCTTCGGGCGGTGCTTCCGGCGTACCTCGCCTGGTCCGCCATCTACTGGCTGATCAGGTACGGAGGCTACGCGCCGCCCGAGGCAGCAGCGCCGAGTCACGGACTTGCCGGTTTCGTATCAGCGCTCCTGAACGGGACCGCATGGATCCACCTGTACTTCGTACCGCTCGTCGTGCTCGTGTACGTGGTCACGCCCGTCGCGGCGCGCGTGATCCGCATATCGCCAGCTCTCGCGCTGGTCATCACCGTTTCTGCGACCTCGATCTGGATGCGATCTCCGCAGCTCGCCGTCGGCGTACCGGAGACGCTGAACCGCCTGCTCGCGTACTCCCCCTTCGCGGTGTGCGGCGCATGGTACGCGATCCGCCGAGCGAGGACGGATGTCACCGGCCCGTGGCGGATCAGAGCCTGGCCGGCATGGCTAGCGGCGGGGATCGCACTGCAGACGCTGTACTTGACTCATGTCATCGGCCCTTGGAGAGCCGCCGTGCTCTATCCGGTGCGTGTCGCGTGGACGGTGGCGATCACGGTCGGCGTCGCCGGCGCGTGCGCTTCACTCGCCCGACGCGCGACCTCCACAAGACGAGCAGCTCACACGCTGTCGCCCCTCACGTACCAGGTGTATCTGGCGCATCCGGCAATGCTCGCGGTCGCGTATTGGCTCCTCGTCGCTACGGGCGCCGCGTCTCTGTGGGGCGCACCGGCGTACGTGCCCGTGAAGTGGGCGTTCGCGCTGGCGACATCATTCGTGCTCGCCGCCGCACTTGCACGAGTCGCCGTTCGCAAGCGGTAGCATGCGGAACGCTCGCGGTCGGGTCTGCCCTCGCCGTCGCTGCGTCGAGGCCATCCGCATCGATCGACGCCTATCGCTGGATGCTCACTGCTCCCGGCTTGACCTCGCTCAGACCGGCAACATCGACGTAACGTCCCATGTCCGGGATCTGGGTCTCGGTTGTGAGCTTGCTTCTGATCATCCACCGTGCCTCGTCTTCCATGGCGACGATCAGCGACTGCTCGAGTGAGAGGGCGAAACTGTTCTGGGCCCATGCGACTTGCATGTAGGCCGGATCCAGATCGAGCCGGTCCTGGATGATCGACTTCGCTTCGGCGGGGTTCCGCGCCACGAATTCCTCAGAGGCTGCGAGTGCGGTCAAGAACTTCTGTTCGAGCCCGGCGTTCTCGGCAATCCATTCATTCCTGGCGATCGCCAACGTGAACGCCGGCTGACCTGCCTGCACAGACAGGAAGGTAGCGTTGGCTCCGAGACTATCCCTCACCGTGCTGGCCTCCGGTTGGGCGAGAACGACGGCGTCGACATCCCCGTTCGCGATCGCGGCTCTCCACTCTTCGGGCGTCCGAAGGTTCACGAACACGATGTCCTCGGCGGTCATACCGTTGAGTTCGAGGAATCGTCCGAGGTAGAACTGCGCTATCGTCCCTGTCGCCGTCCCGATCCGCTTTCCCTTCAAGTCGGAGGGCGTGTTGATACCTCGATCCTTCCGTCCGATCAGGTAGATGATCTCAGGACGATCGATGGTCGCGATCGCGCTGATCGGCACGTCCTGGAATGCCTTTCCGACGAGCGGGAATTCGGCAGTACCCACGGCGATATCCGCGTCACCGTTCACAACCGCTTCGAGCGCCTCAGCGCCCGTGTCGAACTCGCGAAACCGTACCCGTAGGTCGTTGGCGGCGAAGAGACCTTGGTCTTGGGCAACGTAGACCAGCCCGAGTGATTCGAACGGCGCGGACGCCACGGTGATCGACTCCGTCTCCCCAGATCGGGATCCACACCCGGAAGCCGCTGAGGCCACGGCGGCAAGGGCGATCATCGCGATCACTATCCGCTTCATGGAAGACATTGTCGTGCACGCCAGACCCGCTGGCTAGGTGCGCAGGTACGACTTGACAGCCCTTCGGAGCGCCAACCGCTGTGCAACGTCCCTGCGCGCTATCCTTTGAGGGCCCGACACGGCGGTCCGGAATGAGCGTGATGAGACGCTGACGTGAGAATCAAGACCCAGTTCTTCCTCACGATGGCCATCTTCGGGGTGACGCTGGCCGTCATCGGCGCGTCACTGCTCGCCACCGTTCAACGCATCTCCCACATCGACTTCGAAGAGAGTATCGCCGTCGACATCGGCCGAGGTGCCGACGAACTCAACTACCTGTCCAGCGACTTCCTGCTCTATCGGGAGGACCAACAGCGTCGGCGCTGGGAATCCAAATGGGCCGCCGTGTCCGAGGACGTCTCGCGTTTCACTCCAGCAACCCCGGAAGAGCGGGCGATCTTGAGCCAGATCGAAGGGAGTGTCTCGCGAACGAAGGCGGTCTTTGTCGGCATCGCAGAGTCGGCGGCAAGTGCCGCTCGACCCCGTGCCGGACTCACGTCGGATGCCTTCTTCCAGGTGTCCTTGAGCCGACTCGCAGTCCAGAATCAGGCCACTGCCTTCAATGCGCTCAGGCTCTCGCGCGAGTTGCACGAGCGGAAGGCCGACGTAACTCGCAACAACGTGCTCCTCATCGTAGTGATGCTGTCCCTGTTCGCGGTCTACTTCGTCACGAACTACGTGATCGTGTATCAGCGTACGCTCGGGTCCATCGAACAGGTCCGGGCCGGAACGAGGATAGTTGGATCGGGCGACCTCGACCACGCCATCCCGGTGACGCGAAACGACGAGATCGGCGGTCTCGCCCGTGCGTTCAACCGCATGACGACAGGACCTCAAGGGAGCCACGGCTTCAAAGACGGAACTCGAGAGGGAAGTCCAGGAACGCGAGCAGGCCGAAGCGGCGTTGACGATCAGTCTCCAGCAGATCGAAGCGCTCGGCATCGACCGGGAACGCGAACTCGAGACCACGAAACAACTGCTTGGGGCCGCGCGAGCGCTTGCGGAGACGACGAGCCTCAGTCGCGTGCTGGAGGCGCTCGCCGACATCGTCCTGGCGTCGACGGCTCACAGGCGGGTCACAGTGCTCATGTGGGACGAAGCAAGACGACAGCTGCAGGCCGTCGTCGTCCGAGGCGACGCAGCGGACTATCCCACCGATGACATCCTGACGTGGGACGAGCTGTCCACAGACGCCAAAGACGTCGTCGAGAGCGGCCGCTCCAAGGTGATCGACTACGATGCCCAACCGGAGGACCGCCGAGGACGGGCCGCGGCTTTTGGCGCACGGCTGGGACTCGTCGTACCGATCGCGTTTCGTCAGCGCCTCGTTGGACTGGTCCGGGTCGACGATCCCGGCGAACGCCGAGCCTTCGTGGACCGGGAAATCGCGCTGATCCAGGGAATCGCAGCGCAGGCGGCGGTCGCCATCGAGAACTCCAGACTGTATGAGGAAGAGCATGGGGTAGCCGACGCGCTCCGGTCCATCTTCCAGCAGCCGGTGCCGGTCATCGATGGTCTCGACCTCGGGGTCCTCGGACACTACGCAAGCGAGACGGCGAGCGTCGGCGGAGATTTCTACGACGCCTTTGCCCTCGGTGGTCAGGTGGCGGTGCTTGTCGGGGATGTGGCTGGGAAAGGACTTGCGGCTGTGGGGCTCACCGAGCGCACGCGCAGTGCAGTTCGCGCGCTCGCCTACGCTGGAGGTACCGCCATGCCGGGCTACCTTCTCGGCAAGGTCAACGACTCACTCAATCGCGAACTCGAGACGGGCCAGTTCGTGACTGCCGCACTCCTGACTATCGATCCTCGGTCCGGTGCCTACCGGATCGCCTCGGCGGGCCATCCGGTGCCGGTCGTCTGTGGATCGTCGTGCCGACAGCTTGACGTCAGTCCGGGCACGCCACTCGGCGTCATGGAGGACACCTACTGCGAGGTCTCGGGGGTGCTCAAACCGCACGAAACGCTGGTGATGTATACAGACGGCGTGACCGAGGCAAGACGCGATTCTGAGTTCTACGGCGAGGAGCGTCTGATGGCCCTGCTCGCCGGACAGAAGCTGGGCCGCCCCACTGAGACGGCGCAGGCGCTCTATGCGGACGTCCATGAGTTCGCGCGAGGGAAGCTCGCGGACGACCTGTTGATAGTGGCGTTGCGGCTCGAGGATGCGTCGGGCATGAGCGGGAATCCAGCCGGGCCTGAGGCCGCACGGTCATAGGGGTGTGCGCCCCCGGCGGTGTGCACGACTGGTACCAGACTCGGCGCCGATTCCGGCAGAACAAGGAAGAGGGCCCCTCGCGGAGCCCTCTTCGGCCGTGCATGCTATATCGGAGCTGGGACTACATCATCCCGCCCATGCCGCCACCCATGCCGGCCATGGCCGCAGCGCCGCCGTCCTTCTCAGGCACGTCGGCGACGGTGGTCTCGGTGATCAGGATGAGCGCACCGATCGACGCGGCGTTCTGAAGCGCCGAGCGGGTGACCTTGACCGGGTCGATGACGCCCATCTTCGAGCAGGTCGCCGTACTCGCCGGTCGAAGCGTTCAGGCCGTAGCCGTTCTTGTTCTCGTTCTTGACCTTCTCGACGACGACCGAGCCCTCGAAGCCGGCGTTCTCGGCGATCATCTTCATGGGCTCGTCGAGCGCCTTCTTGATGATGCGCGCGCCGATGGCCTCGTCGTCGGAGCAGCTTGACGCCTGTCGATGACCTTCGCGGCGTCGATGAGCGCGACGCCGCCGCCGGCAACGATGCCCTCCTCGACGGCCGCGCGGGTCGCCTGGAGCGCGTCCTCGATGCGGTGCTTCTTCTCCTTGAGCTCGACCTCGGTTGCCGCGCCCACCTTGATGACGGCCACGCCGCCGGCCAGCTTGGCGAGACGCTCCTGGAGCTTCTCCTTGTCGAAGTCCGAATCGGAGTTCTCGATCTCGGTCTTGATCTGGTTGATGCGGGCCTTGATCGCGTCCTCGGAGCCGCCGCCGTCGATGATGGTGGTGTTCTCCTTGGTGACCTTGACGGTCTTGGCACGGCCGAGCATGTCGAGCGTCGTGTTCTCGAGCTTGTAGCCGAGCTCCTCGGAGACGACCTGGCCGCCGGTGACGATGGCGATGTCCTCGAGCATGCGCTTGCGGCGATCGCCGAAGCCCGGCGCCTTGACGGCGACGGTGGTGAAGGTGCCGCGAAGCTTGTTCACGATGAGCGTGGCGAGCGCCTCGCCCTCCACGTCCTCGGCGATGATCAGCAGCTGCTTGCCGCCCTGCATGACCTTCTCGAGGATGGGCAGCAGGTCCTGGATGTTGCCGATCTTCTGGTTGGCGATGAGGATGACCGGGTCGTTGAGCACGGCCTCCATGCGGTCGGCGTCGGTGACCATGTACATCGAGATGTAGCCCTTGTCGAACTGCAGCCCCTCGACGGTCTCGATATCGATGCCGAAGGTCTGGCTCTCCTCGACGGTGATGACGCCGTCCTTGCCCACGACGTCCATGGCCTCGGCGATCTTGTCGCCGATCGCGTCGTCAGCTGCCGAGATGGCGCCGACGTGCGCGATCTCTTCCTTGTCCTCGATCTCCTTCGCGTTGGCCTTGATGCCCTCGACGACGGCCTCGACGGCCTTCTCGATGCCACGCTTGATCGCGAGCGGGTTCGCACCGGCGGCCACGTTGCGCAGGCCCTCGCGCACGATGACCTGGGCGAGCAGCGTCGCGGTGGTCGTGCCGTCGCCGGCGACGTCGTTCGTCTTGGTGGCGACTTCCTTCACGAGCTGTGCGCCCATGTTCTCGAGCGGGTCGTCGAGCTCGATCTCCTTGGCGATGGTCACACCGTCGTTGGTGATCGTCGGCGCGCCGAACTTCTTCTCGAGGACGACGTAACGTCCCCTCGGGCCAAGCGTCACCTTGACCGCGTTGGCGAGCTTGTTCACGCCCGCCTCGAGGCCGCGCCGCGCCTCTTCGTCGAACAGGATGTTCTTTGCCATGTTTCTCCTAGTCTCCTTCCAGCCCTAGCCCTCGACTACGGCGTAGATGTCGTCAGCGCGAAGGATCTTGTAGTCCTCGCCCTCGATCTTCACGTCGGTGCCGCCGTACTTGCTGTAGATGACGACGTCCTTGACCTTGACGTCCACCGGCGCGCGCGTCGCCGTCGTCCTTCATCTTGCCCGGACCGACTGCCAGGACGGTGCCGCGCTGCGGCTTCTCCTGGGCGGTGTCCGGAAGAACGATCCCGCTCTTCGTGACTTCCTCGGCCTTCGCCGGCTCCACGATGACGCGGTCTTCCAACGGCCTGAGATTCATCGACTGCCCTCCTGCTTCATCCGCGATTTCCACTGTCCGCATGCGGACACTTACACGTGCCGAAGACGCCTGCGCGCCTCATTTCCCCGGACTCACTACTGGCATGTACCCCAATTGCGTCGGCACACGCACACGAGCCCCTCGAGCGCTGGCACTCCAACCCGCTGAGTGCCAGCAGTTAGGGATTCTAGCCGTCATGCCGAATGGTTTCAATAGCATCTAGCAGCTAGTTTTCGAGCGGGGTTGATACGCTCGGACTTAGATTTCGCGACAAACGCCACGTCGCTGATGACAACCGGCAGTCGGTGTGGCGCGGAAACTATGTATCCAGACGAAGGCCTGGCATGGCGTCCGCGTCGAGTCCGAGAAGATCGCCTCGCAGCAGCCGATAGTGGGCTGCGGCAGCGATCATCGCCGCGTTGTCCGTGCAAAGCGTGAGTGGCGGCACCGAGACTCGGATGCCCTTGGGCTCCAGTGCATCCTTCAGCGCCTCGCGAAGAGCCGCATTTGCCGCCACACCGCCGGCCAGGCAGAACGTGCGCACACCGCACTCGTCCACAGCTCGCAGTGCTTTGGCGACCTGGACGTCGATGATCGCCTGCTGGAAGGACGCCGCGAGATCCGGCACGTCCACGTCGCGATTCGCCTCGCGTTCGTGCCGGATGTGGTTGATGACTGCGGTCTTGAGTCCCGAAAGCGAGAACGCATAGTCGCCCGAGCGCATCATCGCGCGCGGGAAGTGGATCGCGTTCGGATCGCCCGTCTCCGCGAGCTTAGAGAGGATCGGGCCACCAGGGTAGCCAAGCCCGAGCACCTTCGCGACCTTGTCGAACGCCTCACCGGTGGCATCATCCAGCGTCTCGCCGAGCGTGTGGTACTCCCCCCACGCCGGCATGTGCACGAGCGACGTGTGCCCACCCGAGACAACGAGCGCCACGAGCGGCGGCGTCACCTCCGGGTCGGCCAGGACGTTCGCGAAGATGTGCCCTTCCAGATGGTTCACGCCCACGAGCGGAAGCCCGGTCGCCACCGCGACGCCCTTTGCGTACGCCAACCCCACGACGAGCGCTCCCACGAGGCCGGGTCCGTGCGTGACCGCCACGGCGTCAAGATCGTCGAACCCTACGCCGGCCTCGGCCAGTGCCTCATCGACGACGGCCACGATCGCCTCTGTGTGTTTGCGGCTCGCGATCTCGGGCACGACGCCTCCGAAGCGCGAGTGGAAGTCCACTTGACTCGCGATGACGCTCGAGAGCAGCTCGTGCCCGCCCCGCATGATCGCCGCCGCGGTCTCGTCGCAGGATGTCTCGACAGCGAGCACCAGGAGCTTGTCCGCCTCCTGCTGTGAGACGTGCAGCTTCGCTGGAGCGGCGATGTCGCCCCACATGATGACGGCGGGCTCCTCGGTATCGTCGTAGTAGCCGGGCCGCAATCCCGCCTCCACGAAGCCCTCGGACTCGTAGAGCCGCCGGGCCGCCCGATTCGAAGGCCTCACTTCGAGCGTCATCCTCTGGGCCCCGCGCCCAACCGCCTCGGTACGCAGCGCTTCGAGCAGAGTCCGCCCGATCCCGCTGCGGCGCCGATCGGCTCGCACGGCGAGGTTCATCAGGTGTGCGTCCTCTCGGACAAGCATGATGCCGCCGTACCCCACGAGACCACTCGCATCCTCCGCGACCAGCCAGACGCGGTTCTGTTCCACGAGCTCGAGTTCGAACATCCCGGCCGTCCATGGGGCGGTGAACGATTCTCGCTCGATGTCGAGCACGAGTGGAAGGTCCAGGTACTCCATGCCACGCAAGACATATGTGTGGCCTGCGATCATTGCGAGGAGCCAAGCTTCGAGGTCGACGAGGGAGGTTCCGCGACTCCGGTCGTGGGCGGCGCTGTCTGCGGCATTCCTGCACGCGCTCTCTCTGTCTCCTCGGCATCCGAAAGGCGCGTGTAGACGGGAAGCACGATGCCCGGATCGCCTCCGACGACCGTCCCGTCAGCCAGGGATGCCTCGTACGCTCGGAGGAGACCGGCACCCGTCGGCGCCCACCATCCGGGCGGCGCCAGCGTTGCCAGCGGACCAAGAGCATCGGTGAAGACGCGCTCGTACTTGCCAAGACCGTTCCCGCAGAGTGTTAGCGGCTCGTGCAGCCGAGCCCAGTCGGCGGCAACCTCGGCGGGGCCTCGCACGTGGTCGGGCTCGCGGCGGCGAACCTCGCGTCCGCGTGCCGTGTCGAAGATCTCGAAGATCGCCGGGTAGATCTCCCCTCTCATTGCGTCGCCCACGACGCCCAAGCTACCCGTCCAGCCGTCGGGCACTCCCCACGCGATCGCGTCGAGCGTGCCCACTCCCATGAGCTCCACTTCGAGCCCGTGCGCCAGTCCCTTCGCGGTGGCGACTCCGATCCGCACACCCGTGAATGAACCCGGTCCCCTGCCAACGACCACTTCGCCCACGTCGCGGGGGTCCAGACCGACTTCGCCCAGCAGCTCGCAGACCGCGGGAAGAAGCCCGCTCATGGCCGCACGCGGTGCCTCGAAGTCGCGCGCGGCGATAACGCGGACCCGGTCTCCTGCGCGCGCGCCAACCCCGATCGCCACGCTCTCTGTGGCTGTGTCGAAAGCGAGGACGATCCTCTCCGCGCTCACGACGGCCCGCCAACGACGACCAAGTCCTGAGCGCCGCTCGCGATGTCTGCAAGTTCCATCACGACGTGCCGAGAACGGGGCCCGCTGCCGGCGATCGTGATGAGCCGCCGCGTATCGTCAACGATGTCGAGCTCGATGGACACATGGTCTGGTGGGGCCGCTTCAGAGAATCTGTCGCCCCATTCGACGGCCACGACCCCTCCCGCCTCGAGCGTTCCGAAGTAGTCGATGTCCTCGAGTTGGTCGGCCGAATCGAGCCTGTACAGGTCGACGTGGAACAGCGGAACTCGACCCTCGTGCGCGAGCATGATGTTGAACGTGGGGCTGGTCACGGGCTCGGCGACGCCGAGCGCGCGTCCAAGACCCTTCACGAGCTGCGTCTTGCCCGCACCCAAGTCGCCCGAAAGCAGGAGAACGTCACCCGGGCGTGCGAGCTCACCGAGCGCCTCGCCGATGCGGCCTGTAGCGTCTGCGGAACGACTCTCTATGGCGATTCTTGCCACGCACGCACTCCCTACGGTCGCGTATACGACGCTGCACGGCCTAGAACAGCGTACCCTGCTCCGGCGGCGCCTCCGCGCTCCCGTCGTCGTCCGCCGTCGACGTCGTCGACGGCGAGCTGAGCGGGTTCGTCTCGGGAAAGCTCCTGGTCGAGGAGTACCCGGAGCCTCTTGAAGTCGTCGAACAGTACCTGCCTCTTGGTCTGGTCGTACAGGGCCGCCGCGGGGTGGAAGATCGGCAGCACCGCACGGCCGTTCACCTCATGCCTGCGACCCCTCAACTGCGTGATCCCGACGCCGGTCTCGAGCATGAACTGCGTGGCGAACTTGCCGAGTGTCACGATGACGCGGGGATCGATGAGCTCGATCTGCTTCTCGAGGAACGGCGTGCACGTCTCGATCTCTTCGGGCAGTGGGTCCCGGTTGTTCGGGGGCCGGCACTTCAAGACGTTGGCTATGTAGACGTCGGCACGTGTGAGACCCGCCGAGGCCAGCAGTTCGTCGAGCAGTTTGCCCGCGGCGCCGACGAACGGTTCTCCCTGCAGGTCTTCATTGCGGCCGGGAGCTTCGCCGATGAACATCACGTCCGCATGCGGGTTCCCGACACCGAACACGAGCCGTGATCGGGTCTCCCCGAGCGCGCATCGGTGGCAGTCCCCGATGTACGCCTCGAGCTGCGACAGGTCGGTGAATTGAGGAAGGGACTCGCTCACGGCTTGGTCACCGGCTCACAGCCAGGTGGTGATCTCCTCGAGCGGTCGCCTCATCGGCCGACCGGCCGATTCAGCGCTGTAGCCGATCGGCAGGACCGCGACCGGCGTGATAGGGGCCTTGATGCCCAGAGCGTCTCGAACTGCGTTCTCGTCAAAGGCGCCGACCCAACACGAAGCCAGCCCGCGGTCCACTGCGCCGAGCAGGATGTTCTCGGCAGCGGCGGCCGTGTCCTGGATGGCATAGAGACTCTCACCGCGGTCGGAGTAGCGTGCGTAGCAAGGGCGCGGGTCGACCGACACGACGATGATCACCGGTGCTCCCGCCGCCCACCTCTGATGCATGACGGCCGCGAGCCGCTCGCGTGCCTCTGCCGAGCGAAGCACGGTGAATCGCCAGGGCTGTATGTTGCCCGCGCTCGGAGCGACAACGGCCGCCTCGAGGAGTGCGCGGACGTCAGCGTCCGATACGGTCTTCTTCGCGTCGAAATGCCTCACGCTGCGCCGCTTGGCGAGCACCTCGGAATACTCCATGCGCCGTCCTGTTCGCTCGGGGTCCTGGGTCATTCTAGAACAAGGAAACCGCACGACAGCGCAGAACATGACATGAGGAGGTGATGCACCCGATGAGCACCCAAAGACCCGATGTGAACGACGAGGACACCGGTCGCAGGACCTTTCAGATACGCAAGGCACGCGCTGCCGAGCGAGGCATCGAGCGGATGCGCCATGGCCTGGGTGAGGAGTGGACGTCGTACACACAGCGCGAGATCGAGGAGCTCGAATGGCTCCTTGGGGAGATCTGGGCATACGTCACACGCAATGAGTGGGAAGACCTGCACTTTGGGAAGGTCACGAGTGCCGACACGATCAAGCTGCTGGGGCTCGCGACGCAGATGCGCAACCACAGCCGCGATACGACCGCCGTCCTGCAGGACGCGGTAGCTCTGGTCAGCGCTCGAGGCTAGCCGCACGCGCCGGCACTAGCGCTCGGTACCAACGATCAACAGCGATGAGCACCGCCCGCGGGCGGTGCTCATCGCTGTTCAGCCAGCGCTCGCGGCCATGCCGGCCGACTGCCTCTCCGGAAAGCTCAGGGGCGACGTCCACACCCCCCGGTGGGTGACGTCGCCCCAAAATGTCGCACGCGCATCGGGTGCCGGCCCGGACGTGCGGCTGTGCGGTTGTCAGGCCCTCTGTGCGGCCTTCTTCTTCTCGATCTTGCGCTTGACCTTCTTCAGCCGGAACAGATCCTCGCGCGCGCGCTCGTCCAGTGTCTGCCTGATGTAGGTCACCTGGTCGCGAAGTGCGGGTATCGTGATCTGCTCGAGTGCGTTCACGCGCCGGTTCGTCTTGTTGATCTCTTCGCCGAGTCGCTTGAGGCGCGTCTCGATGCCCGCGTACTCGATGATGACGTCGAGGATGCGCTCGAACTTGTCGGCGGTCTCGTCGATACGTGATGACACGCCCGTCACGGCATAGCCGCGTGTGAACGAAGAGCGGATCGGACTCTCGCCCTTGGTCACGACCGGAACCGACACGCCCATGATCCTGGTACCGGACATGTCCACGACGATCTCGCCCTTGGTCGCCATTCCCGCCGAGCGGGTCGCGACCGTACCATCGACGGCCTTGGCGACCGCGAGGGCGTACTGCGCTTCGGAAACGTTCTTCTGAAGCGATCCGGATAGCCGAAGCGTCTCATCCATGACCGACATGAACTCGATGAGCAAGGCGTCGCGCTTCTGCTTGAGCAGGTCCATGCCCTGCTGGGCAAGTCCGATCTGGCTCCTCCGCTCGAGGAGCTCAGCTCTTGTTGGCCGTACTTCTTCCATACGTCGTCCCCTCTACGCGCTTGCCTCGAGGGGCGTTTCCTCGGCAAGGTCGGCGGCGACCTTCTGCGCTTCCGCTGCCGCGATGTACTGGGGATGGTACTTCTGCACGAAGTCGCGGACACGCTTGAGCTCGCTCATCGGCAGACCGGCCATCATCTCCCAGCCGATCGCCAGCGTCTCCTCGATCGAACGGCCCTCCTCGCCCTGACCGACGAAGCGGTTCTCGAACTCGTCGGCGAAGCGCAGGTAGGCGCGGTCGGTATCCGCGAGGGCTTCCTCGCCGACGATGGCGACCAGTTTGCGAAGGTCGCGGCCCTGCGCGTACGCGGCATAGAGCTGGTTCGCCACCGCGCGGTGGTCGTCGCGGGTCTTCCCTTCACCGATACCCAGGTTCATCAGGCGGGACAGGCAGGGCAGGGCGTCGATCGGCGGGAATACCGCGCGACGGTGAAGCTGACGTGAGAGAACGATCTGACCCTCGGTGATGTATCCCGTGAGGTCCGGGATCGGATGCGTGATGTCGTCGTCGGGCATCGACAGGATAGGCAGCTGCGTCACTGAGCCCTTGCGGCCCTTGATGCGGCCCGCTCGTTCGTAGATGGTCGAGAGGTCCGTGTACATGTAGCCGGGGTAGCCTCGGCGTCCAGGGACCTCTTCACGAGCCGTCGAGACCTCTCGCAGCGCCTCGCAGTAGTTCGTCATGTCCGACAGAACGACGAGCACCTGCAGGTCCTTCTCGAAAGCGAGGTACTCGGCCACGGTAAGAGCGCAGCGCGGCGTGAGCAGACGCTCAACCGTCGGATCGTCGGCGAGATTCAGGAAGAAGACGACTCGCTCGAGCGCGCCAGTCGATTCGAACTGCGACTGGAAGTAGCTCGCTTCACGGTGCGTGATACCCATCGCGCCGAAGACGATGGCGAACTCCTCGCCGGACTTGACCCGTGCCTGGCGGATGATCTGCGCGGCAAGCTCGTTCGCGGGGAGACCGGAGCCCGAGAAGATCGGGAGTTTCTGCCCGCGGACGAGCGTGTTCAGACCGTCGATCGTCGAGATACCGGTCTCGATGAAGTCGGCCGGCTTCTCGCGGGTGTACGGGTTGATCGGCGCGCCGGTGATGTCGAGTCGCTTCTCGGGGATGATGGGCGATCCGCCGTCGATCGGCTTGCCGGTACCGTTCAGCGTCCTGCCGAGGAGCTCCGGCGAGACGTCGATCTGCGCGACCTCTTCGAGGAAGCGAATCTCGGTGAGGTCGACGTCGATGCCGCGCGTACCCTCGAAGACCTGGATGACCGCGACGTCGCCCGAGACCTCGAGGACCTGACCAGATCGCCTCGAGCCGTCCGGCATGCCGATGGCGACCATCTCGTTGTAGGCCACGTCCTTCACGTTGTTCACGAACAGCAGCGGGCCCGTGACGTAGCTGATCGTCCGATAGTCGGTCGAGAGCAGCGAGCGTGGGGCTTCAGCCGTTGCGGTCTTGTCTGCCATCAGTACACCTCGATTCCGGCGACTTCGTCGTTTATCTTCGCGACGAACTCGGGCATCATCGCGAGGGCCTCCTCGTGAGGCGTCGTCTTCATCGCCGCAATGTCGTCCTTCAGCGGCAGCTCCAAGAGTTGGTGCAGCGACGCTCCGCGGTTAAGTGCGGCCACAGCCGCGTCGTAGAAGGCCATGATGACCTTGAGCATCCAGTACGCCTTCTTCGGCGGGCAGTACGCGTCGACTTCGTCGAAGGCGAACTGCTGCAGGAAGTCCTCGCGAAGCATGCGGGCGACTTCCAAGATGATCTTCTCCGATTCGGGCAGCGCGTCCGGACCGACGAGTTGCACGATCTCCTGGAGCTCGGTCTCCTTCTGAAGAACCGACATGGCGCGGTCGCGGTAGTCCACCCAGTCCGGCGCCACGTTCTCCTCATACCAACCGCGTACCTGGCCGAGGAAGAGCGTGTAGCTCTTGGTCCAGGAGATGGCCGGGAAGTGACGGCGGTGGGCAAGCGAGGTGTCGAGCGCCCAGAAAGCACCCGTCACTCGCAGTGAGTTCTGCGTCATCGGCTCGGACATGTCGCCGCCGGCCGGAGACACGGCGCCGACCATCGTGACGGAGCCGACGCGCCCGTCGGCATCGCCCGCGAGCGGCGTGACCCGCCCGGAACGCTCGTAGAACGCAGCGAGACGAGTGGCGAGGTACGCCGGGTAGCCTTCCTCGCCAGGCATCTCCTCGAGGCGTCCTGAGACCTCACGCAGTGCTTCACCCCACCGGGAGGTGGAGTCGGCCATCATGGCGACCTGGTATCCCATGTCGCGGTAGTACTCCGCCAGCGTGACACCGACGTAGATCGATGCTTCGCGCGCCGCAACAGGCATGTTTGACGTGTTCGCTACGAGAACGGTCCGGTCCATGAGGGGGTTACCACTTCGCGGGTCCTCGAGCTCTGGGAACTCGGTCAGGACCTCGGTCATCTCGTTGCCACGCTCGCCGCATCCGATGTAGCAGATGATGTCGACGTCCGCCCACTTCGCGAGCGACTGCTGCGTGACCGTCTTCCCCGTTCCGAAGCCGCCCGGAATGATGGCGTTACCGCCCAGAGCGATCGGGAAGAACGTGTCGAGGATTCGCATGCCGGTCGTGAACGGCGTCGTCGGATCGAGTTTGCGCACGTACGGCCGTCCCTGCCGGACCGGCCACCTCTGCGTCATCGTAAGCTCGGTGCCGTCCTCGAGGGTCGCGATCGTGTGGTCGATGTTGTAGTCGCCCTCGGCGACGATCGACTTGATCTTGCCCTTGATCGTGGGCGGGATCATCACCTTGTGGATGATGGTCTTGCCCTCGGGTACGGTTCCGAGCACGCTGCCGCCCGTGACCTCATCGCCCGCCGAGACTACCGGCGTGAAGTGCCACATCCGCTCGCGGTCGAGTGCCGAGGCTACCGTGCCCCGCTCGATGTAGTCGCCCGTCTGCTCGGCGATGAGCGGGAGCGGGCGCTGCACTCCGTCGTAGATCGACGAGAGCAGTCCCGGCCCGAGCTCAACGGTGAGCGGGCCCTCGGTCGATTCGACCGGGTCGCCGAACTTCAGGCCCGAAGTGTCCTCGTAGACCTGGATGGTCGCGGTGTCGCCCTCGAGGCGAATGCACTCGCCCATGAGGCCTTCGACGCCGACGCGAACGATGTCGTACATCTTCGCGCCCGTCATGCCGTCGGCTACGACGACCGGACCGGTGATCTTGGTTATAGTCCCGACTATCATTTAGCCTCGCCTCAGCGTGATGTCGAAGCCTATCGCTCGCCTGATCAGGCGCGACAGGTACGCCCGGTGGTCTTCGCCCATCTCCAGCTGCTCCTTGATGGGGAGCGAGATGACGATGGGCCGGTAGATCGAGTCGATCTTCTTCTGCGTTCTTTCGTCGATGCTCGCCATCATCTTCTCGTTCACGGCGATGATGCCGCTCGAGTCATCGTCGATCAGTGCGTTCAGTTGCTTTCGAGCCATGTCCTCCGATTCGACGACCTGCACGTCGACTCCGGCGAGCCGGAAGCCGTCGGCGGTGTCGGGGTCGGTGAGCACTACGACCTTATACAAGGATCAGCTCTCCCCTCACGCGCTCCAGCGGCATGCCGACCGACTTGCCCTTCACGATGATCCGCAGGTTCGTGATCTCGTTCTGCTTCGCCCACAAGTACGCAATGCCGACGCCGATGCCGAGAGGATCGCCGATCCCGAGCGTGAGTGCCTTGCGCATGAGATAGTCCTCCAGCGCACGCTCGAAGACGGAGATCGAATTCTCCTCGATGAACTTGACGGCGACCTCATCCAGCAGCTTGCCGTACGGCGTACCGCGCAACCGGTCGAGCACTTGGTCGACATCCGAGAGACTCGAGAGTTCCACGTAGAGCGGCATGCCGATCGCGTGGCCGCCCTCCAAGAAGTACTGCTCGGGCTTGAAGGACTCGTGGTCGGCCTTCTGGAACCGGAGCATCGTGACCAGGTTCATCGTGTCGACCTGAATGCCGAGGATCTTGCGTGCTATCGCGATGTTGCTCCTGGACTTGCGAAGGCGCTCGCGCGCCCAGGTCGCGTAGTGCCGGTCCAAGGCAAGCTCGAGCTGCGCAAGGTCGCTCGTCGCCATGAACTGTGCGTAGCCGACGCGCAGCGCGTGTGCGTACGGGAGGCCCCACGTGCTGGCGAGGTCGACAAGCGCCTTCACGTCTTCGGCCTGCGCCAATGCTCCAAGATCGACGGAGCTGAGCTGGCCGGCCGCCAAGAGGCCTTCCTCGATCTCTCCCTGCATGAGATGCATCTGTTTGCCGCGGACGATCGTCTTCAGGTTGAAGACGTCCCACCTGCCGAGGAGCGTCGATAGGATGAATGACGCTTCCTCATTGAGGAAACCGAGAACCTTCTGGTACGTGCGCACCATATTGCTCTTCAGGGCGTCGTCCACCGCTGCGGCATCCCGTCCACGGATGAACGCCTCGTCGAGGTCGGTCGCATATTCGGTGTCCATCAGTGGCTGGATGAACTGACCCATGTCCTGGGCGGCGATCAGCTCGTCGAGGAACGCGCGCGACAGCAGCTTCGACTTCATACCCCGGATGCGGGCATTCGCGTAGCCGTAGTCCTTTCCTGTCGCTCGGGCTGACTCTCTGGGCCGTGGACTCATGAGAAGATTCGCTCCGCGACCGCGGCCTGGTCGAGTTCCCGCACCTTCTCGAGACGGTCTTCGAGCGTGTTGCGACGTACGATACGGCCGCCGCTTGTGTCGACCACGAGGCCGCCGCTCGTCGAGATGCCCGTCTCCACCGTTCCGGACATGCCGGACTGGGCGAGCGCCGAGCGGGCGAGGTCAGCATCAGCCTGGTCGACCTCCACGACGATTTCGCCTTCAATGCCGGTCAATGCCTCTTTGGCGAGCGCCGCAAACACCTGCGGGTAGCGCTCGTTTCCGCGAACTGCCTTCAGCTTCTCGGCGGCACGCTCGAAGGCGGCCTCCACAGCCTGCTGCTTGACCGCAGCGACGCGCTTACGCGCCTCGAGACGGGCGGCATTCACGTTCTGGGACGCTCGGGCGCGAGTTACCTTCTCCACGTCAGCCACATGCGCGGACCGAATCGAGTCCGCTTGCGCTTCGGCATCGGCGGCGATCACTTGCGCATGATCCCGCGCCTCCTGAAGGATCTGCTCACACTCGTCGTCAGCTTGCTGATCCAATGCTTTGAAGATGTCCTCAAGGGCCATGTATCAGGCTCCTCCCGCGTCGATCGCGATACAGCTGCTAGCCGCTGATGAGGATCGCGGAAACGAAGCCCAGCAGGACGATGATCTCCGGCAGTGCCTGGAGGGTGATGATCCAGATCGAGACCTCAGGGCGTTCGGCGAGGGTGCCGGCACCAGCGGAACCGATCTTCGCCTGTGCGTAGCCTGCACCGAGAGCGGACAGACCCATCGCCAGACCAGCAGCCATGGCCTTGGCGGCCGACGCCTGCCACGCCTCAGCAACCGCTGCTTCTTCCTGCGCAAGCGCGAGCGCTGGTATCAGGAAAGCTGCAACGAACGTGCTGCCGAACAACCACCGTGCGAGCCGATTCTTCATGCGCGCCTTTCACCTCCGGTTTTGGAAAACGGATCGTACTCTTGCTTACCAGTCTCGTAGAACTTCCCGAAGAACTCGAGGAAGTTGAGACGCAAAGCATGAATCGTCGGGCTGAACGCCGCGATGACGAAGTTCAAGCTGTGAAGCAGGACGCCGACGATGACCGCGAAGACGATCCCCGCGGGGTTCTTGGCCATTTCGGCTACGATCTCGTTGGTCGCCTCGGCGAAGATCGCACCGGCCAGACCAACGGCCATGATACGAATATAGCTCGCTATGTGCGTGATGGACTCGACGGTCTCCACGACTCCCATGATCCCGCCGCCTCGGACGGCGAATATGAAGCCTCCGAATGCGAGGATCGCGAAGAGCGCTTGGCCCCAGATCGCCCAGGAACCGAAGTTGGTGGCCGCGACCGAGATGACCACGACGATCGCCATCGCGACGAGGAACGTCAGGATTCCGGCCTTCTCGAACAGGTGGTGGCGGTTCTTCGTGCGGACGGCGTTAATGACGCCCATCACCAGGCCGAGGAGAACCTGGATGACACCGACCCCGATCGCCAGGTACATGAACGTCTGTACCGACTCGACTCGGTTGAACGGCAAGTCGAGGGGGCCTATCGAGACGGTCTGGATCCAGTTGAGCATCGTCGTCCCGAACACGTTGCCGAAGAACTCACCGTAGAGGAAGCCGAAGACGATCACCATCGTCGCCGCAGGTCCGAAGATCGACGTAGCGAGCTGGACCCCTTGGTTCTCCCGGAACTTCATCCTCAGCCAGATCACGATGCCGAGCATGATGAGGCCGTATCCGACGTCGCCGACGATCATGCCGAAGAAGAACGGATAGAAGATGAAGAGCGCCATCGTTGGGTCCAGCGTCCCGTAGCGCGGCACGCCGTAGACCGAGAGCAGCTTCGAGAACGGCTCGACGGCCTTGGGGTTACTCAGCGCGACGGGCGTGTCCCCGAAGTCCTTTTCCTGGATCTCCATCTGCTCAACGATGATCTCGTCGCCCCACTCGGCAGCCATGGCCTTGCGAACCTTGTTGACCTCGCTGGCCGGGACCCAGCCGGTGATGACGAACGCGTACTCCGTACGCCCGAACTTCGGGATGGCGCTGATCTCGTCGACCTTGTCCGTGAGGACATCGCGAACCGTGCTCAGCTTGAGCTGCCACGTGTTCGCCATATCTTCGAGCTCACCCGCCACATCCTTCAAGTCGGTTGGTAGCGACTGGCGGCGCTCCTTTATCTGGTCGTACGCGACGTCGAATGGAACGTCCTTGAACTCGCTCGGCAGCCGAATCTGGTTCACGTTCTCCATCGCGAGGAACTTGTGAACCGGCTCCGAATACTGCCGGCTGAACACGACGATGACCGCCGTGGTGTCCTCGTCGACATCGGTCGAGACGATCTCGCACTGGCGGTGCGTGAGCTTGTCCAGCTCCGCTTTCAACTGCTCCAGCGCGCCTTTGTAGCGGCGCTCGACCAGCAAGGCGACCGATTCGTACGCGCCGGTCGTGACGATCTGCTTGGCCAAGGGCTGGATCTTGTGAAGGATCGGCTCGTAGCGGGCCAGCAGTGCCAGCTCCGCTTCGAGCGAAGTGTGGCTCGAGGCGAGTGTAGCGGTACGGTCTTCGACGTCGTCGATGACCTTCGTGACCTCGTTGGCGAGCGCCTCGCTGTCCATTGCGTACAAGCGCTCATACTCCTGCTTGCGCGCGGCCGGGTCGACGACCGCCCCCTCGTGGTGCAGTGCGCGCAAGATCGCGCGAACGCGGATCAGCTGATCGTCCATGCGCTCTTGATCGCGACGCTGGCGGTCGAAGACCTCCATCGTCTCGAGAGGCATCTCGCCCGTCTGGATCTTCTTGGTCAGATCCTCGATATGGAGCGTCCCGAGTTCGTGTATGAGGCTCACCACGTCGAAGAAGTGGGTCTTCGGACCGATGATCTCCACTCTCGCCATTGGTACGAGCACTGCCACACCCCCTATCCGGCCGCCCAGGCGGCGGCCCTTGTTGTCAGACTGACAACACCGTGTCGACGATGAAGTCCGCTGTTGAGTCCGTGCGCTTTGCTAGGAGCCCCTCCAGATTCGCGGCTTCAGTTTCCGCGTCCACCTTGACCTTGGCGATCTCCTGGTCGACCTCCTGGATCACCTGCTTCTCACGTTCTTGTGCCAGCACCTGGGACTCTTCTTCGGCCTTCGCGATCACGTCGATCGACTTCTTGCGCGCCGCGGACACGATCTCCTCGGCTTCGCGCTTGGCTGCGAGCACCCGGCCCGAGATCTCCATCTCCTTCTCGCGAATGAGATGCAGTGGCGAGTGCGCGTCCGCCTCGATGGTCTCCTGATGAAACTTGATGTCGTCGAGAACCTTGTCTTCCACTAAACCCTCCATCCTGGCACCCCAGACCACGCGCCAACAGCGCGGGCCGTTCAGTCCCGTACAGCATCATTTCTACTTGGGGCTGGCGGCTCCTGCTAGGAACTGCAGCGCAGTTCGGCATTCGGAGTCTTGGTGACCAGTGCTCAGCGGTAGATTCGCGGAAGTCTCATGCCGAATGAGCACGCCAGCTCGTAGTTGATCGTGCCGGCCAGCGCTGCCACTTCATCCATGACGATGCGATCGCCCGCCTGTTCGCCAACGAGAACCGCTTCATCGCCCCGCACCACTTCCACGCCGCGGGGCACCTCGATCATGAGTTGGTCCATGCACACGCGACCGACCTGTTGCGCGCGCTTGCCGCCGATCAGCACGCGCATCTCATTCGAGAGGACCCGGTGCACGCCGTCCGCGTAGCCGAGAGGGAGCGTGACGATGTCGGTCGGTGACGTGGCGCGGTACGTCAGCCCGTAGCTGACACCCTCGCCCATCCCGATCCGTTTCACCAGAAGCGCACGGGCCTTGACTGCCATCGCCGGCGCAAGCTCGACGACTCCGTACGTGCTCTCCGAAGGATGCAGACCGTATATCGCGATGCCGCAACGGACCATGTCGAAGTGACTCTCGGGATGCAGGATCGTGGCCGGGCTGTTAGCCGCGTGAACGATGCCGGGGGACACTCCCTCGGTCCTCATCGCTTCGATCGTCTCGCCAAACGTCTCGAGCTGCCGGTCGAAGTCCCAGTCGCCGGGTATGTCGGCGGTCGCGAAATGCGTGAACGTCCCTTCATGCTCGAGCCCAGGCTGTCCTTTGAGCTCCGCGGCGAAACGCGGTGCCTCCTCGGCCGGCACGCCGATCCTGTGCATTCCCGTGTCCACCTTGAGGTGATACCGAGCTGTTGCGGCCCGGCTCGCGGCGGCCTTGCCGAGTGCGAGGGCGAAATCGCGCGTCGTGACCGTGGTAACGATGTCGTGATCGATGAGCAGGTCAGCGGAGTCGGACGGAGGCTCGGACAGAACGTGCACCGGGGCGTCGATGCCGGCGCCGCGCAGCTGCAGCGCCTCATCGACCGTCGCGACCCCGATGCGGTGCGCCCCGGCCGAGAGTGCTGCACGGGCCACTTGCACCGCGCCATGCCCGTAGCCGTCGGACTTTACGACCGCCATGAATAGGGCGTTCCGGGGCGTGAGCGACTTCAGCGTGCGAACGTTGCGCTCCACTGCAGCAAGATCGATCTCTACCCAAGCCCAGCGCGTCGACGTCATGCCTCACCCCTCGATAAGCGAGCGCACGACGTCGGACTTGCTGACGATCCCGACGAGTTTGTCCTCGGAGAGGACGGGGATCCGGCTGACGTTGCGCTCGACGAACAGGGTGGCCACATCCTCGACGGATGTCTCGGGTCGGACGGTCACGACATCCTTGGTCATAACCGACTTCACCGAGGCCGCAACCGCCTTGCGCAACTCGTCTTCGAAGCGCGCCGTGGCGGGCGGGTACATGATCATGCCATCGAGCAGATGGATGTAGGTCGGGAACTCGAGCTTGACGTCCTGCATGATGAGGTCGCCTTCGGTCACGATGCCGACCAGTCGCCCGCCGTCGAGAACCGGAAGGGCACCGACGTGCTGCTCGACCATCAGACGCGCTGCGTCGGTCACCGACGTGTCCGGGGCCACCGTCGCCGGATCCGGAGTCATGATGTCCGCGGCTGTCTTGCCCGCAGGACCGCCCGTACCTTCTGCTGCTGATGTCATGTGGGCCTCCATCGAGTGCGCGTTGGCGATGCGCTCGCGGCTTGATCGAGCTCAGTCACATCATATCCTCGCCGAGCGACAGCCTCGCGCGAGGTCACCAATCGCCGAGGAGTTCCGCGACGGCGTCCGGAATGTGTTCGTACACGTCCTCCGCACGGACGCACAGAGGCGTCAGCAGCTCAGCCGCCACTTCGCCTGCGCGTCCGTGCAGGTACACACCGAGTGCCCCTGCCTCAAGTGCCGGCGCACCCTGCGCCAGCAGCGTGCCGATCATGCCTGCGAGGACGTCGCCGGTCCCCGCCGTTGCGAGCGCGACGCTGCCCGACGTGTTCACCACGCATCGCCCGGCTCCGGCTATCACGGTGCCCGCGCCCTTCAGCACGCATACCGTGTCGCCGAGGGCGAGGCCGCGCGCTTTCGCGATGCGATCGGCCTGCACCTCCTGGGTCGAGATCCCGAGGAGCCTGCCGGCCTCACCCGGGTGCGGCGTGATGACCGTCGGCGCCGAGCGTTCGGCTAGAAGCGGCGTCGCGTCGACGAGTGCGTTGAGTGCGTCCGCATCCACGACGAGGGGGTGAGGCAGACGGGAGATCAACGTGCGCGCCACGACGACCGCTCCGCGCGCCACCGTCAGGCCGGGCCCGAGGACTACCGCGTCGTGTTCGTTCGCGAGGCCGAGCAGGCGCTCGGCATCCTTGGAGGCGAATGTGCGCGTCTGGTTCTCGGCCATGCCGACAACCACTGCCGACGTCAGATGGGCCCGAGCTGCGGCCACGGCGGAATCCGGTACCGCGAGCGTCACGTACCCGGCGCCCATCCGCTGAGCGCCCTGCGCCGCAAGGATCGCCGCACCCGGGTACGCGCCCGAGCCGGCGACAACGAGCACCCTGCCGCGCAGGTTCTTGTGGTCGTCGGGCCGGGGGATCGGAAGCGACGCGGCATACTCGTCCGGCGTCCATATCTCCGGTGTCTCATCCAATAAGAGCAGGTGAGAAGGTATACCGATGTCCTCGAGAACGATCTCCCCTGCGAGTCCGGCGCCGGGGTACTGCACCAAACCAACCTTCAACGCGCCGAAGGTGACCGTGACGTCCGCCTGGACAGCGGGGCCGTCGGTGCGTCCGGTGTCCGCGTCCACGCCGCTCGGCACGTCAGCGGCGATGACGAAGATGCCGGCAGCGTTGCTGGCTTCGATCCACGGCACCAACTCAGGACGAACGGGCCCGGCGATCCCGATTCCGAGCAACGCGTCGATCGCGCCGGCGAAGCCCATGAGCTCGACGACCGGAGGGCCTGCCTGAGGATGCGGACTGAAGCGAACGCCGCTCTGGATGGCAGCGCTCGCCGCGCCAGCCGCTGCGCCCGACAGGTCGTCTATCGTGCGCGTACTGAAGACGTGCACGTCGCGCCCCATCTGATGGAGCACGCGCGCCGCAACCCAGCCGTCGCCGCCATTGTTCCCACCTCCGGCGAGGACCGCGATCCGACCTTCGGGCACGCGTGCCGCGGTCTCTCGAGCGAGCCCTGCTCCCGCCCGCTCCATGAGGTCGCCAAGTCCGACCGCTTGCTCCGCCACCGTCCGTTCCTCGGCGAGTCGCATCTGCGAGGCAGTGAGGGCGCGAATCATCGATCCTCCTGAACCGCTTCACCGTCGCACGCGGTTCGCTCCTCGACCGACAGCCCGTCCAGCATGCTACGGGCATCTTTGAAGGCCGCGGCGAGTTCTGCCTTCGGATCGACCTGTTCTGGCTTTCGGCTTCGGCCGACGATCTTCGGTGATGGCGACGGCCGAGGCGACTGCGGTCGTATGAGTGAACGACAGCGACAGGTGCATCTCGAGTACGCCGTGGTCCTCGGCGAGCTGGGCAGCGCGGCCTTTGAGCACGGGCGTCGGCCGGCCGGACGAATCGCGCGCAACCTCGACGTCGGTGAAGCGCATACCCGAGAAGCCGGATCCGAGCGCCTTGAGGACCGCTTCCTTGGCGGCGAAGCGGAGCGCGTAGTGGATCTCTGGCCGGTTGCGTTTGTCGCAGTACTGGCGTTCCTCGGCGGAGAAGAGTCGCTCCTTCATCCGAGGATGCCTCTCGAGGGCAGCGCGCATCCGATCGATCTCGACGATATCGACACCAAGTCCGGTGATCACGCGCTCTCCTCTTGAGTTCCCTCGTGCTTCGCTCGGCTCGCTGTAGCCGCTCCGCTCGATCGCGCTCACTCCACCGTAACCGACTTGGCGAGGTTTCGTGGTTGATCCACGTTGCAGCCGCGGAACTTCGCGATGTAGTAGGACAGCAGCTGCAGCGGCACGGTCGCAGGGATCGCGGACAGCAGTTCGCTCGTCCTGGGCACGTAAAGCGCGTGCTCGGCGTGTCTCAGGATGTCCTCATCTCCATGCGTGGCGACGGCGATCACCTCGGCACCGCGCGCACGCACTTCCTGGATGTTGCTGACGACCTTCTCGTAGGTACGTCCTTGCGTGGCCACCACGACGACCGGGACCTCCGGCGTGATCAGCGCGATGGGGCCGTGCTTCATCTCTCCCGCGGCGTATGCCTCGGCGTGGATGTAGCTGATCTCCTTCAGCTTGAGTGCGCCTTCCATCGCAACGGGCACGCCGATGCCCCTGCCGAGGAAGAGTGACGAGGACACGTCCTTGTACACGTCTGCGCACGCCTTGATGTGCTCTACCTCCGAGAGGACCGATTCGACGATCTCGGGCATCGCCGAGATCTCCTCCCACAGGGCCTCTATCCTGCCTTGGGGTAGCGAGGCTCTGCACTGCGCGAGTTTCAGCGCGAGGACGTAGAGCGCGGCGATCTGTGCCGAGAAGGTCTTCGTCGCGGCCACGCCGATCTCGGGACCGGCGTGAGTGTAGATCACACCGTCGCTCTCGCGAGTCACGCGAGACCCGACGACGTTCGTGATGGAAATCGCCCTGGCGCCGCGTTCGCGCGCCTCGCGCACTCCCGCGAGAGTGTCCGCCGTCTCGCCGGATTGGGTGATGGCAACGACGAGCGTCTCGTCGTCCACGATCGGATCCCCATACCGAAACTCACTCGAGACCTGGACTTCGACCGGGATGCGCGCCCACGCCTCGATCAGGTTCTTCGCCACGATGCCGGCGTGATACGACGTACCGCACGCGGTGATGAACACTCGAGAGATGGCGCCGACCTCGGCCGAGGTCATGGCCAGTTCGGACAGCTGGATCACGCCGTCATCGCCCATGCGGCCACGAAGCGTCTCTCGGATCGCCTTGGGCTGCTCGAAGATCTCCTTGAGCATGAAGTCGTCGAAGCCGCCCTTCTCGGCGGCATCGAGGTCCCATTCGACCTCGAGGACTTCCGGGACTACCTCGCAGCCCTCCACATCGGTCACGCCCACCGAGTCCGGGGTGACCGTGGCCACCTCGCCATCTCTGAGCGCGAGCACCTTGCGCGTGTACTCCAGGACCGCGGGGATATCACTCGCGACGATGTTCTCGTCTTCACCGAGCCCGATGATCAACGGAGAGTCCTGTCTGGCCGCGACGATGGTCTGAGGCTCGTCACGGTGCAGCACGGCTATCGCGTAGCTGCCGTGCAGCAGCTTGAGGGCATGGCGCACCGCCTCGGTGAGGTCGCCTTCGTAGTAGCTCTCGACCAGGTGAGCGATGGTCTCGGTGTCCGTCTCCGAACTCAGTATGTGGCCCGCCGCAGCGAGCTCCTCGCGCAGTTCCGAGTAGTTCTCGATGATGCCGTTGTGGACCACCGCTATCCGGCCCGTACAGTCGCTGTGGGGGTGAGCGTTCTCCTCGCTTGGCTTTCCGTGCGTCGCCCATCGAGTGTGGCCGATGCCGATCGTGCCCGGAACGGGTGATGACTCGACGGCATTGCTGAGATTGACGAGCTTGCCCACCCGCCGAACCACGGAGAGGGTGTCGTCCTCGATGATCGCGACTCCGGCCGAGTCGTAGCCTCGGTACTCGAGCCTGGCGAGACCACGCAGAAGGACATCACTCGCCTGACGTGGACCAACGTATCCAACGATTCCGCACATACGCGCAGACCTCCTGAAGGCCGTGGGTGTGACTGAAGACTCGCGCCGTTAGCGCAAGCGTGGCCGCAGCGACGAAACGTGCAGCGGTGCGGGACGGAAACGTCCCTGGAGGTCGTACACCGGGTCGATGCCGCTTTGTCTCCACCGTTGCCGGTGGGCTTTGTCGACATCGTCACGACCCCGGCGGGCCGGAGGACCATCCGCCGAATCCCTCGATCGGTCCTCACCTCGTCACCTGCGCCAATCGCCGCACAGGCCCGGCGCTTCTTCGTGCGCAGTGTCGCAGGCACTCCCTTCGTCCGGTTGCGCAGTCGCCCAACGTCGTCTCGCGGGGCGATACCTGAACGCGGGTGTATTGTACCAGCCCAGCGGGCGTGCCCCGGTGACGGTCCGGTGTCACAGGGGCACGCCCATTTGCTGAGAACGCTCCGAGCAAGAGGGGCGGCCGCCTCCGGCCGCCCCCTTGTGTGGGTGCATTATGGCTGCGCCACTGCCCGGCTCGAACCAGTCGGCGGACCGCGCTCTGAACGACTCTCGGACATGATGGCGCGGCGGACCAGCGCCTCGTCAACCACGACCGTCCCGTACGATAAGGTCCCGGCGGGACGGAATGCATCCGCTGCGGATCCGAGCATGTTCGAGTTGGTTGCTGCACGTAGACGCGTACCGCCGTCCTCGGCCGTAAAGGCGACCTCTTCGTGGCGTCGAACGGGGTGACCGCGACGGTGCGGCTCAGCTGGCGGGGTCGGCGTGCGAGTGGTCGCGGAGATCAGCGACGATGCCTTGACGGGACGCTCGCCCGCGTGGGCCGGCTGCGCTGGAGCGAGGAATACCGCCAGACCCAGCAGCGCAAGCGGGATCGCGCACGTCTCGAGCCGCTTCCCACACATAGCCGCCACCTCCCTCAATCAGCACCGGATGCTCGACCGTACTGAGAAGGACTATGGGCGCTGTGGATTACGCAGCAACTGCAACCTGACGACAGAACCGCAATGCCCCGGAGTTGGCAGCGCCATCTAAGTGCCGGGTTCTCGAGCGGGCAGGCTCGCAACCCGGGCACCTAGATGGCGCTGAAGAATAGGCCCTACCTGTGTCGAGTGCTCGTCTTCCGAGCTACCCCCCGAATAACCAGCCCCAGTCCAACGATGCCCAGAGCCAGGATCGTCCACGATGAAGAAGCCGGCGTGCTCACCGTGGGTGGCTCCGGCGCCGCAGCCGTGACCGTGACGTTCACGGTGCCGGTGTCGGTGCCGCCGTTGCCGTCCGAGATCGTGTAGTCGAACGTCTCGGTCCCCGACCAGCCGGCGTCCGGCGTGTAGGTGATCGTGTCATCCGGATTGACGACCGTCGTGCCGTGCGTCGGGTCCGTCGCACCGGTGACGGTCAGCGGGTCGCCGTCGGCATCGGAGTCGTTCGCGAGCACGTCCACGGTCTTGGCGGTGTCCTCGGCGGTCGACAGCGAGTCGTCGCCCGCGACCGGGGGCGTGTTGGCCGCAGCCGTGACCGTGACGTTCACGGTGCCGGTGTCGGTGCCGCCGTTGCCGTCCGAGATCGTGTAGTCGAACGTCTCGGTCCCCGACCAGCCGGCGTCCGGCGTGTAGGTGATCGTGTCATCCGGATTGACGACCGTCGTGCCGTGCGTCGGGTCCGTCGCACCGGTGACGGTCAGCGGGTCGCCGTCGGCATCGGAGTCGTTCGCGAGCACGTCCACGGTCTTGGCGGTGTCCTCGGCGGTCGACAGCGAGTCGTCGCCCGCGACCGGGGGCGTGTTGGCGACTGTAAGCGAGTCGAAGGCCGGTCCGCTCCAGGTCTCGTCGTCGTCCACCGCCCAGACGCCTACTCGGACGAACTCGCCTGCATCGCCGTAGCCCGGAGCCGACATGTCCAACGTCTGATCCCAGCCCACGAGGACGCTCTGCACCGTCCAGTTGTACGCGTAGATGAGCGGGTCGCCGTCGGCATCGGTGAAGCCCGTGGGCGTGGCGGTCAAGGTGTCGTTGGTGTAGGCCGGCTTTGGCGTGATCGCCGTGGTACCGGCCACCGGCGCCGTGTTGGCGACCACGAGGATGTCTAAGGCTTCGCCACTCGTGCCGCCGTTGCCGTCCGAGGCCGTGACCGAGACCTCGATGGTGTCGCCCTTGTCGCCGTTGCCGGCGACCGAGAGGTCGAGCGTGGCGCTGTCGGTGCCCTCCGGGTTGCCGTTGACGGTCCACGCGTAGTGGTAGGTGAGCGGATCGCCGTCCGGATCGGTGAAGCCCGATGGCGTGGCTGTCAGAGTGTCGTTCGTGTAGGCCGGGTCCGGGGAGATCGAGACGCTGCCGCGCACGGGCGGATCATTTGCCGGGGTCACATCGATGCTGACAGTGCCAACGGCACTACCGCCCCTGCCGTCCGACACGGTGTAGGTGAAGGAATCCGCGCCGTTGAAGTCCGCGTTTGGCGTGTAGACGAATGAGCCGTTCAGGCCAAGGCCAAGAGGAAGCAGGGACCCGTTCGTGGGCCCGGCAAGAATCGTTGAGGTCAAGAGATCGAGATCGGGGTCGGTGTCGTTCGCAAGGACACCGGGAGCGCCAACGGTCAGCTGGGTGTCTTCTCCGGTCGAGTAGGCGTCGTTGTTCGCGACTGGTGGGTTGTTAGCCACCCCGCCCGCGTTGAGCGCGATCAAGGACGCGGCCCAGAACGTCTGACGGGAGCTGAGTTGTCTCCACGTCACGGTCCGGTTCCCCGTGGTACCTCCGCCAGGAAATTGCTGGTAGAACGTGTTGATGTACGGATTGTCGGCAGAGGTGCCGTGCTTCTCCCATGCACCCTGGGTCATCCCGACGGGGGCCGGGCCGTATTGAGAGCCGGCCATGCACGGACAGAAGGTGGCGACGAGCATGCCGCCTGACTGAACGCTGGAAAGGCTCGTCGCCGTCAGCGTTTGAGTGGTCGTGAGTCCGGCGATCGTCCCGGTGTTCAGGCTGTAGCCGATGCCGTTGTGTCATCGTGATCGGCGTGACCGTGTCCACGCCGGAGAAGCGCTGGATAGTCGCTGCGATCCTCGTCGCCGAGGTGGTCGTGATGTTGTAGGAAATCGGCTCGGAGGCGGATGACACCACCTTGTAGTAGATGGTCACGTAGTTCGAATCCGGGTTGGTGGCGCACGTTCTGCGTCGCGACCACGGAGGTCCACCCGGCAAGCGAATGAGGCGCCCCATTCGAGTCAACTACCGCTAGGAGAAGGTCCCACTGAGCGGTCCCCGAGGGCTTGGCGATGGCTAGACTCGTCATGCTGCCGCCAGCCGTGTCGGCACTTGTCCACCACGTGCCGTACGTGTTGCCTGTAGTGATCGCCGCCCACGCGCTGGTCGCAGGAAGCGCCAAGGCATCAACGCCAGCAACGCCATCAGCACTGTGAGTCGGCGCGCGACACAACAATGCCCACGGCCGAGAATGCTTGCGACGACAGATCCGATCGCCTGCATGATGACTCCCCCTGCCCGGCAGCAAGTGAAGAGTACGATGCGCCGATGCGCGCGGTGCAACACCGACGCGGTCCCCAATGGTGCTTCGGGCCGAGTCTACACCTGAGCAGGAATGAACGCTACAGACAGTGTCTGACATTCGGTTGGGCGGTACAGGGATGTCACTCCGACGCTTCCCCGGCTTGCGAATCGGCCCACTGAGCGATCTCGAGACACCCGAGATACCGGGCTTCCGCGTCGCGGAGTGCCACGTACCGAACCTGCACTTCGCGGCCGTCCTTCTCCCCGGCGAAGAACGCCTCGTCGCGCCAGCCCGACGCGAACTCGGAGAGCATCCGTGCGATACCGGACCTGGTCGTCTCGCTGTGGCACTCGAGGACATCGCGCCCCAAGCACTCCGCCGGACGTGAGAATATGCGGTACTCCGAGAAGTACTTCACGACGCCTTCGGCGTCCACGAACGTGATATCGGCCGCCATCGAAGCAAAGGCCGCCGAGAGTTCGGCGGGGTTCAGCGAACCGTTCGCGAACTCCAGACGTGCTTCATCCATTCCTGCCTCCACGGCGAAATCAGCCCAGCTCGACACGCACGGTCTCGACGAGACGGTCGACCATGGCATGAGCGACCGATTCCTCTCGTGCTTCCACCATGACGCGCACGAGCGGCTCGGTCCCGGATGCCCGCACGAGCACGCGCCCGTCCCCGCCCAGCTCTTCCTCGGCATGCTGCACCGCGTCGGCCACGACATGGCTCGTGGTGAGGCGTGCCTTGTCCTTCACGGGAACGTTCACGAGCACCTGCGGATAGCGAGTCATGACTGCTCGGAGCCGTGACAGGGGCTTGTCCGGTGCGCTTGACGACCGCAGCCAGCTGAAGCGCAGTGACCAGACCGTCTCCCGTCGTGTTGTGGTCCATGAAGATGATGTGGCCCGATTGCTCGCCGCCGAGGACCGCGCCTGAGGTACGCATCTGATCGAGGACGTAGCGGTCCCCGACCTTGGTCTTTATGACGGCTATGCCCTGCTCACGCATCGCCACGTCGAAGCCGAGGTTCGCCATGACTGTGGAAACGACTACGTTCTTCGCCAGGTGGCCGCGTTGCTTCAAGTCCACCGCGCAGACCGCCATCATGACATCGCCGTCGACTTCTTCACCTGCTTCATCGGCGGCCATGACACGATCGGCGTCACCGTCATGAGCGATGCCCAGATCGAATCCCCCGGCTCGCACGAGTTCGGCCACCTTCTCCACGTGAGTGGAACCACACCCCACGTTGATGTCCATGCCGTCCCAATCGCAGTTGATCGAGACCACGTCGGCGCCAAGCCTTCGGAATGCCTCGGGTGTGGCAACCGCGGCAGCCCCGTGCCCGCAGTCCACGGCGATCTTCAGCCCGGTCAGGTCTCCCTCGATGGTCCCGACGGCGTGCGCGACGTAGCGCTCCACCCCGTCGGCGAGAGGGACCGTCTGGCCGACGCCGCGTCCCGTGGGACGCTCCCAATCGCGCGAGGAGACGGTGAACTCCTCTATCTCGTCCTCGACCTCGTCCGGCAGCTTGAAGCCGTCCCGACTGAAGAACTTGATCCCGTTGTACTCGGGCGGATTGTGCGACGCGGAGATGACAACGCCGCCGTCGCACTCCAGCTCGCGCGTCAGGAGCGCCACTCCGGGCGTGGGTATGATGCCGGCAAGGAGAGCGTCCGCGCCTCCCGCACAGATGCCCGCAACCAACGCGGCCTCCAGCATCTCGCCACTGCGGCGCGTGTCCCGCCCAACCACAATGCGCCCTCGGCCCTTATCGCCGAGGAAGTGCCCCGCAGCCTCCCCGAGTCTGAAGGCGAGCTCCGGCGTGAGTTCGCTGTTCGCGATGCCGCGCACTCCGTCGGTGCCGAAGAGCCGTGTGCTCATATGCTGTCTCCTTCGCTCGCCCCGGAGCCGTCGGGCGGAGGCCAGAATGCAAATCGGGGCCCGCCGCATTCGGCGAGCCCCGGATGGTGCTGATGCGGCCTGCTGTCCCTAGCGCTTCGAGAACTGCGGGCGCTTGCGGGCCTTCTTCAGGCCGTACTTCTTGCGCTCGACCATTCGGGGGTCGCGGCGCAGAAGACCGGCCTTCTTGAGCTCGCCGCGGTACTCGTCGCTCGCCTCGAGCAGCGCGCGGGCGATGCCGTGACGCAGCGCGCCGGCCTGACCCGAGATGCCGCCGCCGTGGATCTTGGCGATAACGTCGAAGCGGCCGATCGTCTCGGTTGCGCGAAGGGGCTGCTCGATGAAGGTCACGAGCGCCTCGCGGCCGAAGTAGTCCGCGGCCGGCCGGCCGTTGACGGTGTAGGTGCCCTCGCCGGGTGTCAGACGCACGCGCGCGACCGAGGTCTTGCGCCGGCCGGTACCCCAGTAGACTGCCTTGTTCTCAGCCATGCGCTATGCCTCCAGCGTGATCTGACGCGGCTTCTGTGCCTGATGCGGATGCTCGGGGCCGGCATAGACCTTGAGCTTCATGCCCATCTTCCGGCCGAGCGTGTTCTTCGGAAGCATGCCCTTGACGGCCTTCTCGACGATGCGCCGAGGGTCCTTCGCCATCATGCGAGCGTACGAGACTTCCTTGAGGCCGCCCGGGTACCCACTGTGGCTGAAGTACGCCTTCTGCGTGGCCTTGTTACCGGTGAGGCGGATCTTGGAAGCGTTGACGACGATCACGAAATCGCCGGTGTCCACGTGGGGCGTGTACGTCGGCTTGTGCTTGCCCTTGAGGATCTTGGCTACCTCGCTCGCGAGACGACCGAGTACCAGATCGGTCGCATCGACGACGAGCCACTCGCGCTCGACCTCGTGGGGCTTTGCATAGTAGGTCTTCAACTCACGACCTCCATTAGTGCTGAACAGGGGTTGTTCGTCCATGGTTTCACGGGGCCTTGGCGCGAACCCCTATACTTTAGCCGCGAGGGAGAGGTGCGTCAATAACCAACGGTGCCGGGCGTGTCCATCGTCCGCACGCACGCCGACGACCAGCGGAATCGCGGCTTCAACGGCTGCCCAACCGCACGCTCGGCGGTCCGCGATCCCTACCCCATCCGCAGATAGGTGGACCCACGGAGGTCGACGTACGCGCCATGCGGCGTGTTGGACACGCGGGCCACGACGTGTTCGCAGAACGGGCATCTCAGAACCACGGCCGGCGCGTGCGTGTACGCGAGAAGACCGCCGAACTGAGAGATCTCGCCGCAGTTTGCGCATCGCGCTTGCGAGGTGGTCATCTCGACGCCGAAGACCGACCTCAGCAGACCGGCGACGGCGTTCCCGTCCACCATCAACTCCCGGTTTCGATCCATATCCCTCGCTTCGGTCAAGGTTCCTCCGCTCTCTGCAATTCGCAACTGGATCTTCCTGAACCGCTACGTCCCGGTGGGCCCGAATCGCTCGGTCCGTACCTGCGCCGGCCGAAAGCCGCTCGCTACGAGTGCCTCGGCAACCGCCTCGACGAGCGCCGTCGGCCCGCAGACGTAGCAGTCGGGCGCCGGACCGAGTCCTTCGGAAACCTCGCGTAGCATCGTGGCGTCTATCCGCCTCGTGTACCCTGTCCAGCCTGCAGGAGTCTCCCTTGTGAGGGTGCAGGTGCAACCGAAGCCGTCTCCTTGGCGATGGAGAGCGTCCAACTCGTCGCGGTAGATGATGTCAGCCCGCGTTCGAACGCTATAGAGCAGTCGCGTGCGCACCGGGGAGCGCACGGCGGCCCGGTGCCGGATCATCGCCATCAGCGGGACCACGCCCGAGCCTCCCGCGACGAGCAGCGCCGGCGGCTGGAGGGCGGCCTCCCAGACGAAGTAGCCGCCGATCGGGCCCCGCACCTCGAACATGTCGCCTTCTAGAAGCACGTCGTGCAGATACGGAGAGACCTCGCCGTCTTCGATCTTCTCGACGGTCAGATCTATCTCCCCATCGCGCTCCGGCTCAGAGGCCACGGAGTAGCTGCGTTCGGCCTGGTAGCCGTCCGGTGCCGTCAAGCGGATGTCGTAGTGCTGCCCCGGACGGTGCCGCCTCCACTCCGGCAGTCTCAAGGTGATGCTCTTCACGCGATCCGTCTCTCGACGGATGCCCGTCACAGTGGCGATCTGCCAGTCCAGGGGTTCGTCGAAGTCAGTCACCCTGATAGCGCTCCTCCCTCCACGGATCGCCGTGATCGTTGTAGCCGAGCGACTCCCAGAACCCGGATACGTCCTGGTCCATCAGGCGAATGCCGCGAACCCACTTCGCGCTCTTCCAGAAGTACAGATGTGGCACGACGAGTCGTGCTGGGCCTCCGTGCACCGGTTCCAGCGGCGCGCCATCGTACTCGAATGCGACGAAGGCCCGGCCGCCGACGACCTCATTCAGCGGGAGATTGGTCGTATAGCCGCCGTCGCTGAATGCCGTGACGAACGTGGCGCCGTCGTCGATCTGGACATGGTCCAGCACCGTGTCCAGAGAGACTCCTCGCCACCTCGTGTCGAGCTTCGTCCACTTGGTCACGCAGTGGATGTCGGCTGTCCACGCTTGTGCCGGCAGTTCCAGGAAGTCCTCCCACGTCCAGCGGACAGGCTCTTTCACGAGGCCCTCCACGCTGAAGGTCCACTCGGAGAGAGGCGTGTGGGGAGTGGGTCCCGCCGACAGCACCGGGAAGTCCTGCACGACGTACTGACCAGGCGGAACGCGCCCTGCCGCGTCCGACTGCGTCTCGCGCCGCTTGCCGAAGAATCCGCGGGTGATGGGTGAGTCCGGCATGGTCGCCTCCTACACTGGTGGTGTCCCGTTGTGCTTCCGCTGCCGAAAGGTACCTACCCGAAGCCGCCGGTGCGTGAAATCCCCACGGGTAGGCGACGCGACCGTGTCCCGCGAGAATCGGCCTCGGGCACCACTCACTCCGGCCTACAGCCACACCTCGTCGGGGTAGTCGACATGCCAGAGCGTCAAGCCTCGCGCGGGGGCAGTCTGGCCCGCTGCCGCGCGGTCGCGCGCGGCGAGGACCTCTCGCGTCCACGCGGCCTCGCGCGTGTGAAGCCCGACCGGAACGAGCGTGCCGACGATGACGCGTACCATCGAATGGAGGAACGCGTTGCCGACGACTCGCACGATCAGACAGGCTTCGCCCAGCTCGACCTCTTCAGCCAGTTCGATTGAGTCGACCCTGCGCACTGTGCGCTTGTCGAGGGAGCTCTGGGTCACACAGAAGGACCGGAAATCATGCTCGCCCACAAGATGGCGCGCGGCGTCGCGCATCGCTGCGAGATCCAGCTCGCCTTTGGTCCACCACGAGTGAGCAGCCAGGAACACCGGCGGAACGCTTCCTGGAACGAGCCGATACCGGTATTCGCGGCTCAGAGCGTCAAAGCGCGCGCTGAACCCAACGCGCGCCCTGCGGACGTCGCGCACCGCGATGCCGGGACCGGCGAGCGCCGTGAGGGAGCGAGCGAGCGATGCCCCATCGGGCTCCTCCCCGGTCGCGTCGAAGCTCACGACCTGGCCCAACGCGTGGACTCCGGCATCGGTCCTGCCAGCGCCCACGGTTTCGACGTCGCGCCGCAGAAGGGTGCTCAATGCTTCCTCGATACGGCCTTGCACGGTCTCGAGGCCTGGTTGCCTTGCGAAGCCCGCGAACGCCGAGCCGTCGTATTCGACCGTGAGCGCAAGAACGTGGCGGCCGAGCGGTTCGTCTATAGGGTCCACGCAGGGCGACCTCCCGATTCAGGCGAGAACACCGACGGCGGTCATGAGCAGCACGCCGATTGCGAGCACGATCCAGTCCGCGGTCACAAGTCGACTCTGTTTGTACTTGGTGCGCCCGACGCCGCCACGATAGCACCGGGACTCCATGGCGATCGCAAGATCGTCGGCCCTTCTGAACAGTGACACGAACAGCGGGATGAGGACCGGTATGTACGCGCGCGCGCGCGAAATCGGACCGCGAGAGTCGAAGCGGGCGCCACGCGCGCTCTGGGCGACGATTATCTTCTCGGCCTCCTCGGCGGTCGTCGGAATGAACCTCAGCGCGATCGTCAGCATCATCGCAACGTCACCAGCGGGGAAACGGACACGTTCCAGCGGCTTCATGAGGCGCTCAAGCCCGTCGGTCAGCGCGACCGGTGAGGTCGTCAACGTGATGAGCGACGTGCCCAGGACGAGAAGCAGTACGCGCAGTCCGAAGAAGAGGCCCTGGAGCAAGCCGGCGCCGTCGATGGCGATCGGCCCCACACGGACTATCGAGACCGTCGCGGGATTCCACTTGAACGCATGAACGACGATCGTGAACACGAGAAGGAACGTGATCGCCTTAAGACCTCGGACAACGATGGCAAGCGGCACGCGCGACGCCGCGACGGCGATTGCCGCGAACACAGCGGCGAGCGTAAGGCCAAGGAACCAATCAACCGAGAAGAGCATCACCGTATAGGCCAGCGTCAATCCGAGCTTGGCCCTCGCCTCGAGACGGTGCACGGGTGAGTCGATGGGCACGTACTGGCCAAAGGGGACGGGGATGCTCATCTGTCAGGCTCCAGACATGGAGCCGCTCCCGGGCCGGCCAGCGCAGCTGCGACGTCCGCCGCGACCCGGCTGGTATCGAGTGAGAGCCGGGGCAACGCAAGACCGCGCGCGCGAAGTTGAAGCTGCACGTCGACGAGCGGCGGTGGCCGGAGACCCTGGCGGGACAACGCATCGGCGTTCTCGAGCAACGCGTCGACCGAACCTTGGAATGCCGTGCGACCCTCACGCAGAACGAGCACGGTATCGGCGTCATCGAGAAACTGCTCGGCATCATGCGTGACCACCACGACGCCGGCTCTCTCGCGAAGCGCGGTCAGTATGCGTCCGACCGCCGCGCGGCCCGACGCATCCAAACCCGCGGTGGGTTCGTCGGCCAACACGTATCTCGGCTGCATCGACAGCACGCCCGCGAGCGCGGCACGCCTGGCTTCTCCGCCCGAGAGCCCGAAGGGCGAACGCTCGGCGAAGAGGCTCGGATCGAGCCCCACCTGCTCCAACGCCTCGCGAGCAAGCTGGATCGCCTCCGGCTTGGCGTGACCGGTATTCATCGGTCCGAAGGCGACGTCTTCGACCACGGTCTCGGCAAAGAGCTGCGACTCCGGATCCTGGAAGACGATGCCGACGCCGGTTCCGCGTGTCGCCGACGAGACTGAGTCCCCATCAAGAAGCACTTCACCTGATGAAGGTGCGAGCAATCCGGCAGCGATCCTGAGCAGTGTGGACTTGCCTGAGCCCGTGGCGCCGACCACGAGTACCATCTCGCCCGTCTCCACAGTCAGCGACACGTCCGCTAGCGCAGCCTGCTGCCACGGCTGACCGGCCGCGTAGACGTAGCTCACGCCCTTCAGTTGGAGCGACACAGCGATCTCACCAGGCTGTCGGGATCGAGCGCCGTTATCGGCAGGTCCACTCCGCGAGCGCGAAGCTCGGCGCCGAGCCCTCCAAGCGTCGGCAGTCCGAGCCCCCAGCCCTCCAGGTTCTCAGGTTGGGAGAGCAGTGCGTTCGGCGAGCCGAGGAAGGCGCTCTCCCCCTTAGACAGCACGAGCACGCGGTCGGCGCGTGCGGCGTCGGCAAGGTCGTGCGTTATGTGCAACACACCGTGCGACCGGTCTCGAAGGGAGTCGAGCACCGCCAGAACGTCGGCACGGCCCTCGGCGTCGAGCATCGACGTCGGCTCATCCAACACGAGGTAGTCCGGCTCCATCGCCAGAGTGCCGGCAAGCGCGAGGCGCTGCTTCTGGCCGCCGGACAGAAGATGTGGTTCGCGCCGCTCGAATCCCGTGAGGCCGACGGCGTTCAACGCCTCGGCTACGCGTCGACCGATCTCCTCGGGCGGCATGCCGAGGTTCTCGGGTCCGAATGCGGTGTCTTCCTCAACGACGGTACCGACGATCTGGTTGTCGGGATTCTGGAACACGACGCCTACTCGGCGTCTGACCTCCCAGATGTCGCCTCCGGTCCGAGTGTCGACGCCATCGACTTCGATGCGACCCGCCGACGGCATCAGCAGCCCGTTCGTGAGCTGAGCGAGAGTCGACTTCCCGGACCCGTTCGCTCCCACCACCGCGAGGGTCTCTCCTCGCTCGAGCACGAAGGAGACTCCGCGCAGAGCAGAGACCGACCCGCCCGGGACAGGGTATTCGAAGCTGACGTCGGTGAACTTGATCATGCGACCTCGAGTGGGCGCTTCCTGCGGCCAGGCGGCTGGGGCGTGTTGCGCGATCGTCGTGCCGAGGCATGACAAGGGCCCCGACGCGCGGGGCCCTTTCATACTACGTCACCAGCGCAGTTCGGCGCTGGGAGCGAACTGTTAGTCGACCAGCTCCATGATGACCATCGGAGCAGCGTCGCCCTTGCGGGGACCGAGCTTGAGGATACGCGTGTATCCACCCTCGCGGTCGGCAAAGCGCGGTGCGATGTCGGCGAAGATCTTGTGAACGAGCTCCTTGTCGCCGAGCTCGGCCATCGCGAGGCGGCGAGAATGGACGTCGCCCTTCTTGCCCCACGTGATGATCTTCTCGACCAGCGGGCGCATTTCCTTGGCGCGTGCCTCGGTGGTCTTGATGCGCTCGCTCGTGAACAGCGCTATCGCGAGGCTCCTCAGCATAGCCTTCGTGTGGCTAGCGTCGGTGCCCAGCTTGCGCCCTTTCTTCAGGTGTCTCATCTTGAGCGATCTCCCGTTACTGCTTGAGCCCGAGGCCCATGCCCTGGAGCTTGTCCTTGACTTCCTCGATGGACTTCGCCCCGAAGTTGCGGATGTTGAGAAGGTCGGCTTCCGAGCACTCGGTGAGCTGACCGATGGTGTTCACGCCCTGCCTCTTGAGGCAGTTGTACGAGCGAACCGACAGGTCCAGCTCCTCGATGGGCGTGTCCAGAACGCTGTCGGCCTCGTCCACGGCCGCCGAGAAGATGCCCTCCTCGGGCAGTTCCTGAACGGCCTGTTCGACGAAGAGCATGACGTGTTCATCGACGACGCGTCCCGCGCGCGCAACCGCGTCGCCGGGATCGATCGCTCCATTGGTCTCGACCTCTAGGGTGAGCTTGTCGTAGTCGGTGCGCTGTCCGACACGCGTGTTCTCGACCATGTATGTGCAGCGCATGACCGGGCTGAACAGCGAATCGACCGTGATGACGCCAATCGGATCGTCCGCACGCTTGTTGCGGTCGGCCGAGACGTATCCGCGGCCCACGCCGATGCGCACGCTCATCTCCAGCTTGGCGCCCTTGTTGAGCGTAGCGATGACGTGATCCGGGTTAACGAGCTCGAACTCGGCGGGCACGCGCAGGTCCGCTCCGGTGACGACAGCGGGTCCCGACGCCGAAAGCGTCGCGACTGCGTCCTCCGCACCGATGTCGGACTCGCGAAAGACGAGGCCCTTCACGTTGAGCACGACGTCAGTGACGTCCTCGCGGACTCCGTCGATCGCAGTGAACTCGTGCTGGACGCCTTCGACACGGATCGACGTTGCAGCCGCCCCCTGAAGGGAGGAGAGAAGCACGCGGCGCATGCAGTTGCCCAGCGTGTAGCCGAAACCGCGTTCGAGCGGCTCGACGATATAGCGTGCGACCCGGTCGTCGATGCGATCGACCGTGACCTGGGGGCGCATGAACTCTGTCATATAGGAAGCCTCCTTGGCTGTTCTCGGCGCGGTCCTACTTGGAGTACAGCTCGACGATGAGCTGTTCCCTCACGGGCGCGTCGATCTGCTCGCGCTCCGGAAGCGACAGTACTTTGCCTGACAGCTTCTCTATGTCGACTTCCAGCCATCCGGGAACCTCGATCTTCTCGGATGCGACGAGCGACGTCTTGATGACGAGCAGGTCCCTCGCCTTGGCACCGACAGCGACGGTGTCCCCGGGACGAACCCGGTAGGACGGGATGTCGACACGGCGATCGTTCACGGCTACGTGACCGTGACGCACGACCTGACGGGCCTCGTCACGCGACTTGGCGAAGCCAAGACGGTAGACGACGTTGTCCAGGCGGCTTTCGAGCAGGCGCAACAGGTTCTCACCAGTGATGCCAGTCTGGCGGCTGGCGAGGCCGTAGTAGTTGCGGAACTGCTTCTCGAGCACGCCATATACGCGCTTCGCCTTCTGCTTCTCGCGAAGCTGAACGCGGTACTCACTGTCCCGAGGCCGCTTCTTTCCGGCCTGCCCCGGAGGGTATGGCCTGCGTTCTACACCGCACTTGTCGGTGTAGCAGCGGTCGCCTTTCAGGAACAGCTTGATGCCTTCGCGGCGGCACAGTCGGCAATCCGCCCCGGTGTATCGAGCCATTGTTCGATTTCCTCCAGTGTCTACACGCGGCGGCGCTTGCGCGGCCGGCAGCCGTTGTGCGGGATGGGGGTGCAATCCTGGATGCTCGCGATCTCCAGACCAGCAGCCTGGAGCGAGCGGATTGCCGTCTCCCGGCCTGAACCGGGTCCCTTCACGAACACGGACACCTTCCGCAGACCGTGCTCCTGCGCCATCTTCGCAGCAGCCTCAGCGGCCATCTGCGCGGCGAACGGCGTCGACTTGCGCGAGCCCTTGAAGCCCACGGTCCCAGCCGACTGCCAGGAGATCACGTTGCCTGCCGTATCGGTGATGGTGACGATCGTGTTGTTGAACGTGCTCTTGATGTGAGCCTGTCCAACGGTGATGTTCTTGCGCTCGCTGCGCTTGAGCCGGGTGCGAGCGGTCTTCTTCTTCGCAGCCATCGCCTACTTGCCCTTCTTCTTCGCGCCGATCTGGCGGCGCGGGCCCTTCCGGGTGCGCGCGTTCGTATGCGTGCGCTGACCGCGGACGGGAAGGCCGCGACGGTGGCGAAGGCCGCGATAGCAGCCGATCTCCATCAAGCGCTTGATGTTCTGACTTACCTCACGCCGTAGATCGCCCTCGACCTTGAAGTTGCGGTCGATGTACTCGCGAAGGCGAACGACCTCCTCTTCAGTGAGGTCGCGAACGCGAGTGTCCGGGTTGATGCCGGTCTCGCGCAGGATCCGCTGGCTCGTGGTGAGTCCAATGCCAAAGATGTAGGTCAGGCCGATCTCGACGCGCTTCTCGCGCGGGAGGTCGACGCCAGTGATACGGGCCAATGCTTGTCCTCCTGCCTAGCCCTGCCGCTGCTTGTGACGCGGATTGTCGCAAATGACGAGAACCCGGCCATGGCGGCGGATGATCTTGCACTTGTCGCACATTCTCTTGACCGAAGGCCGTACTTTCATCGATTTCCCTTTCGGTGCTTGCCTTGCTCTATCTCGACGCCCAGCCGCAGGCGCGTTGTTGTCGCTCACACGGAGCCGGGTGTGTCCCACACCCCCTCGGAACGTACCCTACTTGTAGCGGTACGTGATACGACCTCGCGTGAGATCGTAGGGAGACAGCTCCACGACGACCTTGTCGCCAGGCAGGATGCGAATGTAGTGCATCCTCATCTTGCCCGAGATGTGAGCGAGCACCTTGTGGCCGTTGTCCAGCTCGACACGGAACATCGCGTTCGGCAGCGGCTCTACGACAGTGCCTTCCATCTCGATGGAGTCTTCGCGCTTAGTCAAACAGTTATCTCCCTGATCCGTACGAAGTCGCAAATGGGTAGTATAGACGACTACTCATGGTCGCGTCCACGCATTTCTTGACTGTTTTCGCAGCATGCACGTTTGAAACCCGACATTGATGCCCGGCTCACTCAGCCGTCAGGACGGCCGGGCCGTCCGCGGTGACCGCCACCGTGTGTTCGAAGTGTGCCGACAGCGAGCAATCGACCGTCACCACCGTCCAGCCGTCCGTCAGCGACTTCACAGCCGCGCCGCCCGCATTGATCATAGGTTCGATGGCAAGGACCATTCCCGGCTTCAGTTCGGGGCCCTTTCCGGCAGGGCCGTAGTTCGGGATCTGCGGCTCCTCGTGCATGGCTTGGCCGATCCCGTGACCCACGTACTCGCGAACGACCGAGAACCCCGCTCCCTCGGCGACGACCTGCACCGCGTGAGAGATATCGGAGAGCCGGTTACCGGCGATGCACATCTCGATCCCGGCCTGAAGAGACCGTTCGGTGGCATCCATGAGGCGCACCGCCTCGTCGCTGACCTCGCCGATGGGGAAGGTCTTGGCCGAGTCCCCGTAGTAGCCGTCGAAGACGGCCCCGATGTCCACGGAGAGAATGTCGCCCTCGCGGAGATGCACGTCCCCGGGGATGCCGTGGACGACCTGCTCGTTGACCGACGAGCAGATGCTCGCTGGGAACCCCTGATAGCCCAGGAAGGCCGGCGTCGCGCCTTGTTCGCGGATCGCCGCCTCGGCTATCGCGTCGAGCTCTCTCGTTCGGACGCCTGTTCGGACGGCGTCCCCAACGAGACGGAGAGCCCGGGCGGTTATCCGCCCGGCCTCTCTCATGATCTCGATCTCCGCAGGTGATTTCTGAACGATCACGATGGAGTGTCTAGGCCTCCAGCGCTGCTTTGACGTCGGCGAACACCGAATCGACCGGACGATCACCGTCGATCTCGTGCAGGACTCCCGCCGAACGGTAGTAGTCGATGAGCGGAGCGGTCGAGCGCTCGTACACGTCGAGCCGATTGCGCACGGTCGCCTCGTTGTCATCATCGCGCTGATAGGCCTCGCCACCACATACGGGGCACTCCCCGCCGACGAGGGCCGAGGCCGTGGTGATCTTCCCGCAGTCGCGGCACGTCCTGCGCGCCGTCAGACGCGCAACGATCACTTCCGGGTCGACGACGATCGCGACGGCCGAGTCGATCTTCTTGCCGAGCGAGTCCAGAGCTTTGTCCAGCTCTTGCGCCTGAACGACAGTCCGGGGAAAGCCGTCCAGGATGAAGCCGTTGCCGGTGTCGGGTTGCTGCAAGCGCTCCTTCACGAGTCCGATCACGACCTCATCCGGCACCAGCTCACCGGCGTCCATGTAGCGCTTTGCCTCGACGCCGAGAGGCGTGGCGTCAGCGACGGCCTTTCGCAGGATGTCACCGGTGGAGATATGCGCGAGACCAAACGTCTCGATGATGCGCTCTGCCTGCGTTCCTTTGCCCGCCCCGGGGGCGCCAAGAAGCACGAGGTTCATCGGTCACTCCTTCCAGAGTCCGTCTACTTGAAGAAGCCTTCGTAGTGACGCATCTTCAGCTGGCTCTCGAGCTGGGTCATCGTCTCGAGCGCAACGCCCACCATGATGAGGATCGATGTTCCTCCGAATGCCTGGAGCAGCGGTACCTCGGTGAGGCTGAACAACAACGTCGGACCGATGGCGATCGTGGCGAGGAAGACAGCTCCCGGCAGCGTGAGTCTGTTGATCACGTTCTCGATGTAGCGCACCGTCGCCGACCCCGGACGCACGCCCGGGATGAACCCGCCGTTCTTGCGGAGGTTATCCGCGAGATCGATCGGGTTGAAGATGAGGGCCGTATAGAAGTAGGTGAAGAAGATGATCAGCACGAAGTACAGCACGTTATGCAGCCAGCCGCTCGCGAGCATGTTGCCGACCTGCTTGACGGCGTCCGGAGCGCCCGGCCACAGCGCGAGCACCTGCGACGGGAAGAACAGGATCGCCGACGCGAAGATGATCGGGACGACGTTCGCGGCGTTCAGCTTGAACGGTATGTAGGTCCCCGCGCCGCCGTACACCTTGCGGCCGACAACGCGCTTAGCGTACTGGACAGGCACCCTGCGCTGACCGCGTTCCATCGTGACGATCGCGGCCACGACCACGCACCGTTACGACGAGCAGCAACACGACCATCAGCGGGTTACCCAACTGGATGGACGACACGACCGTGGAGGGGAAGCGGGCGACGATGCTCGCGAAGATCAGCAGCGACATGCCGTTACCGATACCCCGCTGGGTGATGAGCTCGCCCATCCACATGATGAGGGCGGTACCCGCGATGAGCGTGATGATGATCGTCACCCCATACACGAACGTGAGCTGCATGCCCAGGGTCTGCTTGAAGATCGAGAGGTAGCCCAGCGACTGAAGCAGCGCGATGCCAAGGGTCATGTAGCGGGTGATCTGAGTGATCTTGCGCTGACCGGACTCGCCCTCCTTCGACCAGGCCTCCAACTTAGGGATGACTCCCTGCAGGAGCTGCATGATGATCGAAGACGTGATGTAGGGCATGATGCCCAGCGAGAAGACCGCGAACCTCTCCAACGCACCGCCCGAGAACAGGTTCAGTAGGCCCAGGGCCGCCGTGTTCTGGACTTGGTCAGCGATCGCGGAGACGTTCACTCCCGGCACAGGCACGTGCGCGCCGACGCGGTACAGACCGATCATGGTGAGCGTGAACAGGATCTTGCGGCGAAGCTCCGGTACTCGGAACGCGTTCGCGATTGCAGTGATCACAGCGTCTCGACCGTCCCTCCGACAGCCTCGATCTTGGCTTTGGCCGACCCGGAAACCCTGTCGACCTTCACGGTCAGGGACTTCGTCAGTTCGCCATCACCGAGCACCTTCACAGGCGCGGTCCGGGACTTGACGATCCGCTTCTCGAACAGGGAATCGACGTCGATGACGTCTCCCGCCGAGAATACCTCCTCGAGCCGTGAGACGTTCACGATCGCGTACTCGGTGCGGAAACGGTTCTTGAAGCCCGGGAGCTTAGGCATCCGCATGTGGAGCGGGTTCTGACCGCCCTCGAAACCGGGACCCTTGCCGCCACCCGCGCGGGACAACTGACCCTTGTCTCCGCGACCGGCGGTGGAGCCATGTCCGCTCCCGTTGCCTCGGCCGACCCGCTTGCGCTTCTTGCGCGAACCGGGCGCCGGGAAGAGATCGTTGATCTGCATACGTTCCTACTCCTTCTGTCGCGGCCGGGGTGCGCCCCCGGTGCCGGCTGCTCGCCGCCGGCTGACTTCATGTCCAGCTGAGCGAGACGGGCGCAATGCCCGTCCGGCAGGCTAGAGCTCTTCGACCTCCACAAGGTGCTTCACCTTGAAGATCATGCCTCGGATAGCGGGCGTGTCGACATGCTCCGCAGTGTCGTTGATGCGCTTGAGTCCAAGCGCCCGCACGGTCGCGCGCTGATCGGCAGGCCTGCCGATACCGCTTCGCACCTGCGTCACCTTGAGCGTCTTCGCCGCTGCCTTCTTGGTTGGCATCGACTATTCCTCCCAGCCATACATCTTGCCGACCGTCATGCCGCGACGACGCGCGACATCGGCCGGACTCGAGAGCGACTTAAGGCCCTCGGCGGCGGCCTTGATCATGTTCAAAGCGTTGTCGCTGCCGAGCGACTTGGAGAGCACGTCGCGAATGCCCGCAAGCTCCATCAGCGCGCGCACGGGACCGCCGGCGATGATGCCCGTACCGGGGCTGGCCGGCTTGAGCATGACCTTCCCGGCACCGAACTCGCCCATGACGGCGTGCGGGATGGTGCCGTCGGCGACAGGCACCTTGAACATGTTCTTCTTCGCGTCCTCGATGCCCTTCTTGATGGCGATGGGCACTTCCGCGGACTTGCCCATGCCGACACCGACGTTTCCGTCGCCGTCACCTACGACCACGAGCGCGGTCAGCGAGAAGCGCCGTCCACCCTTGACGACCTTCGCCACGCGATTGATATAGACGACCTTTTCCTGAAGCTCGGAGACCGGGGCCTCTCTGCGTGCCATCCGAATCCTCCCTTTACCTAGAACGTAAGACCGGCGCTGCGGGCGCCTTCGGCAAGTGCTTGGACGCGACCGTGATACAAACGACCACCACGATCGAAAACAACCTCGGTAACGCCTGCGTCGACGGCCCTGCGGCCGATAGTCTCGCCAACCGCGCGCGCGGCGTCGGCCGTCGAGCCTGTCTTCAGGGCCGACTTGAGCTCGGGATCGACGCTGGAAGCCGCGGCGATGGTCCGGCCGGCGACGTCGTCGATCACCTGGGCGTAGATGTGCGCATTCGAGCGCGTGACACACAGGCGCGGCCGGGCGGCGGTGCCGCTGACCTTGCCGCGCACGCGGCGATGACGCCGGTCGAGTGCCGCCTTCTTCGCCTTCAGCTTGTCCATGACTTCACAGCTCTCCTCGTCTCGATGCGGAGCGTTCCGCACGTAAGCCGGTTCCCCGGCGAATAGTCACTACTTCGCGGCCTTGCCGAGCTTCCGCCTTACGTACTCGCCCTCATAGCGGACGCCCTTGCCCTTGTACGGCTCCGGCGGACGCCAGCCGCGGATCTCGGCCGCAACTTGACCGACGCGCTGCTTGTCGATGCCGCTGACGGTGATCCTGGTAGGTGCAGGCACCTCGAAGGTGATCCCGGGTTCGGCAACGATCAGAACCGGGTGGCTGAAGCCGAGCTGCATCTCAAGGTCACGTCCCTTGAGCGCGGCGCGATACCCGACCCCGACGATCTCCAGGTTCTTCGAGAAGCCCTGCGACACCCCGCTCACCATGTTGGCGATCAGCGTGCGCGTCAGCCCGTGAAGCGAGCGGTGCTGGCGCGCGTCGCTCGGTCGGGTGACCAGAACCTGACCGTCCACGAGCTCTATGGACATATCCTCGTTGAACGAGGCGCTGAGTTCGCCTTTCGGCCCCTTGACGCTGACGTTCGATCCATCGATCTTCACCTCGACCCCGGACGGGACCGGGATGGGCTGCTTGCCGATTCGAGACACGGCGTATCGCTCCTTTCCTGTCCTGTCCGGTTACCAGATGTAGGCGAGGACTTCGCCGCCGACGCCCGCCTTGCGCGCGTCACGGTCGGTCATCACGCCGCTGGATGTGGATATCACGGCGATGCCGAGCCCGCCGAGGACCCGGGGCATCTCGTCCTTCTTCGCATACACGCGCAAGCCCGGCTTGCTGATGCGCCGAAGCCCATTGAGCGTGCGCTCTTTGCGCGCACCGTACTTCAGGTCGATCTCGAGCGTCGCCTGCGGCTCGCCGTCGATGACGCGGTAGTCAGTGATGTAGCCCTCTTGCTTCAGGATGCGCGCGATCTCGACAAGCTTGCGCGACGAAGGCATTGACACCGACTGCTTGAACGCCGAGTTCGCGTTGCGAACGCGGGTCAACATGTCGGCGATGGGGTCTGTCATGCTCATGTCTTACTTCCTCCTATGATCCGGGATGAACCCGCCTCGGCGGTTCGCTCCTACCCGTGGCAGGCGCGCCTTCCCAAGCGGTCTCCACCGAGCGCCGCTAAGGCCTACCAGCTCGCCTTGCGCACGCCGGGAAGCTCGCCGCGGCTCGCCAGCTCGCGCACGCAGATGCGGCACAAGCCGAACTGCCGATAGTACGCACGCGGCCGACCGCAACGGTTGCAGCGGTTGATCGAGCGCGTGGAGAACTTCGGCGTTCTCTTCGCCTTGGCGATCATCGATTTCTTGGCCACTGATGCCTCCTTGCCGCCGGCGGCTGTCACGCCGCCTGGACTGATCTATCGCTTGAACGGGAAGCCGAACGCTGAAAGAAGCGCCTTGGCTGCCTCGTCTGTTTTCGCTGTTGTGACGAACGTGATGTCCATGCCTCGCACCCGATCGACCTTGTCGTAGTCGATCTCGGGGAAGATCAGCTGCTCGGTGACGCCCATCGAGTAGTTGCCGCGACCATCGAAGCTGTTGGTCGACAGTCCGCGAAAGTCGCGCACACGCGGGATCGCCGCCGTCACAAGACGATCGAAGAACTCCCACATGCGGTCGCCACGCAGCGTCACCTTCGCGCCGATCGGCATCCCTTGACGGATCTTGAAGCCAGCGATCGATTTCTTGGCCCGGGTGATCGTCGGCTGCTGGCCGGTGATGATCCGCAGATCCTCGACCGCCGAATCCAGCTGCTTGACGTCCTGGACCGCTGCACCGACGCCCATGTTGACGACGATCTTCTCCAGACGCGGAACCTCGTTGATGTTGCCGAGTTCCAGTTCCTCTTGCAGCGCCGAGACGACCTCGGCCCGATACTTCTCTTTCAGTCTTGGAGCCACCCTGCATACCTCCGTGTTGTGTCGCACCGGATTTCCGACCCGGCGCCTCGTGCCCTCGGCTGGCCGAGGGCAGGAGCACTGCTATGTCGTGCTACTTGTCGATGTCGTTGCCGCACTTCTTGCACACGCGCACCCGGCTGCCGTCTTCCGCGCGGCGCCGGCCGACACGCGTCGGCTGGGAGCAGCTCGGACACACGAGCATCAGGTTGCTGACGTGGATCGTGCCCTCGATCTCGAGCAGCCCGCCTTTGGGGTTGCGCTGCGTCGGGCGCTGGGCCTTCTTGACCATTGCGACCTTCTCAACGACGGCACGCTGCTTCTCGGGATGCACCTTGAGGACGCGGGACTCCTTGCCCTTGTCCTTTCCGGCGATCACCTTGACCTTGTCGCCTTTGCGTATGGTGAGTGACTTCGCCATCGCAGCCTCCTTAAATGACTTCGGGGGCGAGCGAGACGATCTTCATGTAGCGACGATCGCGCAGCTCGCGCGCGACCGGGCCGAAGATGCGCGTGCCCCGGGGATTGCCCTGAGCGTCGATCACGACCGCAGCGTTCTCATCGAACTTGATGTAGCTGCCGTCAGGTCGACGGATCTCCTTCTTGGTCCGCACGACCACCGCGCGAACGATCTCGCCCTTCTTGATCTGGCCGTTAGGAATCGCTTCCTTCACGGCACAGACGATGACGTCGCCGACGAAGGCGTAGCGGCGCTTCGACCCGCCGAGAACCTTGATGCACGCGACCTTGCGCGCACCCGAGTTGTCGGCGACCTTGAGCCGTGACTCTGCCTGGATCATCTCTTCCTCCGGTTGGAAAGATCGGTACGGGAGAGGTGCGTCCGCAGGGCGAGACGCACATACACGACCGACGTGCTACTTGGCCTTCTCGACGACCTCAACCAGCCGCCAGTGCTTCATCTTCGAAAGCGGTCTCGTCTCCATGATGGTCACGATGTCGCCAACGCCGCACTCGTTGTTCTCGTCGTGCGCGTGAAACTTCGTGGACTGCGTGATCATCTTTCCGTACATCGGGTGCCGCTTGCGCTCCGACACCTGCACGACGCACGTCTTGTCGGCAGCCGCCGAGACGACGATGCCCTGGCGGATCTTGCGCCGGTTGCGAGCGTTCTCCATGCCTACTCCTCACAAATCCCTAGGACGCCGCCGCGTCACGGCTGGCGGCGAGCTCACGACTGCGCGATTCGGTGTGCAGCCGGGCGATGTCCCTCTTGACGGCCGCGATGCGACCGGTGTTGTCCAACTGGCCCGTGGCGAGCTGGAACCGAAGGTTGAACAGCTCTGCGCGGCTGTCCTTCAGTTTCTCGACCAATTCCTCGTCCGAGAGTGCTTGGATGTCTGTTGCTTTCATCTATGCCTCACCACCGGTGTCAGTCCTTGCTACGAACTTCGTCCTGATAGGCAGCTTGTGAGCGGCAAGTCGCATCGCTTCCTTGGCGACTTCCTCCGGCACACCGGCCACCTCGAACATCACGCGTCCCGGCTTCACGACCGCGACCCAACTCTCGGGGTTGCCCTTGCCCGAGCCCATACGGGTCTCGGCGGGCTTCTGGGTCACCGGCTTGTCCGGGAAGATGTTGATCCAGACCTTGCCGCCACGCTTCATGTAGCGGGTCATGGCGACACGGGCGGCCTCGATCTGGCGGTTCGTGATCCACGCCGCCTCGAGGGCTTTGAGACCGTACTCGCCGAAATTGACGTGCGTGCCACCCTTCGCGCTGCCCTTCATGGAGCCGCGCTGCACCTTGCGGTGCTTCACTCGCTTCGGAAGCAGCATCTAGCCTCGCCCTCCCTGGTTACCCCGCTCGCGCTCGGGGCGACGCGGACGCGAGGGACGGTCGTCTGCGGGAGACATCGGTGCTGCCTGGCCAGGCAGCACTTCTCCGCGATACACCCAGACCTTCACGCCGACAGCGCCCATCGTGGTGCGGGCCTCGGCGGTTCCGTAATCGATCTTGGCGCGCAGCGTGTGCAGCGGCACGCGACCCTCGCGATACCACTCGCGACGACCCATCTCCGCGCCACCGAGGCGGCCGGAGCACTGGATGCGGATACCGAGCGCACCGCTCTTCATCGCGCTGGCGACCGCCTTGCGCATGGCGCGGCGGAACGCGACGCGACCGACGAGCTGCTCGGCGACACTCTGCGCGATGAGGACGGCGTCGAGCTCGGGGCGCTTGATCTCGACGATGTTGACCGTCACGACCTTGCCCGTGAGCTTCTCGAGGTCCTTGCGGAGCACGTCGACCTCGGCGCCCTTCTTGCCGATGACGATGCCGGGACGCGCGGTCCAGAGCTCGATGATCACTTTGTCGCCCTTGCGCTCGATGTCGATCTTCGAGATCGCGGCACGACGCAGGCGCGCGTCGAGGTACTGGCGGATCCTGAAGTCACTCTCGAGCGTCTGCGGGTAGTCCTTGCCTGCGTACCAGCGAGAGCGCCAGTTCTCGGTGATTCCGAGGCGAAAGCCTATGGGTTGTACTTTCTGTCCCATGTTGTCCCTACGCCCCCTCTCGCTGCTTGACGATGACTGTGATGTGGCTTGTTCGCTTATTGATGCGGAACGCCCGACCCATTGCGCGTGGGCGTATACGCTTCAGAGTGGGGCCCTCGTCGACGAACGTCTTGGCGACCACGAGGTCGTCGCTCTTGACGTGCAGGTTGCGCTCGGCGTTCGCGACGGCGCTGTTCAGCACCTTCTCGACGACTTCTGCCGCGGCACGGGGCGTGAACCTCAAGATCGCCTGGGCGTCCGCGACCGACTTGCCGCGGATGAGGTCGACCACGTCGCGGGCCTTGCGCGGGCTCACCCGCGTGTAGCGTGCGACTGCTCTCGCTTCCATCTAGCTACCTCTTGCCCTTCTTCCGGTCGGCCGCGTGCCCACGGAACGTGCGCGTGGGCGCGAACTCGCCGAGCTTGTGTCCGACCATCGATTCGGTCACGTACACGGGAACGTGCTTGCGACCGTCGTGGACCGCGATCGTGTGCCCCACCATCTCCGGGAAGATGGTCGATGCGCGCGACCACGTCTTGATGACTCTCTTGTCGCCGGCCTCGTTCATCGCATGGATCCGCTCGATGAGGCGGGGCTGGACGAACGGGCCTTTCTTCAGGCTTCTGCTCATCGTCTCTCTCTCAGCTCCCTAGGCTCGGCTACTTCTTGCGCCGACGGATGATCAGGCGGTCAGATGACTTGCCCTTCGTGCGGGTGCGGTGACCCTTGGTGGGCACGCCCCACGGTGTGACGGGATGGCGTCCGGCGGACTTGTTCTTGCCCTCTCCACCGCCGTGCGGGTGATCGACGGGGTTCATAGCCGTACCGCGAACACTCGGGCGGACACCCATGTGACGCGCACGGCCGGCCTTGCCGATCGAGATGTTGCTGTGATCGGAGTTGCCGACCTCGCCCACGGTCGCCCGGCACGTGACGAGCACGCGCCGCATCTCCGAGGAGGGCATGCGCAGGATGGCGTAGTCACCTTCCTTGCCCATCAGTTGCACCGACGTTCCCGCAGAGCGAGCGATCGCCGCGCCCTTGCCCGGCTGGAGCTCCACTGCGTGGACGACCGTACCGATCGGGATGTCCGACAGCGGCAAGGCGTTGCCGGGCCTGATGTCCGAACCCGTACCAGCCGTGATCGTCTGCCCGACCTCGAGCCCCTTCGGCGCGAGAATGTAGCGCTTCTCACCGTCGGCGTAGTACAGCAGCGCGATACGAGCGGAACGGTTCGGGTCGTACTCGATCGTGGCGACCTTGGCGGGCACCCCGTCTTTGTTGCGCTTGAAGTCGATCACACGGTAGCGGCGCTTGTGTCCGCCTCCCTGGTGGCGCGTGGTGATGCGCCCGTTGTTGTTGCGACCGCCCTTCTTCGGCAGCGGCTCCAACAGCGACTTCTCGGGCACCGTAGATGTGATCTCCGCGAAATCGGAGACCGTCTGGAACCTACGTCCCGGTGAGGTCGGCTTGTACTTCTTCAGTCCCATTACACTCCCTTCGTGTCCGATTGCCGGATGTCGTCTGGGACGGCGGGTTCTCACACCCGCTCGAACGACTCCGACGCCGGACTACCACGGTACCGGGCGGCTCCATTGGCGAGCCGGGACCGGCGTTCACGGCAGGCGGACGCCTGCTGACTAGCGGTTCTGGAAGAACTCGATCGAGTCCCCTTCTTTGAGCGTCACGACAGCCTTCTTCCACGAACGCGAGAGGCCCTTGGCAAAGCGCTCGCGCCTGGGCTTGCCGGAGATATTCATGGTGTTGACGCTCTTCACCGTCACCTTGAAGATCTCCTCGACCGCGTTCGCGATCTGCGGCTTGCTCGCGGTCTTGTCGACCTCGAACGTGTAGCGATTGTGTTCGATCATCGCGTATGACTTCTCCGAGACGATCGGACGCAGGATGATGTCGCGGGCGTCTTTCACTAGGACAGCACCCCCTCAATCCAAGTCAGGGCGGGCTTCGTGATAAGCACGGCCGTGTTGTCGACCAAGTCGTACGTGTTTGCCTCCGACGCGGTTATGACCCGAGCCTTCGGGATGTTCCGCATCGAGAGCATCGCGTTCAGGTCGTCGTTCTCGACCACGATGGTGACGCGCCCGGTGATGCCAAGGTTCTTCAGTACTTCGACAGCGCGCTTGGTCGACGGCTCGGCGAACTCGAAACCGTCGATGACGTAAAGGACGCCTTCCGAGTGCTTCGCGCTAGAGCGCACTGCGCATCGCGAGCTTGACCACCTTGTTCGGCACCTTGAACGCGTAGCTTCTCGGCGTGGGACCGAAGATCACGCCACCTCCGGCCCACTGACCGGCGCGTGTCGAGCCTTGGCGGGCACGACCGGTGCCCTTCTGGCGGTACGGCTTGGCGCCGCCGCCGCGAACGAGCCCGCGCGTCCTCGTGCTGTGCGTGCCGGCACGCCTCGCGGCGAGCTGGCTGCGAACGACCTGGTGCATCGCGAAGGTGTTCGGCTTGATACCGAAGACGCCGTCAGCGAGATCGGCCGTGCCCACCTTCTTACCGGTCGTGTCCTTAACTTCGATCGTAGCCATCTTTCAGTCTCTTCTCCTCGAACGTCCGCGGACGTCTAGGCCATGCGAATGGTCAGGAGCGCGCCCTTGCCGCCGGGCACGGCGCCCTTGACGATCAGCAGGTTCTGCTCGGGATCGATGCGCACGACCTCGAGATTGCGGACCGTCACGGTCTCCGAGCCCATGTGACCCGGGAGACGCTTTCCGCGGAAGACGCGCGACGGGGTCGCGCACTGCCCGACCGAACCGGGTTCGCGATGCGCATGCGAACCGTGGCCGCCGGGACCACCCTTGAAGTTGTGACGCTTCATGACGCCGGCGAAACCCTTACCCTTGCTCGTGCCGCTCACGTGCACCGACTTCGCGTCGGCGAATGCCTCGACAGTGATCTGCTGCCCGAGCTTGACCTCGTCGCCATCCGCCAAGCGCACCTCGGCCAGGGCGGCCTTCGGGTCGACCTTCGCCTTGGCGAAGTGGCCGGCCATCGGCTTGTTGACCTTGCTTTCCTTGATGTCGCCGAAGCCGATCTGCATGGCAGCGATACCCGTCGCGATTCACGGTCTTCACCTGGCTCACGACGCACGGACCTGCCTCGATGACGGTGACGGGCACGAGCTTGTCGTCCTCGCTCCAGACCTGCGTCATCCCCAGCTTCTTGCCGAGTATCGTCGTTACCATCGCGTCCTACCTCTTCTTCGTGCGGTCTTGGGACTCATGTCCGCGCCTCGTGCGCGGGATTCCCCAGCGGACCGCGTCGTCCACGCGTCGCCCCATCGCGGGTGCGGCGCACCTTACCTGCTAGAGCTTGATCTCGATATCCACGCCTGCGGGAAGGTCGAGCCGCATGAGCGAATCGACCGTCTTGGGCGTGGGTTCGAGAATGTCGATGAGGCGCTTGTGCGTCTTCATCTCGAACTGCTCGCGGCTGTCCTTGTTCACGTGCGGCGAGCGGATGACGCAGTAGAGGCTGCGCTCGGTCGGCAACGGGATCGGACCCGAGACCTTGGCCCCGGTCTTCTGCGCCGTGTCGACGATGAGCTTCGTGGACTGGTCCACGATCTCGTGGTCGTAGCCCTTGAGCCTGATCCTGATCTTCTGGTTCGCCACCACTCAACCCTCCGTTAGGATGCTGCAACGCGCTCTTCAGCGCGTGCGTCGCCGCTTCAGGACCGTACTTCGCCGCCGACCTTCTTGATGATCTCGTCGGCGACCGACCTCGGAACCTGCTCGTACGCCTTGAACTGCATGCTGTAGACCGCGCGGCCCTGCGTCTTGGCTGCGAAGATCGGTCGAATAGCCGAACATCTCGGAAAGCGGCACCTTCGCGCGGATCGACCTGCGCGTTGCCGCGCGGCTCCATGCCCTCGATATGGCCGCGCCTGGACGATGAGATCGCCGATGACATCGCCCATGAACTCCTCGGGAGTGACGACCTCGACGGCCATCATCGGCTCGAGCAGCACGGGAGAGGACTTGCGCAGCGCCTCCTTGATCGCCATCGAGCCCGCGATCTTGAATGCCATCTCCGAAGAGTCGACCTCGTGGTAGGAGCCATCGATGAGCTCGACCTTGATGTCGACGACCGGGTAGCCGGCGATGATGCCGCTGTCCAGCGACTCCTGGATACCCTTGTCGACCGCAGGGATGTACTCCTTGGGAATCGCACCGCCGACGATCTTGTTGCTGAACGCGTATCCGTCGCCGGGCTGTCTGCGGCGAGACGTTGATCACGACGTGGCCGTACTGGCCACGGCCTCCGGTCTGGCGAGCGAACTTCATGTCGACCTTCTCGGATGGGCTTGCCGGCGGTCTCGCGATACGCGACCTGCGGCTTGCCGACGTTCGCCTCGACCTTGAACTCGCGCAGCAGCCGGTCGACGATGACCTCGAGGTGCAGCTCGCCCATGCCGGCGATGATCGTCTGGCCGGTCTCCTGGTCCGTACGCACGCGGAACGTCGGGTCCTCCTCGGCGAGCTTCGCCAGCGCGTCGCCGAGCTTGTCCTGCTCGGCCTTGGTCTTGGGCTCGATCGCGATGTCGATGACCGGATCGGGGAAGACCATGGACTCGAGAAGCACGGGCGCGTTCTCCGCGCACAGCGTGTCGCCGGTGGTCGTGTTCTTGAGGCCGACCGCCGCAACGATGTCGCCCGCGAAGACCGCGTCGATGTCCTCGCGATGGTTGGCGTGCATCTGCAGCAGACGGCCGATGCGCTCCTTGTGGCCCTTCGTCGAGTTCAGGACGTACGAGCCCGCGCTCAGGGTGCCGGAGTAGACGCGGAAGTACGTGAGCTTGCCGACGAACGGGTCGGTCATGACCTTGAACGCGAGCGCCGCGAAGGGCGCCTTGGCGTCGGCCGGACGCTCGACCTCTTCGCCGGTCTTGACGTCGATGGCCCTTGATCGCCGGGATGTCCAGCGGCGAGGGCAGGTACTCGAGGATTGCGTCGAGCAACGGCTGCACGCCCTTGTTCTTGAACGAAGCGCCGACGGTGACCGGCGTGACGGCGCAGTCGATCGTCGCCTTGCGAAGAGCATCCTTGAGTTCGTCTACCGATATCTCCTCGTCCTCGAGGAACTTGTGCAGCAGGCCGTCGTCGTACTCGGCGGCGGCCTCGACGAGTTCGTGCCGGTAGAGCTCGGCATCGTCTGCCATGTCGGCCGGGATCTCGCCGACTGTCGGGTTGATGCCCTTGTCGTCCTCGTTGAAGAAGATCGCGTGCATCTCGACGAGGTCGATCAGGCCGATGAACTTGTCCTCGGCGCCGATGGGAAGCTGCAGAAGCACCGGCCGCGTGTTCAGGCGGTCCTTCATCATCTGGACGACGTTGAAGAAGTCCGCGCCGGTGCGGTCCATCTTGTTGATGTAGGCGAGGCGCGGAACGCCGTAGCTGTCGGCCTGACGCCACACCGTCTCGGACTGAGGTTCGACTCCACCGACGGCGCAGAACACAGCGACTGCGCCGTCGAGCACGCGCAGGCTGCGCTCGACCTCGACGGTGAAGTCGACGTGTCCGGGAGTATCGATGATCTGGATCCGATGGTCCTTCCAGAAGCACGTCGTCGCGGCGGACGTGATCGTGATGCCGCGCTCCTGCTCCTGGACCATCCAGTCCATGGTCGCAGCGCCGTCGTGGACCTCACCGATCTTGTGCGTCTTGCCCGTGTAGAACAAGATGCGCTCGGTCGTCGTGGTCTTACCGGCGTCGATATGGGCCATGATCCCGATGTTCCGGGTCTTGGCGAGAGCGAAAGCCTGGGTGGCCATGTTGCTGTTCTGTCCTCTTCCTTGCGGTCGTGCGAACCGGGTTCGGACCCGGCCGCGGAATCCTACCAGCGGTAGTGCGAGAATGCGCGGTTCGACTCGGCCATCTTGTAGAGGTCCTCGCGCCGCTTCACCGACGCACCCGTGTTGTTCGCCGCATCGAGGATCTCATTCGCGAGACGCTCGGCCATCGTCTTCTCGCGACGCTTCCTGGAGAAGCCGACGATCCAGCGGATCGCCAGAGTGGTCGAACGACGCGAGTTGACCTCGACCGGGACCTGGTACGTGGCGCCACCGACTCGCTTCGGCTTCACCTCGAGCGTCGGGCGGACGTTGTCCATCGCCTTCTTGAACGTGGCAAGCGGATCCGAGCCCGAGCGCTGCTCGATGATGTCGAACGCGCTGTACACGATGCGCTCCGCGGTCGACCGCTTGCCCGCCAGCAGGATCTTGTTGATCAGCTGGGTCACGAGCCGGTTGTTGTAGACGCTGTCGGGCACGACTTCGCGCCGGACCGCAGCTGCACGCCTGGGCATTGAGACTCTCCTTACGAAGGGATGCGCACCGCCGACGTGGCGGATGCCTGTCTTCCTACTTGGTCTTCTTGGCGCCGTAGCGCGAGCGAGCTTGCTCGCGATTGGTCACCGCGGCGGTGTCGAGCGTGCCGCGGATGATCTTGTAGCGGACACCCGGCAGGTCCTTCACTCGGCCTCCACGCACGAGCACGATCGAGTGCTCCTGCAGGTTGTGGCCGATGCCGGGGATGTAGGCCGTGACCTCCATCGTGTTGCTCAGGCGCACGCGAGCGACCTTGCGAAGGGCCGAGTTCGGCTTCTTCGGCGTGGTCGTGTACACGCGGGTACACACGCCTCGCTTCTGCGGATCACCCTTGAGGGCCGGGGTCTTGCTCTTCTCGGCCGCCTGCTTGCGGCCCTTGCGGACCAGCTGGTTGATGGTCGGCACTGTGGAATCTCCTTCTCGTACGTCTCTTTGCGCTGATACGGCCGGCGCGTGTTCTCGCACGGCTCCAGCCTGAAGTCGCAAGGTCGAACTCTAGCAAGCTCGGCCCGCCGTGTCAAACGCCACGCATCCGGGCGTATCCATCCCCTGCGGCAGATCGTCAGCCCTGCTCACGAACCTCGCGCACTGCACATGCAACGGCGCCGCTCCCGCCGACAGCGGAAGCGGCGCCGTGGGTTGCTGCGACTCGTTAGACGAGCACGTCTACGTTCAGTTCCTCCAGCCGCGTCCTGAGCTCGTCGACCGCCTTCTGGCCGATGCCCGGGATCGCGAGCAGTTCGAGCTCGGTACGACCCTTGAGGTCCGCGACGCAGGTGATGCCCGCCTGCGCGAACAGGTTCATCCAGCGCGTCGACAGACCGATCTCCGAAAGCGTCATGTCCTCGGCGTCCTCCGGTGCGACCGCTCGCTGCGCGGAACCCTGGCCCTCCTCGGGCCACTCCTCGCCAGCGCGCTTGCCGGCCACTTCGGCCGTCGGATCGAATACGACTCCCTTGAAGGTCGAGAGATCGAGATCCTCTCCCTCTTCCATCTCATAGTCGCCGAACAGATCGGAATCCTCAGGAATCATTCGATCGGGAATGGTCGGGCCGGGAAGCAGCGCCTCGATCTCCTTGAGCTCCTCGGGCGCGAAGTCGGGCAGCGGGCCTTCGCCCTCGCGGCTCCACTCGGCGCTCTGGCCTTTGTACGTGAGCTTCACACCACGGTACCGCTTCATACCGGTAGCAGCCGGGATGAGCTTGCCGATGATGACGTTCTCCTTGAGGCCGAGCAGCTGGTCTTCCTTGCCGGAGATCGCTGCGTCGGTGAGCACGCGCGTCGTCTCCTGGAAGGATGCAGCCGAGAGATAGCTCTCCGTCGCCAGCGACGCCTTGGTGATGCCGAGCAGGACGGGGCTTCCCTGAGCGGGGTCGCCTCCCTCGGCCAGGATGCGCTCGTTGTCCTCCTCGTACGCGATGCGGTCCGCGAGCTGCCCGGGCAGGAAGTCGGTGTCGCCGGCCTCCAGTACCGTGACTTTCCTGAGCATCTGGCGGGCTGATGACCTCGATATGCTTGTCGTTGATGTCGACGCCCTGGCTGCGATACACGTCCTGTACCTGGTCGACGATGTAGCGCAGGACGTCGCTCGGGCCGCGGAGATGCAGCAAGTCGTGCGGGTTCACCGAACCTTCGGTGAGCTGCTGGCCGACCTCGATGGCGATGCCGTCAGCGACGCCCGGACGCATGCGGGTGCGGCGCGAGATCGTATGCGACTTCTCGTGTCCGTCCTCGTCGACGATCGTGAGCTTGCGGCTCTTGTCGGCGTCTTCGACCTGGAGCTTACCAGCGACCTCGGCAAGGATCGCCTGGCCTTTAGGCTTGCGCGCCTCGAAGAGCTCGGTGACACGCGGCAGGCCGTGCGTGATGTCCTCGCCGGCGACGCCACCGGTATGGAACGTACGCATGGTCAGCTGCGTTCCCGGTTCACCGATCGACTGAGCGGCGATGATGCCGACCGCGGTTCCGATGTCGACCGGGCGGCTGCTTGCCAGGTCCCACCCGTAGCACGACTGACAGACGCCGTGCTTGGCGTGGCAGGTCATGACCGTACGACGCGATGACCGTGCTCACTCCGGCGTCAGCGATTGCCCGAACGTCGGCATCCGTTTCGATGAACGAGCCCGCGTCCTTGACGACTTCGCCCGTCTTCGGATGGACGACCGCGTCGAGCAGGCAGCGCCCGACCAGGTTGTGGTCGACGTTCCCGTCGTCTTTCACCACGTGGAACGGAACGCCCTCGTCGGTCTCACAGTCGGCCTGCCGCACGATGACATCCTGAGCGACGTCGACGAGACGACGGGTGAGATAGCCGGAGTCGGCGGTACGAAGCGCCGTGTCGGCGAGACCCTTGCGGGCACCGTGCGTCGAGATGAAGTACTCGAGAACGGTGAGTCCCTCACGGAAGTTCGCCTTGATCGGGCGGTCGAGGATGTCGCCCTTGGGGTTGGCCATGAGTCCACGCATACCGGCGAGCTGGCGGATCTGCTTGATGTTACCGCGCGCTCCCGAGTACGCCATCATGTAGATAGGGTTGAATTTGTCGAAGTTCGCGGCCATCGCATCGCCGACCTCGTCGGTCGCACGCGTCCAGACGTCGACGATCTGACGATGCCGCTCTTCGCGGGTGATCAGGCCGTTCTCCCACTGGTCCTCGATCTTGTCGACGCGGCCTTGCGCCTCGTCGAGGATCTCGCCCTTGCTCTCTGGGATGAGCGCGTCGTACACGGAGACCGTGACGCCGGCGCGCGTCGCGTAGTGGAAGCCGAGACGCTTGATCTCGTCGAGTATCTGCTCCATCTCGTTCGTGGAGTAGCGCACGGAGCAGTCCTCGACGATGCGGCCAACGCCCTTCTTGTCGATCTCGTGATTGATGAAGGGGTAGTCCTCGGGAAGCGAGCGGTTCAATGTGATCCGCCCGACGGTCGTGTCGATACGCTCCCCCGCCTTACGCTCGGTGAACTCGCCGAATGCACTCTGCTCGACGAGGTCCTCTGTGAGCCGGACAGTGATCTTGGCCTGCAGATCGAGGTAGGCCCGGCTGTCGTAGGCCAAGAGCGCCTCGACGAAGCTCGCAAAGGCACGCCCCTCGCCCTCGACGCCGGGACGCTGCGCGGTGAGGTAGTACAAGCCGATGACCATGTCCTGGGTCGGCGTGGTGAGCGGACGGCCGTGCGCGGGTGACTTGATGTTGTTGGTGGACAACATCAAGATGCGGGCCTCGGCCTGTGCCTCCGCCGAAAGCGGCAGGTGCACCGCCATCTGGTCGCCGTCGAAGTCGGCGTTGAACGCCGTGCAGACGAGCGGGTGGATGCGGATTGCCTTGCCCTCGACGAGCACCGGCTCGAAGGCCTGGATGCCCAGGCGGTGCAGGGTCGGCGCGCGGTTGAGCATGACCGGGTGGTCGGAGATGACCTCCTCGAGCACGTCCCACACCATGGGCCGCTGGCGATCGACCATGCGCTTCGCGCTCTTGATGTTGTTCGCGGCATCCATGTCGACGAGCCGCTTCATGACGAACGGCTTGAACAGCTCGAGCGCCATCGTCTTGGGCAGGCCGCACTGGTGGAGCTTGAGCTCCGGACCGACCACGATGACCGAACGTCCGGAGTAGTCGACGCGCTTGCCGAGCAGGTTCTGACGGAAACGGCCCTGCTTGCCCTTGAGCATGTCCGAGAGGGACTTCAGCGGCCGGTTGCCAGGACCGGTGACGGGGCGGCCACGACGACCGTTGTCGAACAGCGCGTCGACGGCCTCCTGCAGCATGCGCTTCTCGTTGTTCACGATGATCTCGGGCGCGCCGAGGTCGAGCAGCCTCTTCAGGCGGTTGTTTCGGTTGATGACTCGACGGTAGAGGTCGTTGAGGTCGCTCGTCGCGAACCGGCCGCCGTCGAGCTGCACCATCGGGCGCAGGTCCGGCGGGATGACTGGGATCGCATCGAGGATCATCCACTCCGGACGGTTGGGCGACGACTTGAACGCCGCGACGACCTTGAGGCGCTTGATCGCCTTCTGACGCTTCTGGCCTTTGCCGTCCTTGATGATCGCGCGAAGCTCGAGCGCCAGTTCGTCCAGGTCGACGCGCTGGAGCAGGTCCTTCACGGCTTCCGCGCCCATTCCGCCGCGGAAGTAGTTGCCGTAGTGCATCTTCATCTCGCGGTAGAGCGTCTCGTCGTTGATGAGGCTCTTCACCGAGAGCTTCACGAACGTGTCGAAAGCGAGCTGCCGCATCTCGCGACGATCGGCGTAGTCTTCCTCCACGTCCTTGACGTCCCGCTCGGCTTCCTTCGTGAACTTCTTCACGCGGTCTTCTGCCGAGGTTTCCTCGTCAACCATGTCGCCCTCGTCGGGCTCGATCTCCCCGCGAGCGATCGCGATGCTGCGATCGCGGGTCTCGTTGATCTCCTCGATCTCGGCGGTCTTCTCTGCCTCGAGACTCTCGAGATCCGCCGAGAGCTCGTCCTTGAGCATCGCCACGTCGGCTTCGCGGTCCTCTTCGTTGACGGACGTGATGATCGACGAAGCGAAGTACAGCACCTTCTCGAGGTCCTTCGGCGCGATATCCAGAAGGTAGCCGAGACGGCTCGGGACGCCCTTGAAGTACCAGATATGGCTAACGGGCGCGGCGAGCTCGATGTGGCCCATGCGGTCCCTGCGGACCTTCGCGCGGGTCACCTCGACGCCGCAGCGCTCGCACACGATGCCCTTGAAGCGCACCCGCTTGTACTTGCCGCAGTAGCACTCCCAGTCCTTCGTCGGACCGAAGATCTTCTCGCAGAAGAGCCCGTCCTTCTCCGGCTTGAGCGTGCGGTAATTGATGGTCTCCGGCTTCTTCACTTCGCCGCGGGACCACTGGCGGATCTGCTCGGATGAAGCGAGACCGATCCTGAGCCTATCGAAATTGTTCACGTCGACGTCGAGCACTTTCTACTCCTCCTCGTCCGTCGAACCGGTCATAGCGTCTGCCTCGCTCAATTCGGCGTCGAGATCGTCCAGCGCCGAGATGTCGCTCTCGAGCATCTGCTCGAACGCGTCCACGTTCTGACGTGCAGTGCCCTCGTCTTCGGCACCCAGGTCAAGGCCGAGTTCTTCGGCGGTCTTGAAGATGTCCTCGTCCTCTTCCTTGAGCTCGATCTCCTCGCCCGACTCGCTGATGATCTCGACGTCGAGGCAGAGGGACTGCATCTCCTTCACGAGGACCTTGAACGACTCGGGGATACCTGGCTCGGGGATGTTCTCGCCCTTGACGATCGCCTCGTACGCTTTCACACGGCCGAGCACGTCGTCGGACTTGATCGTGAGGATCTCCTGCAGCACGTACGCCGCGCCGTAGGAGTACAGAGCCCAGACTTCCATCTCGCCGAATCGCTGGCCGCCGAACTGCGCCTTGCCACCCAGCGGCTGCTGGGTGATCAGCGAGTACGGACCGGTCGAGCGGGCGTGGATCTTGTCGTCGACGAGGTGGAGCAGCTTCAGGATGTAGATGCTGCCTACGGTGACTTCCTCGCGGAACGGCTCGCCAGTGCGACCGTCGTAGAGCCGGGTCTTGCCGGTGCGGCTGATCCGGGGCACGAACTCGTCCATCGCCTTGTTGCCGTAGCGCTCGGCGTACTTGAGTTCGATGTTGCGCGTGGCGGCCTCGAGCTTCGAGGAGATCTCCTCCTCGCGGGCGCCGTCGAACACAGGCGTCGCGACGTGCATCGGCCCATCTACGTGCGTCTTTGCGTTCGGGTCGTCGCTCCAGCCCGTGAGGGCTGCCCACCCGAGGTGGGTCTCCAGCAGCTGACCGATGTTCATTCGGCTCGGCACGCCGAGGGGGTTCAGGATGACGTCGACAGGGGTGCCGTCGGCAAGGAATGGCATGTCCTCGATCGGCAGGATCTTGGAGATGACGCCCTTGTTGCCGTGACGGCCAGCGAGCTTGTCACCCTCGTTGATCTTGCGCTTCTGCGCGACGTACACGCGCACGAGCTCGTTGACACCCGGAGAGAGATCGTCGCCCGCCTCGCGGCTGAACGTGCGCACGCTGATGACCCGTCCGGTCTCTCCGTGCGGGACCTTGAGGGAGGTGTCGCGCACCTCGCGTGCCTTCTCACCGAAGATGGCACGAAGCAACCTCTCCTCGGCGGTGAGCTCGGTCTCGCCTTTCGGGGTGACCTTGCCAACCAGCACGTCGCCGGGGAAGACCTCGGCGCCGATCCGGATGACGCCCTCTTCGTCGAGGTTCGCGAGGACGTCCTCGCCGACATTCGGTATCTCGCGCGTGATCTCCTCGGGACCGAGCTTGGTGTCGCGAGCCTCGACCTCGTACTCCTCGATGTGGATCGAGGTGAGGAGGTCCTCTTTCACGACGCGCTCGGAGATGATGATCGCGTCCTCGTAGTTGTAGCCCTCCCAGGGCATGAACGCGACCAGCAGGTTCTGGCCGAGCGCGAGCTCGCCCAGCTCGGTGGCGGGGCCATCAGCGAGGACATCGCCCTCTTGGACCTTCATGCCCTCCGACACGACCGGACGGTGGTTGATGCACGTGCCCTGGTTCGAACGCATGAACTTGGGCAGGTGGTACTCGTCGATCGAGCCGTCCTTCGCGCGGACGATGATCGTGTGCGAGTCGACCTCCTCAACCGTGCCGGTGCGCCGCGCGAGGATGATCTCGCCCGTATCGATCGCAGCGCGGTGCTCCATCCCGGTTCCGACGAGGGGAGCGGCGGCGCGCATCAGCGGCACGGCCTGGCGCTGCATGTTCGAGCCCATAAGTGCGCGGTTGGCGTCGTCGTGCTCGAGGAACGGAATGAGCGCCGTGGCGACCGACACCATCTGGCGCGGCGAGACGTCCATGTAGTCGACTTCGGCAGGGATCCGCTCTTCGGGCTCACCGAACTGCCCACCCGGACCCTGACCTTTAACTCGGCAGAGCACGCGAGGGTTGACGAACTTGCCCGTCTTCGGGTCGAACCGCTCGTTCGCCTGCGCGATGACGTTCTTCTCTTCCTCGTCCGCGGTGAGGTAGTCGATCTCGTCCGTGACCTTGCCCTTCACGACCTTGCGGTACGGCGTCTCAATGAAGCCGAAGCGGTTGATACGCGCGAAGGTCGCGAGCGAGCCGATGAGGCCGATGTTCGGACCTTCAGGCGTCTCGATCGGGCACATGCGGCCGTAGTGGCTCGGATGTACGTCGCGGACTTCGAAACCCGCACGCTCGCGGGACAGACCGCCCGGACCCAGCGCCGAGAGACGCCGCTTGTGCGTCAGTCCCGTAACGGGGTTCGTCTGGTCCATGAACTGCGAGAGCTGGCTCGAACCGAAGAACTCCTTGATGGAGGCGACGATCGGCCGAATGTTGATGAGTGACTGCGGGGTGATCTCGTCCACATCCTGCGTGGTCATGCGCTCGCGAACGACCCGCTCCATGCGAGCAAGGCCGATGCGGAACTGGTTCTGGATGAGCTCGCCAACGCTACGGATGCGACGGTTGCCGAAGTGGTCGATGTCGTCCACGTTGTAGCCGTCGGAACCCTCCCACAGGCGCACTAGATAGTAGATGGCCTGCTTGATGTCCTCGGGGGTCAACGTCGTCTGGGCGTCCGGCAGCCCGACGCCGAGCTTCTTGTTCACCTTGTAGCGGCCGACCTTCGCGAGGTCGTAGCGCTGCGGGTTGAAGAACAGGCCGTCGAGAAGCGCACGCGCCGAATCGACCGTGGGCGGCTCGCCCGGCCGGAGGCGCTTGTAGATCTCGATGAGCGCCTCTTCGCGCGTCTCGGTGAAGTCGCGCTCGAGGGTGCGCTTTATGGCCTCCGAGTCCCCGAACATCTCGAGGATCTCCTCTTTGGTCTCGGCGATACCGAGCGCCTTGAGAAGCACGGTGGCCGGCTGCTTACGCTTTCGATCGACGCGGACGGACACGATGTCGCGACGGTCGGTCTCGAGTTCGAGCCATGCCCCGCGCGCGGGGATGACCTTACCGGTGTAGATCGCCTTGTCGGTCGTCTTGTCGAGTTCTTCCGAGTAGTACACGCCGGGAGAACGGACGAGCTGGGACACAACGACCCGCTCGGTACCGTTGATGACGAAGGTGCCCCAGTCCGTCATGAGCGGAAAATCGCCCATGAAGACGTCCTGCTCCTTGATCTCGCCTGTCTCGCGGTTGATGAACCGCACGACGACGAAGAGCGGCGCCTGGTAGGACATGTCCTTCTCTTTGCAGTCCTCGGGGGAGTACTTGGGGTCCCCGAAGGAATGCTCGCCGAACTCAACGGCCAGGTTGCCGGTGAAGTCCTCGATGGGCGAGATGTCCTGGAACGTCTCGTGTAGTCCCTCTTCGAGGAACCACTGGAAACTGTCGCGCTGGATCGCTATCAGGTTGGGGACTTCGAGAATCTCGGGGATCTTGGCGAAGGTGCGGCGCTGACGAAGACCAGCGCTAACAACGGGGGAAGTTTCTCCGCGGGGCACCAGGCGATTCCTCCTTATGGAAGTGGAGCAGAGAGCTAGAGTCGCAAATTCTCAGGATACGTGCAGAGCCCACTTGGGTCAATGCTTGATTTCTGGAGAATCTGCGAGAAAGGCCGAAGCCCGCTCTTCGGGCTTCGGCCGTTCCCTCACGGGACGCCGGCACGGGCCGGCGTCCCGCCTTGTCACGCTGCCTACTTGAGTTCGACGGCGGCGCCGGCTTCCTCAAGCTTGCCCTTGGCCTCCTCGGCCTTCTCCTTGTTGACGCCCTCGAGCACCGGCTTCGGCGCGCCATCGACGAGATCCTTGGCCTCCTTGAGACCAAGGCTCGTGAGCTCGCGGACGACCTTGATCACCTGGATCTTCTTGTCGCCGGCGCCCGCGAGGACGACGTCGAAGCTGTCCTTCTCCTCGGCAGCGGCAGCCTCGCCGCCACCCGCCGGGGCAGCTGCAGCGACCGCAACGGGAGCGGCCGCGGACACGCCGAAGACCTCTTCCATCTCCTTGACGAGCTCAGAGAGCTCGAGCGCCGGAGCGCTCTTGACCCACTCGAGTACTTCCTCACGCGTGATGTTCGCCATCGTTCGTTCTCCTTCTCGAATCCTCGGTGTCGTCGGTTGCTTACGACGACGTCAGTGTCTTGTGTTCGAGCGGCGTACTACGCCGCGGCCTTCTGTTCTGCCACCTGCTGGACAACTCGCGCGAATGCGCTCGCCGGAGCGTTCGCCATACCCATGAACCCGCGAACGGGGCTGAGCAGCACACCCATGAGCCTTGCCACGAGTTCCTCGCGACTCGGCAGCGATGCGATCGCCTTCACGGCTGCCGCACCGACCACCTGACTCTGCACGAGGCCACCCTTGATCTCGAGGGCCTGGTGCTCCTTCGCGTAGTCCTGGAGCGCCTTGGCGGGCGCAACAGGATCGCCTTCGACGAAGACGAGGGCGGTAGGGCCGTTGAGATACTCATCGAGATCGGGCATCGCAAGCTCGCGAAGCGCGATCATCGTCAGGCGGTTCTTATAGATCTTGAGCTCGGCACCGCTGTCGCGGACCTTCGTGCGCAGCTCCTGCATCTCCTTGACGGTCAGGCCGCGGTAGTCGGCCATAAGGATCCCGCCTGCAGCAGTGAGCCTTTCCTTGATTTCGTCGACGAGCGACTCTTTTTGAACTGTTGGCATCTCTTCCCTCCTTTCGCGTGTGCGGTCCGAGGTCGCTACGTCCCTCGAACCGACCGCGCGTGTCGGGGTCCCGAACACGAACACGGCCCCCGCCGTGAAACAGCGGAGGCCGCGAGCATTCGCTCTTTATGCGACGCGATTGCGTCGCGCGGCCACCTCGGCTGGCGGGAGTCACCCTCCCCTTAAGCCCGCAGATCCGCGGGCGCCGGCTGTCTTCGGCAGCGATGGTGCACACGATGTCATTGTCAACGCCGGAGTAGTATGCACGCCCCAGCGCGAGGACGCAAGACCGCATGTCGCCGCGCTCCTCCGGCGGAGCGACGCCGACGAAGGTTGCGCTCTACGCGCTCTCTTCGAGCAGACCGCGCGTCTTGAGGGGGTCGACCTTGATGCCCGGGCCCATCGTCGTGGTGACGGTGATCGACTTGATGTAACGGCCCTTGGCCCCGGCCGGCTTGGCCCGGATGATCTCGTCGAGCACGGCGCCGTAGTTCTCAACGAGCTTCGCCTCATCGAACGAGGCCTTGCCGATGCCGACATGCGCGATGCCGAACTTGTCGGCGCGGTACTCCACGCGACCGGCCTTGAGCTCGCCAACCACGCGGGCGACGTCCATGGTGACCGTTCCGAGTTTGGGATTGGGCATCAGTCCGCGCGTGCCCAGGATCTTGCCCAGTCGTCCGACCTTCGACATCTGGTCGGGAGTGGCGATGGTCGCGTCGAAATCGAGGAACCCGCCTTGGATGCGCTCGACGAGGTCGTCGCTGCCGACTATGTCGGCGCCGGCCGCTTCGGCCTCACGGGCCTTGTCGCCTTCGGCGAAAACGGCAACCCGGACTTCCTTGCCGGTTCCGTGCGGGAGCGATACCGAACCGCGGACCTGTTGGTCGGCCTGGCGGGTGTCGACCCCGAGACGGAAGTGGGCTTCGACGGTCTCGTCGAATTTCGCCGGAGCGACCTTCTTGGCGAGACGCATCGCCGCGAGCGGCGGATACAACTCCGAACGGTCGATCTGTGCGCGAGCGTCGCGCATCTTCTTGCCCATCTTCATGATCTTCCTCCTGTGGTCTTGGCGGGCGTAGTCACGCCCTCCCACGCCGCGACGCTCATCGTCGCGGTTCTTGTCCACCGGCTCGCGTCAATGGCTCGCCGGAAGCGACCTGCTAGTCCTCGATGGTGATACCCATCGAGCGGGCGGTGCCGGCGATGATCTTCATCGCGGCATCGATGTCGTTCGCATTCAGGTCCGGCATCTTCGTCTCCGCGATCTGACGCACCTGATCGCGGCTCACCGCGGCCACCTTCGTCCGGTTGGGCGCGGCCGAGCCGGTCTCGATGCCGGCGGCCTGCTTCAGCAGGACGGCTGCCGGCGGCGTCTTGAGGATGAAGTCGAAGCTTCGGTCCTCGTAGACGGTGATCTCGACCGGGATGATGGTGCCGTTCTTGTCCTGCGTCGCGGCGTTGAACGCCTGGCAGAACTGCATGATGTTGACCTGGTGCTGGCCGAGCGCGGGGCCGACGGGAGGCGCCGGGTTGGCTTGGCCGCCAGGAATCTGGAGCTTGATGTATCCCGCTATCTTCTTCTTCTTGGCCATGGCTGCTCGTATCGCTTTCTCGCTGCCGCCTGAAACGCTGACGACCTTGCTGTTTCGTCTAGATGTACTGCCGTGAGAAGCCCGGCGAGCGCATCATCCGCGCCGGCGCGGCAGTCGGTATCTCGCTGTCAACGCCCGTCAATCAGAGCTTCGCCACCTGATCGAAGCCCAGCTCAACCGGCGTTTCTCGGCCGAAGATCGAGACCATGACCTTGACCTTCGCCTGATCCAGGTTGACTTCTGAGATGGTCCCGTCGAAGTCGACGAAGGGCCCGGATGTGACCTTCACCGGCATGCCTTCGGCGAAATCAGTGGACGTCTTCGCGCGAACACCAGGCTCGGTTCGCTTCGCGATACGGTTGAACTCATCGCGGTTCAGCGGTACCGGCTTTCCCTGCGAGCCGACGAAGCCCGTGACGCCCGGAGTGTTTCGGACGACGTACCAGGAATCATCATCCAGTTCCATCTGGACCAGGATGTAGCCCGGGAAGACTTTCTTCTCGCTGGTGACACGCTTGCCGCCGGCCTTGAGATCGGTGACGGTCTCCTTGGGAATGAGCACGTCGAAGATCTTGTGGCCCATGCCCATGGATTCTATGCGGTGCTCGAGATTGGTCTTGACCTTGTTCTCGTATCCCGAGTACGTGTGGATCACGTACCACTTCTTAGCCACGCGCTAGCCCCCGATCTTCGCGATCGAGTTGATGAGGAAGACGACGATCTGGTCGAGCAGGAAGGTGAGCACGGTGAAGAATATGAGCGTGATGATGACGACCACGCTGGAGTTGATCACCTCGGGCCGCGTCGGCCAAACGACGCGCTTGAGTTCCGCGCGCACGTCGCTGAAGTACTTGCCGAGCCGCTGAAACAGGTTCGGCTTGCTGGCGGCTACTGCCTTTGTGGCCATGTTCTTCCTGTCCGTCTCGTGCAACCGGCATCGGGTTGCTCGTCTAAACGCCGCACCGCTGCGGCGGGATGCTTCTGGCAGGCCAGGAGGGGCTCGAACCCCCAACATCCGGTTTTGGAGACCGGCGCTCTACCAATTGGAGCTACTGGCCTGCGTATTGTCCCGTCCGTTGCTCGCCTCGGGTGACAACTATCGCGTCTCTTTGTGGACCGTGTGACACCGGCACCACTTGCAGTACTTCTTGTACTCGATCCGCTCCGGGTTGTTCTGCTTGTTCTTATTCGTGGTGTAGTTGCGGCGCTTGCACTCCGTGCAGGCCAGCGTGACGAGCGTTCTCATCGTTCCTCCATACAGCCGGACCCAAGGGAGGGCCGGGCGCGGTAGGGTACTCTAGCACCCCGTTTTTGACCGTGTCAAAACGTGCGCGCCTGTGTGAGCATCGAAGCGGGGCCGGGCGTCTTGCAGTCCCGGACCCCGCGTCGGATGTCTTCTGAGCGCGGTGGCTACTTCAGGATCTTGATCACTCGACCGGATCCTACGGTCCGTCCGCCTTCTCGAATGGCGAAACGCAACCCCTCTTCCATGGCGATCGGGTTGATGAGCTCGCCACGGATCTCGATATTGTCGCCAGGCATGACCATCTCGGTGCCCTCGGGAAGGTGGGCAACGCCGGTGACGTCGGTCGTGCGGAAGTAGAACTGCGGACGGTAGCCGTCGAAGAAGGGCGTGTGGCGGCCGCCTTCGTCCTTGGTCAGGATGTAGACCTGACCCGTGAAGTCGGTGTGCGGGGTGATCGAGCCCGGCTTGCAGAGAACCTGGCCGCGCTCGATCTCCGTGCGGGCGATACCGCGAAGCAGCACGCCGATGTTGTCGCCGGCCTGTGCCTCGTCCAGCAGCTTGCGGAACATCTCGACGCCGGTCACGACGGTCTTCTTGGTCTCGTGGATGCCGACGATCTCGACCTCGTCGCTCACGTGCACGACGCCACGCTCGACACGGCCGGTGGCGACGGTGCCACGTCCGGTGATGGTGAAGACGTCCTCGATGGCCATGAGGAAAGGCTTGTCGATGTCGCGAACGGGATCGGGGATGTAGGTGTCGATCGCGTCAAGGAGCTCGTCGATCGAGGTCATGGCCTCCTCATCGCCCTCGAGCGCCTTGAGGGCCGAGCCCTTGATGATCGGGGTGTCGTCGCCCGGGAACTCGTACTCGGAGAGAAGCTCGCGGACTTCCATCTCGACGAGCTCGATGAGCTCGGGATCGTCGACCATGTCGATCTTGTTCATGTAGACGATGATGTAGGGAACGCCGACCTGACGGGCGAGCAGGATGTGCTCGCGGGTCTGCGGCATGGGGCCGTCGGCGGCCGACACGACGAGGACGGCGCCGTCCATCTGGGCCGCACCCGTGATCATGTTCTTGACGTAGTCCGCGTGGCCCGGGCAGTCGACGTGGGCGTAGTGACGCGCCGCGGTCTCATACTCGACGTGCGCGATAGCGATCGTGATGCCGCGCTCGCGCTCTTCCGGAGCCTTGTCGATCTGATCGAACGGCGTGAAGTCCGCGAAGCCCTTCGAAGCCTGACGCTTCGTGATCGCGGCAGTCAGCGTGGTCTTGCCGTGGTCGACGTGCCCGATGGTACCCACGTTCACGTGGGTCTTCGTACGCTCGAACTTCTTCTTCGCCATGAGTCTCCTCCTTCAAAGGATCGCTTTCGATGGAGCCGGCACTTCGTGGCCTTCAGCGACCCTCGGTGTCGTGTGCCTGTGCTCCTGACACAAGAAATGTAACGTACCGTACTAGCATCTCCCGTGGGCGATGCGCAAAACCTGGTAGCGGTGACTGGATTCGAACCAGTGACTCCACGGGTATGAACCGTGTGCTCTAGCCGCTGAGCTACACCGCCGTACCGCTCGACCGCTCGCGCGGTCGGCAGGTGTGAGTCGTGGAGCCCACAATCGGACTTGAACCGATGACCTCTTCCTTACCAAGGAAGTGCTCTGCCGACTGAGCTATGTGGGCACGTGGTGGGAGCGCTTGGATTCGAACCAAGGTAGGCGTAGCCAACGGGTTTACAGCCCGTCCCCTTTAGCCACTCGGGCACACTCCCACAAAAAAATAGACCCGCTGTACGCTTATCAAGTTGCATGCCTTGAGAAAGGCACACGAATACTACCCCAGGCTCCAGAGGGTGTCAACGACGACAACGCCTCCGGGCGTGCCCATAAGAAATACCCGTCTAGCTGCTCCTTTGACTCGGCTCTGCGTGTCGGGCTGGCCACCTCGGGACGACTCCCCCGCCCGGAATGCCTTGAGGAGCCCGTCGCCTTCGGCCGAAGAATGGGTTCGGAGTACCCCCGTCCGATCCCCATTGCCGTTGTACGCCCCCTCTCACTGGTTCATCATTCTGACTCGACAACGTTCGTTGGGCGGGAACGCTGCACTACTGAGGAGGGGCTATGTCCGAGCAGGGGGTACGGACGAACCGCGACCTCTTGCGGTGGCTCGTGGCGTTCGCATTCGCGATGGGGACATGGCTCGCGCTCTCCGCCCTCCACTTCCGTCCCAGTGCGGCGGCAGCGCTGATCTCGGTCGCGGTCGGAGGAGTCGCCCTCTTCTCCACCGAGGTCGCGACGGCAGCGCTTGTCATCGTGGCTTCGATCCCGCTCATGGCAGCGAACGCGATCGTCGGACTCGCCTTCCTGATCATCGGACTCGCTGCGGCTCAATACCTCGGTGGCGGCATCGTGCCTGCGGCAGTGATCGTGGCTGCTGCCTTCGTTGGAGCCGCTCTCGGACCTGCGTGGGCCGTCCCCGTGCTTGCCGGCTACGTCTTTGGCTCCGCGCGAGGGGCCCTGGCCGCCTTCGTCGCGTGCCTAGCGCTCGAGGTCGCAGGCATCGTGATGGGCAGCGGCTGGTCCGCCACCGTCTTCCTCGGGGGAGGCAACGGTCTGGTCACTTTCGCCAAGGCGCCTGAGAATCTTCTCGCTTTCGGCTGGGTCGGTCCCGCATTCGGCGCTATCGGCGCCGCTGCAGCTAAGGATGTCTGGGCTGGTCTCACGGAGGTCACCCACGTCGCGGTCCTGTTGCTGCAGCCGCTCGTGTGGGCTCTCGCTGCGACCGTGACCGGACGCCTCCGCCGCCCTGCCGGCGACCCGCGGCAGTTCGGGATGTCGATGGTCGCGTCTGGCGCGGGCGTCGCCATAGCCGCCTTGGGGAGCGCGGCTGTCAGAGCCGCATTCAACGTCCCGATCGATGCCGGCGCGCTCGTTCTGATGGGTGCGCTATCGGCGGTGATCGCGGTCGCGGGCGCGCTCGTTTGGGACCGCGCGTTCAAGGTCGTTCCCGCTCGAATCGGACAACATGCGGCGCCGACGCAGCGAGGTATGGCGACCGAGGACGCCGACGTGGACGAGCTGCTTCGGCTGATCGCCTCTGCCGAAGACAAGATCGCGACCAAGCACACGACGCAGTCGGTCGTCATGATCACCGACATGAAGTCCTTCAGCCGCATGACCGAAGAGGAGGGCAGCTTCGTGACGGCGAAGGCGGTCCAGCGTCACCGCGACCTGTTGCTGCCGGTCCTCGAAGCACGCGGCGGCAAGGGCAAGTCGACGGGAGGAGACGGGCTCATCGCCTCGTTCGAAACCGCCGAGAACGCCGTGTGCGCCGCTGTGGACATGCAACAGACACTTCAGCGCTACAACGCCGCCCATCCTCGCGAGCGCGAGATCCTCATCAGGATCGGCGTCGCGGACGGAGAGGTCGTGCTCGACAAGGGCGGCCGTCCGTTCATCGGCGCTGCGCTCAATCTAGCCGCGCGCGTGATGAGCCTCGGCGACGGCGGACAAGTCCTGGTGACGCGCGACATCGCAGCGAAGACGAAGGACCGCAGCATCAAGACGGCATCCCACGGCGAGTTCGAGCTGAAGAACATAGCGAATCCGGTTGAGGTGGTGGAGGTTCTGTGGGGTGACGGACAGGTGCCGTGCGACCCGCGTGTTCTCCTTGCCCCCAAGACGACGGATTCGGCCGAACTCGAGACAGCCGACGCGTAGCGTGTGGCCTTGCCCGGAGACGCGAAGGCCCGGCCGGAGCCGGGCCTTTTGGTTCTTGTGGAGCTGGCGATAGGACTTGAACCTACAACCTGCTGATTACAAATCAGCTGCTCTGCCAATTGAGCTACGCCAGCGAGCGGGCTCTATTCTACGCAGAGGTCTGGGCGCGTGTCAGGAGGCGAGGCGGCGAATCGGCGAGCCGACGCTGGACAGTGGACGCGACTCGGAAACGTGAGCTGAGGAGCCGACGCCTGTGCTCCGCCGCACGCTAGCTAGCAGAATCTTGCTCGGCTGATCTGGGCCTCCGTCTTGCGCTTGACGCGCTGCAAGGCGTTGTCCACGGACTTCGCGTGCCGGCCCAGATTCTCGGCGATCTCCTGATACGAGCGCCCGTCCATGTAGAGCTTAAGGACTTTGGACTCGAACGATGAGAGTGACTCGACGATCCCCTGCCGTATGAACTCGCTCTCCCAGGCCGAGATCACTATCTCGGCAGGATCGCAGATCTCCTTCGCGGCGAGGATGTCGGACAGGAGCCGCTCTCCGTCCTCGTCCACGGATGTCGAGCGATTGAGCGAGACGTAGCCGTTGAGCGGCGTGTGCTTGTGGCGGGTGGCGGTCTTCACCGCGGTGATCATCTGCCGGGTCACGCAGAGTTCGGCAAACGATCTGAAGCTCGCTTGCCGCGTGGGATCGTAGTCTCGAATCGCCTTGAAGAGGCCGATGAGGCCTTCTTGGATGATGTCCTCGCGATCCGCGCCAACGAGGTAATACGAACGAGCCTTGCATCGAACGAGACTTCTATACTTTCGGACGAGTTCACCGCTCGCCCGCTGGTCGCCCTGCTGTGCGGCAAGGACCAGTGCGAGTTCTGTGCCGCGAAGGTTCCCAGGCAGGGACGCGGCACCACTGTGTGCGTACAATCAAACCCCTCCCATAGGAACCCCCCAGAAGCGCCCAGGGGGAGGGCATCGCCACCGGCATGACGAAGGGACTCCTCGACGATAGGCGTACGTACATCGCGCTGTCAACTGATTGTTACCAATGAATCTCCACACCGTGTCCACAAGACGCTCATGCATGAGTCCGCAAGGATCCATGCAAAAGCATGCTGCTACGGAATCGCACCCCTCGCCCACCGCGTCAACGCCTCCCTGACCTCGGGATCCACCCTGAGATCGAGCGTCTGCCGCGTACTCCCTGCCGGGTTGTGACTGCCCCACTCCGTTGACTCGCTGGCAAGTGCGTCGACGAATTCGCTTGCCGACATGCGCAGGACGCCCTCTCCGAGGACGGCCCACTGCGTCTGGGCATCGGACGTCACCACGGTGACCTCCTCGCCGCGAGCGCGGTGCCGATGTGCGAGGGACTCGATCACGGCGTCGGCATCGATTCCGTGCGCCGAGAATACGATCGCTGCCCCTGCGACATGGTGCGGCACGCCGTCAGATGCGGGATTGGCAGCCCCATCGAACACGACCACCGCGCGATAGGTCCCGGCGGCAAACGCGGCTACGTCTCTCACCAGCGCTGCGCGAGCAGACTCGAGATCGGATTCGGCCAGTCTCCGATAGCGCCCAGAGGCGCGGAGCACGTTGTACCCATCGACCACGAGCGTCCGCATCTAGCGCTCCTTCTGGGTGCGCCTCGTCCACTCGTACATGAAGACAGCCGCCGCCTGAGCAACGTTCAGCGACGCGACATGACCGCTCACCGGCAGCGACGCGGTGAGGTCGCACGTCTCCAGAACCAGTCGCGACAGGCCCGCCCCCTCTGCGCCCAGCACGACGACCAGACGACCTTCGAATGGCTGGCGCCAGATAGTCTCGGAGGCATGCTCGGACGCGCCAAGCACCCAGTAGCCGGCGTGCTTGCATGCCTCCAACGCCCGCACCAGATTCGGCTCCTGTGCGACCGGCAGCCAGGAAAGGGCCCCTGCGGATGTCTTGTATGCGCCCGCGCCGATGGCGGCCGACCGACGTTTGGTCGTGATCAGGCCGTCGGCTCCGACCACTTCCGCCGAACGCGCGATCGCACCGAAGTTGCCCGAGTCGGTAACCTGATCGAGCGCGACGAGCAGGCTGTCCGGCTTGTTGCTCGCCTCGGCCAGGATCCGCTCGAGTGCGACGTACCTGAACGGAGCGACCGCGGCCATGAGTCCCTGGTGAGCGCCGCGCTCGCTATGCTCCGCGAGCCAGCGGCGAGAGACGCTCTCGACGGGGACGCCTGCGGAAGCGGCGAGCGACGCTGACTCGGGCGCCACGTCGGCCAGCCGGGTGCCCTCCGCGACGTAGATCCGCTCGAGCGGCATGCCCGACCGGAGCGCTTCGAGCACCGCGTGGCGCCCTTCGACGAGCGCTGCCATCGGCCTAGCCCCTTTGGGCGTATTCGACGCGAGCGCCCTGCGGGGTGTCCTCGATCGTGAAACCGAGCCCGACCAGTCCATCGCGAACGGCATCTGCCGCCGCCCAGTTCTTCTCGCATCGCGCGACCGAGCGCGCACTGAGAAGCGCGCTCACGGCTTCCTCAGGACTGGACCCCGCATAGCCGGCCAGGTCCGCGGCGAGGCTGACGACGGTCTGGGGGTAGCCCGAATGATGCGCCGTCTCCTGAATGGCGATACCGAGGACATCGAGTAGTTCGATGACATCTGACTCAGCTTCGGCGAGTGCGACAAGGTCGTCCGTCGACGCCTCGGCGTGATACTCGGCAAGGAACGTGTTTGCAGCCTTGGCAAGACCAAAGACGGCTGCGAGCGCCCCGGCTGTGTTGAAATCGTCGTCCATCTCCTGCTCGAACTTGCCCCGCGCGGCCAGAGAGGCAGCGACCAGCTGCTCTCGTGCCGTTTCGGGAGCGCCGGAGCCCCGCGTCGAAGCGGCCCGCGCCCAACGCACGTTCTTCACGAGATTCGCGAGCCGCTCGTAGGCGGTGCTCGCTTCGTCGAGCCGGTCGGTGGAGAACTCGAGAGGACTGCGGTAGTGCGTCTGCAACATGAAGAGCCGGACAACCGGTGCGTCGTAGGCGGCCAGCACGTCCTTCAAGAGCATGAAGTTGCCGAGTGACTTGCTCATCTTCTCGGCATTCACCTGGAGCAGGCCGCCGTGCATCCAGTAGCGCACGAATGGCACACCGAAGGCGGCTTCCGATTGCGCCAGCTCGTTCTCGTGGTGCGGGAAGATGAGGTCGCTGGCACCGCCATGGATATCGAACGTCAGCCCGAGCTGTTCATAGGACATGACCGAACACTCGAGGTGCCACCCCGGACGGCCCTCGCCCCACGGGCTCGGCCAATGCGGCTCGCCGGGTTTGGCTGCCTTCCAGAGCGCGAAATCCAGCGGGTCGCGCTTGCGCTGGTCGACGTCGACTCGGGCGCCGGCCTGCAGCTCGTCGATATCGCGGCCGGAGAGCTTGCCGTATCCGGGAAAGCTGCGTACCGAGAAATACACATCGCCATCGACGACGTAGGCGTGTCCGCGCTGGATGAGCATCTCGCTCATCTCGATCATCTGCGGGATCGTCTCGGTGGCCCTAGGCCGCACCGTCGGCACTTGGATGCCCAAGGCGTCCATGGCCGAGATGAACGCCTCGCTGTACTCGGCCGCCACTTCGGCCGCCGAGCGGCCTTCCTCGGCGGCTCGGTTGATGATCTTGTCATCGACGTCGGTGATGTTCTGCACGAACGTGACCTCAAAGCCGCGGTACGTCAGGTATCGCCTGATGACGTCGAAGCTGAGGAAGGTTCGCGCGTTGCCGATGTGGATGTGGTTGTAGACGGTCGGCCCGCAGACGTACATGGTCACGCGCCCGGGTTCGCGGGTGACGAACTCCTCTTTGCGTCGCGTGAGCGTGTTGTGGACTCGCATGGGATTCCTCGTGGTCGATGCGGGAACCGACCCGGAACGCAGGCGGCACCCGAGAGGGAACCGGGCTACGATCGGTTGTCAGTCCTGGTGTCGGAGGGCTGCGTTTCGGAGGCCGGCTCGTTGCCCGCCGCGCACTCTGCGGGCATTGTATCCGTATCCGGCGTGTGGTCGCTTACCTCGGCGTCCTCACCGGAGAGCGCCGCGGGAAACACGGGCTCGCCCCGCTCGTCCCCGGTAGCCTCGTCAGCCGACAATCGCCGCTCCAGCCGGTCGAGTCGGCGCGTCAGACAGCGGAACATCTCGACGACGGGGTCGGGTAGATCCTCGTGGTGCAGGTCGATGACGTCGACGCGCTCGCCAGCGCGCACCACGACTCGCGCAGGTACGCCGACGGCCGTGGAGTTGGGCGGCACGTCGTCAATGACGACCGCACCTCCACCCACGCGCGAACCTCGGCCGATCGTGATGTTGCCAAGCACTGCAGAGCCAACGCCGACGACCACGCAATCCTCAAGCGTCGGATGGCGCTTGCCGGTTTCCTTGCCCGTGCCGCCGAGGGTGACTCCTTGATACAGCGTGACGTCGTTGCCGATGATCGTCGTTTCGCCGATCACCACACCCATGCCGTGGTCGATGAAGAAGCGCTCGCCGATGACCGCACCGGGGTGGATCTCGATGCCGGTGAAGAACCGGGTCGCTTGCGACAACCACCTGGCAATCCCGCGACGTCCGTGGATCCAGAGCCAGTGGTCGAATCTGTGCCACCAGATGGCGTGAACGCCAGGGTAGTTGAGCAGCACGCTGGCGGTCGAGGTCGCCGCGGGATCGCGCTCCTTGACGGCACGTATGTCTTCTCGGATGCGGCCGAACATCTGATGGCGCCTCGCTCCACGGTGTGACTCACGGCTTGGCCGACGTGCGCGCTAACTATCGCTTCCGCGTCCGAACAGTGTCAACGCGAGCCCACCGCGTCATGCTCTCGTTTCCTGTGAAGACGAGCGCCCAGCCGCGAGAGCCCCGTAGCAGGCGGTCAGTCGCGTTCGAGGAGCGCGACTGCCCATGCCGCCACGCCCTCCTCACGGCCGGTGAAGCCGAGGCCCTCCGTCGTGGTGGCCTTGATGCCCACACGGTCGATCGAGACACCCAGCGCGCCGGCAAGGGAATCGCGCATCCGATCTCGATGCGGCGCGAGCTTTGGCCGCTCGAGCGCGACAACGATGTCTGCATCGACGAGGCGCCAGCCCTCGTCTGCCATCAAACGCGCGACATGAACGAGCAGCTCGAGCGACCGCGCCCCGTCGTACTGAGCGTCGCTGTCCGGGAAGTGCGTGCCTATGTCCTCGGCACGCATCGCTCCGAGGATCGCGTCCATCAGCGCGTGCGTCACGACGTCCGCGTCCGAATGGCCCGCAAGCCCGCGCTCGTGCGCGACTTCCACCCCACCGAGTACGAGCGGCCGGCCCTCGACGAAGGCATGCACGTCAAAGCCAAGGCCGATACGGGTCGTGCCCATCATTCTCCCGGCATCCGAGCGGAAAGGATCGCCTCCGCGACCAGCAGGTCCTCCGCGTGTGTGATCTTGATGTTGTCGCGCGGTCCGGCGAACGCGAGGATCCGTCCGCCGAGGCGCTCGACCAGCGAGGCGTCGTCGGTGCCTTCGAACCTCTCGGCCTCAGCTCGCTCATGGGCGAGACGCAACGACGCTCCGCGAAAGATCTGCGGAGTCTGAACGGACCAGAACAGCGTGCGATCCGGTGTCGCTACGACGACGCCGTCCTCAACGTGTTTCAGGGTGTCCACGCTGGGATGGCCCACGACGAGGCCGTCCGCCGTGTTGTCCTGCTCGAGCCACGAGATCGCCGATCGCACCAGCGGCGCCGTCACGAGCGGGCGCGCTCCGTCGTGAACGGCGATGAGATCGCAGCTCGTGGGCAGAGACGACAAACCCGCCGACACCGACCGCTGCCGTGTGTCTCCGCCCGCGACGACGCTGAGCGACACGCCCGGCCCGAGCAGCGGCTCGACGTGCGCAGCATACTCGTCGAGTCGCTCCGGATGCGTCACGAGAGCGATCGGCTCGCAGCGAATCCAGCGAAAGGAAGGCGTCGAGCGCCCAAGCCAGAACCGTCTTGCCCCCAAGCGGAGCAAGTTGCTTCCCTTCGGCATGGCCGAAACGACTGGCGGAGCCACCGGCCGCCAAGATCAGCCCGAGGGTTGGCGAGAGGGCGCCCGATGTCACCGGCTCTCTCCGTTTGAACCGTTGCGCACTCGGGCGAAGATCATTCGCCCGGCAGACGTCTGCAGGACCGACGTGACCTCCGTGTCGACCTCCTGGCCGATGAGGTTCCTGCCCTGCTGCACGACGACCATCGTCCCGTCTTCAAGGTAGCCGACGCCCTGCTCGGGCTCCCTGCCTTCGCGGGCGATGCGGATGGAGAGGACCTCACCGGGAAGGAAGGTCGGCCGCAGGCTGGCGGCCAGCTCGTTCATGTTGAGGACCTCGACCCCTTCGAGCCGAGCCACCTTGGTGAGGTTGAAGTCCACCGTGACGAGCGTCCCGCGCACCTGAGTGGCGAGCCGGATGAGCTTGTCGTCCACGGCCGGGAATTCGGGGAAGTCTGCTTCGAACGTCTCGACCTTAAGGTCTTTGGCGCTAAGGGTGTCCAGCAGATCCAAGCCGCGTCTGCCACGCGCGCGCTTCATGTCGTCGGCCGAGTCAGCGAGAGTCTGGAGCTCGGCAAGTACGAAGCGCGGAACACGAAGATGCCCCCTCAGATAGCCGAGACGGACCAGTTCGGCAAAACGAGCGTCGATGATGGCGCTCGTATCGAGCAGCAGTGGCCTTAGCACGTCCCCGTTCGGGGCGCCTCCATTCTCATCGTTCAGCAGACCGGGGAACGCGCCGGCGAGCAGGTGCACGAAGTCGCGGCGCTTCACGAGCGCGATCCTCACCCCAGCGTAGGCACCGATGCCCAGCAGCATCGCCGACATCACGATCGCAAGCCACGACGCCGGCACGAACCTGAGCGGAACCGAGATGAGAAGCGCAACGATCAACCCGGCGATCAGGCCGGCCGTCCCGAGAAGGAGATCAGACGGGGCTGTGAGGCGGATCTTGTCCTCGATCCTGGACCAGATGATGGCGAACTCGCGACCGATGATGCCGCCGAAGACGTAGCCTATCGAGGCTCCAAGGAGAACGAAGAGGAAGATGACCAGATTCTGGGAAAAGCCCGTCGTCTCCGTCCAGTCGAAGAGGCCGGTCGTCTTGTAGCCGACGATCGCTCCGGCGACCACAAACGTGTAACGCGTTATCTCGGCGATCATGGCTCAGGGCTGGCGCACGAGGCGTACCGGCCTTCATCTCACCCCCTCGCATATTTCGCGTTTCCGCAGCTAAACTACGATGTTATCACGTGTGACGAGCGACAAGAGAGGTCACGCGGTCACATGCGACCGAACCCGCGCGAGACCATTCAAGATCGACCGCGCGCGTCGAGCGCCCACGCCGTCCACATCATCTAAATCGGCAGCACTCGCCGTGAGGATAACCGGAAGCGACCCGAAACGTTCGACAATGCGATGGACGATGTTCGAAGGAAGCATGGGTATCCTGGCGAGCGCGCGATACCCCCGCGCGCGGACGTGGTCTTCCGGACCCAACGTCGCCGCGGACAGACCGAGGATCGGCGCGACTGAGTCGGGCTCGAACAGGCGGTCAGTCTGCACCTCGCTGAGCTTCGCACGCACTCCCGCGATCTTGCGCACGTTCGGGTCCGACGCATAGTCGCGCAACAGCAGGACGTAGTCGTCGTCAACCCCTGCGGTCAGCTCGTCTGCCTGCATGCGGATAAGCCGGCCCTCCGTGCCAAGCTGAGCGATGAATCGCGAGACCTCGCGCGAGACGCGCTGCACGAGTTCGACGCGGCCGATCGCTTGGGTGACGTCGCCTAGGGTGACCAGATCATAGAACTCGAGCGAGGTAAGCCTCGACAGCTCGGCGTCCAGCCGCGTGCGATAGCGCTCCAGCGTCTGGAGGGCCTGGTTGGCCTTGGCGAGTGAGACAACGATCTCGTCGAGCGTCAGGCGGCGACCTGCCAGATACAGGTTCACGACTTCGCGCCGTTGCGACACGGATATGACGAGCGCCCGCGTCTGACTGCTGACACGCTCGGCGGTGCGGTGTCGCATCCCGGTCTCGGAGGTAGGCAGCGACGGGTCCGGAACGAGATGGACGTTCGCCTTGAGAATGCGCTCACAGTCGCCGTCGAGGATTATCGCCCCGTCCATCTTGGCCAGCTCGAACAGACGTTGCGGTGTGAACGGGATGTCGATGGCGAAACCGCCATTGCTGACCGCTGCGACGTTCGCGACGTCGCCGATGACGATGAGCGCGCCGGTACCCCCGGCGATGATGGATTCGAGCGCTTCGCGCAACCGTGTGCCCGGTGCGACTTTGCTCAGCTCCAAGCGGAGCAGCTCATCTGTCCTGGCGTCCATCGAGCGCCACTCCCTACGTTCCCCGAACGTCCCGGCTCCGATGCGCCTCGCACCGACACCTCGATTGTCCCACACGGACGGGCACAGACCGGCGTCAGCGGGTCGGCAACCCCGCGGCGTCGACGGCGTCCGCCAGCGACGAGACCTGAACGAGCCCGGCTGAGTCTTCCTTTGAGCGGACCGAAGCGAGCACGCGATCCCGACCCATCCTCGCGCATTCCTTCAATCGCGCGTCGGTCCGCCCTACCGGCCTGACCGCCCCAGTCAGGGCGAGCTCGCCGAAGGCGGCGAAGCTCCGTCCGAGCGGCGCATCGAGCAGAGCCGACACAAGCGCGAGCGCAAGTGGAAGATCGGCCGCCGGCTCGGCAATACGCAGTCCTCCAGCGACGTTCACGTAGACGTCCTGCCCCCCGAACGACAACCCCATCCGGCGCTCAAGGATGGCCAACACCTGAAGCAGGCGTCCCGAGTCAATACCGGTGGCCAATCGCCGCGGCGCGGGGAGATAGCTCGGACTCACCAAGGCCTGTATCTCGACGAGCAGCGGCCTCGAGCCTTCGACGGTCGCCATGACCACCGATCCGGCGACAGAATCCGCGTGATCGGCGAGAAGCGCTGCCGAGGGCGCCTCCACGGGCACGAGGCCGCGTTCGCCCATCTCGAAGATGCCCACCTCGCTTGTGGAACCGAACCGGTTCTTCACAGCGCGGACCACGCGAAACGCGTGATCGCGATCTCCCTCGAAGTACAGGACCGTGTCGACGATGTGCTCAAGCACACGCGGACCCGCGATGGCGCCTTCCTTCGTGACGTGGCCGACGATGACCGTCGCGACATTCCGATCTTTCGCGACTCGCATCAATCGAGCCGTGCAAGCCCTCACTTGACCGACGCTTCCGGCGGCCCCACCAAGATCGCCGTCGGTCGCGGTCTGGATCGAATCGACGATGAGCAAGTCGGGTCCGAGTTCCTCAGTGGCGGATTCGATGGCGGCAATGTCGACCTCGGGGAGCAGCAAGAGCGAGTCAGCCTTGGCCCCAAGTCGCCGCGCACGAAGCGCCACCTGTTGCGGCGACTCCTCCCCGCACACATACAGGACGCGAGAGCCTCGACCGGCAAGCGACTCGGCGACTTGAAGCAGGAGCGTCGACTTGCCGATGCCGGGTTCGCCGCCGAGCAACACGAGACTACCCTTCACGAGCCCGCCGCCGAGAACCCGGTCGAATTCACCGATGCCCGTGCTGTCGCGTTCGGCGTCGTCTTCCGACGCGAGCTCCGACAGCGCCACATGCGCAGAACGGCCGGCCACCCTTTCGGGCTTGGCCGGCCGTTCGATCTCTTCCACGAGCGACCCGTACTCGCCGCACTCGTTGCATCGCCCGAACCACCGCAGGGCCGTAGCGCCGCACTGCTGGCAGCGCCATACCGTGCGCGGCTTCGAGCCCACTCGGCCCTACTCGCCGGCCGCGCCGCCGGAGGCGCGCCCGCCCGCTCGGCTACCGCTCCGCCTGGAACCACGCGCGGGCACGGTCGCCTTCGGCTTCGCATCGTCCTCGACCAGCGGGGCGACCACGGGACCCTCTCCTTTGCGGAACTGGATGGCGTCGTCTTCCATGTAGACATCGATCACGTCGCCGGCCTTCCACTGCCCGGCCAGGATCTGCTCCGAGAGCGGGTCCTCGACGGCACGCTGGATCGCGCGACGAAGCGGACGAGCGCCGAGAGAAGGGTCGAAACCGGACTTCGCCAGGAGGGCGCGTGCATCCTCCGCCAGCGTAAGCCCCATGCCCTGCGAGAGCAGCTGCTCGCGAAGCCGGTCCATCATCAGATCGACGATCTGCTCGATCTCATCGCTGGACAGGTCGTGGAACACGATGACCTCGTCCACCCGGTTCAGGAACTCGGGACGGAACAGCTTCTTGAGCTCGCCCGTCACACGGTCCTTGAGATCGCTGTATGCAAGACCTTCGCCTGTCGACAGCGTGAATCCGAGCATCGACTTCTTTGCGATATCGCGCGCACCCAGGTTGCTCGTCATGATGACGATCGAGTTCTTGAAGTCGATCTTGCGCCCCTGTGCGTCAGTGAGACGACCTTCTTCGAGGATCTGCAGCAAGACGTTGAACACGTCCGGGTGTGCCTTCTCGATCTCGTCGAAGAGGATCACCGAGTACGGCTTCCGGCGAACGAGCTCGGTGAGCTGGCCACCCTCGTCGAAGCCGACGTAGCCCGGAGGCGAACCGATAAGCCGCGAGACCGTGTGCTTTTCCATGTACTCGGACATGTCCAGCGAGATGAGTGCGTCCTCGCTGCCGAACAAGAACTCGGCGAGCGCTTTCGAGAGTTCCGTCTTTCCAACGCCCGACGGGCCGAGGAAGATGAACGACCCTGCGGGGCGACGCGGGTCCTTCAGGCCAGCGCGCGCGCGGCGAATGGCCTTGGAGACGGCGACGACGGCCTCGTCCTGACCGACGATGCGCTCGTGGATCGACGCTTCCATGCGCAGAAGCTTCTCTGTCTCCTCCTCGGTGAGCGCGGTGACGGGCACACCGGTCCACATCGAGACGACCTCGGCGATCTCCTTCTCGGTCACCTCCACGATGCGGCGGTTGTCCGGCTTCAGCCATTCCTCCTCGATGGTGCGCTTCTCAGCGAGAATCTGCTTTTCCTTGTCGCGCAGCGAGGCGGCCTTCTCGAACTCCTGAGCCTCGATGGCGGCTTCCTTCTCAGCGCGTACTCGCTTCAGACGCTCCTCTACCTCACGTACGTCCGGCGGCGCGGTCATCATCTTGATGCGCATTTTCGAACCGGCCTCGTCGATGAGGTCGATGGCCTTGTCCGGCATGAAGCGGTCTGAGATGTATCGGCTGGCCAGTTCGGCCGCAGCGTCGATGGCGCCATCGGTGATGGACACACGATGATGGGCCTCATAGCGATCGCGCAGACCGCGAAGGATCTCGACTGTCTCCGCGACAGTCGGCTCGCCGACCATGATCGGCTGGAACCTGCGCTCGAGGGCCGGATCCTTCTCGACGTACTTGCGGTACTCGTCCAGCGTGGTCGCGCCGATCGTCTGAAGCTCTCCGCGCGAAAGCGCGGGCTTGATGATGCTCGCGGCATCGATTGCGCCTTCGGCTGCACCCGCACCGACCAAGGTGTGCATCTCGTCCACGAACAAGATGATGTCGCCGCGGTCGTGAATCTCCTTCATAACCTTCTTGAGGCGGTCCTCAAACTCGCCGCGGTACTTGCTGCCCGCGACGAGTGCCGCCAGGTCCAGCGTGTAGAGCTGCTTGTCCTTGATCGTCTCGGGTACCTCGTCCGCCGCGATCCGCTGCGCGAGGCCTTCCGCGACCGCAGTCTTGCCGACTCCGGGCTCACCGATCAGAACCGGGTTGTTCTTCGTGCGGCGCGAGAGGATCTGCATGACTCGCTCGATCTCCGTTTGCCGGCCGATGACAGGATCCAGCTTGCCGTCCCTGGCCTGCCGGGTCAGGTTTCGGCCGAACTCGTCGAGCATCGACCCGCCACCCCGACGTTCCTCGCCACTCTCACTCGACTTGCCATAGTGACCCGAGAGCAGCTGTATGACCGCTGACCGGACCTTCTCCAGATCGGCACCGAGGTTGAGGAGCACCTGCGCGGCGACTCCCTCGCCCTCGCGGATGAGCCCGAGCAGGATGTGCTCGGTGCCGATGTAGTTGTGGCCGAGCTGCAGGGCCTCTCGGAGCGAGAGCTCAAGGACCTTCTTCGCGCGCGGGGTGAACGGGATGTGTCCCGTCGGCACGAACGTACCTCGGCCGATGAGCTCCTCGACCTGCGCGTGCACGTCCTCGAGCGAGATGTTGAGGCTCTCGAGGGCCTTCGCCGCGATCCCGTCCTGCTCGCGAATGAGGCCGAGCAGCAGGTGTTCGGTTCCGATGTAGTTCTGGTTCAGCATTCGCGCCTCTTCTTGGGCGTAGACGATCACCCGGCGCGCCTTCTCAGTAAATCGTTCGAACATGGCTTCCTCCCGAAGACAGACGACCCGGACGGGTCGGAGTAGTCGATGTAAGTATACCCGCCGCCCTGACGCCGAACGGGCATATCGAAGGGTGAGCAAGCGTGGTGCCAGCGAGATGTGAGTGTCCATGACTCAGATTGCGTGGCCGATCGAACGCGATCAGGCTTCCGCACGCATGTGAGGGAAGAGCAGAACATCGCGGATCGAGGCAGAGTCGGTGAGCAACATCACGAGTCGGTCGATGCCTATGCCCAGCCCCCCCGCGGGCGGCATGCCGTACTCCTGCGCGCGCAGGTAGTCCTCGTCGTAGCCCATCGCTTCCTCGTCGCCGTCGGCCTTGGCCGCAGACTGCGCGGCAAAACGCTCGCGCTGGTCCACGGGATCGACGAGTTCCGAGAAGGCGTTCGCCATCTCACGCCCGCAGATCAGAAGCTCGAAGCGTTCGGTCAGGTCCGGCTCGCCCGGCTTCTTGCGCGCAAGCGGGGACGTCTCGAGTGGGTACTCGGTGACGAACGTGGGCTGCATCAGGCGGTGCTCCACGAGTTTCTCGAAGAGCTCGTTGATGAGCTTGCCCCGACCCCACGCACGCTCGACGGGTACCTCGTGGCGCTCGCATAGCGTCCGCAACTCCTCGAGCGTGCGCGCGAACGAGACATCCTCGCCCGCCGCCTCGCTCGTGAGCGCGATCATCGTGGCGACTCGCCACGGAGGAGCAAGGTCGACCTCCGTGCCTTGATAGACGATCTTGAGCGTACCGAGGACCTCTTCGGCGACCGTGGTGATGAGCGACTCGGTCAACTCCATCATTCCGGTCATATTGGTGAACGCCTGGTAGGCCTCGAGCATCGTGAACTCGGGGTTGTGCTTGATGGAGATGCCCTCGTTGCGGAACGAACGGTTGATCTCGAACACACGCTCGAAGCCTCCCACCAGCAAGCGCTTGAGGTAGAGCTCGGGAGCGATCCGCAGGTAGAGTTCCATGTCGAGTGCGTTGTGGTGTGTCACGAACGGCTTGGCCGCGGCCCCTCCCGGGATGGGATGGAGCATCGGAGTCTCGACTTCGAGGAATCCGCGCGACTCCATGAACCGCCGGATGGCGGAGATGATCTTGAACCGGGCAAGGAAGACGTCGCGCACCTCAGGGTTGGCGATGAGGTCGACGTAGCGCTGCCGGTACCGGGTCTCGGTATCGGTGAGGCCGTGGAACTTCTCCGGGAGCGGGCGCAGCGACTTCGAGAGCAGCTCGACTGTACGCGGAGCTACCGACAGCTCGCCGCGGCGGGTTCGCAGGACCTCCCCGGTCGCGCCGATCCAATCGCCCAGATCCAGGGCGGTCACTGCCTCGAAGGTCTCGCCGCCGAGGAGGTTCTGTCGGCAGAACAGCTGAAGGTCGCCGGAAGAGTCACGGATGACCAGGAATGCCAGCTTGCCCTGATCCCTCCGAGCCACAAGTCGACCCGCGACCGAGACCGTGGTGCCACTCTCCCCGCCCGGCTCGAGCGAACCGAACTCGTCGATCACTTGGGATGCGCGATGGGTGGCGTTGAAGCTGTCCTTGTAGGGCTCGAGTCCCGCCTCACGCAATGCTTGGAGCTTGGCACGCCGGGCGGCGAACGGATCGTCCGCCGGGCCCCCTGCGATCGGCGAGCTATCGAGGTCGGACATCTATCGTGTGCTGATCGAGAGGACTTCGTACTCGAGCTCGCGGCCGGACGGAGTGGTGACCGTCACCTTCTCGCCCTTCTTCTTGCCGACGACGGCTTGGCCCACCGGTGATTCGTTCGAGATGCGGTCGTTCGCGGGATCCGCTTCGGCGGATCCGACGATCCGGTATACGAAGACCGTGCCGCTGACGGTGTCGCGCAACTGGATCTTCGAGCCCAAGGTGACCTTGTCGGTCTTCTTCGGCTTGCTGATTATCGTCGCGTGAGCGAGGATCTGGCTGACCTCGGCGATCCGGCTCTCGACCCACGCCTGTTCGTTCTTGGCGTCGTCGTACTCGGAGTTCTCGGAGATGTCGCCGAACTCCTTGGCCTCCTTGATGCGCTCGCCGACCTCGCGACGACGCACGGTCTCGAGGTGGTGCAGTTCTTCCTCGAGTTTGGTCTGCCCCTCTGGCGTAAGCGCGATTTCTTTGTGCATGCGGACCCCCGTCGTCCAAAGGCGCAGCCCACGGCCTGCGCGCGTCGTCTCAAGCGGACGGGCTGCCCCGCTGTACCGGGCAGCCCGAGAATGTCCCGGAAAGTATACTCGAATTGATCCGGTGCACAAGCTCCGGAGCGAGAAGTGCAGGCAGGCGCACGCGCCCGGCGGGAAACCTACTGCTCGTCAGTCTCTTCGGACTCAGTCGCCTTCGGCTTGTCGGCCACCTCGGCCTTGGCCTTCACGACGGGCTCTTCTTCCTCTTCCTCGCCCTTACCTTCCAGCCCATCGCGCATGGACTTCACCGTCTTGCCAAGGCTCTTGCCGAGCTGCGGAAGCCGCTTGGGGCCGAACAAGACGAGCACGATCACGAGGATGATGACGAGTTCGCCGGTTCCCAAACCCGGGATGCCTAGCAGCGCCATGGTCTCTCCACCTTCTTGAGTTCGCCGATGAAAACTACAACCGGTCTAGCTGGCCGGATGACATACCGCAGGAAGCGTACCATCACGCCTATACCCTGGCTACGCCCTCCGCGCGCGACAGGTAGTACAGCGTGTGCAGCAACTCCCTCACGGGGTCGGTGTTGTGAAGTGTGACCTCGCGTGGCACGTGCACAATGGTGGGCGCGTAATTGAGAATCACGCTCACCCCCGTTGAGCAGAGCGCATCGGCCGCTGCCTGCGCCGCCTCGGGCGACACGGCGATCACCCCGATCTTCACATCCTGCTCGCGTACGGTCTTCTCGAGGTGCGACATGTCCTGGACGATGAGGTCGCCAATCCGCTTCCCGACCTTGGACGGGTCGTTGTCGAAGATGGCGGCGACTCGGAAGCCGCGAGCCCGAAGGCCGTCATATGCCGCGATCGCGGATCCCAGGTTACCCGCTCCAACCAGCACGATTCCGTGCGTGTGGTCCGACCCGAGGATGCTCTGGATTCGGTTGATCAGCGTCATGAGATCGTATCCGACACCACGCTTGCCGAACGACCCAAAATAGGCGAGATCGCGGCGGATCTGAGCAGGGTTGATCTCGATGAGGTCGCCCAAGCTGGCCGACGAGATCGTGCTGTGGCCCTCCTGCCGAAGTTGCATCAGCGCGCCCAGATAGGTTGGCAGGCGCTCGATCACACCCTCAGGAATTCGCTCGCTGGCTACAACCACGGTGAGCCCTTCGTGCCGGTCGAAGTAGCAGATATCGTAACAACTGTTACATACTTCGGCAACGGGTTTGCCGCGGTAATTCCGCATTCCAGCGAGAAAGTCCGTCGAACGGCCGAGGGCGTGTCAGATCTCGCTGCGTCGCAGCCGCGAGATGACATCGGCTCTCGTGAGGATGCCTACGAGGCGTCCGCCCGAAACGACCAGAAGCGCGCCGGGCTTCTCCCCCATGAGTCTCGGGAGGGCGGCGTCCAGCGGCGCCTCCGCCTGGACGAGCAGCGACTGCATATCGCGGTTGGCAACGTCGGCAACGCGGGTGCTGCCCCAAGCTTCACGCGGCAACCGCTTCGCTTCGGCGAGTGAGATCAATCCGATCACTTGGCCGTCCAAGAGGACCGGGTATCGGCTATGCCGCCCGCCCAGGAAGTAGTCGTGCGCGAGTTGCTCGAGGGTGATATCGCCTGGCGCAACCACGGGCGAGGGCGACATCGCGGTGGCCACGGATATGGCGTGGAGCCGGCTCTTCTGCAGCTCCTGTCTGTACGAGCTGTCCGCGAGGACTGCGATGAACCAGCCTATGAGGCCGAACCAGACGAGGCCGAGCGTTCCCTGCAACACGCCGAATACCGCCAACGCGACCATGGAGTAGCCGATGAACTGGCCGGAACGCGCGGCCCATTTGGTCGCCTTGAGTTGATCGTGGGTGATCCCCCAAAGAACCGACCTCAGCACGCGACCGCCATCGAGCGGGAAACCGGGCAGGAGGTTGAAGACGCCGACGATCAGGTTGATCTGAGCGAGGTATGCGAGCGGACCCCAGATCCAGGAGGGAAGTCCGCCGAGCCGGCTTGCGACCTCCGCGGCGAAGAAGACCCCTGCCAGGAGGAGGCTTGCAAGCGGACCCGCGATGGCCATCACGAACTCGGCGCCAGGCGTGTGCGGCTCCTCGGCCATCTGCGCCACTCCGCCGAATATGAATAGCGTGACCCGCTCGATCTTGAGTCCTCCGGAGCGAGCGACCAGCGAGTGGCTCAGCTCGTGGAACACGATGGAGGCAAAGAAGAGCAGGGCGGTCAGCAGTCCAGCCGCTATGTAGCCCGCTTGGCCCCAACCCGCGAACTCGGGGTTGGCAGGAAAGGTCCCGAACGCGAGGGAAGCCGCCACGAGCACGAAGATGATGAACCACGTCGGGTTCAGCTCGATGGGGATCCCGAAGAAGACACCGATGCGCACGGACGGCAGGTTGAACATGGCACTCCTCTGGCCGAGCGCACCGACTCGTTGCGGACACCGTGTCGCGCAGGAGAACTGCCGGCTGGTCAGAACGCGGCACCGTCCAGCGCCGATGCACACGGACACGGCCTCTCGGCTGGCAGGGCGGGAATGATCTTGTATAGGAGGTCCTTCAGCTTGTGGTTGTTCTCCGCGAACACTCTCACGACTTCGTCGTTGCTCACTGGGCCCACGTTCTCTGTACCCACGTCGTAGTCGGTGATAAGCGAGATGTTCAGATAGCAGATCTCCAGCTCCCTCGCGAGGTAGGCCTCCGGGTACTGCGTCATGTTGATCACTTCCCACCCTTGTGACGCGAACCACCGCGACTCCGACCGCGTCGAGAAGCGAGGGCCCTGAATGACCACGACAGTTCCGGCCGCATGAGCCGTGATGCCAAGCTCTGCCGCCGCGTCGAGGGCGATACGCCGCATCGTCGGGCAGTAGGGGTCGGCCGACGACACGTGGGTGGTGATCGGACCATCGAAATACGTGTCCTTCCGGCCCCACGTTCGGTCGACGAATTGATCGCAGACGACGAAGTCGCCCGGCTGGACGTGTGACTGAAGGGAACCGCACGCGTTCGGTCCGATGAGCCGTACGACGCCCAGTTCCTTCATCGCCCACACGTTCGCGCGATAGTTGATCATGTGCGGCGGATACTGATGGCTCGTGCCGTGCCGAGGCATGAATGCGACGGCCTTGCCGCCGATGGAACCCGTCATCACAGGCGAGGACGGCGCCCCGAAGGGCGTGTTGATGCGGTGCTCCTCGGGATCGTCGAGCAGTTCGTAGAAGCCGCTTCCTCCGAAGACGCCTATCTCGACCGACGGCAACGACATGATCGCTCCCTTGTTCCTTGTTGGGCCCGGCGCAACGAGTCGATTCTAGTGCATCGACGCGCGCACTCCACCGAGGCGTCGCCCTCGTGCGGCGCGTGGCCTAGCCACAGCCGGGCGGCAATCCGGCCCCAGCGCTGTCTTCACGCGGACAGACTCAGATCCTGCCCCTCTTCAGCGATGGGACGATCGCGCTCATCCTCGGCGGGGCGCGGAGCGTAGAGCGGCCGTCTGAACAGATTCGAGGCATCGGTCCACACCTCGTCGGCACGGGTAGCGCAAGCCGTCAGCGAGGCGAATCCTGCGGCTTTGGCATCGAGGTTGTCAGCGTGGTGTAGCAGCAAGGCCTCCAGCGTTGACGGCCGTTTTGGGGAACCCCACTCGAGTTCCCCGTGGTGAGAGAGAACGGCGTGTTCGAGCTGAAGCACGATCGTGTTGCTGCGGCCCGCACCGGCGCGCCGAGCGGCCTCCGAGATGCGTTGCATGCCGAGCAGCACGTGGCCCAACAAACGTCCTTCATTCGTGTACTCGATAGAGGTCGCGGATGCGAGCTCGTCCACCTTTCCGATGTCGTGCAGGAGCGCCGCGGTGACGAGGAGGTCGCGGTGTACCGATGGGTAGGCAGCGGCGAGATGGCTGCAGAGCGAGCCGACGGCGACGGTGTGTTCGAGCAATCCCCCGAGGTGCGCATGGTGGTACGACTGCGCACCGGCGCACTCGCGAAACCGTGCGAAGAAGGCCTTGTCGCCGAACACACGGCGAAGCACTTTGGCCAGCGTCGGGTCCGAGACCGATGTCACCAACGCGCGGAGCTCGGCCAGCAGCTCATCTTCGTCTCGCTGCCCGCGAGCGAGGAAATCATCGGCGGCCCAGCGGTCTTCAGGCCTCATCGAGTCGAGCGATATGCGTCTTACCTGCCGAAAGCGAGTCACGGTGCCGCAAGCGCGCACCACAGTGGAGATGGGGATGGCGCTGGCCGCGATGTCCGGTCGGAACCAAACAGCCGGAATCTGCCCGCTTCGATCGGCCAGCTCAAGCGCCAAGAACGCCTCGCCGGCCCGCGTGGCGCGCATCTCTTTGGCGCGCATCACGAACGTCGTATCGACTCTGCTGCCCTCGGTCAGTTCAGCGATGTACTGTGCCTTCACGTTGCCTCTCCCGTCGGTGCCGACCCAGCCGACGGTATCCGAGAGGTGTGACAGTCACTCGAGAACAAGGATCCTGACGTGCGTGCCCGGCTCCACGCCGAGGCGTTCGAACGCGCTGCCGGTGTTCTCCGCGATCGTCAGCCACCCTGAAGCGTCGACCAGAGCGATCAGATCGCCTTCTGGCACGTCCGAGAAGGTCGTGCCGCAAAGCATGGCCAAGCGAGAGTGTCCGACGCTGACCTCCAGCATTCGACCGATGTAGCCGCGAGCCACAGCATCCTCGGCGGTCGCCGAGGTGCGGATCGAACCGAACCGGTCTGATTCGAGCACAACGCCCACAAGGTATCCGTTCTCCTCGTGGGCGGGCGTGAAGGGTGCGGCGACCAACGCGTCCGGTTCGATCCTCTCTCCGAGCGACGAGGGTGGCTCTCCGCAGGCCAATACGGCGGCCGCAGGTGCGAGGATATCTCTGCCATGGAACGTTGCCAGAGGTTGATCGACTAAGAGGAGATGCGCGTCCAGGACATACGCTTCCGCAATGCCACCCGACCGGGCAGCAGCGGGCACCAAGACGCCGTTGTCCGGTCCGACCACGAGCGTGCCGCGAGCAGTCACCAGACAGAGATCGCGCCGTCCCTCGCCGACCCCCGGATCGACCACGATCAAGTGAACGGCATCGGGCAGCTGGTACGTGCCGGCGGCCGCGACAACCGCACCCTTCCAGATGTCGTACGGCGGAATGTGGTGTGCCAAGTCGACCACCCGAGCGTCCGGACACCTCTGATGGATCACTGCATGGCACACGCCGACCCAGGTGTCTTCCAGGCCGAAATCAGAAACGAACGCGATGATAGGCTGCATCGGTCTCCAGGGTTCCCAGTCGCCTGCGTACTTCGGCTACGCGCACAGCATACCCGTTGGTGATAGCACGCCTGCTATCGTAATCGAAGCCTGAAGGGGGTGGACCACGATCAGCGCTTCAATACGGCTCGCGATCGCGTTTGCACTTGCGCTGATACTGTCCGGCTGCGGGCACAACATCGTCAGCTACGTCGAGGATGGATCAACGTACACCGCTCCGGATCTCGAGCGCCTCCTCGATGACGTGGAGGTCGGCCATGTTGCGACGCAGCCAACGGCAGATGCATCCTCGCTTCGTCACGAAGCCCTCGTGCAACTCAGGGCTCGCGGTTCAACCGCAGCTCAAGCGGCCAACACGATAACGCGATCGCTTCCGGCGGACACGGGTTCCGTACCAGTGTATGTGGAGCACGCCGTTGTCAACGGAACGCGCGCACTCGTCGTGATCGAGGTCTACGGCGGTCCGGGCGAGATTCTTTCCGCGAGACGCCTCTGGGCCTTGGACGCTGCCAACGGCAACGTATTGTTCTCGGCCGCAACCTCAGGCAGATAGTCCGGCACGTTCGAGCTCTGTGTCTATCGCCCGGGGTTCCCACCCCGCCGCAGCCAGATCCGCGGCCAGCGTCGCACGAACCACCCGATGCGCGTACGCGCGATCCGAGCGAAGAGCGGCTCGGCGTGCAGTTCCCCAGAAGTAAGCGGCAACACGTCGCGTCGTTGCGTTGTCCATGCGTACGTGTGCAAGATCCGCGAACCTGTCCGAGGCGGCACGAACAGCGACGGCCACGGCTTTCTCGGGCATAAGGCGAACCGAACGGGCTTCTCGTTTGAGGCTGCACAGCAGCGGCCAGAGCAGCCAGCCACGATCATCGGTATCCATGACTCTCTCCTCTCGAACGTGTGTTCGCTAGGAGAGTACGTCCGCGGTGTGACACGGTTCGCTGATCCAGCACTCGATCAGGACAAGAGCGACACGAGCACCAACTTGATACCGGCGCTGGCAGCGATCTCAATCCACGCGAGCGCGAAAGCGATGCCTATCGGCGCCCACGCCTGGATGACGGTGTCAGCGCGCCGCTCGAAGCGGCGGAACAGGGTGACGATCAGAAGGTTGGCAACCGTGAACGACCACAGGATGGCTACAACGACCAATAGCGGGAACAGCCGCCCCAAGACGTCGCCTCCCCACCACGTGAGGACATACGCCACCGGAATCGAAGCGAGCCAGAGCCAGAAGCTCCTCGCGTCGCCAAGCACGCGCTCCGCCGACGAGCGCCGCCAGAGCTGATCGTTGAGAAGAGGCGCCATCAGAGCGCCGATCGCGTACCCGGACAGCAGCCCGGTGATCAGTCGGAGTTCGTTCGTCGTCTGTCGGAGGCCCGCATAGGAGGTCACGCCGTCAAGCGCCATGACGCCGACGAAGGCGACCATGACCAGTCCCACACGCATCGACGGAAGCGAGGACGGCCGCCACTGCAGCGCAGCAACAAGGATGAGCGACAGGACGATGCCGACGTATATCCCCGTGTCCCGAGCGCAAACGGGCACCTGTACGGATCCGCCGAACAAGGAGCGTTCGGGCAGTTGATGGCACAGGCCGTAGCCGAACAGCTGGAGCAGCGTTTCGTACAAACCTTGCTCCCCAGATGGGCAACGGCAGGCGCTGAGGCCTGCCGTTGAAGGTGCGGGCTGGTCGGGATGGCGGGATTCGAACCCACGACCTCTCGGTCCCGAACCGAGCGCTCTACCAAGCTGAGCCACATCCCGACGCCGCCGTATCATACACGCTCGCGACACCAGCGCAAAGATGAATCGCGCCAGCGAATCCGAGGTCCGCGTGCCACAGCGAAGAGCCCGGGCACAAGGCCCGGGCTCTCGTGTTTCTTGCCTGGAGCGTCTGCGCTACTTGTTGAGTCGCACGTGGCAGTACGAACAGAACGTCTCGGCGTGGCACTCGAAGCAGGGTTCCGCGCCGTTCTTCTTCACGACAGTGGGGTGGTACGTCCGCCAGGGCTGCTTAGCCGAGGCGCCCTCGTGATGGCAGCTGTCGCAGAAGTACTGCGTATGGCAGTTCGTACACTGCACCTTCTTGTACGCGCCCTTGTTGAGCTGATCCTTGTGCGGGAACTTCTGCTTGTTGTTCTCGTCGATCGGGTGCGGCATGTCGAGCTTGTGACAGCTCTTACAGAACTTGGCATTCGGACCGCCGTCGCCGTGGCAGTAGGTGCATGCGTCTGAGTTCTGCTCGTACTGCGTCGTGTGCTTCGCGGGTACGTCGGGCTTCGTACGCTTCACGAAGTCCTTCGTCTTGTGCGATGCGGGAACGACCTTGCGAGAGGTATGGCACGCAACGCAGTCCTTCTTCTGGTGGCACTTCTCTATGCAGCCTGCCGCTCCGTTCTTCGCCACCGAGGCTCCATGGATGTTCATCCACGGGGCCCTGAGCGACGAGCCGATGTGGTGACAGTTGCTGCAGATCTCGGTGAATCGATGGCAGTTCAGGCACACGGCCGGATTGGACTTGCCAGTCTTGGAGTGGAACTCCTTGAACTGCTCGGGGTGAGGCGTCTCCAGCTTATGGCATGCCTTGCAGAACTTCGCGTTCGCGTCCTTGTTGCCGTGACACACCGTGCAGGTCTCCATGTCGTTCAGCGCGTTGGTCGCGTGCAGCGCGGTCGGCTTCGCCGCAGCCTGACCCGGCACAGTCACGGTCGTCTTGTTGTGCAGCCACGTCTTCTGCTTGTGGGACGTCGGTATCGGCTTGAGCTTGGTGTGGCAGTCCGAACAGAACGTCGTGGTATGGCACTTCTGGGTGCACGGCGCTATGCCGGTCTTGTTGACCGCCGTGGCGTGCTGGTTGATCCACGGCGGCGCGGACTTGTAGTCCCAGCTCACGTACGTACCGTGGTGGCACTTGTTGCAGAAGTCCGTCTTCTTGACCTGGTGGCACATCTCGCACTTATCCGGTGCCTTCTTCGACACCTCGGGGTGGCCCGCCGGATCGGTCGGACTCGCAGGTTCGAGGAATTCGGCCGGGTGCGGCATCTCCATGCCGTGGCAACCGTTGCAGAAGGTCTCCTTGTTGTGGCACGTCTCGCAGTAGTTCACCTCGGCCACCGTCGGGAGCTGCATGCCGAGAGGCTCCTCGCCGCCCTCGCCTTCGCCCTCGGCCTCAGCCTCCTTGCGCGCCTCGGCCGTCTCGGTCTGGACCTCGGCTGCCAGTTCGGCGTGGCCCTTGGGGTAGAAGTCCTGCTCGAAGTGGCTGGCGGGCTTGAGCTGGAAGTTCGACGGATGACAGAGGCTGCATGTTCCCGCCGCCTCGAGCGGACGCTCGAGCCCGTCCTCGCCCTGGCTGTGGCAACGGAAGCACGCGGTCATGGACATGAAGTCGTCGTGTTTGTGACTCGGACTACCGTCCGGGTTCTTCAGCGTGAGTTCGAAGTCCTCCCGATGCGCGATCCGGTTGTGACAGTACGTACACTGCACTTCCTTCTCGGCGTGGACATCGTGGTCGATGATCACGCCCTGTGTCGGCGTGATGATGCGGTTCTCCGAATGGCATTGAGTGCACTGCCTGGACTCCAGCTCCAGGGAGTAGTGGCTCTCCGCGTTCAGCGGCAGCTCGTACTTGTTCAGGGCCGTGAGATACAACTCGCCGAGGGCTTCCGCCTTGGCGAGGATGAACGTCACCGGATCGGCGTTCACCGGCTCGTGGCATGACATGCATGAGATCTGGCTATGGCTGGAGCGGTTGTAGGCGATGATGCTGTCGTCTTGGACCTTGTGGCAGATGCTGGCGCAGAACCAGTAGGTCGAGGTCGCCCCTAACGCGAGAATCGCGAAAACCGCGATCACGAGAACCGCGACACCGGTCCAGATGATGTACCGGGGCCTCCGGACCGGGTCCTTCCATCCAGCAAACGAGATCTTCGCCATGTGTCCTCTCCCGGGTGCTCTCGCCGCGCACGACAAGAACGGGCAGCGCCCGCTCCCATTCCTGAAAGCTAACGATATCTGAAACCGCTGGCCGCCCTCAACCGCACAGTCCAGCATCTGCCACGAGATTCGACGCCGCACGCATCTTCCCTGCCCGCACGTGCACCGTGTTTCGAATCACGCGCGCCAGCGTCGAGTGCGGGTCGACTGCAGCTCCGTGCGACGATTCACGCTTCCCACGGCGCTTCGTTTGAGGTCCGTTCAGGTAGCGAGACCCAGGACGAGTGACAGCTCCACGGGCGAGTCGAGCGGGAGCCTGGCCACGCCCACGGCCTCCCGTGCATGCCTTCCGGCTTCGCCGAACGCGATCGCGAGCACTTCGCTCGCGCCATTGACGACTGTCGGCTGCGCTGTGAATGTCTCGGCGCTGGCAACGTACCCGACCAGCTTGATCGCGCGATCGACTTCGTCGAGATCGCATACGGTCGCAGCCGCCGCAAGTGCGTTCAGCACGGCCTGCCGAGCACACAGGGCCGCCACCTCCACGGACACCTCCTGTCCGACGAGCCCGCTGGCGATCAAATCCCCCTCGCGCAACGGGAGTTGGCCCGACGTGAAGACGACATCCGCCCAACGCACGGCGGGCACGTATTGCCCCAGCGCAGCGGGCGGGGTCGGCAGTTCAAGTCCCGCGTCGGCCAGGCGCCCGGCAACGATCCTCGATGATGTCACGGCAGCTCCTCTCTTAGCCGGCTCGAGTCTACCAACTGCGCGCGCCATCCCGCTCCGTCGAGAGTCACGTGTGCTTGCCAACCGATACCCCATGGGGTATATTCCGAAGTCAAGAGTAGGGCATCACATGTGAACGGAAGGATCACGATGAGTATCGTCAGCATCGACACCAGCGCCTGCGACAGATCACCCGGGCTGCCCGGCGCGCCGTGTATGTCCGAAAGGCGCAATAATCCCCGTTCCCGGCGGGCCCTACCCCGGCGCCAACGGATACGCCGTTCTCGACGAACTGTGTGCGGGCTGTGGTGTGTGCGCGCGGGTATGTCCGGGCCAAGCGATATCATCGAACTAGCCGACGAGCGAACAGGAGCAGTAGACATGGCAGAACCGGCCGTGAAAATCCAAGTTCTCGATCTTCCCGCGCAGACCTCATGTTTCAGCGGCGGTTGAGGTCCGTCGTGGTCTCCGGAGGAGATCACGGCCATCGTCCGTGCCGAACTCGAGCGCCGTTTCGGCGACTCCGTTCGGATCGTCTATCTCGATGTCGCACAAGCAGACGTACAGGCCGAGCATCGCCGCCTGATCGACGAGATCGAGCTGCGTGGGCTCTTGTACCCGGTAACCGTGGTCGACGGCACGCCGCTCTACGATGGCGCGGTGTCCTATCCCGCGATCATGCGCGCCGTTCAGACCAAGCTCGATGCTGTCGAAGCATAGTCGGCGTCTGAGCCGCGCCCTCCGGTGAGCGGCGTCAGCATCGCGCACTGCGCCACCTACGATCCGGAGGCGGTATCGGCTGCGCTCGACGCCGCATTGGCTCCCCTCGGAGGCATGAGCGCATTCGTCGGCGAGGGAGACCGCGTACTGATCAAGGTCAACCTTCTCGCCAAGGCGACGCCCGAGCGCGCTGTCACCACGCATCCCGAAGTCGTCCGGGCTCTCGTCCGTTCGGTGCGCGCAGCAGGCGGTCTCCCGATGGTCGGGGACAGTCCCGGCGGTCCGAACACCTCCGCGCAGATCAGGTCCTTGCACGCGGCGACGGGCATGGCCGCCGTCTGCTCGGAAGAAGAGGCCGAACTCGTTCTGTTCGACGATGACGCGATCAGGGTCGCGAACCCGAGCGGCACGCTCTACGGCGCGTTCACAGTCGGACGATTGGTCGCCGAGGCGGACGTCTTGATCTCAGTGCCCAAGTTCAAGACGCACGGCTTCATGATGTTCACGGGTGCTGTGAAGAACCTCTTTGGTTGCATCCCGGGCTCTGGAGAAAGCGCAATACCATCTGAAGGTGCCGGACCGCGATGACTTCGGCGAGATGCTCGTCGATCTCATGCTCGCCTGCCGACCCGCCCTCGCAGTGATGGACGCCGTCGTCGGTATGGAGGGCGATGGACCTGCCGGCGGCAAACCGCGCGCCATCGGAGCGTTGATTGCGTCGACCGATTCGGTGGCCCTGGATGTGGTTGCCTCGGCGATGGCCGGGCTCGACCCTCTCGAGGTCTACACGAACAAGGCGGCGTCCCGGCGCGGTTTGGGTCCAAGCGGCGCGGACGCGGTCGAGATGCTCGGGGAGGACTGGCGAGCACTCTCTCCCGCCGAGTTCGAGCTGCCTTCACGCGATCTCTCGAGCAGGATGCCGCGCTGGCTCGGCAGGCGGCTCCGGCAGTGGACGACAGCGAGACCGTATCTCGCACGCACAAGCGGCTGCACGAAGTGCCGCACGTGCGAACGATCGTGCCCGGTCGGTGCGATCGCGATTGGTCAGGGGGGCCCGACGTTCGATCACCGCACGTGCATCCGCTGCTACTGTTGCCAGGAGCTCTGCCCGCCCCAGGTCATCGGGCTCTCTGCACCGATACTGGCCCGGACCCTGGGCAGGCACACGCTCGGCATTCGCCGAGCCGGACCGCGCACAAACGCGGATCGCTAGCGCCGAGCGGAGTAGCGTTCCCGGAAGAGCCCGACAAGACCTTTCTCCCAGAACTCGTCCCACGCAGTACGCGGCATCCCCTCCGGCGGGAGCGTCGCGTCGTAGCGTCGGCGCGCCGAAGGGTCCTTGAGGGTTCCATACGCCTCATTGATGAGTTGCATCCGCTTCGTCGCAGCAGGTCTTTGATGCGGCGGAGCGACGTCAGGGTGGTACTTGAGCGAGAGCGCCTTGTACGCGCGCTCGATGACTTCAGGTTCCGCGTCGCGACGGACTTGCAGGACGCGGTAGTAGTCGACGCGACGGTCCGCCACGTGTGTCTCCTCGCTAGATGAGAGCCAGATCCTCGGTCGGACGCGCCTCTCGCTCCGCCGTCATCACTCCTGCCACAACGAGCGCGGCGCCTGCCCACTGGACGAGCGTGAGCCGCTCGCCCAAAGCGACGGCCGCGAGCAGGATAGTGAAGATGGGCTCGAAGGTCGAGAGAATCGACGCCTGCGAGGGTCCGAGCTCCTGGATGCCCCGCAGGTAGAGCACGACAGCAAGGAACGTCGGCAGCAAGACGATCGCTCCCAGCAACGCCCACACAGCGGACGTCCAGCCGGCTGTCGAGAGCGTGTCTCCCCGAAGCAATGTGATGAGACCGATCCCGATGCCGGCGATCCCGAAGGTGTAGGCCATCAGCACGAGACGCGAGCGGCCAGGAAGCCACCGGTGCGAGAGCATGTTGAAGACGCTGTAGCCGACCGCGGCGCCAAGTCCAAGCACGACCCCGACGGGCTGCACGGCCGCACCCGCCCCGAAGGGGTTGAGGACCAGCACGCAACCGCCAAAGGTCAGCGCCACGGCAAGTGCGCGCATCGGCGTCAGGGGACGCCGTGACAGTACGGATTCGGCAAGAGCGACCATCGCGGGATACGTGTACAGAAGCACTGCCACTACCGAGGCATCAGTGAACTTCAGGGCGTAGAAGAAGCAGATCGAAGCGGCACCGTAGCCGAAGACGGCCAGTGCCCCGTAGCGGATGACGTCTGACAGTGGCGCGAGCACGGACCGCGGCCGCTTGACAGCCAGGTAGCCGAAGAGAAGGACCGATGCGAGCGCGAAGCGCCATGTAAGAAGCGGGAGCGGTCGAGCTCCCTGCTCGTACGCAAGGGTAGTCAGAACCGCAAGCGTGCCGAAGCACGCCGCCGCGATCACCACCGCCGCCACCGATGCGTTTCGACTCAATGCTGCCCTCCCGCGCGAACGCTCTACGGCCCGAGTGTGCACCGTCCCATCGAGAGGGAGGTGCGTCAACCCCGACCCGAAGCGCCTCGCGAGGATCGAGTGCTAGACTCGCGCACAACTTGTGCGGAGCGGAGGACGAGCGACGTGTGTGCACGCAGTCGGGTATCGCGAGCCGGCCTCCTGCTCCGGTGGCTGCCGTCGGCGGCGTGGATGGCGCTGATCTTCAGGCTTTCGGCCGTTCCCGGGTCGAAGCTGCCGGGTGGATACGCGACACTCGGTCACTTCGTCGTGTATGCCGGCCTCGGAGCGCTACTCGTGCTCCCTCTCCGCCGGAGTCATACGCCGGGCACGGCGGTCGCGCTCGCAGTGCTCGTGGCTTCGATCTACGGAGTCACTGACGAGTTCCACCAGGCGTTCGTCCCGATGCGCACACCGGATATCGCCGACTGGGGGGTGGACACGCTCGGCGCGTGCGTGGGCGCGCTGTGTGCGACGTGGCTGCTGGGTAGGGTAGGTCGTTGGCAGATGCGCCGCAGCGGCGCTCAGTAGACGCCGCTTCGAGCCGTCTCGGCCGCCGATACGCCGATCTGCCGCAGCTTGATCTTGAAGTCATGCGCGTTGGCCGCCATGGCGATGGCGTCGTCCAGGGCGATGCGTCCCTCCTGGAAGAGCCGGAGCAGACTCTGATCGAACGTCTGCATGCCGTAGTAGACACCGTCTTCCATGGCGTCACGGATCTTGTACGTCTGCTCCGGATCCGTTATGTACTCGCGAATCGTGCCGGTCATGACCATGATCTCAACCGCAGGCACGAGCCCACCACTGACTGATGGGATGAGCCGGAGCGAAATGATCCCCTTGAGCGTGGATGCCAGCATGAGCCGGATCTGCTTCTGCTGGTATGGAGGGAAGAAGTCGATGATGCGGCTGATAGTCTCCGTGGCGTCGATCGTATGTAGCGTCGAGAGCACCAGGTTGCCGATCTCTGCGGCAGTGAGGGCCGCCGACACGGTCTCGTGGTCGCGCATCTCGCCGATGAAGATGATGTCCGGGTCCTGCCGGACGACGTGTCGCAGTGCATCGGCGTAGGAATCCGTGTCCAGACCGATCTCCCGCTGATTGATGACGCATCGGTCATCGGTGTGTAGCACCTCGATGGGGTCCTCGATGGTCACGATGTGTCCCTCGCGCGAGGAGTTGATGTGCGCGATCATCGAGGCCAGCGTTGTCGTCTTTCCCGATCCAGCGGTGCCCGTGACCAGAACGAGCCCGCGCGGCTCGTCTGCCAGTTTGAGAACCGTGGCCGGCAGCCCGAGCTCATGGATGGTCGCGTTGCCCTTGACGACGCGACGCAACGCGACGCCCACCGTGCCACGCTGATGGAACACGTTGGCCCGGAATCGGCCCACATCGTGTACTGAGTAGGCGAAATCAACCTCGTGCTGATTCTCGAACTGCAGGCGCTGCCGGTCGTTCATGATGCTTGCAGCCAGCGCTTCAGCCTCTTGGGGCGTGTATGCAGGCATGTCTCTCAGCACCCTGAGTACGCCGTCCACTCGAACGGAAGGAGGAGCGCCGGCCTTAATGTGCAGGTCGGAGCCTCCGAGACTCACCATGATTCGCAGTAGCCCACCGATGTCCGCCATCTCACACTCCCTCGTACCCCAGCTTGTACCCCCACGTGACGATTTTCGGCAGCATGAGAGGGTCACTGTAGCGATGACGGGCACTTCTCAGTGAAGCGAGCTGGCCTCGAACGGGAATTCGGCTACGGGCGGACGGCGCCTGCGTAGTCTCCGCGATCGAGCGGGGAGATCTTCACCACGTCCCCAGTGTGGGGCGAGTGGATGTATGCTCCGCCGCCGACGTAGATGCCGACGTGGTGTATCGGCGAGCCGAAGAAGACGAGATCGCCCGGCTGCAGATCCGCGCGCGAGACATGTTCTCCGCTGCCGTACTGAGCACCCGAGTTGTGGGGCAGGGATACGCCCACCTGCTGGTAGACGTACATCGTGAATCCGCTGCAATCGAAGCTGTTCGGACCCGAAGCGCCCCACCGGTAGGGAGCCCCGAGGTAACGTTGGGCGACCGAGACGACTTCACCGCGCGCCGCGCGGGTGGGGGGCGGGAAGTAGCGTTCGACGACCGGCACGTAGCGCGCCACGGATGCTGCGGCGGCTGCCGCAGCGGCTCGCACCCTTGCGGCGGCTCGCGCTTCCTCGGCAGCCTCAAGAGCAGCGATCTGACTCTCGAGACCCTGAAGCATTCGCTTGCGTGACGCCAGCTGCGACTGGATGCTCGCCCTGCGCTCAGCCATCCGTTTGACGACGCGCTTGGCCTTGGCCTCCTTCAGCGCGAGCGCCTTGCGTGCCGCGCGGGCTTCGGCGCGCGCCTCGTTGAGCGCGACCACGTCTTGCGCGTCGCGTACGTTGAGCTTGCGCAGCGTGTCCCAGGTCGAAGCGAATTCGTCGAAGTCCTCGGCTTGGAGAAGAACCTCAACGAACGTCACCGGACCGCTGCGATACATGCTCCAAACGCGTGCGTTCAAGTCTGTCTGCAGGGCATCGATCCGCTTGGTAGCCTTCGCTACGCGCTTTTGCTCCGCCCGCACGCCCTTGCGCAACTCGGCCAAGCGCTCGGAAGCCTCGTTGTAGTCTTCCGCGGCGATCTCGACCCTGCGATCGAGCCTGTCGATCTGCGCTTTCACCTCGCGGGCATCGGCCCGCTTACTGGATGAGGTGGGCGCCCCGAGAGCCGGACTCGCTGAGAGAGCGACGAGGCATGCGAGAAAGAAGATGAGGTATGTCCTGCTTCGGCCCCTCAGAACAGGCCTCCCTGGATGATCGAATGCAGTCGAACCATTCTAGGCTAGCATTGCCGGTCTGCTCAGTCCAAAGCCGCACAGAGCGCGTCGAGGAGAAGTACCGCCGCCTGCTGGGCCTCCCGTTCGCCTCCGCTCATAGCCGACGAGACATCGACCAGCACCTCCCGCGGCTTCGCATCAGACGCGGCGAATGCGATTCGCATCCGAGAGGCTAAGACGTCCGGTACTGCGTCGCCGACTATGACGAAAGGCACGTCGGGTACAGCGAGGTCCGTGCCACCGCCCTGAACTCTGACGAGCACATCCGCGTCCGCCGCTGGCTCCTCGGCCCGCGCGAGCAAGCTGATGCGGGCGTCGTCTGTGAGAGCGAACGCGAGGTTCGCCACGCGCGCGGTGAATTCCTCAGACGCGGCGTCCTCCGGACGGACATCGATGGCGGTGGCCTCCAACAGGCGCGCGTTGGCAACCTCGTTCCCAAGCCCTGCATCCAGCAAGTGCGTGTGCTTGCCCTCCCACAGGTGTCTCAGGTTGCGGATCGCGGAGACGGTGTCGGGACCGACGATCCCATCGGCGGGCAGCGCCACGTTGCGCTGGAACTCCCGCAGCGCTTTCTCCGTACGGGTGCCGAAGATGGCGTCGAGCGCGCATGGGAAACCGAGCACGTTCAGGGCCTGCTGCAGCACGAGCACGTCGCGCCCGTGGAAGTGAGGCACTCGGAGATAGAGCATGCGGTCGCCGAAGAGAAACGTCGCGTCGACGAGAGCCGCCCATGTCTTGTCGCCCACCACGCCCTCTGGGAGCAAACCCCGCTCGGCCTGGAACTGACGGATCGCCGAGAGTGTGTCGCCCAAGAGCACGCCGTCGATGCCGGCCGCTCCGAGGTCGTAGCCGAGCAACGACAAACGCTGCTGTATGTCTTCCACGGCGGGCCCGCGATCGCCCACCTTGATGGGTTCCATCGTCCCTCGCTCCGGGTATCTCGCGCTACCTGCCGCCGTAGAGCCGTCTGTAGCGCTCGACGTTCGACTGGAGCGAATCCGTGTGGCTGTGCGATGACCGAAGGAAGAGTTGGGTCTCTATCTCCAGCACCTTGTCCCGGACGAACTTGTACCCGGGCGGTTCGCCAAAGCAGTCTAGCACTCCGCCCTCGGCCAGGACTGTGAGGATCTGTTGGATCCGGGCAGGGTCGAGCCCCGTGACCGAGGCGATCTTGAAGGCGTCGACGCTGACCGCCCGGTGGCCATCGAGATACCGCACCACGGTCTCAGTCGTGGTGAACGTGACACGGTCGTCAGGTAGCGCGCGAAGGGCGCTCTTCAGGCTCATCCGGATAGCGTCGGCCGCAACGGCCTCAGACCTCCTCGGCGGCCCCCGTGTCGGGGTTCAAGTCCGATAGCGTCACCCGGTTCTTACCCGCGCGCTTGGCGGCGTACATCGCATCGTCGGCGGCCCTGATGAGCGACTCGACCGTTTCGCCCGCAGCAGGGAAGGTCGCGACGCCGACCGAGACTGAGGCGTGAACGTCTTCCCCAGCGGCGTCGCGCAAGAACACGTTGTTGGCAACACTCTCACGGATACGATCGGCAACCGCTCGCGCGCCCCGGGGCCCTGTCTCCGGCACGAGAACGAGGAACTCCTCGCCGCCATATCGGGCGGCAACGTCCATCTCACGGAGGTTCTCGCGTATGAGCTTGCTCACAGACCGCAGCACTTCGTCCCCGATGATGTGGCCGTAGCGATCGTTGAACCCCTTGAAGTCATCGATGTCGAGCATGATCACGGAGAGCGGGTGGCCGAAGCGGCCGGCACGCCCTAGCTCCTGATCCAAGCGCTGCGTCACGTAGCCGTGATTGAAGAGTTCCGTAAGGCGATCCGTGACCGACATCTGCTCGAGTTCTGCGTGCAACAGCGCGTTCTGCAACGACAGAGCGGACTGGTCGGCCATCACGCGCAGTCTCTCGAGTTCCGGCGTCTCCAACCCGCGGTGTGCGGACCAACCCAGCGCCAACACGCCGATCGGCTCGCCTCCGGCCCGCAGGGCAAGTGCCACCTGCGTGCGAACGCGACCGGAACCCGATGCCAGCCAGGCCGAGCAGGCCTGCCCGTCTTCGAGTCGTGCGCTGCCCTCAGAGACAGCGAGTCCGAACAGCGGATCCGAGAGCTGGACCTCGGCGGTGACACCCGACATGGGTCTGCCCTGAACTTGGGCCAGCCGGAGTACCCATTCCTCGCGATCCAGAATGTAGACCGCCGTGAGGTCGGCGCCCACGATACCCGCGCACGCATCAACGACGACGCTCGACACGTCCTCGATCCGGCGATACGCGACCAGCGCCTTCACGAACTCGTGCATGAAGTAGACCTCGGCCAGACGCGCTTCCAGATCACGATTCGCACGCGCAAGCGCGGCATTCGACGCCTCCATGCGGCGAGCGCGGCCGATCGCCTCAGATTGCGCGAGCTCGGAGAACTGCCGGGGGTGCTCGGGCGGCTGGTGAACCGCGCCGCTGAGCACTTCCAGGAGTAGATCGGCAGAGGCTCCGCCCAGGAGTTCGGTGCTGGGAGGCAGCGCGCTCTCAAGCGCGGCGCGCGTAACCACGTCCTCCGAGAGGTCGAGAACGATGTCCGGTGCAGGATCTGACGCGAGCGCGTCCAGTGGCTCGCCCACGAGCCTGATTCCCGATGCCTCGGCAAAGCGGCCGGCAGGCTGGGAGGCTTCCGCACAGACGGAGGTGATCGAGACGCCGGGAAGCTTCACCAGCAGCCGCACAATGGCCGCGGCGTGATCGCTTCCGCCGACGATCGCCATGCTGGTCGCAGCCCTGACCCCCTTGAGCGCCCTCGCCGAAGACTCGGCGGCCTCCATGCCCCTCCGCTCTCGCATCTGTTGCAGGACTACCAACCAGTCTAGCAGCGAGGGGCTCGCGGCACGAGCAGTCCCTTCCGCACGGCGTCGAGCACGGTTTCCGGCTGAAACGGCTTGCGGACGAAGGCGACCGCCCCCAGCTCAGTGGCTCGAGAGGCTGCCGCATCGGAGGTCTCCGCGCTGATGACCACGATGCGCGCGTCCGAATCGTGTGCGCGGATGCGAGCGATGGCGTCAAAGCCCCCGATTCCCGGCATCGCCAGATCCATCGTGACAAGATCCGGTCGGAGTTCGGCGTACTTCTCGACGCGTCTCGTCCCCCTACCGCCTCGTGGACCTGGTAGCCGGCTTGAAGGAACACCGCGCGGAGGAGCCGCCGCATGAAGACCGCATCATCTACCACAAGGATGGATCTGGGCACGTCGCGCTCTCCTGATCCCTGCACCATCTTCACGAACGGCCGGATCCCTACCGCGATCAGCGTCCACGGCCATAACCGGAGCAATCCCTGAGGCTGCGGCCTCGATTTTGCTGATGAGCCGTCACCCGGGGAGGCAATCTGCTCTCGCAATCCATTGTAGAATACGCCCGAGTGGCAGCTCGCTTCAGGCGCGAGCCGCTTCGGGGCACATATCGGGTGATCGCCCAGGCGCTCGGCAGGAGGACTTGATGGAAGCACCCAGCAAGGCGAGACGGTTCCTCGTAGGTCTGCTCGCGATCGCGTTGCTCATGTTGTCCGGAACGATGGCATGGGCTGTTGCCTCGGACCTCGACACCGCCCAAACCGTGCCTGAGGGTGTCCGCCTCACGCGTCCTGTGGGTTCGCCCATAGACATCGGCGGCATGACGAGGGAACAACTGAGCGCTTGTATCGAGACGAGCGTTGCCGACTGGCTTCAGCGACCAGTCTACGTTCGCTACAAGCGGACCTACTTCATGGACGCCGGCAAGTTCGTGACCGTCAACCAGAGCGCGATGATCGAAGATGCGTTCCGGGTGCGGGAGGCGAGCACGTTCGCCTCGCGCGTCATTGAGAGCCTGGCGGGCACCACGCAGACCGTCGACATCAAGCCACGGTACACCGTGAACACCACCGCAATCCAAGTCTGGGTGAATGGTCTTGCCAAGAAGATCGACAAGGCACCGGTGAATGCGGTACGCAAAGTCTCCGGCAACCGTGTGTCGATACGCGCCTCAGTCAAGGGCGAGCAGCTGCAACGGTGGAAGGCCACGACCGCGATCAGGACAGCGATCGTCTCTTCTAAGAAGCTGCCGAAGACCGTTGCCGTGCCGGTCACGATCATCAAACCGAAAGTCACGGAGGCCTCCTTCGGCAAGACGATCGTGGTGGACAAGTCGGAGCGGCGTCTCTACTTGTACAACGGCGCGAAACTCGTGAAGTCGTACCGCGTCGCCGTCGGAATGCCGGGCTACCCGACTCCGCTCGGGCAGTTCAAGATCGTGCTCAAGCGGTACAGGCCTTCATGGTCGAATCCGGGGAGTGCATGGGCCGCCAGCATGCCCGCGTATATCCCTCCCGGGCCGGGCAACCCGCTCGGCACGCGGGCGTTGAACCTGAATGCGTCCGGAATCCGCATCCATGGCACGAACAAGGTCGGCTCCATCGGCACCGCCGCGAGCCACGGTTGCATCCGAATGCTGCGCGCGAACGTCGAGGAGTTGTACGACATCGTGAACGTGGGAACGGCTGTCTACGTGGTCCGCTAGCCGACCACCGACTGTCGCAGGCGTTCGCGGCTACGGCCTGAGGTACGACCTGGTCGCGCCTCCGGTTCCGTGGCACTGATTCGCGCACGAGCCGCCGCTCGCATCGGGCGTGTAGCCGATGTCCGAACGCAGCAAGTGCAGCTCCTGCCGCGAGCCGTGTGAGACGTGACACGAGCCGCAGGCGAACCCGAGTGTATCTGCGTGGTAGGAGTGCAGCGCCTCTTGGCCCGTGGAGCCCGAACCCGTGGACAGGTAGAAGGCGCTCTTCGGATCCGCCAACGTGTCTTCCGCTCCCGTCAGATACACGGCATATCGGTGACATTCGTAGCACAGACCCGCCGCATCGTCCGGGGCGACGCCCCAGTACGGTCGAACGAGGATGGGCGCCTCACCCGAGCGATGCGGGCCTGCGGGTTCTGAAGGATTCGAGTTCCCATGACACGAGGTGCAATAAAGCGCCGAGTCGTCACTCCAGCCGTCCTGGAACGAACCAGCCGGGATGCTCGCGTCGGCGGACGGCTCTTCGATCGCATGCACCGACGCGTTCCGCGTGTTTACCAGAGACGCCAGGTCGGCGCTGCCTTCCAGAGCCGACCACTGCGAATGGCACTTCAGGCAGAGCTCGTACTCGTAGCGGACTCCCTGCTGCTGTGTCAGGTCGTATGCAGCCGATGACTGATTCTGAACCGCAACTCCCCACGCGCCCTTCAGCGCGCCGAAGACGACAGGGGCGGAGGCGTCCGCGCTGTCAGCGTCGTGAGAGTGGCAGTCGACGCACTCGACGTGGCGAGCGAGAGTGAACGTCTCGGTCGACACATGCGTATCCGGGACCGCGCCGATCGGGTGTCCAGTCTGAGGGGTCGCTCCCACGTCCGCGATCGCGACTTGGACAGTCCCGCTCGCGAGTTCCGCGCCACCGCCAGAGAGGATCTGAGGCCCGACAAGCCCGTCCCCCGTTCCGTTTGCGCGGAACACAGAGACCGAGGCGCGCTCGCGCGATCCGTCACGCGTGAACGCCCCGGCGTTTGCTAGCAGCGCTTCGCTGTGCCCGTCTCCATTCACGTCCCCGACCGCGATCGCAGCCGGGTTGAAACGCTCTCCCGCGTCGTAGCCGACCACGGTGCCCACACCGGTCGTAGCATCGAGCGAGAACACGTCCAGCCGACTGCCCGCCAGAGGATCCGCGTAAGAAACAAGAACCTCGGGGCCGGGAACCTCAGGCAGGACGTCTCCTATCGCGGACGCCGTCGCACGCTGACCGGGCAGCTCATCACCGTTGAGGTGGCCGAGCGTCGTGCCGTCGGCACGATAGACCGACACGGTGTCGCTCGTTTCGTCGGCATTGGCCACGACGATCTCATTGCCCGGCTCCGACAACACATCGCCGATGCTCGGACCGCGCACGCCCGCGCGCGCACCGAACACTGAGCTCTCGAGCAGGTGGCCTGAGTCCTCCGACAGGACGACGACACGATCCGGCCCGTGAACGGTGAGCACGACATCGGCCTGAGACGTCCCGGTCACATCACCGATGGTCATCCCGCTCACGTTGCCGACCGCGATCGGCCCATCGACCAGAGTCCACGTCGCGGCTGCGTAGCGATAGACGTACAGCTCGTTCGCGCCCCTGTCGATCATCACGACTTCCGGCAATCCCCATGAGTCCAGCAGCACGTCACCAACAGCGAGGTACTCGGCAGTGGCGGCCACCGGCAGGAGACCCGGACCGACACGGTCGGACACGCCGCGAAGCTTGTCGTACGCGAAGACGTCTATCTGCAGCGAGGCGGAGTCTGCCACGAGGATCTCGGCACGACCGTTTCCGTCGATGTCACCCGCCGCGACGGCGCCGACGCCCGCCGCAGTCCGGAGCGGCCTCGCGCCCAGGAGAGGCCTCGGCGGTGTCGCGGAGCTGTCTTGCGAGTAATAGAGCACGCGCCCGTAGTCCGGCATGTCACCGGCGGCGCTGAAGCTCGCCACGACCTCGAACGCGCTCGTCAGCGTGGTTTCGACCGCTACCGTGCGCATGTCCGTCCGGGCGGGGCCGGTGGCACCGTGGCACGTGTAGCAGAGGTTCTCGCCCGAGATCCGCGTGAGCTTGGGAAGGGCGCGTCCCGTACCGTCATCCTCTCCCATCGGGTTGTGACAGACCTGACACTCTCCGACCTTTCGAGAGGCATCCGGATCCGGCCACTCGCCAGGAATGCCGACGGTCGCGTTGGACGAGGCATGCGAGCTGGAGGAGTAGAGCGAGGAGCCACCCCAGGTGGCCGTCGCTTCGGCGTGGCACGCCACGCACAGCGTCCGATCGTTCGCCGTCACCGCCGCCGTAGCCGGCGCTGAGGGCGGATACACGCGAGGCGCGATCGTCGGGGCGTTCGGTGACCCATGCGGGTCGTGACAGTCGGAGCAGACGATGCCCGTGCCCGAAGCGGGGCCGGGCATGCCCGCGTGCGCCGTTGTGCGCCAGACGCCCAACCCGTCCCACGTGCTGCCGGGTCGCACTTCATGGCAGCTCACGCAGTAGACGTCGCCTTGGTATACGGGACTTCCGCTCGCGTCCATTGAGCGTAGGAGCGCCGGATATGGCGTCCCGCCGGAGGTATGGTCGGTGCCATGCGGATCGTGGCAGTCGCTGCACTCCTTGGGGGAGGGCCCGTACGGGCTCGTGTCAGGGGCCAGGACATGGCCGGAGCCGCTCTGGAATGGGGTCTGGATGTCCGTCCCAGAACCGAGCAACTCGACGCCGTGACACGAGTAGCACATGCCGGCGTCGTACGTTCCGGTTCCGACACTGAGTGACGTCCGCTGCGCGGCCGACGCCTCCCCGCTCTGCCATGTATCGGTCGAGGCCGAGGTATGGGAGCGGTGGCACATCGCGCACGCGTCCGTGTCGTCGCCGGTACTGACGTGCGGCGGAGGCACGTCGGAGACTTCGATCGGGGTGGAGTTCTCCACCCGAACACCGGTCACGAGCGCCTCGTCTCCCCCGGTGCCGACGCCGTCGGTCGCACGCGCTGAGATGGTGTAGGTCTGAAGACCGCTCTGCTCCGCATCGAGGACCCAGCCATAGGTCCACGTGGACGTACCGATCGCCGAGCGCCACGTCTGGGTCGCAGACCAATCGGAGCCCGTCCAGAACTTGCCGTCGGAGCGCAGTATCGAGACCTCTACCAGGCCTACACCGGAGCCGGAATCCGACGCGGTCCCGGAGATGACGGTGGACGCGCCGAGGAGAGTCGCGTCATTCGTCGGAGCGTCGATCGCCACGCTGGGGCCAATGGCGTCGACGGTGAACGTTGCGCCGGCCGTCACGGTGTAATCGACCGGAATCGGACCGGCGTTCACTTCGGCGATGCGCGAATCCGTGGTGACACCGTCGTTCGCGAGAGGCGCGAACTCGTACACCAGCCAGTACTGGGTCGGCGTGGTGCCGACGGACTCCGGACTGTCGAATGTCACCGTCGCAGTCGGACTGTTGAAGCTGCCGGCCGTGACGTTCAGCGCGATGTCGGGCACCCCGAACTCGTCATTTCCGTCGTCACGGTAGACATAGACCCCGCTCACGTTCGCCTCAGGCGACGTACCGCTGTTCGTGACAGTGACGCCCGTGGCCGAGATGGGATCCGAGCCTGAGACGCGCGCGAGTGTGAATCCATCCACCGCGCGCCTGCTGGAGCGCGCAGCGAATGCTGCCGGAGGCTGGTGCGCCGAGGAGACTCCCAGCACCGTCGCTGCGTCCAGCTCGAACACCGCCGAGATCGTGTGACCGGCGGCGCTCACGTTGTAGAACGTGTAGGAGCTGACCGCACCCTGGCTCGCGCCGTCAGCCAGGACGTCCGCGACGTGGTAGCCGGGATCCGGCTGGATCAGGAACGTCTGATTGGAGCCATACTCCACCGTCGGCGAGGACGGCGTGATCGTGCCATTCACGCTCGGTTCCGTCGCTATGGTGAAGGTGTCCGCGGCGAAGCTCGCGGAGATCGTGTGGCTCGCCGTGACACTCGAGAACGTGTACGCGGACAGAGCGCCCTGGCTCACGCCGTCCACGAGGACGTCAACGGTATGATGGCCGACGTCAGGACGTGATCGCGAAGGTCTGGTTTCCGCCGTAGAGCACGTTCGTCGTGCCGCTCGGCGACACCGAACCGCCGGCGCTCGCCGTGGCCGTGACGGCGTAGCTGGGGATCTCGTAGCGGACGACAACGACGCCGCTGTAGCCGCTGCCACCGAGAGAGCCGCCGCCACCGCCGCCGCCATAGAAGGTCGCGTTGGCTCCTGCTGATGCTCCGGCACCTCCCGCCCCGCCGCCGCCGGTTCCCCCGGCACCGGCGGACGCACCGCCGCCGCCGCCTCCACCCGCGTAGTAGAGCAGCGAGCCGGAGATGGAACTCGGCGTGCCGCTCCCGCCAACGCCGCCCTGCCCGCCGACCGCACCTCCCGCGCCGATGCCTCCTGCGCCACCGCCGCCACCGGCGGCCGTGTTCGTCAGTCCGGATCCGCCCGCGAAGCCCTGCCCCGCCGTGCCGGATCCGCCCACGCCCTGGGCCGCAGAAGTACATCCACCGCCGCCGCCGGATCCGCCGCTTCGCCCCGCCAGGGACCCGCCGCCGCCTCCGCCCACGGCAGTGACCGCGCCGAATGAAGAGGCGCCGCCGTCAGACCCCGGGTTGACGTTGCCAGGTCCTATCCCGCCAGTACCAACAACTACGGTGGCCGGCGACGCAACAGCAACTGTTGCGGTCGTCACTCCGCCAGCGCCGCCGCCGCCGGCGAACCTGCCGTTGGTGCCTGGCTGACGTCCGCCGCCGCCGCCTCCGGCGACCACCAGGACTTCGGCATTGACCGGTACGACGGGCGCGAAGGTGCCGCCACTCGTGAACGTATGCACAACAAAGTCGCCGTCGCGCGTGATAGTGCCACCACCGCTCGCTGGTAGCGCGGCGAAGGTCGCCGTGATCGTGTGGTCCGAAGTCACATTCGAGAAGGTGTAAGCCACAACGGATCCCTGGCTCACGCCGTCGACCTCGACATCGAATATGTAGTAGCCGCTGTTGGGTGTGATCGAATATGTCTGGCTGCCGCCCGCGAAGACCGTAGCCACCCCGTTCGGCGAGATGGATCCACCGGCGCCCGCAGAGGCGGCGATCGTGTGGGTCGTGGACGGCAGCTGGTAGCGAACGATCACGATACCGCTCCCGCCATTCCCGCCTGAGCGCGCATTGGCGTTGCCCGTGCCGCTGCCACCGCCGCCACTTCCCGAATTCGGGGTAGCGGCGGATCCGTTGCCTGCACCGCTGCCGTTGCCACCGCCAGCTGCCCCGGTCCCAGGAGTCGCTGCGCCAGCACCTCCGCCGCCGGCGTAGGTGACGCTCGCGCCCGAAATGCTGCTGGATTGGCCCGCCCCGCCGTTCTGCGACGTGGCCGCCAATCCCGCTCCGCCACCACCGCCGCCCCGATCGGGGCCGGACGCGGCAGCTGCTCCCGCATTCCCTTCAGCGGATGTCCCCGCACCAGCCGGAGCCGTTAGCGGTGTAGTGGCCACCGCCGCCTCCAGACCCGCCGCCGAGACCGTCGGCATTCGTCGCCGAGCCCGCGCCTCCGCCACCGCCACCCACGGCGGTGATCGTCGCGAACGAAGATGCGCCACCCGAGCCGCCCCGCGCCGCCGAAGCGCCGAGACCTCCCGGACCGACGGTGACTGTCGCAGACGCGCTCACCTCGACGTCTGTGGCAGCCCGGAATCCTCCGGCGCCCCCACCTCCGCCGTAGAAGCCTGCGTTAGCTGAGTTGCCTCCGCCCGCGCCTCCTCCTCCGACAACGAGGACATCGGCCGTCAGGGGCGCCACCGGAGTGAACACGTCGCTGGAGGTGAACGTCTGGACGACGTGCGTGCCATCCTGCACGGGCGAGCTGCCACCCGTGGCCGGGAAGGTCGCGAAGGTGGCGGCGATCGTGTGATCCGCCGCGATGTTGCTGAAGGTGTATCCCGAGACGGGACCCTGGCTCGCACCGTCGACCTTCACGTCGACGATGCAGTAGCCGCTATTGGCTGCGACCGTGTAGGACTGATTCGCGCCGACGTTCACAGTCGTCACACCGCTCGGAGAGATCGTCCCGCCGACTCCGGCTGTGGCTGTCACTACGTACGTGGGAATCGCATAGCGGACGATCACGACGCCGCTGCCGCCGTTGCCCCCGGTTCTCGGCGTGGCGCCGCCGGTGCCGGCGCCACCGCCGCCGCCACCGGTGTTGACGGCGCCCGGCGATCCGTTCGCCGTGCTCGCGCCGTTGCCGCCGCCGTCAGCGCCCGTACCGGCGGTGAGCCCGCCTGCTCCGCCACCACCGGCGTAGCGAACGGTCGCGCCCGAGAACGTGCTTGACTGCCCGGCGCCACCATTCTGCGTGGTCGCGGCCGCGCTCGCACCGCCACCACCGCCGCCTCGGTTCGCCGCTGCTGCCGCTCCGTCCGAGCCTTCCCCGAGCGCGCCGAGACCGCCCGGTCCGTATGACGTCCCGAATCGTGCTCCTCCGCCGCCCGAGCCTCCGCTGAGGCCGGCGTACACTGTCGTGGAGCCGGTCGCGGCACCGCCACCACCGCCACCTGTCGCGACGATCGAGCCGAATGCCGAAGAGCTTCCATAGCCGCCCGGCGCGCCGGCTGCGGCGATGCCCCCGCTGCCAACGACAACGCTTGTTGCGGAGTCGACGGCTCACGTCTGTCTGAGTGCGGAACCCGCCTCCTCCGCCGCCGCCGGCGTAGTAGTTCGCCACCGCGGAAACACTGCCGCCTGCGCCTCCACCTCCGACGACGAGGGCGTCTATCAGGCCCGCACCGTTCGGCGTGAACGTACCGGTCGTCGTGAACCGGTGGATCCGATAGCCCAGAATCTCCGTAACGGTGCCGCCGGTTGCCGAGGCCACCGCAAACGTCGCTGAAATCGTGTGCGCGGCAGTGACGTTGCTAAATGCGTAGCTAAGCAGGCCGCCCTGACTGCCCCCGTCGACGACCACATCGGCTACGACGTATCCCTTGGCTGGCGTGATGGTGAAGGTCTCCGTCGACCCATCGGGGACGGTCACGGCGCCTGAGGGCGAGATCGTTCCTCCCGCGCCGGCAGAGGCCGTGATCTCGTGCGTGTCGGCCGCCGAAGCGCTCACGATCGCGCCGATGACCACCATGGCCAGCGCCACGATGACGGCCGCTCCAACGAGCGCAAGCGAGTGAGCGCGCGCATACACCCGAAGCCGGGAAGCGCCCGACGCACGAGAATGTCGCCCGTGTCTACTCATCGACCCGTCCGAGCGCGCGAGGGCTGGCTGGGCTGCACGAACACCGTCGACCCCAGGCAGGTTCTTTGGGCGTTGCTATCTTCCACGTGGGCCCTTCAGCCGGATGCGGCGTGCAGCACACAATCGACCGGCGGCAGACTCGGTCGGCCGTCTTTCCGCCCGCGTTGCCAAATCGGCGGGCATTTGGAATCGATTATACGGGCTGAGCAGCAGAAACCGATAGTGGAAGAAGTGGTTTGCGCTCAAGCTCACGTGGAGTCAGGCAATCCGGGCGCCCGCGCTTCGTGCCGAACCCGCATTCCTGGCAGAATGCGACGCTTGTCGAATCGTCGCTCGATGCGCCGAACGGGGCTATTTCACGTAGAGGTTGCGAGAGTAGGCACTCCACGTCGGGAGGTGCCCCGAGTCGGTGTGGTAGGCGCGCACCTTCCACGTACCAGCGACCGTCAGGCGGACGTTGCCCTTGTACATCGTGTAGGTGGAGTAGTTGTAGGCGCGAGCCGAGAAGCTGACCTTCGATCTCCACTGGTACTTGCCGTGGTACTTCTCCCAGCGATATGCATAGATGCGAACCGGGTAGGTCCCAGCGGTATGCCGAGGCTTGAGGAAACCGTAGGCCGAGTAGTATCGGTTGCGCGTCATCCTGCTCGCCGAGGGATTCGGCGCGCTTAGCGACGCCTTCACGCGCGCAGGCGTCGCCGGGGCCTGTCCGAGCAGCTTGGGCATGCCGTACCCGCCTGCTGCGTCGAATGTCTGGACCGCGTATGTGTAGAGCACCCCGGCCGAGACAGAGTTGTCCGTATACGTCAGTGCCGCTCCGGCATTCTGCAGAAGCGAGGGCGTCACCTGTGTCCAGGTCGACGTCCCTCTCACCGCACGGAAGACCCGATAGCCGATGGTTCGATCCTCGAGAACGGTGTTCGCGGTTGTCCGGTACGGTCGCTTCCACGTGAGCGTCACGGAGGCGGGACTCACTGTCCACGCCAAGTCCCGAACGGGTCCGTACTTCCAGCCTGTGATCGCGAAGTCGTCTACGCACGGTCCCGCGCCGGTCATCGGTGATTGGGCACCGCCCTCGGCGGAGTCGTTCCAACGGATTCGAACGATGCCGTTCGTGCGAGACAGGTTCCCGTCCTTCGCTGCTCGAAAGCAACGTGGGCGTGACGTCGATGACGCGGTGGCTCCAAGAGCTCGTCTTGGCGAAGTCTTGGACGTACCGGTTCTGCGCGCCGGTACGTCGGCAAGCCAGTCGATTCTGAACGAGTTCTGATCCGCTGCTCCGCGCGACGGCATGCGGTACCAGAAGTCCGCGTACGCAGAGTAGTACTGTGCGGTGTCGACCGTGAAGATGGCGTAGCCGGCAGAGTCTCACGGGGTACGTCGGCCACGTCCCCTTCGTGCCCCGGCGCACCACAGACCGTAAGCACCGGTGCGGTAGGAACCTGCAGCGGTAATTCGACCCCACCACGCAGTACCGGGACGAAGTAGATCGAGCTTAGACTGCTCAACGGGTAGTGGGGCGACGAGGGACTCTCGGCTGCTCAAAGCCCTCGGTCAGGATCGTCTTGGGACTCAGGGAAGGCGCGCTCGGGCCGTCAGCCGCCGCAACCACAGGTACGAGAGCGGACAACGCAAGGGCAAGAGCGAGGAGGGGTAGCAGGCGTCGAGCTTTCACGTGGAGTGCCTCCTGTCAGCGTTTCGTACGAAATGCCTCGGCGAGCTTGAGGGTGACTTGCTTCGCCGCGACAGGGCTCGCCGAAGCCGTGACGACAACTTCGAAGACGTAGGGACCACTTGCGTACGCACACCACGCAAGGCGAGTGCCATCAGTGCCGAAGACCGCCGGAGAGCCGGCAACGGAAACGTCGCTCAGGCCCTTCGCGTATACGCGTCTGCTCATCTTGTCGACCCACTCGAGCGCAGCTGCATCGCTCTTGCGGTCGTGAACACACAGAAGCGCTCGAACGACCGTGCGTGAAGGAACCGAGCCCACGTCCGGCTCCGCCGACAGGACTGCGTCCTCCGAATCCGCCTGAACCGTGCCGAGCCAGTAGCCGGCGACCGACACCGGCAACAACGAAGTGATCTTAGCGACGCGCGGTTGCGATGGCGCCGAGCTCGACGTGGGGGCCTGCTGTCGATCCAGGTGTCTTCGCAGGCTGCTCGGGTGATGTTGCGACCGGCTGGGTGCCGCCTTTCTCGCCACTGGGCGCTGAAGCCAATCTCACACTCAGCTGAAGGGCCCGGGTGTTCCCCGGATCAGCCTCAGTGGCCTGGTGCGCCAGTTCGGCAGCGCGCGTCGTGTCTCCAGCCGCGCTCTGCCTGGAGTGCCTGATCGTAGAGCGACGCGCTCGTAGCGGTTGCGCCATCGGAAGGGGTCTCGACCGACGCACGATCCTTGAGGGTGTCGGAGCCCCGTGGCGCGGAGATAGCAGCCGTGCCGTAAATGACCAGGGCGAGCGCGACGATAGACCCGACCGTCCACAGCAGTGTCCGGCGGTCGGATCGGGCAATCGGCTCGTTCGACGTATCTGGTCCCTTTGGCATGACTCCTTGAGCCTTCAGCGAGCTGGGAAGAGCCGACGCCTGGTCGCGGCATCGTGGTAGGTGCAACAGGCACAAGTTCAGCACGCCATGTGCCAGTTGTCTCAAGCGGGCGTCACCCAGCCTCCGACCAAGAGGTGGCGTCCGGTTTCTGCGGCTAGCGGAGACCGCCGAGGGGGTCTCCCCCCCGCGTAGCGGCTACTCCCCGGTCGTGAGCGCGGCCTCGGCAGCAGCGGCGTCGATGGTGGAGGCCCCACGCCTCGCAGCGTCGTCGACTGCAGCCGCAAGAAGGATCGCCGCAGACCTGAGGGACCCGTCTGAGCCGGCGATCACTCTGGTGACCGGATCGGCGGACATGTCGATCGGCTCGCGACCGGCCAGCGTCGCGGCGTCCACCCACGCCTGCGCGAAGCCAGGATCATATGGGGGCGCATTGCCCTCAAGTTCGGCGAGCCCCGGCATATCCCATACCACCCGTGTTGCATTGCCGAACTGCTCGTCCAGCTCCCGGACTTCGCCGGATTTGACCACGAATGCGAGCAGACCACCGTCTCTCAACGCCCACCGCAGCTGCGAGAAGGTGCCGAGCATCTTCAGCTGCAGATCCTGCGGGATCGCCGGCCACATCTCGAAGCGATCGAACAGTATGACGACCTTGCGGTAGCGGCACGTCGCGAAGCGAACGAGCGCGGCCAGTGTCTTCGTTGGGGCTTTGGTGACCTTCAGCTCTTCGGTCATCGATGTGATCCCCTGCGCCCGATAGGCACGTATCGCGCGCGCGATCACGGGAGAAAGGTGCTTCGTAACATGCGCGACGAAGTAGGCGACCAGGGCGTCCCGTCGCGGGAGATCGTCGTCCGGTTCCGATTCCTCCGGCTGCTGACCGTTGCCCTCCGCATCCGCTTCCGGCACAGGAGCGAGCGATTGGGTGAAGACTTCTGACATTTGATCGTCGGGCGCTTCGGTCGTCTTCGCCTCAGCAGTCTCCTCCGGGTCGGCGTCCAGGGCTTCGATTCGGGCCGTCGAGATACGCATGAGCATATCGATGTCGTTGAGGCCCTCTCGCTCTTCCTCGCACGCGCCCAGGTAGCGCTCCATCGTGCCTTTCGGATCCGACCGCAGGGCCTTGTATCAGCCCGTCCAGGTCGCTTTCGGAGATTGCGGCGTATTCCTCGAGGCTGTCGTCAGCATTCTCGAGCGTCTTGCCGAGCCAGATGGCGAGGGTAAGATCGACGTCCACGCCCGCGATGCGCTCGGCAACAGCCGACAGCGCCGCCCGAACGCGCCCCATGCGCATCGTGTCGAGCGGAACGTAAGCCGGGATGATGTCGTGAGCTGCGCTGTTGGAGCCGAGGACGCCCAACGATTCGGCAAGCGGAGCCAGATAGTACGCCGCCGGCAGATCGCCTGCCTTCTCGATCCAGATCGGAGCCGGCTCGGCTTCGTCTGCGATCCGGTCCACGACGCAGAGGAACGTGTTCGCGGCCGCATGCGCGATGAGCTTGACGCCCGGGTCGTCGTACTCCTCAAAGGGTTCATGAGGCTCGAATGGATTCCCGATGAGGCCCAGGCCCCATAGCCACTTGCCGAAGGTTCAATCTCGGACGAGACAGTCACAGTCGCTCTCTTCTCTTAACGTGCGGGTTGGAGACGCATCTAGCGTGGGCATGAGCGGTGGATCCATTCCGAACGCCGCACCAGAGATTATATTTACCAAATTGCGCGTGCGCACTCAGATACCGAGCGAGGCCCCGGATCGCTCCGGGGCCTCGCCGTCAAGCAGACTGGATGAAGGGCGGGCTGCAGGCCTGACCCCGCAGTCTACTTGTTGTGGCAGCGTTCGCACACGCCGCGGTTGTTGGTACGCAGGAGGGCGCTGGTGAAGTTCGGGTTCACGCCACTCTGGGCGGGCTGCGCGATCTCCAGGCAGCCAGGTCACGACCGCAGAAGCGTTCGTGATGTAGCGGGCCTCTGCCCAACCGGTCATGGTCGACGCGGTACCGTGTGCACGATGGCAGGTGAGGCAGCCCATGTAGTCGTGCGTCGTCCACGGACCGTCATCGGCGTCAGGACCATCCTCGAGCGGCAGAACGTCGCTCGTGATGACCTCCTGCTGCAGGGCACGGTCCGGACCGACACCAGCAGCCAACGAGATGTTGACCGGGTGGCGATGACGGGCGCGGTTGCCGATAGAGTCGGTGCCGGTCGCCGTCACTGAGTTCGGCGTGGTCATGTTACCGCCGCCGATCCCTGTGATGCTGCCCTTCTCGTAGTCACCGTAGTCGTAGAACTCGGTGCTGCCGACGGCTGCGCCATGATCGTCATACTCCTCGTGACACGCAGCGCACCAGGTGGAGATTGAAAGGTGCGTACCAGCAAACGCGATGTCGCCGCCTACGGGGTCGTTCGAGGAGCGATGCCGTTGTACTTGTTGCTCCGACGTGTAGTTCGGCAGATAAGAGCTCATCTGCACAGAGCCGGCGTGATGCTTCAGCCAGCCGACGACCGGGTAGTTCGTCTCGGTCGACCTGACGACCGGGTTCGGGGTTTCGCCGTCGGTACCGACATAGCCACCGACGGGGTTGCCGTTCACGAAGTCCTTCAGGAGTCGGTAGTTCGACGAACCGTGGACGTCGTGGCAGCTCGTGCAGGTGAGGTTCGTGCCGGCGGAGCCGACGAGCCGTCGCCCCACATCGGGTCCGTCGCAGTGCCCGTATCCATATCGTGCATGGACGTGACGGGCCGAAGGTCACGGTGTCGGAGTCTCGACCGTGTATCCAGCCTCAGCGAAACCGCCGCCGTTGAGCGGAGCGCCGAACGCAGAGTCTGACGCATACGCGTACGAACCTGCCGGCGAGCCTACGCCGACGTTGGGCCGGGATTGAAGATGCCAGACTCGACGTTGGTCGCAGCGCCAGGAGCGTCGTCACCGTGGCACGCGTAGCAAAACTCGAGAATCGTCGTCGCCGACGAGACGAGCAGCGCGCTATGGTCATTGTCGCCATCGTTCCACGTCACACTCGAGAACGACGTGTGTGCACGGTGACAACCGGCGCATGAATCAGTGTCGGTTGCAAACCCGCCGTGCGGGCCGAAGTTCGCGTAGGCTGCTCCACCGAAGAGCAGGACGAGCGCGAATGCGAGTACGATCACAAAGCTTAGCTTCTTCATCCTGTTCACCTCCTGTTCTTCGGTTTCTAGTGAACCGCGCATGCGATGCACGGGTCAAATGACTGGGCAACACGCAAGGCTTCGACGCCACCACCTGCGCTCAAGCATTGCTGCCACCGCCACCCGTGAAGGCGTGGTTCGTCGGGGCGTACTTGGCGCCGTCGATGGCCGCCTTCGATCGCGCCGCGATCACCGGTGGTCGGCCCTTGGGAGAACCGTTCCACGTCGTGGGAACGACGCACTGGTACTTGGTGATCTTGCCGGCTCTGGGTGCAGACGTGCATGAGTGCGCCTCGAGGTGCCTCCGTGGCACCCCATCCGAGGTCGTGGTGACCGGGTAGGATGTTGGTGTAGGTACGCCACCGGCAGCCGCGAGCTCGCCGACCCAGCCACCCAGAGCGGGAAACTGACACCGGTCGCGGTCTTGGAGACGGCGCCGATCATGCTCTGAACAAGCACCAGTGACTCGAGCGCGCGAGCGCGCAGGCGGTCCATCGTCGACAGGCCACCCTTCCGCATGTGCCCAGATTCCCGAGACGCCCTGGATGTGCGCATGTCGAGTCGCCGACGCCAGCGGCGTTGTAGAACGTGTAGCCAGCCACGATCTCCGCCTTGGTCAGCGTGTTGATATTGGTGTAGTCGACAACTGTCACGGTGGCCCCACCGTCAGCGATGTGTGCAGCGTCGCAAGACCGGCGCGCACGAGCGCGACGGCGATGTCGGGCCGATCATCTCCGGGTCGAGACCGGTCATGGCTTCGGTGCCGCCGCGGCGACCGTGTAGGCGCCGAAGCCCGGAACAGTCGACGCAAGCGTCGAGCCGGAACCACGTAGCCCTCGACGACCATGCGGGCCAGCGGACCGACCTCGCACGCCGTTGGGTGTAGCGCGGTGCCTTCATCCACGAGTACTTCGTGGTGTCGTTTCGCTCCGGAATCGTGCGAGAGACATTGCCCGGGAAGGCGCTGTCGGTGCCGGCCACGTAGCCGCCAAGGTTCTGGTAGCGGCTGTAGGTGATGACTTCCCGTAAGTTTGCGGGAACGTCCGTGGTGTCGTTGATCGTCGTGAACGCACCATCACCGATCTTGTATCCGCGCGTCATGCCCAGGTACCGTTGGGCTGCGGGAAACCGCCCCACGACAGGAAGTTGCCGAGGCCTGCGCCCCATCCGGTGCTGGTTGCGGACAGCGGATCGCCGCTCTTGTTACCGACGCTCCAAAGGTTGACCGGCGTCGCCACGCCCCCGGCGACCGCTGCGTCCTTGATGGTGACGTTGACGCCGCGAGCGAGTGGCATTCGCCAAGTTGTCGAAGTTCGGATACAGAGCACCCAGCGCGAGGAAGATCGGTACGTACTCCCGGACGATGAACGTCGCCGACCTCGGCGATGAGGTTGCGGAACTTCGTGCACTTGACGTCGAGAGGTTCTCGTTGCTTCCTGGTGGTGACGCCACCGGCGACGAACGACGACGTCATCGGCATGCGTCCTGCGAACATGGCGCCGGCCTCGAAGGTGAGGCGACGGATGCGCAGCGCGTGCACGTACGACTTGATGACGGCCGACCACAGGTCCGCCGAGAAGCCGGCTGTTGAGCGCAGCGGTAGCGCCGTCGAGCCCGTGCTGGGCAGCGCTGGTTCGCGTTGGTCGTCGCGGCGTTGATGCCGTGATCGGTCGCCAGAAGCAGCGGGTGGTAGTAGCTGTTCGTGAAGTACGGCGTCCACGGCGGGATGTTCGGTCCCTGGATGTAGCTCGGCGCAGCCAGGTGGTACTGGTGCGTGATGCTCGACATCAGGAACTCGGCCGACAGGATCAGGTTGCGGATGTAGACGGCCTTGAGCGGAATGCCCGTTGCCGACCGACGTGCCGATCGTCGGTGAGGCTCCACCGGTCACGGCGTTCGCACGACCGGCCCATCAGGCTGTAGTTGCCCCTGACCGACCTAAGTCTGGAAGTTGTCGTTGTAGCCGAGAGCAGCCTCGACCGCGTACGTCGAGGTCTGACCGTGCGGCACCGGGCACACACCGCAGATGCGCTGCGTGAACGTGATCGCGTCGTTGGGCTCGCGGCCGAGCAGGAAGTTCTCGAAGCCGCGCCACAGGTTGCCGTGGACGTCGGCCTCGGTGATGTAGTCGACTCGCGTTCGACGTCGCATTGACGCCGAGGTGACCTTCGATTCGTGAGATCGGGTCGACTTCTTTGATAGCCATTTACGTCTTCCCTCCTTCCTTGCGCTAGCGGACAACGAACGGCACGAACGCGTCCGGGTAGCCCTTTTCCGTGCATGCCATGCACGGATGACCACCGGCGATGCAGTTGCCGCCCTTGTTGCCCTGAAGTCTGCGAAGACCCTGCTCCCACGATGCGGTGTTGTGCGGCTGCTGGCTGTTCCAGCCATGCGGCTCCACACAGCGTCATCGTCGACGGACCCTTGCAGCCGATCAGCTGCAGGCAGCCGGCGTCGCCGGGATTCGCGCGAAGCTGTTGTTCAGGAAGTCCTGATACCGCGTGCAGTACGGCCGTGCATCGGCGTGCCGTAGACGGCCTTGAGACGACGAGTGCTGTCGACCGCAGTGCGCCTTGATGGCGAGGCCAGGTCGCCGTTGAGGATCTGCGAGCGGGCCGGTGCCGCCGGCGAGCACGGCGTCGCATCGACGAGCCATGCGACGACCGTCAGGACGAACCACCACGGGTTCGTCGGGCAGCCGGGGACGTTGATGACCTTGTTCGCGGCCGCCGGCCAAGCGTCGTTGGCGTCGAGACGAAGAAGTCGTAGACGCCCTTCGCACCGGTCTGGCTCGCGCCGAACGCCGGTGACGTGCAGGCCGGGTAGCCGCCGAACGTGGCGCACTGGCCGATCGCGATGATGGCCGCGCAGCTCGCCTTCGTGCCGATGTCGAAGACCACGTCGTCGAAGCTGAGTTCGCGGTGCGTCCACCGAGGCCGATGCCTGTCTCGGACTCGCCGATCGAGCACCACGGAGCTGCGCCGGTCGTCGTGCCCACGCGCCGACCCGTACTGCTCTTGTCCTGCACGGCGCCCTCGACGACCAGCACGAACGGGTCGTGCCGCCGTTGTCATCTGGTCCGCGAGGAACTTGGACGCGAGGTCGCCGCCTGCGTTGCCCACCGTCTCGTGATACTGAAGGTCGATGAAGTCGATCAGCACGTCGGCGATGTTCGCGATGTAGGGCGTGCTGTTGCAGCGTTGTCGAAGTCACAGACCCGTGGCTACCGCAGCCGCTGCTGTCGCTAGCAAGCGTGCGATGGCCGTAAGGTGTCCGCGTCGATACCGAGCCGGTGAGGCGACCCTGGCACCGTTGGCCGTCTGCCGCCACCGGCTAACAGGTCGAGCGCAGTGAGCGTCGAGACCGTCGTGCCCTCGATCGCCTTGCCCGTGACGTCCTCGAAGAGGCTGAGGAGCGAGGTCGAGCATCCCGTGCACTCAGCGCCGTGGACCCAAATGACCTTGGGCTTGTTGGTCCAGTCGCCACCTGCCCACGCGCCGCTGCTGCCGCCGTGCGCCAGAGCCTCGGTCATCTTCGCCAGATCGACCTGGCTAACGCCCATGGCAGCAGCGAGTGCACCAAGCCTAGTTACAAACTGACGCCTGGTTATCGCCATGCCTTCCATACCTCCTTCGCTTGCTCGTAAAAAGCTAACGCCTCATACCTGTTCCGAACCCGGCATAGAAAAAGGCCACCTCCTTAGCGCGTGCCGAGCGCCCGATACGGGTGGAGGCGGCCTACAACTAGAGAACAACGCCCAGCTCACGGTAGTCATTCCGCGCGTCGGGACTCTTCCGAGGGGCCAAGTGCCGGCTCCGACCCATCGTGCCTGTATGTGGTGTCTCAAGCGTCATGTAACAGAAGTTACATGGCCCCTCGCATATCCTATTCCCGCAGTCGGCCTGAGTCAATGCGTTAGCAGCTAATTCTGGAAATCTTGCGATTCCTAACGGTCTCCGACCGCATATCCCTTGCGTACAAGTGCAAAGAAACGGTCCCGGAGGCGTCGCGAGCTCACCCGGGACCGTGTTCTGGAGTCAGTTATGCATCCTCACCGATGTCGGGCGGCGGAGGCGTGTCCTCGGCGCCGTGGGCTGATCGCGCCTGCTCTTTCACGAACCGCTCGATGTACTCGACGCGGTTCACGACGTCGACTTCCATGACGCGAGCAAGGCGACGGAGCTCGGGATCCTCGGTGCAGAACACCTTCGAGCGCTGCGCGATCGAGAGTGCCGACCGCTGACGGGTAGTCGAGCTCGAAGCGCTCCATGAGTGCCTGCGCGTCGGACTCGGAGTGCTCCTCGGATTCAGCAGCTCCGACATCTCGATGTCGCCCTGGACGCGGCCTTGAAGGCCTCGTAGTACGTCCGGCGTCACGAACCACTTCGCCGCCCGCCCGGCAAGAGCTCGATCTCCTCGGCGTCGTACATCAGCTCGCACGAAGTCGGCGGTGGCGAAGAACCGCTTGCGACGCGCAGGAGCAGGAGCAGCGGCAGGAGCAGCAGCGGGCGACAGGCACAGCAGCCACTGAAGCGGCGTGCGCGGCGTCGGGATCGGAGTCGCCTCTGACGGGCCAACCCCACACCTGGATGCGACCGTTGGACGTGTCGGCGACGAACATCCGGCGGACGCCGTCGGTGGAGACGTCGTTCGGGTAGCTGAACTGGCCCGTCCAGAACGCCATGCTGCCCGAAAGTCAGCACCTTCTTGCCCGATCTGCGCCTCCCAGATCGTCGCGTCGTGCGACAGCGTGTCCACGACGACGAGTCGCTGCGGCTCCTTCGCTTGCGCGGGCAGGAAGACGAAGCCTCGCGGCAGACCCGAGGTGACCAGGAAGCGCTTGAACTCGAGGTTCCGGTCGTAGACCTTGAGCCGGCGGTTGTTGCTGTCGGCGACCCAGACCTCGTTGCCGAGGACCTTCACGCTGTTCGGGAACTGGAACGCGTCGGGCGCCTGGTCGGCCTTCGTCACCGAGACCCATGGTGCCCGTCGACTTCACGAACTTGCCGTCGGGGTCGAACTCGAGCAGCCTGTGGCCGTTGAGGATCTCGGTCACGTAGAGAGTGCCGTCCGGTGCGAAGTCGAGTGCGACCGGCGCCCACTGGACGTTGCCGGTTCGAACGTGGGCAGCTGGTTCTTGGGGAGTTTCGGGATCGAACGTCCGAAGCCACTTGCCATCCGCGGTCGAAGACCTCGATGCTCCGCAGACGGCGGTCGGTGACCCAGAGCTCGCCGGTCTTGGGGTTCTTCGCGACGTAGAGCGGGACGAGGAGCTTGCCCTTGCCGAACGAGCTCGATCAGCCTGCCCGCGAGCGTGAAGACGTAGACCTCGCCGTCTCGCGAGTCCGTGACGTACACGCGGTCGTCGTCAGACGAGCACGCCAAGCGGGTGCTTGAGAGCCGGTTCGCGCCCGTACCTGCCGAACGAGTACATGAACTCGGGCTGCGCCGAGCTGGCGCCGGTGTTCAGGTCGAGACCGAACCCGATGTTGCGGGTCGCCCGGTAGTTGATGTAGGCGACGCTCAGCAGCGCGATCAGGATCGCGAGCAATGCAAGAGCAATCACCAGACGCCTGCGCCTGCGAGTCACGGGTGCTCCCTCTATCTAGCTTCTTCTTCTTGGGTGCGGTCTTGGCTTAGCCTCGCGAGCGCGGCCTTGGCCGTTGCGTTCTTCGAAAGCTCGAGTTCGCGACCGCCGTGTACGCCGTCACCGCCGCCGAGGTCTTGCCGGACGCGTCGGCGGTCCGCCGTGGAACAGCGCGGCGTCGACGCTCTTCGGGTCGAGAGCGCGTGCGAGCAGCGCCTCGTCGATCGCCTTGCTCATCTGGTTCTTCCTTCACGAGGTACTCCTGCCCGCGCGCGAGAGCCTCGTCGGCCGTGCCGAGAGACGCGAGCGCCTCCTGCGGAAGATCCTGGTCCGGCGCCTTCGTCGGCGGCTAGGCGGAAATGCACCGCCGCGTTGATCTTGTCGCCGTCGGTCCAGGTAGATCTCGCCCATGAGGTAGTGCGCCTCGGCGTAGTTGGGATCGAACGCGAGCGCCGCATCGAGCTGCTTCAGTGCCGCGTCGTTACGATCCATTCCCTTGAGGGCCTGCGCGAGCAGGTAGTAGGTGTCGGATGCGTCTCGGCGAATGCGCAGCGACGCCTTGAAGTTGGCGACCGCGTCCTCGTAGCGCTTCGCGTCCAGGGCGATCTCGCCCAGGTAGAAGAACGCGGTCTCCCTGCCGCTGGTTGACGTTCTCGCATCTCGCTGTTCGTCGTGAGCTCGACGACCTTGTTGAAGTAGCCCTCGGCGGTCTTGGGCTGCTTCTTCTGCATCGCGATGATGCCGAGGTCGAGGTAGGCCCCGGTGTGCTTCTGGCTCGAGCTTGACGGCGGTCCGGAACTGCTCGATGGCCTCGTCGATCAGGCCGGCCGTGGCGAGTGCCTCTCCGAGGCGGACGCGCAGCTCGGCGTCGTTCGGCGTCGCCTTGACGCGGTCCTTGAGGTCCGCGATGGCTCGACCCGCCGGCGTGGACAGATCCTCGGCGTTGCGGGCTTGCCAGACGGAGTAGCCGAGGAGGCCGCCAAGGCCGAGAACGACGGCGACGCCGAGCACGACGAGCCAACGCAAGAGCGTGTCGAGCCGGCCCGATGAGCCGGGCGTGGCAATGCGTACTTCCGGTGTCTGCTCCATGTGTGCGCGACCCTTGTCTGCTACTGACCCCGCACGGTGGTCTGCCGGGACCGTCCCCGCACGGGGTAAACCTTCACGACGATACCCTCGCCTCTGAGGGAGGTCAACACGAACCCGCTGGTAGTGCTATGCGACGGCTACTCTTTGTCGGCGTCACTGGGCCACTTCGGCGACACGGCCTTCAGTGCGGGAATGTACGCTGCGGGATCTGATGCCGCCTCCGCCTCGATCGCCGACACTCACCGGGCCGCCCGCCAGCCCGCGACGGCGAAGCGCTTGCCATCCGTGCCCATGTAGACGTCGCGGCCTTCGATTCGCACATTCTGTGCCGAACGTGCGTACAACGCCTTTACATTATCTGCAATCCACTGTTTCGCCGCCTGATCCGACCGGTGCTGCTCCGTCTGAACCACCAGCGCGACGACTTCTTGGCTCCCGAGCGGAAGGTACTCGCGCGTGATAGAGAAGACGTCGGCCTTGGGCTTCTTGGCTCGATAGCCGCTCAGGACATCGGGCGTGTAGACGAGCAGACTCGCGACCGGACCTTCAGGGACGGCGGGATCGGCCGGTTTGGTGCCGCCCGTACCGGAACCGCTTCCACTGCCCGGTGACGATCCGCTTCATTCGCCCGCCCCAGCGTCGCCCGAGGAGGGGGCCGTCGACCCGGTCGTTGCGCGGTCAACGGCGGGCTTTCGACCGCTCTTGATGTCGGCAAGTTGGCTCGCCGCCGATGCGAATGAGGTGTCGCTCGCTACTACTTGAGCGAGCTTCTTCTCGGCTGTCGCAAGATCGCCTTTCGAGATCGCGTTCTGCGCCTCGCCATAGAGTGCTTCGAGCTGAGCGTGCCGATCGCACTTGATGCGCTTCGTGCGAACGGAGTACTTGTTCGCCTCGTCGGCGGGGACTTTGACCGCGTGCACCGTCGACGAGACTTCTTCGCCGTACGTGCACACCACGCGCTCTCCGGTCTGGACGGTCACCGTCTTTTCGGCGCACCCGCTCGAAAGAGACACGACGATCGAGAGGGTGGCGATCAGCGCAATGACTGTCACCAGCGGCAGTATCGACCGCGCGGAATTCGCAGATCGCCGCCGTGCGTCTATGTGGTCTCGCATGCTACGTGCCACTCTCCGACTCGTCATTCGCACCCGGCGTGAGCGCGGTGGGCGTCGACCTGCGTCGTCGGATGACGCGCAAGGCTGACGCGGTCGCAAGCAACCCGACTGCCGCGACGGACCCGGCCACAGCGACTCGTGAGGCCGTTCCGTCCGTTGGCTCAAGCGTCAACCTTGCATATTCCGTACCGTAATCTTGCTGGACCTCGCCAGGGATCCAGCGAGTCCACGTCCTGAGCGGCGTACGAACGAGAATGGGCACGGCAAGAAGCGCAACGAGTAGTATCGCGGCAAGTTCGAGCAACGCTATCTCTCTCCATTGCGAGCGGATGAAGCCGACCGCGCCGACGAGTGCTGCGAGCGAAGCCAGGACGACAAGCACGTCGCCCACCGTCTCCGCGCCCGGCATCGTCCATGACGCCGCGTACGCCGAGCCGTCTCCTCGAATCCCGACGACGTTCGCGGCGAACGCAGGCGCCCGAACTGCGACGAGCGCCGCGACGACCGCAGTCGTCGACAGGATCAGCGCCACATAGGCCAGGACTCGCGCAACATCGCGTGTCGGGCGCCTTCCACCCTCCCCAGTCCCAGAAACCCCGTCCACGTGCCTGCCAAGGAGCGAGGCTCGGCCGAGAAGTGCGACGCCCAGCGCGCCCGCGACCGTCACGGCGCAGGCCCACCACACGACGTTCCACAGCAGAGGACTCGGACCGAAGGCACCCACCTCCCGCTCGAACACGCCCAGTATGGTGAGTGAGACCGGCGGGAGGAACAGAAGCGAGGCCGGACGTACCGTGTCGGTGGTACTCACCAGCCACGACCAGGAAATGACGATAGCGGCGAACGTGGTAGTCGCTACGAGCAGCTGGGGTGCGACGGAAAGCGCCTCACCCACGATGTCGCCCCGCAGAGGATCGATCAGCAGCGGCACGGCGCTCGCGATCGCCGCGGCGGCGGTGGCGAGGGGCAGCAGCGCGCGCCATCTGTGCTGTCGGCCCAGAGGAGCGATCAGGAGCGTGAAACCAGCCCACGCCGCGCCCGCCAAAAGCATGGCCACGTGCTCGGTCGGGTAGCGGACGAAGGGCGAGAACGAGCTGGGGCGTTCCCAATTCGCAAGGATGCCCGCCGCGCCAAGGAGCGCGACACCCGACAAGAGCACCTGGAGCGCGGTAGGTCGATTCTTGGGCACGACAAGCGACGCGAGCACGACGATCACGCCCCATGCCGCCGTCGTGAAGAACAGTACCTCCGACCCCGGAGGAGCGTCGGTGTAGCGATTCGCGAGGACGAGTTGCTGCGACGCGTACACACCGAGTATCCCCGCCGCCGCCGCGCGCAGCGCACCGTATCGGCCGAGCGCTCGAAGCTCCTCCCGCCGAGGGATCCCGGTCATCAAGAACACCAGGATGAACGTCGCGAAGGCCAGCAACGCAACGTGGTGAGAAGCGCTCAGCTCGTCCGCGAGCACCGTCTGCGCGACGAAGTTCGCCGGCAAGGCCAGCGTTATGACGACCGAAGCCGTTACGAGCACGGCTGAACGCGACTTCAAGGGCGCCTCCGCTCCATATCCTCCGGACAACACAGGAAGGGCCGGGACGATCCCCGGCCCTTCCAAGGTAGCGCACGTGCTACGTGCAGAGGACTGCTACTTGTTGTGGCAAACCTCGCACACGCCGCGGTTGTCGAGTCGAAGCAGTGCAGACGGGCTCGCGAAGAAGTTGTTGCGAGCTGTGCCGTCGAGGTCCACTGCGAGCGAACCGTCAGCCGCAAAGCCGGTCATGTTAGCCGACGTACCGTGAGCACGGTGGCACGTCAGGCACTCGATCCAGTCCGTCCTGGGCGTTGGCAACCGTGCCGTTCCCGCCAAGATCGTGCGCGAGAGGCAGTGCGCCTTGACCGAGCACTGGCGAGTTGTCGAAAGACGACTCGTCGGGACCGTTGTACGTCGAGAGCTCGACGTTGACCGGGTGCTTGTGGCGCAGGGCCAGCGGTCCGCCGTCGTTGGCCTGGTAGTTCCAAGCCATGGCGGCATACGTGGTGGCGTCAGACCTGGTGACCGTTCCGACGGTCCCGCTAAACGGCGTGCCTGTGCGTTGTCGATCATGTAGGTGCTGTGACAGCCCACGCACCAACCGCTCATGCCCTTTCGACGGGCTGATCGGGCTCGCTGCCGGTCGCGTCGTGGCATCGTCGTAGCCCTTGGCGTACAGCGGCGTGGTGTAGTTCGGGATGTAGCCCGGGTACTCGGTGTGCAGCTGGAAGCCCGTCGCCGGCCAGCCGGTCTCGTTCGACGAGACGAAGCCGTTCGGGCTCGGGTTGCTGGGGTCGCCGAGAGTCGGCGTGTAGCCACCGACGTAGTTGCCGTTGACGTACGGCCTTCAGAATGCGGTAGTTCGCGCTGCCGTGGGGATCGTGGCACGAGCCGCAGTCCATCTTGATCTGGACAGACTCGCCGAGGTTGGCATCGAACGGATCGTCCGGCGCATCGTACACACCGTCGGCTCCCGTCGTGCCCGCGCCGGTGTAGCCGCCGCCGTACGCACCCCACGACGAACCGGTGTACATGTGCGTCGAGGTGGTGGACGTCAGATCGAGCGAGTCGAAACCGCCGCCGTTCAGGATAGCCTCGATTCTCGCCGTACAGCGTGCCCTCGTAGAGGCCCTGCTGGACGTTGGTGTCGGCACCCTGGCTGGTGGCGTCGTGACACGCGTAGCAGAACTCGTACATCTCGGTCGCGGTGGAGACCAGCAAAGCGCTGTGGTCGTTCTCTCCGTCGGCCAAGTGATCGTGCTCACTGACGTGTGAGCACGGTGACAGCCGGCGCACGCGTCCGTGTCCTGGACGTAGTTGCCGTGCGGACCGAAGTTGGCGAAGGCGAGGGCAGGCACGAGCAGTACAGCGAGCGTCGCGATCGCGAACAGCAGTGCAAGTCTCTTCGTCATCACGCCTACACCTCCCCTTCTGTGACAGCAGGCTTCTTCGTTGGCAGCGCGCCTGGCGCTGAGTGCCATGAGACCTCCCACGAGGATCGTCGGGACGATCGCAGCCTTGGCGACGGGGCTCGAGAAGATGCCCGCAGCACCGGGAGCGAGGTGGTCCTCAACGAACGGGTCAGCCTTCGGCGGAGCGAGAGCGCCCTTCTTGCTGGCCCAGTACACCGCGCCGTTGCCGACCCAGCCCTGTGTGCCACCGGCAAGGACGTAGTTCGCCCTCAGGTACTTGACGATGTTCGCCTGCGTGTCCCACTGCATCGCCTTGGCCGGGCAGGTGGACACGCACATCGGCGCGTGCGCTGAGCTCGTGGATCACCGTGGCGTTGTCGCTGCCCGGGAACACAAGCGTGCTCGCGTAGCCGCTCGCGTAGTGCTGCGAGGTCGGCGGGTTCTGGAATGCGCACGGACGTGTCGGTCACGCCAGCCCGCTCGCTGCACAGCGTGCACTTGAACGCCTTGCCGGCTCGGCGTAGCTGTCGCTGCCGACACCGATCTTGGGATAGCCACCGCGCTGGCAGTCGATAACGCACGGGTACTGGCCGTTGATCTGGCAGACAGTCGGATCGCACAATGCGAAGTCCACGTCCGACTGCGCCGTTGTCCTTCTTGCTGATCGCCTTCTTCGGGCAGCGCTTGGCGCAAGGCGGATCGGGACAGTGCCAGCAGCTGATAGCGGATGAACGGTCCCATGTCGCCGCTCTTCTGGCTCTTGATAGCCAGCCGCTGGTCGTAGGCGACCTTCATCACGCCGATAGTCTCCTGCTTCATCTTCCACTCGCGCTTGCAGGCGATGACGCAGCCGTTGCAGCGCATGCACTTGTCAACCTCTTGGAGAATTGCCATGCGAGTCATCGATCACACCTCCTTACGCCGGTTCGATTCGACAGAGACAGGCCTTGATTCGGGAATCGTGCGTGTTCGCATCCCCCGCGTCGATGCAGAGGTCGTTGGCGCGAGAACCGGTCGCTGAGGCCCGATCGCCCCAGTGCCACGGAATCGCCACGACGCCGGGAGCGACCCGCTGGCTCGGCAGTGCAGGCCGATTCCGACGCGGGCCGTGAAGCCCTTGTCGAAGTTGTCCAGTGCTACGGGCGCAGCAGGCATCGTCGTTGTCGAGCCGGCGCGGTCGACGCTATTGCCGCGAGCCGTGACGACGTTGACCCATCTGCCCGTCGATGATGCCGTACGTGCGGGCGTCGGCGGAGTTGATCTCGATCCACGGCTCGGGCTCGGCTTCGACGTTGAAGCCGTTGTTGCGAGTGATCGGGCCACCCTGGAAGTGCTCGACGCACCGGATGGTGGTGAGCACGAGCGGGTAGGTCGGCGACGTCGCCGCGGAGAGTCGCTGGCGAGCCCGCGACAATCGGCAGCAGGTCTCGAGCGTGCCGGTCCCGTTGCGCTGTTCTTGCCCCAGCGTCTCCCAAGTCCGTCCGCGGCGTCTCGTACGGCTCCGTGTGTGAGCGGGAAACGACCAGGCAGAGCCGGCGCTGAGTGGAACGACCGGGCAGCGTCAGCCGCCGGCGGTCTTGGGGAGTGTCGACGCAGACGATGGATCGTCCGGTACCAGCGCGAGTAGTTGATGCACGCGCCGTGTTCGTGCTGACGAACAGACGCGCGCATGAGTCGGGACCCATCGGGAAGTCCGCGACGTCGCCCGGAACCTCGCCGTTGTTGTAGAGCACGCGACGGTTGACGAGCCACGCGTAGCCCCAGCCGTGGAAGGCGAGGGTACCGTTGTAGTTGGTGCGGTCGCGGCTCTTGGCGCGGTTGTGCGACTGACCCAGTCGGCCTGCCTGACGCGGCAGCTGCGCTGCCGTCGCTGTCGTCGTGAGTCGGCCGTTGTAGGCGCCGGTGTAGATCCAGATCGTGCCGCCGGTAGCGCTCGTGCACGGCATGCCATCTCGCGGTAGATCGTCTCGGCGACGTACTTCGCACCCGGTCACTGGCAGCGTGTCGACGCTCACGAGGCCGTTAGCCCGTCGGAGCGACTACTTCTGCCGTGCCCGCGACGTCCTCGAACGCCGTACCGCTCCGGGGTCCCAGCCGCCCGCGTACTGCGACGCCGTAGAGCTCGTCGTAGACGGACGGTAGCTAGGTGACGCTGCCGCGCGCCATCCCACACGCCTTGATGTGGCTGAACGCGCCGGCCTGATCGAGTGCGTATGGCGAAGCGGAGCAGCAGCTCGAGGTCCGCCTTGCTGTTGCCGGCCGGCTTGCGGGCCTGGTAGCGCCACTGCAGCGTGCGGCCGGAGTTGGTCACGCTACCAGCCGTCTCGACGTGCGAGGCGACGGGAATCAGGTACGTCGCGCTCCCGGCCTTGCGATCGCACGCCGCGGTCTCGGTCTCGAACATGTCGGTGCACGACCAGCAGGTCGAGGTTCTTGAGACCGGCGCGGATCGCGCTCTGGTTCGGCTCGGTGACTGCAGGGTTCTGACCCCAGCAGACGAGCGCCTTGGTGTCGCCCGTGATCATCTTGCGGAACATGACGAGGTGGTCGTCGCCGTTGCCCTTGGGCCAGAGCGAGAAGATCGTCATCGACCTTGGCCGCGGTCTGCAGAGGTTGCCCGTGCATGCCGTCCGGCGTCGCCGAACAACTTCTGCGTCATGTTGTAGAAGCCCCGCTGCTGCAGCGCACATGGTCGCCGCGAGTAGGCGTACGCGTCGTCGTATGACCCGTTCATGTCGGCCTGGTGCCCGTACCGCGAGAGCGGGTAGCCCCAGAGCGCGTCCATGTACTTGCCGAACGCGTTGGCAGTCGTGCCGAAGGCTGCGTGCGACGGGTTGCCCGAGTACGCCGGGATGTTCCCGTAGAGCAGACCCATGTCCGTCGAACCCTGGACGTTGTGGATGCCGCGCAGCGCGTTGATGCCGCCGCCGCAGCGACCCATGTTGCCCATGAGCGCTCTGGAGGACCGCGAACGCCTTGATGTTCTGAGCGCCGCAGGTGTGCTGCGTGATTCCCATCGCGTACAGCATCGTCGTCGAGCGGAAGTTCGCGCTCGTCGGAGTGTTGATGATCGGTTCGACCGTCGGGCGCAGCCGGGTCGTAGCTCGCGCAACGGCTGTTGTTGATGAACGCCATCGCGACGATCGCGATCTCGGCCTGCGGTGCAGCCGCAGATGTCGCGCAACCACGGCCGGGGTGTACGGGGCCACGTGTGCCTTGAGCTTGCGGGTAGACGGTGTCGTACGTGCCGGCCTGGAGCTCGCGCCCGGATCGCCCGCGGAGCACGGTGACCGTGGTCCGGCAGTCCGTCGACTTCTTCGGGATGTCGAGATGAGTCGTGGACGCCGGGTCTCTGAGCTCGTCCAGCGGATCGCCGTCTGGTCTGACGTTCTCGCGCACGTAGTCGGTGCCGTCCGGCCTTCACGCAGGAAGCGTGGCGTCCGTGTACTTCGAGCCGCACTTCGTGCAGCCGCATCGGCGACGTGCCTCGCGCCGCCGCCGGCGTTGCTGGTTCGAGATAGAAGATCTGCGTGGCACGTGAAGACCGTCCCAGCGCGCCCTGGTTCAGGTAGCTGAAGAAGTTGATCGACTTCGGATCTGCCGGGTTCGCTTCCATCCAGTCGATGATGTAGCTGACCAGACCGTTGACGAAGGCGATGTCGGTGCCGGGACGAATCCGGACGTACTTGTCCGCCTGCAGCGCCGTGCGCGTCTTGCGCGGGTCGATGACGATCAGGTTCGCCTTCGGGTGACCATCGGCCGCCAGCGCGCGCCTTGTTGATGTGCGCCATGCAGGCGGGATGGTTCTCCGTGGGGTTCGCGCCCCATGACGACGACGTTCGTCGAGTTGCCGATATCGGCCCAGTGGTTCGTCATCGCGCCTCGTCCGAATGCGGCGGCCAGACCGGCCACCGTGGACGAGTGTCATATACGGGCCTGATGTTCGATGTTGCTCGTACCGAAGTTCGCGATGAGCTTGCGGTAGATGTAGTTCGGCTCGTTGTTCATGTGCGAGGAGCCGAGGAACGCAACCTTCTTGCTGTTGTAGCCGTTGCGCCGTCGGTCGGAAGCGCACTGCTCATGGCAGTCCCGTCACGGCCGTCATCCAGGCGATGTCGTCCAGCGCCGGCGATCTCGCCGAGCGCCGTCTGCAGATCCATGCGCGACCACGGCCGTTGGCGATCCTCTTGTACGCCACGCCGCTGAGATCGTCGTCGGTCGTCGCCGCTGCGAAAACGTTGTTCACGGGGTGCGGAGCCGGCCATGCGCCGATGCGGCGCGGGTTGGTGACGAGCTGGAACGCGCCGGCGCCCTTGGCGCACAGGCCGCCAGCGTTCATCGGCGACTCGAAGTCGCCATAGATGTCGATGACCTTGCCGGTGGCATTGTCCACGACAACTCGCTGTCCGCAGCTTGCCGAGCAGTACGGGCAGGTCGTCGTCGTTGATCGTGTACGTCGGTCGTGATTGTCTTCGTACGCCAACGCGACCGACGGATCGTAGCCGAGAGCCCACCCACCTCCCACGGCGGCTGCGTCCGGCCGAGAACTTCAGGAAGTCACGACGTGTGACGTCCATGAACCTCTCGACGCTCTTGTCTTCTGTAGCCATTCTCTTCCCTCTCCGATTGCGGTTGGGGAAACCTTGCTCCCTGCGTGCTCAGTTCATCGTTCCTGTGCGTCGGCCGTCGATCACGCCTCCTGTCTGCCAGCGGTCACGCGACGCAGGGAGAACACAAAAACTAAGACCGGAGCCCAGCACGGCGAGAACGCTGCGCTAGACAACCGGTCCAAGAAACCACTCTGATGCAGCCACTCATATCCCTACCCCTTGCGAAACGCCACGAGCAGGCCCCGTTAGCCGGGGGGCCTGTTCGGTCTCGCGTCTCCTTTCCAAGGGGGGAGGCGCCGCCGTTTCCCGCGACACCCTATCGGCCCGAAAGCCCTGGCAGATGCTGTAGGCTTGGAGGCTCGGAGACTGACTCTCTGTCAACTGTCGGCTGGCTGCGACGCGGGTTCATGCCGACGTTGTAACACTCGTTACAAAGTGCACTCTAAGGCCGGGAAACCGTTCGTGTCAAGCAGTCGCGGACAACTTCCATTCGCTGCTATCTACCTGCCCGATCGTGTCTCCAATCGGATACATCTCTAGCCCTTCTTGCTGCGGAAACGCTCCAAGAAGGCATCCTTATCGTAGACATAAATTTCGAGCATGAGTGCCACCCGCCGAAGCTCCTCGTCCTGGGTGCACAGACCCTTGGAACGCTGGGCGACCGCGAGGATGATCGACAGCTCCTCGCCCACCTCGAGCCGGCCCTGAATCGCCTGCGCGTCCGACGGCGAATGGGGCTCCGCTTCGATCCGCTCGCCCAGGTCGACACCGTCCTCGATGCGGCCCTCGTAGCGATAGTGCTCGCCTTCAGGAACGACGAACCGGAACCGGCGCTCGGCGAAGATCTGCGTCTCGCCCGCGGCCACCATCGCGTCCACGAAGTCCTCGGTCACCGTGAAGCGCCGACGGCGCAGCAGCAAGAGCAGCGGCAGCAGGAGCAGCGGCGACAGGCAGAGCAGCCAGCCAAGTGGCGTCTTGGGCGGTGCCAGCGGAGGCAACGCCGCGACGGGCCAGCCCCAGACCTGAACCTGGTCGTTCTGGCGGTCCGTGATGTAGATGCGGTTGGCTCTGACCGCGACGTCGTTCGGGTAGTTGAACTGCCCGGGACCGAAACCCTGCTGGCCGAACTGCGTCAGCTGCTCGCCCTGGAGGTTGTAGACGTCGATCTGGTGCGCGAGCGCGTCGACCACGAGCAGGCGGCTCTCCTCGTCGATGGCCTCACCACGGGGGATGCCGGAAGTCCTCAAGAACTGCTTGAACTTGGCCGCGCCGTCGAACACCTGGACCCGGCGATTGTCACCGTCCGAGACGTAGACGCTGCCATCTTTGGCGATGGCGAGACCGTTCGGGAAATAGAAACTCCCCGGGCTCTGGTCGGGGCTGTCGACCTGTGCGGTTTCACCGACTTGCGCCGTGAGCTTCCCTTTTGGATCGAAGTAGAGAACGCGATGCTTCGCCGTATTGCCGACGTCGGTGATCCGGACCGATCCGTCCTCGGCGATCGCGATAGCGAGCGGGGTCCATGAGAAGTTCTTGTTTCCGTCGGGCACGAACTTGCGCACGAACTCGCCTTGCGGCGAGAAGATGTAGACCGCCTTGTTCCGGCGGTCGGTCACCCAGATGTTGCCGTCAGTGCCCGTGGCCAGGTGGATCGGGTTACCCAATTGGGTGTAGGTGCCGTCGGTGACCTTGTTGAACGAGAACAGGAAAGCGCCGCTCGGGCTGAACACCGAGATGCGCCGTTTGCCGAAATCGACCACGTAGACACGACGGTTGTTGCCGACGGTCACACCTACCGGTGTGTTCAGCGTGTTACTGCCGGAACCGGTAATGGAGAACAGATAGTTGGGCGGCTGCAGGACCTCTCCGGCGGGCGCGATACCCGGGATCGGCAGGCTGCGATTCTGCAGGTAGTAGTAGGCCACGTAGGCGAGCAGTGCGAGCAGCGCCAACAGCACGAGAAGCGTGATGATCTTGCGCCTGCGCTCGCGCCTACCCATCCGCTGAGGGGATCGGGGGCTGCTGGTCTGGGGCGGTTCGATCGACGGTGCGGGGGACACGTCATCCGTCATCGGAGAGCCTCTCCACTGCCTTCTTGGCGGCGGCGTCGTTGGGCACGACCATCAGGACGCGCTCGTACGTTGACAGCGCCTTGCCCGAGTTCTTGTTCTTCTCCCACAACGTTGCGAGCAGTCTGAGCGCTTCAAGGTTATCAGGCTCCAGTGCGACCGCGACTCGCGCCTCGACCAGCGCCTTCTTCACATCCGTCGTGGCGAGCGACTGCGCGCTCGCCAGCCGCTTCGAGAATGGTCCCAAGTCTTCGAGCGCCTGCTGCGGCTTCGCAACGTCCGGTGCGGCATCGGCCGACGTCCGCAGAAGCTCGGCCGCCTGCCCGACATCGCCCTCCTGGATCATCAGCAGCGCGAGATCGTAGTTGGCCTCGGGCATCTTCGGATCGAACGCGACCGCGGCCTCGAGTTCCTCGCGATACTTCTTCATCGAGTCGATCTGCTTGTAGCTGTACGCGAGCGCGTAGTGTGTATCGGACGCGTCCCGCCGGATGCGTAGCGCGGCCTTGAAATTGCCGATGGCATCCTCGTACTTGCGCTGCTCCATCTGGGCGGTGCCGAGATAGTAGTAGGCAGTCTCGAGCGTTCTGTTTCGGTCGGCGTTCGGCGTATTGCCGAGCAAGTCGGTGACCTTCTGGAAGTAGCCCTGCGCGGTCTTCCAGTCCTTGTCCTTTGCAGCGATGAAACCGAGACCGGAGAGCGCGGACGTGAAGTCCTTCTTCACCTTGAGAACGGCCTTGTACTGCGCGATCGCCTCGCGCTCGCGTCCGGCCACTACAAGTGCCTGCGCCAACTGCATGCGCAGGTCGATGTTGTTCGGCTTCTTCTTGAGATCGGCTTGGATCGCCGCGACCGCCCTTGAGGCCGGTGTCGCTTCCACGACCTGACGGTTCTGCGACCAGACGCTCCAACCGAGGTACGAGGCGAGCACGATAACCGCGATCACGGCCGTCCACAGCGCAATATCGAGCAGCCGAAGCCGCCGCAGGTCGATCACGTGCCACCTCATTGTCTCGTGCGAGTCGAAAGAATCTAGATATTCAGGTTGGTGTGACACCTCAGACAGAGGGACGCACCAGGGTACGGAGCGACCAGCACGTTCCTGTAGTCAAGCGCTCCGTGGCAGCCGTAGCATAAGCGAACGTCATGCCCAGCCTGCTTGAGGCCTTGGGTATTTACCGCCGCCTGGGCCGTCGTTGACCCGAAACCCACGTGGCAGTCGTCGCAGACGTACGGCTCCCCCTTCGACTCCTCGACGTTGAAGTGAACCGCGTGCTCGGCAAACCCCTTGATCTGTATGCCGGTCGCCGGGTCGCCCGCCATCTCCTCATGGCACGGCGTGCAGTTCTTCTCTATGAGCTGAGCCCGTTTGACCGTGTCATGGTGACATTCCTGACACGTCGTCCGATCCGTGTGACAGATGTTGCAGTCGTCCGAGTTGACGTTGCCAGCCGTCGCATGGGTCATAAGCCAATCCGTCGCGTGCGGCATGACCGTCTGGTGGCACCTCTTGCACGACGGGTCATCGTGACACGATCCGCAGGCTCCGGCGCCAGCCAGGTACAGACCGCCGTGGCGTCCCAGCCAGTCTGCCTTCTTGTGGTCGGCCGGCAGCACGGGCTTGACCGGACCGCCCTCCTTCGCCTTCTTGCCGGTGTGGCACGCGACGCAGAAGGGCTCCTCGTGACACATCGCGCAGTACTCGGGTGAGGTCGTCGCCTTGCGCTTGTGCTTGCTCTTGATGAAGTCCTCGGTGTGGTCGGGCGGGATCAGGTTGAACTCTGCGGGGTGGCACTTCTCGCACTCCTCGCCGGCAACCGTACCTTGGCCGGCGTGCACGAGGCCGTGGCACCGGTAGCAGGACAGCATGTCCGGCCGCTGGATCTCGTCGGGCTTGTGCGGGAACTCGGTGTGACACACCGTGCAATCGACATTGCGCTGCAGATGGGTCGCATGCGCGAACACGAGTCGCTCATTCATGTAGCCGCTCAGACTATCGAGATCCGGATGGCAGTACGCGCACTGTGACATGCTCGTCGGCTTGTCCGGATAGATCTTGACCGAGGGAGTCGAGATGGCGTCGACGATCACGGACTGGTACGCCGCCGGCATCTTGCCGACCTTGACCGATTCCTTGACGTGACACTCGTCGCAGTCCTTCGGCGCGCTGTGACACATCATGCAGTCGTTGACGCCGTTCTTCTTCCCGTAGTCGGCGTGAGGCTTCTTCGCCCAATCCTTGACGTGGTTCGCCGGCCGAAGCTCGAAGGAAGACGTGTGGCACTTCTCGCACTGGCTGGTAGCCAGCTCGCCCGCCGGTCCGTGCTGAACGCCGTGGCACGTGAAGCAGACTTCCATGGGAACGCTCAAGGTCTTGCCTTCTTGGTGCGGCATCTCGTAGTGACATCCCGAGCACGACACGACGAGGTGATTACCGTGATTGAAGATCAGTCCCGGTTTCGTCGTCGCGCCAAGCGTCGCGTGACAGGTGAGACACTGCAGCGCCTCGACCTGGGCCGAAGTGTCGATCACCGGCTCGACCGGTGCCTGACCTTGCGAGACCTGAGGCATGAGCCACAGAAGGAAGGTGGCGGCCACCCCTAGGGCAACCGCCAACCCCCATATGGCTCTTCTTGGATGTCTTGTTAGGAGAACCACGACCTCACCGACGAGATTAGCCGTCTAAGTGGATTGTCCTGAACCGCTTCGACCTTCTGGTGGATCAGCTGGCCCGCAGCGGCAGCGAAGTCCTCATCCGAACGGGTGTGGCAGCCTTCCTGGCCGCACGTCGCGCCGAGATTCTTCGGGTAGACGGTCGATTCGGGGTCCGACGCGGGCAGGATCTTATGCGATGCGTGACATTCCCAACATGCAGGAGCATCTGGCGCGCCAGCTTTGTAGGCCGCGCCGTGATAGTAGTCGTCATACGAGATGTACTGCTCCTTGTGGCAGCGCGCGCACACACGGTACGCCGAGGCGTGCAGCTTGGCGATCGCGGTGTCGTTGTCGAGCCGCTGGATGTAGTGACCGCCGTGGCAGGAAGCGCAGGTGGCCGAGTCGGTGTTGCCCTTCTTGAGTTCCTCCGCGTGGATCGACTGCTGGTAGTCCGCGTTCGGCTCCTTGTGATCCTTGCACGTGGAGCAGGCATAGCCCGCGTTGATGTTCCAGAGCTTGGAGGGCACCTGCTTGTCTTCGTACGCGTAGTCGATGTGGCACTGCTGGCACGTGATGTCCTGGTGTGCCGAGTCGCCGACGCCGGTCACCTGGAAGGACTTGGGCACGCCGCCCGCAGTCTTCATGAGCGTGTCTGATCCGTGGCACGCCAGGCATCCGTCACCGGAGTCGTAGTAGTAGCCCGTCTTCGGCGCCCAGTTGATGTCCTTGTCGACGTGGCACTCGTCGCAGAAGGGGCCGTCGTGGCACATCATGCACTTGCTGTTGAGTTCTTCTTCGGCGGGCTTGACGTGCGGCGCCTCGGCCCAATCGTTCGTATGGAAGTCGGGGCGCAAGTTGGAGACGTTCTCCTGGTGGCACTTCGTGCACTCGTCGGTGGCGATCAGTCCCATCGGGCCGTGGCGCAAACCATGGCAGTCGAAACAGGACTTCATGGTCGGTCGCTCGGTGCCTTCCGGACGGTGCGGGAATCGCGTGTGACACGCCGCACACTGCACGAGCTGGTGATAGCCGTGCTTGAACGTGATCGACGAGGCGAAGTTCTTCGTCTCGGCGATGTTGCCGTGGCACGGGTCGCACTTCTCCGCGAAGACCGTCCCACCGACGCTCACTGTGAACTGCTGGTCGTTGAGCTGTCCGGCTTGAACTGCGTATGCGGACGTCGCGATCGCGAAGACGAACGCGAACATCAGAGCCCCGAGAACGAGTGCGGCGAACCCCCCGCTTCGGCCTACCAATCGACCTGCCATTGCCTACCCCTTCCCACTCCCGGCTGATGCTCGCATTGCTAGTCGAACCACGATCTGATGGTGTCCAGGGTGTTCTGCCAGAACGCCGCGATCGGATTCGCCTGGTAGATGTCCTGCCGTCCGTGCACGAGGACCGAGTAGCTTGTGTACTCCTCGTTTGGCTCGTTCAGGTGGCACTGGCTGCACGTTTCGACGAGATTCACCTCGTTCACCGAGGAGCGGCGGTCGGACGACGGGATGATGCTGTGCGGGCTGTGGCAGTCCCAACACGCTGGCGCGTCCTTCGCACCTCTCTTGTACGCGGCTCCATGATACGGGTCGTTGCAGTTGTCCCAATACGCCTCGTGGCAATCACCACATATCTCTTTACCGCGCGCATGGAGCGCTTCCTGCCCAGCGGGGTTATCTTTCAGAATCTGGATGTCGTGCGAACCATGGCAATCGCCGCACAACGGCTTGCGCGTCGTGTTCGTGGCACCAGGCACGGAGGTGCTTGCCGCCGTCACCGTCTGCTCGGTCGAAGGGGTCGGGGACGGGCTGTGTGCGCCTTGGCTGTACGCGGAGAACGATTCCTTATGGCAGTTCTTGCATGCGGCCTTCGCCACGTCGCGCCAGGCATCATTGCTGGTGTTCGGGTGGGGCACGCTATAGGCGAAGTCCAGATGGCATCCGGTGCACTGGATATTCGCGTGAGCCGACGATTCGACCATAGCGGCATCGATGTACATGCTGACTGTCTGACCGTTCTGGATGCGGACCAAGTTCGGGTCGCCGTGACAGACCATACAGCCAGACTTGCCCGCGGTGGGCAAGGTGAACGTCAGATCGTAGGTGTCTGTCGCCTGTTTGGAGGCGGCCGCGGGGGCCGAATAGGCTGTGGCTGAATTGCCCGGCTGGCTGGCGCTCTGCGCCGCTGCCAAGCCAGGTGCCAAGAGCAAGACCGCTATGCCCGCTGCCAGCAGCGGCATGCGGAGCTCGCGCACGCGTGCCTCCTTCGTCTGTCTACCGATCCTAGTCTGCTTGCGACAACACCGGCGCAGGCTCGTGCCCGCCGGCGTCATCCTCGTGCCCGTGTCCTTCGCCATGACCTGCGTGTTCCCTGTCCAGGAAGCCGAGACCGAAGAAGCTCAGGAACGCCGGGAAGTCCTCAGTGACCGATAGATACATATGTACGGTGGTCAAGATGATGAAGAGCCAGTTGACGATGTAGTGCGCTGTTCGCGTGTACCAGCCCGCCAAGTCTGTCGAACCCAGTGCGGCGCCCAACCACCACCCGATAAGGATATCGCGCGGCGAGAGATGCGTGTAGGGAATAGTGAAGGTGAGCAGGGCAAACCCCGTGAACGCCTGGATGAAGAGCAAGGGTACGAAGAGGATGTAGGTACCCTTCTGCATGACGTTGTACTTGCCGAGGTGGGGCTTCGACTTCTTCACGAAGATGTAGTAAAGGACGACCTGCGGGGCGGTCGTGATATCGCGGCTCGTTATCGCGAACTCGCGATAGTCGCGCCGCCGCGATGCGAAGGCGTACCACAGACGCCACAGCAAGTTGATCGTCACGATGATCATCGCGACGTAGTGAAGCCACCGCATGTAGATGCGGCCCCCGGTGAAGAACGGGAAGCGAATGTAGAGTCCCGTGATGGCGAGTACGATCATCGACCCCACGTGCTGGAAGTGCATGAACTTCGGCAGTGCGGGGATCGGGGGCCCTTCGTGCTGCGGCCATTCCCATCCAAGGAAGCGTCGTTTCGCGCGGCCGGTCAGCAGGTTGCCGAGGAAATGGCCTGACAGCCCGAGTACGACCACCACGTAGAGCGAGACGAAGATAGCGTCAAGCCAGACGTTGAGCTCAACCAGTCCTATCGTCGACACCCCCCATCAATGTGTTGTCCCGTCGAGGCGCTGCAGGGCATCGCACGACAGTCCTTGGCAGCATGGCAGCGCCTATGACCTCGCATGGAATGACCTCGCCATCAGTCGCGCGCTCCGTGTGTCGACTACGGTCGCGTGCACGCGACGCTCGAACGTCGATGCCGGTCGGCGTCGAGCTCGGGGTTTGTAACAGCAGTTACACGGAGGATACGGTCGGCCGCCGAGGGGTGTCAACGCGAGCACCTCGGCCAAGATGGGCCGGATCCGACCCGTGTGCTCCTGGGCTTAGCAGGTCGCGTGCCGTGCAGGTATCGGCGGCGGGGGAATCTGGCTCTCGCGTTCTTGAATTCATGTTCGCGTGATGGCGCGAAGAGCATCGAGCGCCAGATCGACGTGCTCCTCGCGGGTGCTCCAGCCGATCCCAAGCCTCAGCGCGCCACAGTCGAGCGTTCCGACAGTCCGGTGCGCCCATGGTGCGCAGTGCAGGCCGGCTCGCACCGCGACTCCGTACTGCTTGTCCAGCAGGAAGGCGATCTGGTCGGCGTCGTGCCGCTCGTGCGTGACCGAGACAAGCGGGACCCGCGCCTCGTCGGGGGAGGGTCCCAGTACGGTGAAGCCGCCGATTCCGAGAATGCCTTCGTGCAGGCGCCGCGTGAGGCGCCGTTCCTCGGCACGAAACGCTGTCCCGTTCTTCGCCAGGAAGCGCACGCCCGCGCCGAGCCCCGCAATCCCGGGCGTGTTCGGCGTCCCGGCTTCATAGCGGTCGGGCCGGGTGGTCGGCTGCGTCGGCAGCTCTGAGGCCCCCGAGCCCGTGCCGCCCTGCAGAAGCTCTTCGGGAGCCACATCCGGCGACAGGTACAGCAGGCCGATCCCTTGCGGCCCGAGTAGCCCCTTGTGGCCCGACAGCGCATAGGCGTCGGCGCCAAGCGCGGTGAGGTCGAGCTGGATGTGGCCGCCGGCCTGCGCTCCATCCACGATCGCGAGCGCGCCTTTCGCGTGGGCGATGTCAACGATGTCACCGATATGCTGAATGGTTCCGGTGACATTGCTCGCGTGCTGGCAGATCACGGCCCGCGTAGGCGCACTGGATACCGCTCGTTCCACCAGAGCGGTGTCCAACAGACCGGTTTGATCGGCATCGACGACGTCAACGACGACACCCCGAGACGCGAGCCAGGTCAGCGGTCGCGCGACAGCATTGTGCTCCGTCGAGCAGGCGACAACCCGATCCCCGGGCGCAAGCAGGCCTTTCAAAGCGAGGTTCATCGCCTCAGTGCAGCCCGACTGGAAGATGAGATCGTCGGGCTCGCGTACGCCCAGGAACGAGGCGCACGCCTGGCGCGACTCGGCGATCATGCGACCCGTGGCGACTGCCAGCGCATAGGCCCCGCGACCGGGGTTGCCGCCATAGCGCGTGAGGGCCTCATGAACGGCGTCGACGACGACCGTCGGCTTGGGCCAGGAGGTGGCGGCGTGGTCGAGGTAGACCCGGGTGCCCTCGACGCCCTGCTGCGCGCCTTGACCGAGCCCGGACTCGGTGTCCGGCGCGTTTGTGTCGATATCCATTCGGACAGTATCGCGCCTAGTGGCCTCCGCCCGCCATCATCTCCACCGCGTGCTCGAGTTGGTCGGCGATCACTGCGAAGGATTCGCGTACCGCCTTTTCGCTGCCGGGCAGGTTCACGATGAGCGTGCGGCCACGCACCGCCGCGGTGCCCCGCGAGAGCATCGCTCGTTTGGTGATGGCGAGGCTCTCGGCACGGATCGCCTCGGCGACGCCCGGCACGACCTTCTGACAGACGTCAGACGTCGCCTCAGGAGTGACGTCCCGCGGTCCGAGCCCGGTTCCGCCCGCCGTCAGCACGACATCGCAACCCTCCACGTCCGCCATCCCGACGAGCATCTCGGTTATGCGCTCGAACTCGTCCGGAACGAGGTGGTAGGCGGCGATCTCCCAGCCCCTCGCCTCGCACAGCGAGTGAAGGGCCGCGCCGGCGGTGTCCTGCTCGCGAGTCCGAGTGTCGGACGTGGTCAGAAGGCCGATCCGGAGCGCGGACATCAGGACGCGCCCCCGCCCGTGCCGCCGCCCGGGACGTCGAAACCGACTTCTCTGGCGCGCTCCTGCAACGCCGCCTCCTTGGCGCGTTCCTCTTCGAACTCGCGGACGGCTGCCTCTGGGGTGCGGTCGCACGTACCGTCCCCGAGCGAAACGGCCTCGACCGTGTCGCCGGTAGCGACGTCTCCCGCCGTTCTCACGACGGCGAAGATGCCCTCGCGCGGCATCACGCAGTCGCCTGCCTGGTAGTAGATGGCGCACTTCGTGTGGCAGACCTTGCCGATCTGGCTCACTTCGAGAACCACGTCGTCGCCGATGCGGATCACACTCCCGACCGGAAGGGCCATGAGATCTATCCCGCGGGTCGTGATGTTCTCCGCGAAATCGCCCGCGCCGACGTCGAGACCCTTCTCCACCATGGTGTCGATGGACTCCTCGGCCAGCAGGCTGACCTGGCGATGCCAATCACCGGCGTGCGCATCGCCCTCGAAGCCGCGATCGAGCACGAGCGTCCCGTGCGTCCCGGGTGTCTTGCGTACCGTCTTCTTCGCCGAGAGGTTCACCGAAACGACGCGTCCCGGCCCCGGCATTCTGTTCTCCGTCATCTGATCACGCGTCCCTATCGTGGATTGCGACCTGCGTCGACAGTCGACTCGGCTTCGGGGCGGATCCAGCGTCCCGAGCGTCCGCCTTCCTTGCTCAAGAGCATCACGTCACCGAGTATCATGCCGCGGTCGACGGCCTTGCACATGTCGTAGAGAGTGAGCCCTGTCACGGCGGCCGCGGTGAGAGCCTCCATCTCGATCCCTGTCTTGGCGTCGATCTCGACCGTCGCTCGTATGTCGAACCCGGTGCGCTCGCCCTCGGCGATAGGCTCGATCTGTACCGAAGCGTGCGTGATCGACAGCGGATGGCACAGCGGGATGAGGTCGCTCGTGCGCTTGGCAGCCATGATGCCCGCCAGCCGCGCCGCCGCGAGGACGTCGCCTTTGGGCGCATCGCCGGAGACGACCATGGCAACGGTCTCCGGAGCCGCCTCGAGGAATGCCGATGCCACGGCTCGACGATGAGTGACGTCCTTGGCCGACACGTCTACCATCCGTGCCGCACCCGACTCGTCGACGTGACTCAACCGCATGTCCGTCCGGTCAGAGTCGCTCACACCTAACCTCCGATCTGCGACATGCGGCGCAAAGTGCCGATGCGCATATTGTGGCTCTCGGGCTTGCTTGCGAGCGCACCTCGTATGAGCGCACGTACGTCTTCGTCGTTGCCGGTTCTCAGCACCGTCCGCACGTCCAATTCCTCATCGCTGAACAAACACGTCCGCAGCATCCCGTCGGCGGTGAGGCGCAAGCGGTTGCACTCGCCGCAGAAGTGCGCGGACAGCGGGGAGATGACGCCGAGCGTGCCCTGCGCGCCCGGCAGCCGGTAGTAGCGGGCGGGGCCCCAGCCGCCGGGGGCGTCGTCACGGGCGACGGCTTCGGGCCGCCCAAGACCAGCTGCCTCGGTTTCGGCCGACAGCGTCTCGAGTGTCTCGGAGCTCGGCACGTGGTCGTCTCGAGTCCAGTGAAATCCTTCAGTGTCGCCGGCGCAGGCCGCACCCTCACCCACCTCACCGATCTCGGCATCGTCGCCGACCGGCATGTACTCGATGAATCGCACGTGAAGCGGTCTGTCGACGGTCATCGACGCGAAGCCCAGAAGATCCTGGTGCAAGCTGCGCACGACGACAACGTTGATCTTCACGGGAGCCATGCCGACCGCGATAGCGGCGTCTATCCCCGCGAGCGCGTCCTCCACCCGCCCTCCGCGAGTGACGCGCGCGTAAACCTCGGGGTCGAGTGAATCCAACGAAACGTTCACCCGGGATAGCCCGGCCCGAGCGAGTTCCTCGGCGTAGCGTGGGAGCAACGTGCCGTTCGTGGTGAGCGCGATCGACTCGAGACCGGTGAGCTCTCTCAGTCGCTGAACGAAGTCGACGACGCCGAATCTCACAAGCGGCTCCCCTCCTGTGAGGCGGATCTTCGAGATCCCTTCCTCCACCGCGACGCGTGAGAAACGCTCGATCTCCTCGAACGTGAGGATGTTCTCGTGCGCCTTCCACGCCACGCCCTCTTCGGGCATGCAATAGATGCACCGCAGGTTGCAGCGGTCGGTGATCGCGATGCGCAAGTAGTCGATGCGACGACCGTATGCGTCAGTCGCCATGGCCGACCTCCGATTCCGCGTCAGAGCGCGGGCCGCCGCCGAGGAAGCGGCCTATGACCAGTGACGCGACAGCTTCGGCGTCGTCGAGTCCGAACGTCGGCACGTCGAGTCGAAGCTCGTCATTGTCGGTGACAAGGGCGATCAACTCGTCGGCACTTGAGATGAGTTCCTCGGAGCGGCCTCGCCGAGAGACTTCTATGCGTGCGGTCGCGGTCGTCTTGTACCCCTCCGTGAGCAGGATGTCGGCACCGGCCTCGGACGCGTACGCGGCGAGCTCGCGCGAGGCTTCGCTCGTTGTCGACGCGCTGGATGCTCGCGAATTGCGCGGGAGAACTCACCATAGTAATGAACGCGCCCGCGCGCGCGTGGCGCCACGAGTCCTTGCCGGGTACGTCGATGTCGAACTCGTGCACGTGATGCTTCACCGTACCGACGTGATAGCCGCGCGTCGACAGCGCGCGAATAAGCTTTTCGAGGAAGGTCGTCTTCCCCGAGTCGCTCTTGCCGACGATCGACACGATCGGGATGGTTATGGCTGGAGTTGCGGGCATGGGAGTCAGTCGTGTCCCGATATCAGAAGCAACCGAGGTCGCAGTTCTTGACCCGCACGCCTGCCGCGTCGGCGGCCGCGCCGGCGACCTTGTACGGAATGCTGCGATCCTCGGCGAATCTGCGCAGGACAGGGCACGTCACCTTGCCCTCACTGGCCTTCTCCTTGATCGCTTCGACCATCTCCGGAGTCACTTGCTCGGCCCAGCGCGGGTCGGTGACCTTCGGCGTGTCTGAACTCATAGCGGGGTTCCTTCCTCGATGTCCAAACGTACACACTCGACTTGTGATCCTTGCGGGAAGAGCCCGTCGCCTTCAGGCAGCACCATGAAGCAATTGCCCTTGTGCGCGGCAGTGAGCAGCGCCGAGGACTGGCTGCCGGCCAGACTCACGACCAGCCCGCCACCTTCAGCCGTCTCGAGACGGGCGCGCAGGTAGTAGCGGCGGTCCTGCTTCTTCTTCACTTCATGCGCGAGCGTCGCGATCGAACGCGGACGATCGATCGCCGAGTGACCCTGCATACGACGCAGTGCCGGACGGACGAATATCTCGAAACCGACGTAGGTACTCGTCGGGTTGCCTGGCAATCCGAAGAACGGAACGCCCCGGATGCTGCCGAGCGTCTGCGGATTGCCGGGGCGCATGGCCACCTTGCAGAACGCGAGCTCGCCCATCTCCTCGAGCACTGGCTTGACGTAGTCGAAGTCACCGACCGAGACGCCCCCGCTCGTGATGATGAAATCCGAGCCGGCGGCAGCGGCCTCGAACGCCTCACGGGTCGCCGCTTCGTCATCGGGAACGATGCCGAAGCGGACCGGGACACCGCCCGCTGCGATGACTTGGGCGGCCAGCGAGTAGGAGTTGGAGTTCCGGATCTTGCCCGGACCGGGACGCTGGTCTATCTCCACGAGTTCGCTCCCCGTGGAGATGATCGCGACCCGCGGGCGCGCGTACACGGACAGCGTGGGATTGCCGGTCGAGGCAGCGAGCCCGATAGCTGCCGGAGTGACGACCTCGCCGGCCGAGAGGACGACGTCGCCGGCTCTCACTTCTTCTCCGCGTCGGCGGATGTGTTCGCCGACGGCGGCCGCGCGCGAGATTGCGACCCGCCCGCCGATGTCGACGGTCGGGGGGGACGTGAACTCGACCATGACGACGGCGTCGGCGCCAGCGGGCACGGGTGCACCGGTCATGATGCGGGCAGCCTGTCCCGGGGCCAGCGCGCCCTCCCAGAAGTCGCCGGCCGCAATGTGGGCGACCACGTCGAGCGACGCGGGCGATTCCGCCGACGCCGCGGCCGTGTCGGACGCACGCAGCGCGTAGCCATCCATCGCCGAATTGTCGAACGGTGCGACGTCGATGTCGCTTCGCACGTCATCGGCGAGCACACGGCCAAGTGCCTCGAGCGGCTCGACACGTTCCGAGCCCAGGCGCTTGAGCCGAGCGAACACCAGTTCTCGCGCCTGCTCGACGGTCATCGTCTGCGGCATGCGATCACGCCTCCTCGGCGGTGGTGAGTCGCTGCGGGTGGGTGTAGACGGTGAGCTTGCCTCCGCGCACGTAGCCCAAGACGGTGATGCCCAACTCGTCGGCGATCTCCGCGGCGAGATCGGTCACGGCTGTCCGGGAGACGACGATGGGGATGCGGGACTTGGCGGCCTTGACGGCCATCTCGTAGCTGATTCGGCCGGTGGTGAGCACGATGGCGTCATCGGTCGGGACGCGGTCGAGCCAGGCCCTTCCGAGCAACTTGTCGAACGCGTTGTGCCGACCTACGTCCTCCCGGACGAAGAGCAGCTTGCCGTCACGCGCAAGTCCGCACGCGTGGATTCCGCCTGTGTCGCGATACTTCTCGGCTGCTCGGGCAAGGTCGCCCATCAGCGCGTAAACCTGATCGGCGGTGACTTGCATCGTCGAAGTGATCTTGTCCAACCCGCGCGCGTGTCCGAGGCTCGAGAACGTGACCCCTTTGCCGCACCCGCTCGTGACATAACGCGTCTTGAACACCATGTCGTCGGGCACGGATTCGCTCGTCGTGACGTATGCCAGTCCGCGCTTCACGTCGACGTCGACGGAAGCGAGCGCATCGCGGTCGGCGAGCAGACCTTCCGAAACCAGGAATCCGACCGCCATCTCCTCGAGGTTTCGCGGCGTCGCCTGCACCGTGGCTACTTCCACGTCGTTCATGTAGACCGTGACCGGACGCTCGCTCGGCATGCCTCTGCCGCGCGTTCCGCCCACTTCGATGACCGAGAGATGCACGCCCTCCTCGCGCCGTTCTTTCGGCGGTTCGAGCGCAGAGGACACCGCTTCGCGAGCCTCGGCGAGGTCCGCGGGCGTGTTGACGTTCATGAAGCTGCGAAGTTCGGGATCCGCTTCCCGCAGCGATTCCACCGGGACTTCGAGCACCCTCACGCCGCCAAAGACTGCGACGAGCCGGCGGCGCCCGGACTCGAGCGCGGCACGCGCGGCAGGCAGGCAGGCCTCCACCCGGTAGAGCGCGAGCAGCGGTTCCGGCCCTTCCGGCGTTACCGGCACGACGATATCGGCGCCATCACGCATCTCCCAGAGAGCGCGCACCAAGCCCGGCGAGAGCCACGGCAGATCGGCGGCAACAGCGAGTACCCACTCGTCCGGTGCGTGCGCCAACGCGGTCACCAGACCACCCAAGGGGCCCTGATACGCGACTTCGTCGGCAAGGACGGGTGTCGCGGCTGGAAGCCCGGCTTCCGCAAGTGCATCCGGCCGGTTCGTGACCACGATGAGGTTGTCGCACACCGCGGCGGCCGCCTCGGCCACACGGGCTACGAGCGGCACGCCATCGACCAGCAGCAGCGTCTTGTCGACGCCCATGCGCATGGAGCGGCCGCCGGCCAGTACGGCCGCCGTCGCCGCTATAGATCCCTGTGTGTCGGTGCGCGTCATGTGCTCCTCCGTGGCGCAGCGGCGCTCACACGCCAGCGGCCGAGCGTCGGCTCGAACGTGTGTCGCCGCAAGAACCGATGGTAGCAACTACTGAGCCGCTGCTCACGCCTGCCACTAGGATACCCCTCGGGGTACCGAGACGATCTCAGCCGCCGAGGCTACGCCTCCAATAGGTTCGCGCGCAAGTGGTCGAGGAATGCTTCGGCGGCACGGGCCAGCGATGCCTTGGGCTCGACCACATAGAACGGGCGCGACATCGGAAAGCCTCCAACGGGCACTTCTGCGACCGTGCCCAACCGGAGCGCCTTTTCCGCCACCCATCGGCTCACCACGCCGACACCAAGCCCGCCCTCGATCGCCGCCACGATAGCCTCGCTCGTCCCGAGCTCCGTCACGACGCGCAAGTCTCCGGGGTCGATACCTTCACTTCTAAGCACGCCTTCGGTGACTTGGCGCGTACCCGACCCGATCTCGCGCATCACGAAAGGCTCGTCGATGACGTCTCGCAGGAGAAGCCCATCGCGAGAGAGCAGGGCGCTCGAAGGGGCGGCGATCATGACCAGCTCGTCCACCCCCACCTCGTCAAAACCCACCCGTGCGCCCCGGACTTTCGCTCCCACCATCCCGAGCTGCGCGCTTCCTGACTCGATCATCTCGACAACCCGGGCGGTATCCCCGATAACGATGCCCACGCCGACTTCGGGATTCTTCGCGAGGAAGGAGCCGAGCAGACGCGGCAAGACGTACTGCCCTGGCGTCGTGCTGGCCGCCAATGTCAGCCGGCCGGTCACGGCGCCGCTCAACTCGCTTATCTCGACGCGCGCCAGTTCGAGCTCCTCGAGGACTTCGCGCGCGTGCGGTAAGAGCGCATGCCCCGCTTCGGTCAGGTCGATCCGGCGGTACCGGCGATCCATCAACGTCGCGCCGATGTCGGACTCGAGTGACTGCAACTGCATCGTCACGGCCGGCTGAGAAATGCCGAGGGCCCGAGCCGCCTCCGAGAACGACTCATGCTCGACGACTGCGATGAACGTCTTGAGTTGTTGGATGTTCACGACGCGCTCCTTGACGGACGACGCTGCATGGGTCTGCGCACGGTCGCACGTTGACCGCGACGGCCGTTCAATCATAGGGGAACGGCGACCAGCCTGAACGTCGCGTCCGATGGGAGCGCCGGACGGGTACCATAGGTCGTGAGAATCGTTCTCACTTGGCGCTGCGGTCCGACAGGCTCGGCGCCAGAGGGCACCTTGGCCACACGGCAGCGGCGCGGGACGTGACTGCGTTGGACGTGGAGGGATGAAGACGGACTCGAGCAAGGATCGGCACGGTCCCGATCCGCCGGTGCTGCCGTACGGCGGCGCCCGCGTCACCGCCCAGCGCCGACGCATCGCCGAGACGGCGGCAAGAATCGGTGCCTTCACTGTTGAGGATCTGGCCACTCGGTTGGCATGCGACCCGCCCGGTTTGCCGCTTGCGACCATCTACAGGGCGGTTGGAGCGATGGAGGCGGCTGGATCCGTCCAGCGCGCAGGGTCACGGGGGTCATCGGCGTTGTACGTGTGGTGCGAGGCGGAAGGCCACCACCACCATCTCGTGTGCACGGGCTGCGGCGCGGTCGAACACGCTCCTTGCCCCTTTGGCGTTGAACCCATGCCGACGCAGATGGCCGGGTACACCGTCACCAAGCACGAGGTCACGCTGTACGGGCTGTGCGCAGAATGCGGCGCCAAGGAGTCCACCGATTCGCCCGGACCAAGAAGCGAGGCCGAGTAGCGTGTCGCACATCCACATACCCGACGGCGTGCTGCCGGTATGGCTGTGGGCGTCCGGCTGGATCGCTGCGCTCGGACTCGTGTATCTGGCCGGTCGCTTCTCCGAGCGCTCCGACGTACGGCGCAAGGTGCCGCTGCTTGCCGTTGTCTCGGCGCTGATGCTGGTTGCGATGTCGAGCGAGATCGTCCCGATCGCCTATCACATCAACCTGACTGTGGTCGGTGGCGTGCTGCTCGGGCCGGTGCTGTCCATTATCGCGGCCTTCATCGCCGAGGTCGTGCTCGCCATGCTTGGACACGGCGGCGTCACCGTGCTCGGCCTGAACACGGTGCTGATCTCCACAGAGATGATCCTGGGCTGGGCGCTCTTCCATGCGATGGTGCGAGTGCTCGGCCGAAATCGCATCGGCTGGTCTGGTGCCATCGCGACGGTCGTCACGCTGGCGACGACCACGACGATGCTCGTCGGTATCGTCGCGCTCGCCGGTGGCGGTGCCGCCGCATCGCGGGAATCGGGTGCCCTCGACCCGTCCACGCTCCGCTTCGAGAACCCCTTCTCCAGCGGGATCTTCTCCGCAGGACTGTTTCGCGGAACCGAAGCTCAAAGCTCGTCCCAACAACAGCCCACAAACCCGACTCCCGGAAACGGACAGACCGCCGAAGGCACGGCAGTAGCGGTGCGCCGCTTTGCGCTACTCGTGTACACCCTGGGCCCGATCGGGTGGCTGATCGAGGCTCTCGTCACGGCAGGGATACTCAGCTACGTCGCGCGCGTGCGGCCGTCTCTGGTGTGGGAGGGAGCGCTTGCCACGACGGAGCATCCCTTGCCGAGCCACTAGCCGAGCAGAGAAGGAGAAGGGAACGTGAACCTTGGCACCATCGACACGTCCGCCACATCAGGCCGCTCGTGGCTTCACCGCCTGTCGCCGAAGACGAAGTTGGCTGCTTTCGCGATGACCCTGGCCGCGGTGGTGATCACGTGGAACCTCTTCGTGGTGGCGGCGCTCGCGCTGGTGCTATCGGCCACAGTCGTCTCGGCGAGGCTGAACCCGCGGCTCGCATTCGGGCTCGCGGCGTATCCGGCTGTCTTTGCGATCGTCTTCGCCGTGGCATCCGCCCCCGACGCACTCACGGGCACGGTGATCGTGCTCAAGGCGGCGGCTGCGGCGCTGGCCGCCGTGCTCGTCGTCCTCACCACGCCGTACCCGCAGGTCTTCGCGCCCGTTCAGCGGGTCGTTCCCGGCATCGTCGGCGATGCGTTGCTCATGACGTATCGGGCGACGTTCCTGCTGCTCGAGAAGTTCGCCGACCTCCTGCGGTCGATGCGGCTTCGGGCGGGCATCACCGGCGCCCACCCGGTCGCGAGCGCACGTGCCACGACGCGCGCCCTGGGAGGTCTCCTCCTGTACTCGTTCGACCTGTCCCAGCGTGACTACGACATCATGCGGTTGCGTGGGTACTCGGGGAGACTCCGAGCCGAGCTGCCGAGAAGCGCCTCCCTCGCCGCCGACGCTGCCACCATCGCTGTCGCTGCGCTTCTTCTCGCTACGAGCGCGCTGTGGCGCGTCGGGTGGCAGACGCTGAACCCCTTCAGCTGGATCCCACTCGCGGGAGCCCTGGTCGTCTTGCTCGTGGTGACCGGTCGGGCCAGATGGAGGACCTCATGAACGAACGCCTGACGACCGGCTCGCATCCGGAAGAGGTCGTGCGCGTCTCGTGCGTGCGTCATTCCTACGAAGACGGCGTCGAGGTCCACCTCTGCGGGCTGGACTTCGTCGCGCACCGCGGATCGCGCGTGGCGGTTCTCGGCCCGAACGGGTCGGGCAAGACCACGATGATCTACCACATCCTCGGCCTGCTTCGGGCGCAGGAAGGGCTCGTTCGCGTGTTCGGCGTGGATCCATCGAAGGAGTGGCCGTCGGTCCGCCAACGGATCGGGGTGGTCTTGCAGAACGTCGACGAACAGCTGCTGGCGCCCACGGTCGCCGAGGACGTCGGATTCTCGCCCCGCCAATATGGTATGGACAGTGACGAGGTGGCCGAGCGAGCGAACCGCGCGATGGGCCTCCTCGGCATCACGAACCTCGCCGACCGCGTCCCGCACAACCTCTCTGGTGGCGAGAAGCGCAAGGTGGCGCTGGCCGGTGCGCTCGTGATGGACCCCGAGCTGCTCGTACTCGACGAACCGTTCGAGGGTCTCGACCCCGCTTCGCGCGGCGGTCTCCTCGCCATGCTTGAGAATCTCTCACGCGAGCGCGGCACGACCATCGTCATGTCGACGCACGACATCGATTCCGTCCCCGAACTTGCCGATCAGGCGTACGTGCTCGCACCGGGCGGGCGAATCGCCCTGTCCGGTACACCCGCCGAGGTCTTCGAGCACGCCGACCTGCTTTCAGCCGGCAACATCAAACCGCCCATCCTCGCCGAGCTTTTCGCGGCTCTCAAGCAGCTCGATCCGAGCGCGCCTCCGCCAGCGCTCTCCGTGACGTCGGCGGCCGAAGCTCTCGCGACGTGGAAATCCGCCGAAGGCGACGCCACCGACGTCAAAGCTGGTGGCTCCTCAAGATGACCTCTGTGTCGACAATCCTCGTCAGCATCGTCGTCATCTTCACGCTGGCGGTGATCGCGGTCGTCGTGTGCCACCGGCTTCGCCTGCCCACCACGATCGGACTGCTCCTGGCAGGCGTCCTCGCCGGCCCCGACGTGACGGGTCTGGTCTCGAACGTCGCCGAGATCGAACTCTTCTCTGAAATCGGCATCGTGCTCTTGCTCTTCGTCATCGGCCTCGAGTTCTCGGTGACCGAACTCGCGCATCTGCGGCGGCAGTTCCTCGTCGGCGGCTCGGTGCAGTTCCTCGGCACCGCCGCCGTTGTCGGCCTCGCGACGCACCTCATGGGCTCCACCGCCCAGCAGAGCGCCTACATCGGATTCGTGGTGGCGCTTTCGAGCACGGCGATCGTGCTCCGGATGCTGCAGGAGCGCGCCGAACTCGACTCGCCGCACGGCCGCATGGTCCTGGCCACGCTCATTTACCAGGACATCGCGGTCGTACCGCTCATGATGACCGCGCCGATCCTTGCGAGCACGGTGGGCACTGGCGAATCGCCGGGGCCGGCAACGCTCGTTCTTCGAATCGTCGGCGTCGGGATCCTGGCGTACGTGGCGTACCGCTGGCTCGTTCCCTGGATCCTCGATCGCATCACGCGAACGCGGAGTTCAGAGGCGTTCTTGCTCGGGGTCATCACGCTGTGCCTCAGCATCGCGCTACTCACCCAGTCGGTCGGGCTGTCGCTTGCGCTCGGCGCTTTCCTCGCCGGGCTGATCATCTCCGAGTCGGACTACTCGCATCAGGCTGTCACGGTCATGCTGCCGTTCCGCGACGTGTTCATGAGCCTGTTCTTCGTTTCGATCGGCATGCTCCTCGACCTCGACTTCCTGCTGGCCGACCCCGCGAGGATCGCCCTCTTGACGCTGGGTGTTCTCGTCATCAAGCCGCTCGTCGGAGCAGGTGCGGCGCTGGCGCTGAGACTACCGATCCGCAACGCGGTGCTCGCGGGTCTCGCTCTGGGTCAGATCGGCGAGTTCTCGCTCGTGGCGACGCGCGCGGGCGTCGTGGCGGGGCTGTTCGGCAACGACGTGTTCCAGACGGTGCTCAACACGGCGGTGTTGAGCATGATCGCCGCTCCCGCAATGGTGGCGGTCGGCCCAAGACTCGCGGCAGCCCTGGGTCGGACGTCGCTCTCGCGCCTGGACCGCCGGGGGTTCTCGCCAGCCCGGGTCGGCTCGGCTCATTCGTTTTCGGACCACGTGCTCGTGATCGGTTTCGGCGTGACGGGACGTAACGTCGCGCGAACCGCGCGGCTTGCCGAGGTGCCGTACGCGATCGTGGACGCGAACGCGGCTACGGTGCGAGACGCCTCTGCGCTGGGAGAACCGATCCATTTCGGAGACGCGACTCACGAAACCATCCTGCGGCACGTTGACGCGGACAAAGCGCGCGCGATCGTCATCGTCATCGACGATCCCCGAGCCGCGCGGCGCATCGTCGAGCTCGCGCGGCGTATCGCCCCCGACTCCTACATCATCGTGCGGACGAGCTACCTCCGCGAGGTCGAGGCACTCACCTCGCTCGGCGCGGACGAAGTGGTCGCCGATGAACTCGAGGTCTCGATCGAGATCTTCTCGCGCGTCCTTGCGCGCATGCTCGTTCCGCGCGAGGACATCAAGCGCTTCATCGGCGAGGTCCGGGGAGACTGGCGAAGGATGGCGCGCTCCTTCGCGAGAGACGCGACGTCGGTCCCCGACCTGCGGGTCAACGTGCCGGACCTCACGACGCACACGGTGCGCCTTGGGCCGCATTCCCCGGTCATCGGCAGGAGCATCGCCGAGAGTCGCCTCAGGATCGAGCACGGAGTGATGGTGTTGGCCGTCATGCGAGGCGACGGGAGCATCGCCACCCCTGCGGGGGATACCAGACTCGAGGCTGACGACGTGTTGTTCGTCGTTGGACCCGCAGACTGGGAGCCGAGCACCGTCTCCTAGGACGATTCGTCAGGCGCGCCCTTGATGTGGCGCGCGAACTGAGCGCCCCATTCACGTGCCGCCTGGATCTCATCGGCGGTTGGGCGATACTTCTGCGTATACGGCTCGAAGGGCTGTTCGATGCCGATCTCCTCCAACCGCGCGCCGATCTGCTTCGTCGCGCCGCTGCTCCAACCGTAGCTCCCGAACGCGCCGCCGATCTTCCCTTGCGGCTTGAGACCCGCGATGTACTGAAGGTATCCGGCCACCCGATAGAGCATGCCGTGATGGAGCGTCGGCGAGCCCACCAACAGCGCGCGGGCGTCCATGAGCTCGCGGGTTACGTGTGCGAGCGGCGAGATCGCAAGATCGAACACCTGGGCATCGACGCCCTCCGCACCTATGCCGTCCGCCACGGCGCGAGCGAGCTGCTCCGTGGAGCCCCACATGGTCGAGAACGCGATGACGATCTTCTCCTGAGTCTCGCCGCTCGTGAGCCGTGCGTAGGCGCCGAGGAGCGTCCGGATGTCGTCACCCCGCCACGCCACACCGTGCGACGGTGCGATCACTCTGCACGCCCACCCGAGTTCTGTGACCTTCTCGACCGCCTTTGAGACCTGCTTGCCGAGCGGCATGAGGATATTCGCGTAGTAGATCTCGAGTTCCTCGATCGCCAGGTCGATCCCGACTTCGTCCGCGAACCGGCCCTCGGTGGCGAGGTGCTGACCGAAGGCGTCGTTCGGCATCAGCACGCACTCCTCGGGGCAGTACGTGAACATCGAGTCGGGCCAGTGGACCATGGGCTCGGGCAGGAAGTGCAGCGTCTTGCCGCCGAGATCGATCACGTCGTCGGGACCGACAACGCCGATCTCGAGCCCGTTGTGGTACTCAAAGACGCCCGCCGCGCCGGTCTTTGTAGCCACCACGGTCGCGTTCGGCATCGCCTCCATCACCGCGCGCAGCCCGCCATTGTGATCGGGTTCGATGTGGTTCACGACGATGTAGTCGACCTCTGATGGATCCATGACCGAGCGCACGCGCGAGAGCAGCTCGTCGACGAAGGGGAGCTTCACCGTGTCGACGAGCGCCGTCTTCTCGCCGCGTACGAGATAGGCGTTGTAGGTCGTGCCGCGAGGGGTCTCGTACCCGTGGAAGTCCCGGAGTTCCCAGTCGATCGCCCCAACCCAGCGGATCGAATCGGAGATCTGGACTGACTGCATGGTCATCGGTGCCTCCAGTGTGCATCCCGGTATGTAGCGTGCGTGACTCCAGCGCGAGCGCGCCGGTCTCGCCGCGCTAGGAGCTGCGCTTGACGAAGAAGTCGGCCATCGACATCAGCAGGCGCTTCGGCTTGCTGTCAGGCACCGCGGCGTCGAGCACCGGTTTCGCTCCTAGTATCAGTTCCCTTGCATGCGCTTCTGCGAACGCGATCGATCCGGCTTCGGCCATGATCGAAACCGCCTCACCGAGAATCGCCTCGTCTTCGGCGTGCATCGAGAGGATGTCGAGAAGGCGCTCGCGACGATTCGAATGCGACAGGGCGTGGATAGCGACAAGCGTCCGCTTGCCCTCCGTGATGTCGCTGCGGAAGTCCTTTCGCGTCGATTCTTTCGTTCCGACGAGGTTCAGCACGTCGTCCTGGATCTGGAACGCCAGTCCGGCTGCCATGCCGAAGGACCGCAGCGCCTCGACCTGCGCGTCAGAACCGCCCCCGACGATCGCACCGACCGCAAGCGGCACAGCTCCCGAGTAGTAGGCCGTCTTGTGGTCGGCCATGAGCAGGTAGTCATCCACCGAAAGGTCGAATCGTCCGTCGCGCGCCCACCCGATGTCGAGCGCCTGACCCTCGATGGTGCGCGTCGTCATGTCGACGAGTTCCGCGAGGATCCGAAGCTTCCGCTTGTCGTCGAGTCCCGGATCGTTGACGACCGTGCCGGTCACCAGCGACAGAGCGAGGTCACCGGCGTTGATCGCCAGACCTTCGCCCTCCCGGAGATGCAGACAAGGCTCGTCCCTGCGGGTCAGCGACGCATCCTCTATGTCGTCGTGGATGAGAGCTGCGGTGTGGAAATGCTCGATCGCAGCTGCCGATGGCCACGCCTTCTTCGGATCGCCTCCGACGGCCTCGCACGCGAGCAGGCAGATTAGCGGGCGGTGGCGTTTTCCACCGTTGGCAGTGAAGTCGGCCAGCATGCTGTAGAGGTATCGACGCATGTCGGGATGGATACCGTCCGAGAAGAACGTGTCCAGATACTCGCCGAACCGCTTGCTGTTCCGCCTCAGATAGAGCTCGAAGCTGGTCATGCATCTCCTCGGCACGGGTCGGAAGCCCTTCGCCGAACCGGTCGAGCGACCCCGGTCGGGACAGGCAAGAACGAGGACATATTAGCGTACGCGGACCCCCACGCCGTGAGCGTCTTCTCGGAGGCCGCGCTCCAGGAACACGCCCTCTGCGGAGAAGCGTCTGCGATACGTCAGCAGGAGGGACAACACCGATCCGACCGCCGTGGCGGCGGCGACCATCAGCATCACCACGATCTGGTAGCCCGTGGCCTTGAGCGGATCGACGCCGGCGAGGATCTGGCCGGTCATCATGCCCGGGATGAAGACGATGCCCGCGGCCGCCATCGAGTTGATCGTGGGGATCATGCCCGCGCGCATCGCCGTTCGGATCGAACCGATCGAAGCCTCCCACGGCGACGCGCCGAGGGCCGTCAACGCCAAGAGTTCGTCCGCGCGTGCGTCCATGTCGGCGAAGACGCGTTCGAGCGCCAAGGCGATCCCGGTCATCGAATTGCCGAGCACCATGCCTGCTATCGGGATCACGTACTGCGCGCGGTACCAAGGCTCGACCTGGATGATGAGGCCGGTCACCGAGAACGTGACGATCAGGCCAGTGAGCGCCATGGAGACGAATGAAGAGGTCATGACCCCGGGTGGCGCATCCGGCGAGCGTCGCACGATGATTCGCGCGGCGACGAGTGTCATCACGCCGAGCAGACCGAGCACGAGCCACCAGGTGTCGTTCGCGAACACCCAGCGAAGCACCAGTCCGAGTGCGAGGAGCTGAAGGTACGTGCGTACGGTGGCCAGCGCGAGATCCTTCTCCAAACCGAGGCTGAGCCGCCACGAGATGATGCCGGCGACGATGACGAAGCCGGTCGCCAGCGCCAGCTCCCACCACCCGATCGCTATGACGCCAGCCGTCCCGGACATCGTCAGGCCTCTTCCAGGCGACCGGCCGCGAGCCGGAATCGCCGCCCGGCGAGTGCGTCCGATCGCTGGTGCCGCACGCGGATGACGCCTCCGCCGGCCTCTGCGAACTGCCGTGTCGCCTGCGCGACTTGCTCGGCGCTGACGTCGTCCAGATTCGCGTCGGGCTCGTCGAGCAGCAGCACGTCGGGCTCGGTGAGCAGGACCCGAAGCAACGCCACCCGCGCCGCCTGTCCCACCGAGAGTCGAGCCGCATCCCGCTCGAGTGCGATGTCTGCGAGATGCACGCTCGTCAGCGCTTCGGACAGCCGCGCAGGCGAAGGCGCATCGTCGGCGCGACGGACCTTGAGCGTCCACGGGAGCAGCAGGTTGTCCGCGATGGTCCCGGTCACGATCGCTGCCTGCTGTGGCAGCAGCGCCACTCGAGCGCGCCATTCCGAGGGAGTCATGTCCTCGGCAGGAACGCCTCGCAAGTGCCAGTCGACCGCTCTGCCGAGGAAGCAGCAGGGCCAGCGACCGCAAGAGCATCGTCTTGCCGGCGCCCGACGGGCCTATGACGTCGACGATCTCGCCCTCATTCAGCTCCAACGAAACGCGATCCAGCACGCGCACCCGACCGGCGTCGCCGGGCAGGTCGACGACCATATCCTCGGCAGCAAGCAGCATCGTCACCTCACGCGGAACCGACGGAGCGAACAGAAACGGCGGGGCTACTCCATCGTAGCGCCCGCCGTTCGGGTTCGGGAATCTGTCGCCTGCTACACCGACAATCCGGTGCGCGACCTTCGACTCTATTTCACCGTCGTGTATGGGGACCTCGAGTATGCGCTGTACGTCGGGGCGTGACCCGCGTCCGCGTGATACGCGCGGAACTTCCACTTGCCCGCGTACGCCAGCTTCACTTTGGCGGTGTACTTCGTATAACTCGAGTAGTTCGACGCCTTGGCCGAGAACGTGTAGCGCAACTTCCACAGGTACTTGCCGTTGCGCTGCCTCTCGTAGCGGTACGCCTGCACCCGTACGGGATAGCCGTAGTGCCTCGGCTTGAGGAAGCCGTACACCGAGTACGTCCGATTGCGGGTACATCCTCGACGAAGCGATGGGGGCCGAAAGGGTCGCCTTCGGCAGAACGGGCACGAAGCCGCCGACGGCTTTCCAACTGGCTCCTCCGTTGGTGGTCTTCACGAGCACATTGCTCGCACCGCCGACGAAGCCGACCGAGCCGAGCATCTTCGCGCTGAAAGCCTGCGCGCCGCCCGGTAGCGTGCCGACTGTGGCCCATGTAGACCCGCCGTTGGTCGTGCGCCTGATGACACCGCCGTTACCGGCGACGATGGCAGTGTTGGTGTCCGCGCCTGCGGCGATGGCGATGCCCGCCGAGCCGCTGACATCGGATCTGCCGGCAAGAACCCAGCCCGCGCCGACGTTCTTGAGAACGACGCCGTTTGAGGCGACGAGCCATGCGTGGGTTTCGTCCTTAACGCTCACGCTCATGGCGGGTTGAGCGGTGGAGGGCGCAGTCTCCTCAGCCCACGAGGTGCCGCCGTTGGTCGTCTTCAGGACGAGCACGCGCTTGAAAGTCAGGAAGCCCGTGCTGCCGCCGCCTACGACGTTCCACTCGGTGCCAACAGCCCAGCCAGTCAGGTCGTCGCTTGCGAAGTCGACGGACTGCAGGACGGCGTGTGTGGTGGGAGGGTCCTCGCCCGGCTCGGGGGCGGCGTACTTGGGTCCGTCGTACTTGTTCGACCAGGTCTTTCCGCCATCATCCGACACCCAGATAGTGGCAAGGTCGCCCCACAGCGTGCCGTTATGCGCCCCGACCGCGATGAGGCGGCCACTGGACAGCCGCGCGATGTCGCGCATGTCCAGGCCCGTCCCCATCGCACCGGACGACTTCGCCCAGGACGCTCCGGAGTTGCTGGTCGACCAAGTCCTCGGGTCGAACCGACCGACCGCGGAGGCGCCGGAGGCGGACGCTGCGTCGACCCCGACGAGTGTCGATCCGACGAACACCCTGGTCCAGGATGTCCCGCCGTTGGCCGTGTAGGAGGCGAAACCGCCCGCTGCATCCGTTCGGCCGCCGACGATGTAGACATGATTCGCGTCGACAACCGCAATATCGCTCGTGCGCACCACGACGGCGGCAGCCATCGCAGGTGCGACGGTGGCGATCGCGATGAATGCCACGAGTAGGAACGTTAGTCGCCAGGATCGGCGCATGGCAGGTCTCCTTACCCCGGTTCTATCAGCAACGTGCCGGTTTTGTGTGCGGAGGAAGCCGCAACGTTGAGTCACGTAGCATCGTTCATGCCTATGCAACGCGCGCCAGCACTCTCAACCCGCGCTCAACCCCGGCCGGAGCGAGCCTTCAGCGCTTAGCGAGGACTCGCGCGCGGGAACGTACATCTAAGTGCAGCATGACCTAGGGAGGTCCGCGATGGTGATCATTCAGCTCGCCGAAGACGAGGCGACGATCGTCAAGAGGATGCTCGAGTTGTTCCTCTCGGATCTGCGCATGGAGATCGCAGACACCGACAGCGCCGACTTCCGAATGGGCTTGAAGGACGAGAAGAAGGCGATCCAACACGCCATCTCCCAGCTGGAAGAGCAACTGTTGCCCGACGCCAGCCCACAGTAGAGACCGCGACCCCACGCGACGCTGCCCTGCGCCTGACCTAGCGACCGCTCTCGTCCGCGAGTCGAAACCCGGTCATTCGTCCCGAGTCATCAAGCGAGTAGTCGATGACGTCGCCGATGCGGATGCCACACCTCGCGATGCCCTCACGCATCATGCGGGCGTCACCCCATATGACGGTGTTGCCGTCGGTCTCGAACCCGATCGAGTCTCCAACGTCCAGGATCTCTCTTACCGTGGTCACTGCCATGCGGCTACCTCCCCGAGATTGCGGGCGCCGCCCGCCCTTGGATGGTGGTTTCGTTCCCAGGTTTGTGCCCGAAGACAACACGCGGCCTCGCTCGGTTCGAGCATGACGGTCACTCATTAACTGTCGGTCGAAACACCTGGGATGTGGGAATACACGGGTCTTATTGCCCGGCCCGGATGTTGGAGGCTTGTTGTTCGACATCAGCGTCTTCGAGCGAGCGCCCATCGGCCTCGTCGTGCTGGACGCCGAGACGCTGGTCGTCGAATGGGCGAACGACACATACCTGCACTTCCTGAATGAGCCCTATCGCTCCGAGGGCATCGTCGGCCTCAACCTCGAGGACTACCTTCCCGACGCCCGCGAGACGGGGCTCCTGGTGACCTTCCGGGACGTCGCTCGGACGGGAGTCTCATACACCTCCGAGGAGTTCGCGTACGAGGGTTTCGACCGAGGCAGGACGTACTGGAACTGGAGCCTGCATCGCATCGACGCCACCGGCGGGCAGGGCGCTCGCCTCCTGATTATCGGCGCCGAGGTGACAGACCTGGTTCTTGGGAGGCTCGCTCGAGAGGAGGCGTTCGCCGACCTCCAGATGGACTACGAATTCGTCGCCCGCAACCTAGACCAGGTCAACATCCCGATCACGTATGTCGACGCGGACTTGGTGTACAGACTCTGCAACAACGCCGCAGCCAGAGCACTCGGTACCTCCGCCGAACGCGTCGTGGGCTACACGCTCGCCGAGGTCGTCGGAGTGAACACGCACGTCTATCACGGCGTCAAACAGGTGATCGAGACCGGGGTGGGCTTCGAGAAGGTCATACACTTCAAAGACGCCGATGGGGGACTCAGGGCGTACAACGTCTCGTGGCGGCCGGACGTCGTGGACGGGCGTGTCGTTGGCGCGATCACAGCCGGCGTCGATATCACGGACTTGATCGAGGCTCAACTCGATCTCCATCGTGCGCGATCCGAGACGGACTAGGCGGCTTGGGGACTGTCCCTCGACCATCGCGAGACCGCGATAACGTCAACGGGAACCCGCTCTCACGGATTCCCGCAGGTCAAAGCATATGGCGGAGGCGTGTGCGAATCGAACACACCCAGGACGCTCTTCACGCCCCACAACGGTTTTGAAGACCGCGGAGCCCACCAGGACCCATTCGCCTCCAGGAGCGGATTCTATGCGCGACCTCGTATTTGCGCCACTTTTGTCCGCGCGCGTTGTGGGCGACAGGCCGATCGAGGGTACGCTCATCATCGACGTGTGAAGCAGCGTCTCTCGCTGCGAGCTGAGTGGGGGGAAGTGACGTGCCGAGACCGCGCGCCGAGACGGGCTTCAGAGGCCACTCCCGGATCCGGCGGCCCTAACGCCCCGAGGCAGGAAGGGCCTCTTCGTCGCCGTCTGGGCGGCGGTGGCCGTGCTGACGCTCGCGGCGGTCTTCGTCGGCGCAGCCCGAGCGACCGACGCATCTCCCTTCTGCAAGACGTGTCACGAGATGAAGCCGTACTACGAGGCGTGGTCCGCAGGGCAGCACGGCCATGAGGGAGTGCCATGTGTCGACTGTCACGTGAACCCCGGCTTCGTACCCCGGCTCTCCCACAAGTTCGTCGCACTCGGTGAAGTCTGGAGCCACTTCTTCGGCAACACGAGTTTCCCGCTTCAGACGCCGCCCGACGTCCCGAACGCGCGCTGCATTCGATGCCACGCGACCGTCGCCCCCGAACTCAAGAACTTCTCGCATGCACTGCATGCTTCGAAAGGGGACTGCCAGGACTGCCATCCGACCGCCGGGCATACTGTCACGGCAGCGGCGCTCAGAGACGCCGGCGTGTTCAACGCGAGCATCACCACAACACCGTTCGCTCAGGCGGTTGCAGTCGTGAACGGTGGGCAGCCAAACCTCCCGGGGCACGTGAAGGTCGTCTGCTCGCGATGTCACGACATGAAGGCGACAGGCTGCCGTCCGTGTCACAAACCGCCGGACACCACGCCGCACAAGCAGAGTTCCGACTGCACGCTCTGCCACAGGCCCGGCCGCATCTTCGCGTTCAGCCACCCGAGTGGCGCGACCGAGTGCGCAACGTGCCACAAGCCGCCGAGAACCCACCCCAAGCAAGCGTCATCCAAGCCCTGCGTGCTCTGTCACCGGCCGGACTCGTCATGGGAGTTCCGGCATCCCGGGACGAGCGCGCAATGCCCGGAGTGCCACACTGCGCCCAAGAACCACTTCGGATCGCAATGCGCTTCATGCCACAGGCGCCCGGGCGTCAGCTGGTCGTTCGCGCATCCGTCCGTCGGGGAGCATTCGTGGCGGAGCATTCCGTGCGCGAAGTGTCACCCCAACGGCTATTCAAGCGCGTACTGCAGCTGCCACGGCGGAAGACCGCCGAACGACTAGGCACGCATGCCGACGCCGGGGTGCGAACACGACGTGAGCTGGTTCAAGATCGCGCCCCGAGCACCCGCACGTCGCCCTCGCGCCGGCTGATCCCTTGGGTGTCGAAGTACTCCAGCAGCGGAATGGCGTACTTGCGTGACACGCCGAGCACGTCGCGCAGCGCCGCTGCGGTCGCGCCTTCAGGATGCGCTCGCAGATGGTTGACGAGCTTCACTCGAGCCCCTTCGATCGCTTGGGCGTCGAAGTGCAGCTCGGGGCTGAGTCGCACCACGCTTCCCTCGGCGGTCAGTCGGGTCAGCGCCTTTCGGGCCACCCCGACATCCGCAACGCCCGCAGCAGACGCGAGTTCGGCTACCGTCCCAGGCGCGAGACCTTGGGAGGCGAGAAGCGGGCCCAGGGCGGCGACCGCGGCCTCTTCGTCGGCCAGTGCCGCGACCGCAGCGCTCGGATGACGAACCGTGCCGCGGTCGACGACTGCGCCACCCCGGAGGACAGCCACCTCGAGTAGCGCGTCAAAGAGCTTCGGACTCAACCGGCGATCGACCCGGTCTCGGAGGGCGAGCGTGGCGATTCCGGTCGCCTTCGGCTGCTCGTCGTGGAATGCGAGTAGCTCGCGCTCGATGGCGGAGAGCGTCGCGTCCAGTGCCTCGGCGGTGATGAAATACGTCTCCCCGGCCACCTTCATCCGCTCGAGAGAGGCACGATTGAGTTCGTCGGCCACCTGGGAGCGCGGCACACCCAAAGCCGCCGCGACCTCGGCTGACGTCATAGGAAGAGCGCGTGCGGCAAGCAACCCCGTCGAAGCGGTCGAGAGATCGTGAGCGACCAGCGCCTCGAGCAGTTCGCGTTCGTGAGGCTTCAGCGTCGTCCTCCTCGGCGGGAGGGCGTCGAGCACCAAGCCTCCGCCGATGGTGTACACAGGTGAGTAGCTCCGGATGATGAAGTGGTCGCCGTATCGCGGCGCGAGCGGTTCCTCCAGGCGCACCTGCGCGAGTCCCGACTGTCCTGGCGACAGCGCCGGAGCGTCCACAAGGAGTACGCGACCGAGCACCTCCCGAGTCCCGTGGTCGACGTGCACCCGTGTGCCCGTCTCGAACGGCTTGTCCTCGCCCGGCTTGCCGAGATAGGTCACGCGCGCGTCGAAACGGTCGGTAACGGTGAGTGTCCCAGGCTCCGCAACGATGTCGCCGCGCTGGATCTCATCCCTGTCGAGTCCGGCGATGTTGAGCGCGACACGCTGACCCGCCTGCGCGCGCTCGACCTGCTCGCTGTGCACCTGGACGCTGCGGACGCGGCCCCGCTTTCCGCTCGGATAGATCTCGACCGCGTCGTCGCGCGCTGCACTGCCGGACCACATCGTGCCGGTCACGACCGTGCCCGCGCCCGAGATCGTGAACACCCGGTCGACCGGCAGCCGCATCGGGAGGTTCGCCTGTCTGGTCGGCGTCTGCTCGGAGATTTCGTCGAGCGCCGAGAGCAACTCGGGCAGTCCCTCGCCGGAACGCGCCGACACGGCGACGATGGGCGCGCCCTCGATGGTGGTGCCAGCGAGCAAATGCCGGACATCTTCGCGAACCAGCTCGATCCAGTCGGCATCGGCGAGATCGGACTTCGTGATCGCGACGACGCCTCGTTCGATGGCGAGCAGATCGATGATCGCGAGATGCTCTCGGGTCTGCGGCATGACGCCGTCATCGGCGGCCACGACCAGCAAGACGACATCTATGCCGGTCGCTCCCGCCACCATCTGCCGAACGAACTTCTCGTGCCCGGGCACGTCGACGACACCCATCGTGCGTCCACTCGGAAGCGCGAGGCGCGCAAAGCCCAGCTCGATCGTGATGCCCCGCTCTTTCTCTTCGGCGAGGCGGTCGGGATCGGTGCCGGTGAGCGCTTTGACGAGCGCGGACTTGCCGTGATCGATGTGGCCCGCGGTCCCTAAGACGAGCGAAGGGGCGGCCGTCATCGCGCGGCCTCTTCCCCGACCGAGACCGCGGCCTCTGCTTCGCGCACGATGCTTTCGGCAACAGAAACGGCGATCGCCGCGTCGGCGGCGGTGGCCTCGGGCCAGTCGCAAGGGTTCTGCGAGACGGAGGCCCAACTCGAGAGGTCCTGAAGAATTCCCGAGCCTGTCCCGCCTACCGAGCGGCGGCTCTTGATGGCCGCTCTCAGCTGCGCCAGGTCGTGCGAGCGGGGCACCGCCGTGCCTTCGGCGCTCAACACCGCCTTGAGAGCCCGCTCCGCGGCCTGCTGCGCGAGGAAACACGCATGTCGCGGCGCGATCCCCGGACTTGCGGCCAAGACTCTCGCGGCGGCGAGGTCCTCGGCGGCGTGGCGCAACCAGAGCACTGCCCGTTCCTGGTCACGAGACTCGTTCATAGACCACGATCCCTTCGTCGAGCGCGTCGCGGACCGTGGAAGACTGCAACATCAGCTGTTCCTGAACGTCCTCGGGGTCCGTGGGGATGACTTCGACCGGAAGGCCTTTGAACCCTATCGCCGTCCGGATCTCGACCATTGTCCGACGTTTGTCTTGTACCCGAGGCAGCACGACGAGCACGTCGAGCGCGTCGGAGTGCCGCGCAGTCCCGCGAGCGTGTGCGCCGAAGAGCATGATCCTGATGGGTTCGAAGCCCTGCACGATGGAGAACACGCACTCACCGAGGACGTCGACCGTGTCGGGCGCAAGCCAGGGAAGCAGGGCAGCCCGTGCTTCGTACTGGAGCCGGTAGTCGGCCGCCACCAATGCCTCGAGGGGCCTTGCGAACGGGTGAGCCCTCGCAAGTGTGACTTCCCGGCGGCCTTCCGCATCCAAGCCAGTCTCGATCAGGCCGGAGTCCTCGAAACGCCCGATGTCGCGCTGTACCGAAGAGACGCTTCCGCCGCAGAACCGAACCAGTTGACGCACATGAACGGGCCTCCCGACAGCAACTGCCAGGAGCGCGATCAGCCGCGCCCTCGACTTCGACCCTACTAGTTCTGCCAGCATGTTTCCTCATTGAGGTACGGCTATCGTACCTTTGGAAGGTACACCAATTCGGGCCATTTGGCTACGATGTGCCACGTGAAACCCCACGTAGATGGCGGTTTTTGGGAGCTAGTGCCGCTATCGACCGAATGCTTCGACAATGCGCGCGATCACGACGTCGTCGTTGCAGTTGCGCATCGTCCGCGGGTCGAGCACGAGACGACCCTCGTTGATACGCGCGATCACCGGGGGCTCGGCGCCGAGCCGCAGATAGCGCTCCAACGAGTCGACCGATGGGGCGCCTGGAGCCGGACTGATCGCCACGATGATGGTTGGGATGTCCGCTAGGGGAAGAGCGCCTCCACCGGCGCGAGAGACGTCCTCAGCGGTATCCACGGTCGCAGCGTCGCCCAGCGCTGCGCGCAAACGCTCGGCGATCTCAGAGGCGCAGTGACCGATCTCCTCTTGCGAGGACGTCAACATCCGCAGAGTCGGTATCTCGCGCAGCGCCCGCTCGGGGTCCAGATACGCGCGCAGCGTCGTCTCGAGCGCCGCGAGCGTCATCTTGTCGAGCCGGACGGCGCGAGCCATGGGGTGCTTCTTCAGTCGCTGAATGACGTCCCACGTACCCACAAGGATGCCGGCCTGCGGCCCACCGAGCAGCTTGTCTCCGGAACACGAGACAAGCTGTGCGCCCGCCGCGATGCTCTCTCCCACCGTCGGCTCGTACGGAAGCCCGTAGGCCCGCAGATCGAGCAGCACGCCTGAGCCCTGGTCTTCGAAGACCGGGATGCCTCGCGCAGAGCCGAGCTCGACGAGTTCGGCGACTGAGACTTCCTCGGTGAAGCCGACGACCCGGAAATTGCTCGAATGCACCTTGAGCAGCAGCCCCGTGCGGTCGGTCACGGCATTCTCGTAGTCCGTGAGGTGGGTCTTGTTGGTGGTTCCGACTTCGACCATCGTCGCGCCCGACTCTCGCATGATGTCGGGGATTCGGAAGGAGCCGCCGATCTCCACCAGCTGACCTCGCGAGACGATGGCTTCCTTGTCGCGCGCGAGTGCCGCGATACCGAGCATGACGGCTGCGGCGTTGTTATTGACCGCCATCGCGGCCTCGGCTCCGGTCAGGCGACAGAGCAGCGACTCGACGTGCACGTGCCGGCTGCCGCGCTCCCCGCTCTCGACGTCGTACTCGAGCGTCGAATACGACGAGGCCACGTCCTGCACCGCCCTTACCGCGGCCTTCGACAGGATGCTTCGGCCGAGGTTCGTGTGAACGATGATGCCAGTCGCGTTGATGACCGGCCGAAGCGAGGGGCGCATGGCAAGCTCGGCGCGCGCGACCGCGTCCTTCACGATGTCCTCAACCGAGGGTTCGATCTCGGCACCGGCGAGAATCCGCTCTCGCACGTCATCCACCGAGGCACGCACCGCGTCCACGACGATCACGCGCGGTATGCGCCCGAGCTGCTCGGCGATCTCGGACAACGCCAACAGCTCATCGGTCTTGGGCAAAGCCCTGAGGCGCGCCTGCATGTCGACGTCAGAGGTCACGCAGCGATTCTACCCGAGGCGACAGGTTCGCAGCGGGCGCTTCGCCGCATTTGAGCGGAGCGGCGCACATCGATTCCTCGTGGCATCACGGCGCCGCTTCTTCCAGAACGTTCACTCGCTCCGCGTTGAGCTGCCCGCCGTTCACGTGGAACGGGACCTCCAGGAGTCGGTTGCTGGTCCGGACGTTGTAGCCATCCTGCCCGGTCAGCCCGCTCAAGACGGTTCCGCGTTCGGAGCCCTCGGCGTAGACCGGCGTCCATTTGTCGAAGTACACGCGCACGACCTGTTGGACCGGAACCTCGCTGTGCCGGAAGATGACCGCCACCTCGAAGAATCCACCCGCACCGTCGACCTCTGCAGCCCCGTTCGCGAATCCCTTCAGGGTGCCGCGTCGGTTCTCGTCGACTACAAACCACGCGTCCGAGTACGCCATGAGATCGGGCGTCTCGAGTCGGCGCCAATCGCCGCGCAATGACCGCGGCGAAGTCTGCCATCCATCGCGGTCAGGCTTCCCGTTCGAGTACACGCAGCCCGGAGCACTCACGATCGCGCCGAGCAGCAAGGCGACCACGAGCGTGCGACGCACGACAGCACGTCAATCGAGCACGAACTTCCTCTCTGAAGCAGGCCACACGTATGCTCTTCCAACGGCAGTCTAGCGCGGCGTCGCACCCGGATCGGGCGCTGCGGGGATCGAGCACTCATGGGACCCATCATCTTCCAGACCGAGCGGCTGCGCGCCCGAGAGTGGACCGCCGATGATGTCGAGGACATGGTCCTCCTCGCTTCAAACCCCGAGGTCACACGCTTCCTGGGAACATGGGGTCCGAGCATCCGTGCTGACGTCGAGGACTTCGTGGACCGCCAGATGCGCATGCAGGCCGGATGGGGCTGGTGTCGCTGGGCAGTTGAGCTCGAGGATCCGACGTCCGGACTGGCCGGGGTGGTCGGCTTCTCGGGTCCGGGATGCACCTTCCCCCCCGACATCGAGGTCGGATGGACGTTCCGGCAGGAGCTTTGGGGGATGGGGCTCGCGACTGAGATCGGACGGGCAGTCGTCGCGTACTGCTTTGACGTAGTGGGCTTCAATCGACTCATCAGCTGCGTCGACCCAAGGAACACAGCATCGCTGCGTGTCGCACAGAAGGTGGGTTTCACGGTGCTCGACGAGATCGATCATGAGGGCGAGTTGCTCGTACGCCACGAGTTGCGCAATCCGAACCCTGACCCGCCGAGCGATCCTCGGTTCCGTCGCACATGCGAAGGCGCGCCGATGCCGCGACGGGCGCACCCGGCAGCTGAGAGCTAGACGCCCCCGCGGCTGTGGGCGTGATCCCCGGCCGAGTGGGCGGCAACGTCGACGAGGATGTCGAGGATCTCGTCACGACGGGCCTCGTAGTCTTCGGGCTTGAGACCGACGGACGTCATCAGCCACTGCGGCATCGTGGCGAACGAGAGGAGCGCCGCGCCGACGACGGCACTCACCAGTTTCGGATCGCGCCGGGTCTCGCCGGTTTGCTGTTGCCGTGACCCGATCCATTCTCCGAGTACGGCGAGCCTCCGGCTGCTGCCCTCGAGCATGTCCTCGGGGGCCAGGCCCGAAAGCTCGGTCCGCACGACCAGCTCGAGGGTCCCCCTGCCTTCGGTCAACGCGTTCTCGAGTACCGCCCGCAGCGCGTCGAGCGTTTGGATGGCGTCCGAACCGTCGTCCGGCCTGCGGCTGAGCTCGGCCACCTCGCGCCTGAGGATCTCTGCGGCCATCTCCTCTTTCGTGCCGAAATACCGATGGACGAGGGCGTGGTTCACCCCCGCTTCCGCGGCGATGTCCCGCACGGTGACGGACTTGAAATCGCGTTCTGAGAACAGCTTACGTGCGGCGGCGAGTATCTCTGCCTTCGTGCGTTCCGCGGACCCACGAGCGCCCATGTCCAGGCCCTTCCGTACGGCGACCGTGCCCGTCCAGAATAACCCAAGGGCGAGCAGAGCGTCGGAGCCGGGTCACCGACACGCGCCACACTCAATCCCGCTCGAGATCCTGCCGATACAGGCTCTGGAGGAACCTGTCAGCGACGGGCAAACGGGAACGCCGTCGATTGCGACTGCGCATGCTAGACTCGGCGGGGCCGACGTCCGAGATCGTCTGGAATCCGCATGACCCTACATCACTTCGCCGGCAAGTTGCCGCGCGCCGCACGTGCCCTGGTAGTCCTCGTCCTTGCTGCCCTCGTCACCACAGCCGCCTTCTCACCTCTTGCCGCCGGGGCAGCGAGCGAGCCGTGGCTCGTCCGATTGAACGAAGTTCGCTCGAGCGCGGGCGTTTCCTTGGCTACTGGCGACCTGCCAGGCGTCCAAGGCCGCTGGCTCCACTCGAGGTACCAGGCCATGAACGGGCAGCTCGGCCATTCGGAGGACCCGTCGAATCCCTGGTACACCACGGACGGCGCGAAACACACGGGGAACTGCTGCGCTCCGGTGGGCGGAGCTGACGCGATCGACTGTTGGGCAACGGCGCCGTATCACGCAACCGTCATGCTGCAGCCGGGGCGACAGTCGTTCGGCCTCAGCACGTTCGAGCAGTCCGGCAAGGTCGTGGCCACGATGGAGCTCGGGTGGGACTGGGCGGCGATGCGGACCGCCAAGTACCCAGTGCTCTGGCCGGGGCCCGGATCCACCGTGCCCTACACGCGCTACTGGGGCGGAGAAGTCCCCGATCCCATGGCCGGCAGCGGCTACACCAACCCTATCGGGCTGCCGATAGTGGTCATGTTCGCGGCCGAGAAGAGCTTCTCGAACTCTCACCTCAGATGCGACGGGACGGAATTGCAGCATTTTCTCCGCCGCTCGGGTAAGAGCGCGTTCATCATTCCCCGCAGACCCCTCGAGCGCGGCAAGACCTACGACGTATCGATCACCGCGTCGGGTGTGGCGTACCGATGGAGCTTCACCGTCGGCTCCCGGCGCACCACGGACCTATCGATCGTCGCGAGAGAAGATGCCGACGAGGGCAACACCGTGCTCGCAGTCGACCTGAAGAGCGCAGGTCTGCCTTCGGCGAAGCAGGTGAAGATCGAGCGCAGCACCGACGGCGTGTCCTGGCAGACATCAGCGTGGATCCGAACGTCCTCGATCTCCGGCTCCGCGAGCACGCAGGCAGCGGCAGGCTCGGCCACGTACTACCGGGCAACGTTCGCAGGCGACGAGCTGAGCGCGCCGGCCACGAGCGATTCGATACTCGTCGGCGCCGAAGACACACGAGCACCAACGACGCTGCAGATACAGCCTCCGGGTGAGCTCAGCATCGGCGAGAGCGTGACGCTCCATCCCGTGCTCGAGGCAGGCGGCACCGCGATCGTTTGGGAGAGCCTGCACCTCCAGAGAAGCTCGGACGGGGCCACGTGGACCAACTATCGTACCTACGCGCAGGCGGACCTGTCTGTCACACCTATCGTCATGGAAGCGGCCGGATACTACCGGCTGCATTACGTCGGCAGCGCGCAACTCCGTCCCTCCTCCAGCGCTGTCTGGAAGGTGAGCGCGGCTGTCACGCCCCTCGTCAAGAACGCTCACCGCGTCACGCTTGCGAAGCTCACGAGGAGCCCCGTTCGCGTCAGTCGCGCCGTTCACTGCCTCGGTGGCGCTGATGCCCCGCCACACCGGACTCTCGCCGACGATCAAGGTGCAGGCATATCGCAGCGAGAACGGCGGGTGGGTGCTCAAGCGCACGTACACCGCCAGAGCCTCGAGCGCTTCAGCGGCGGTAGCGTCGCAGTTCTCGGCGACGGCGTCGCTGCCGTCGGCAGGAAAGTGGAAACTCCGCGCGAGCGTGTGCGCGGACGCCGGTCACACGTCGGGGATCTCAGGCGTCCAATACGTGACCGTCTACTGAGGTCGCTGCAGGACCGCGGGTGCGCCGCAGCGGACTACCGGGAGCCCAGGTAGGCCACGACACCGGCAGCCAGGCCCTCGGCCAACTTCTGCTGGTACGACGACGTGGTGAGTCGCTTGTTCTCGGCGGCGTTGGACATGAAACCCATCTCCACGAGGATCGTCGGCACCTTCGACCAGTTGAAACCCGACAAGTCGCCCCGGTTCACCACACCCCGGTCCGTTGCGCCGGTGCTGGCGATGACCGCCCTGTGCACGGCCTTGCCGGCGAGAGCGCTCTGGGTAACGATCGGTGCCGTCCACTGGTTGGAAGCGGGGATGAGCGTGGAGAGACCGTGAGTGGAGGGGTTGTCGGCTCCATCGCAGTGCAACCTGACGAACAGAGCCGCGTTCGCGCTGTTGGCGACGGCGGCGCGTTCTGAATTGGCGACGTTCACGTCCTCGCTCGTACGCACCATGATCACCTTCACGCCGCGTGACTCCAGCGCCTGCTGCAGCCTGAGCGCGACCTGAAGGTTCACTTCGCTCTCGCGAACATGCGGGGAGGCGGCTCCGGTAGCGCCGCCCGCGACCTTGGGTTTCTTCTCGGTCGCCCCCGGGCCGATCGGTTCGAGACTCGTGTCAGCGCGCCCCTGATGCCCGGCGTCGATGACGACCACCCCCGACGGGGCCTTGGGTTCTGCGGGAGGCGTCTGGATCTGCGGTTTGGCGACGGAGTTGGACGAAGACGACCCCTCGGCCGTGCTGGAGACAGCTGCGTCGGCGGTACTCGCGGGCGTTGCCACGACGGACTCGGCTTCGACCGGGACGGTCTGCGCAGGCGCCGCAGACGACACCGACGATTCCGCGCCAGCTGCCGGCGCGGGCACGACCGGCGGGCCATCGCTCAAGCGACCGAGTGCGAGCGATGCGGCCCATATGAGCAGCAAGATCGCGGCGACTATCCCCGCGAACGTCAGAGCCATCCGCCTCGGGCTCGGTTTGTCGATGTCTCGGTACAACGCACACTCCAATTGACGCCATGTCGTCGAATACGATGACCTCTAGGCAGCAAGCTGCGAGCCGCCACGAAGGCTGAGCAGGGCAGGACCATCACTGGCCCAGTCGGGCACTTCGCGGATCGCTGGGCATCCTGGCCAGCACGTGCAGCAGGAATGTGCGCACGAGGACGCGAGGCGGCACTCGCGTGTCCGAGTCGCCAGAAGGAGCGCGGGTCTCCGCAGTGGGAGACCCGCGCTAATCACTGGCCTACTGACAGGGCGGTCGCACGATGCGCGCACCGTGCTGGATGTCGATCGAGAGCGCGATGGCATTCGCAGCCGCTCCGACCTTGCCGTCCCAGTCGCTCCACATGTAGCCCTCGAAGATTCCCGAGGCCTGGCCGGTGCCGAACTTGATGCCGCTCTCACGCGTGACGACGGTGCCGTGCCACGAGCCGCCGGCATGCGAGAAGCCATACGGCTGGCCGGCGGTGCCGTCCCACTGCGACTCGAGGAAGATCATCGACGCGTCGCCGTTCGTGAGGTAGCTGTTGGTGGCGCTGCCCACCTTGAACTGCTTCTTCACGTAGATCTTCACCGGTCCGCCCGTGAGGTCGAAGTAGAGCTTGCCCCCGTTGGCGAGCGAGAACGAGTCGAAGTAGTAGGTGCCGGCGGTGAAGTAGACCTTGCAGCCGCCGCCGCCGGTGATCGCCCCGTAGGAGTTGCCGGCGACCGGCGTGAAGCTGCCGTAATTGGCCATCGCCACGCCTGGGGTGTCGATCGCCGGGATGACGACCGGCGCCGGCAGCGTGGGAGGCGTGGGCACGCCGGGCACGTTGAAGGCCCCGGAGACGTGTGGCGGCATGATCCCGATGAACTGGGACTGACCCGTGAGATCACCGTGGATCCAGCCGGTCCCGTTGATGTCGACGTCACCGATCGCGCCGACGTTGCCCTGGACGTCAGAGCCCTGGCCGATATGGACTGCGGACTTCCAGAGCCCGGAGGTCGTCTGGGTTCCGCGTCCCCACACGAGCAGAGCGTCCGCACACGGATCCTGCCCGAGCGGCGGAACCACTACGTCTCTATTGACGCTCTGGCCGATCGCGGCCGCCGAGTACGTCCAAGTTCCCTCCGCGAGTGCCATCGACGTCCCAGGACGTCTGCCCGCTGTTCCCAGCCGCAATCGACGCGATGGTGTGAGCGGCCACCTCACCCGGTGCGAATGCGAGTCCCGCGGGAAGTGTCAGCGTCACGGGAACGTTCGTCATATCGACTGCCGTGTTGTTGGCCACGTACGCGGTGACCGTGAAGGGGTTGGGAGACCAGGCACCGCCGATGACGGAGAGCTGGACGGGCCCCGTGAGGCTCAGGTCAGCATTGCCGCTCACGGTGCCGAGTCCGTAGAACGTGGTGATGCTTCTGGTCTCTCCAGGCTGAACCGTGACCGGATCCCACCACATGCCGACGGCACTGTCGCCGTTGGCTCCCGCATTAACCGTGAAGTCCCAGGCAGTGCCGACGATGCCGGCCCAGCTGCACGTGCAGAAGCGGTCAGGCGGGGTCGCGCCACCACCTTTGAGGGTCCCCTGCGCCACGATATTGGGATTGGCGAGGTCTTCGAAGGCCTGCCAGTACTCCGGGATGGATGCGCCGAAGAAGTCCATGCCGGTCGTGACGTCACCGACGCCAGGAATCCGGAATGGCGCAGCATCAATATTGCCGAGCATGGTATCGATGAACACGCGCAAGCCGACGGTATGCGCTGTGGCCCCAGTGTTCTTCAGCAGATACGTGTACGCGCCGGTGTCGACACGTCCAGTAGACGTACCCAGAACGAGGGACAATTGCTGGGTGACCTCGATGTCACCGACCATCCACTTCGTTTCGTTCATCGTCGGCGACACATCGGTCGGGCCGCTGGACGGCGTCCCGTTCTGGATGATCGTATCTGCGCCGTCGATCCGCACCGTCGTGTGCGCGCTCCACGGAGCCCCGGGCCATGCGTAGCTGATCGTGTAGCTGCTTCCGGTGATGATGCCGGTCGCGCCGCTGTTGTACCTGCCATCGGGCCCAACCAGGATCGCCAGGTAGTCATTCGACGGATCAGTCGCCACCCCACCAGGATTCGGGTCGACCTTCGGTAGGGCCGAAACGTGAACCGGCACGACGACGGTCAGAAGTAGAAGCGACAAGATGATTGCCAAGCGCCCCGCGCGTCCGGCGAGCCGGAACCTCCCCAAGGCGAGGCCTCCTTCTATTCGAGACATCGCACGTTCCTTTCTCCGAGTGAAAGCACCAGCCGGGGCACCCTCAGAGCGAGGCCCCGGTGAAATGCGCAATGGAAGTCCCCCCGAACTCGAGAATGCCTCTGTTGCAGCCCCCATGGATTCGCAGGTGGTTCCCTCTACCGTTGCCCTGCGGTACTAGATCAGTCGCGACATATGCCAAGAACGTTCGATCGAGTTCCCGAAACGTCCCACCCCGTCGGCACGCGTGCCACGACTGGGCCGATCCACCACCCCCCTGCGCCCAGATGCCGGTCCGGTAGACGCGCTACCAGCAGATGCTACCCCATCCCGGGCATTTCAGTCACCAACCGATTGCACGGAGGCGTGTGGTAGTCGCGTTGTCCGGGTACGCTGGTGACGCAACCGATACTCCAGAGGAGTGACGCCATCACTGACAGCAAGGGCACCGACCCGTCGGCAGCGACCAGCCCCGATCTCGCGCGCCTGCGCTCGCTTACGTGCATCAAGTGGACCCGCTACGACCGGGACGTCATCCCGGCATGGGTCGCCGATATGGATCTCGAGCCGGCTCCGGCGATCGTCGATGCATTGGAGGCGCTCGTTCGGCGCCGCGACTTCGGCTACAACTTCGCGGCGGCGGCCAAACTGCCCGAGGCATTCGCGGCATGGGAGGAACAGCATCACGGCTGGCGACCCGACACCAAGCGGGTCCGTGTGTTCTGCGACGTCATGCAGGCTGTCGAAGCCTTGCTCTGGCTACATACGGAGCCCGGTGACGGCGTCGTGCTGTTCACACCGGTCTACCACCCGTTCTGGCCGGCGATCTCCTCGACGGGCCGCCGCATCGTCGAGTGCCCGCTCGATCCGAATGGCTGGCGCATCGATCCGGAGCGCTTGGAGAGTGTCATCGACTCCGGAACGCGGGCGATCCTGACGTGCAATCCGCACAACCCGACGGGCCGGGTCTTCGATGCCGAGGAACTCGTGGCGATCGCCGAGGTGGCCGAGCGCCACGACTTGCTCATCGTGAGCGACGAGATCTGGTGCGACATCGTTCACCCGGGGCACACGCACGTGCCTATCGCGTCTCTCTCAGACGATACCGCCTCGCGCACGGTGACCATCAGCGCGGCGAGCAAGGCGTTCAATGTTGCTGGCCTGCATTGCGCGGTCGCGCACATCGCACACGCTGGCGTGGCCCGCGGGCTCGCGGCGCTGCCACGACACATACTGGGAGCGGTCGGCTCGCCCGGTGCGGAGGCGACGCTCGCTGCCTGGACGGCCGGGGAGGCCTGGCTCGAGGAGGTGCGCGCCCACCTCACGCGACAACGCGATCACCTCGCCGAGCGGCTGGCAGCCGAGCTCCCCCTGGTCGGGTTCGATTCGTCCGAAGCCACGTACCTTGCGTGGCTCGACTTTCGCGGCACCGGCTTGGGCGACGATCCGGCGAAAGCGCTGCAGAAGCGCGCACGGGTCGCTCTCTCGCACGGACACGAGTTCGGCGAGTCGGGCAGGGGTTTCGCACGGCTCAACTTCGCTACTTCACGCGAGATCCTCGACGAGATCCTCGATAGGATCGTGGCAGTACTCGCGTAGGTCGCCGAGCGCTGTTGGCAACTCGTTCAGGTGAGCAAGACACGGCCTTCAGACCATCCCCGCGAACTCGGGAATACAGACGTAATGCTCCCTCGGTCCCCGGTGGGAGCAGCCGTGGAAGGGAGTCACGATGAAACGAGTGCTTCTGTTCACAGTGATGGGTCTCGCGACAGTCTTGGTGGTCGGACTTGTCGCGGGCTGCGGCGGTTCCGGGAGCGGAACGACAGGCGGGAGTGGAACGTCGGGGGGATCCACCTCCAGCGGCGCCCAGGTGACGATGAAGAACTTCGCATTCTCGCCGGACTCAGTCGAGATCAAGGTTGGCGAGACGGTGACCTGGACGAATGAGGACGCAGCCGCCCACACGGTCACTGGCGACGGCGGCGTGGATTCGGGACAGCTCGCCACCGGGCAGACGTACAGCAAGACCTTCGACACCGCTGGCACGTTCGCGTACCACTGCTCGATCCACCCGGCGATGACCGGTACGGTCGTCGTCAAGTAGCTCAGAAACGCGCGGACCCCTCCCGGTCTGGGGTGCCAGAAGCGGGAGGGGTCCGGAGTTGTTCTGCAGCGCGCGCCGGCTAGCGGGACGAGCTAGTCGTCATCGCGCTCGGGGTCCGCGTGGCTGCGATACCGGTCGTAGGCGTGGTCGCCTTCGTCGTCACTGCGCAGAAGGTTGACCGCGAGTGATTCCTCGGTGGAATCGATCGTCACGGTGGAGCTGGCTCCTGCGTAGTGCTCCTTCGTGACGCTCATCGTGTAGCTGCCAAACGGGACGTTCGAGAAGCGCACGGTGCCTCTGTCTGAAGCCTTACGAGAGAAGACCTGACCCGTGGCGGTGTTGGTGAGCCGAACGCGCGCCTCGGAAAGGCTCCTGGTCGAGGAACGCAAGACGGAGACCCGCACGGTCGCGGTGCCGTCGACCGTGGGTGGTACCGGAGGGGCCTCCACCGACACGTTGGACAGGGCCGAAGCCGAGTTCCCGGCCGCGTCGAACGCCGCGGCCTCGATCGTGTGGGATCCGACGGCAGCGCCCGTGCAGTCCCACGTCGCCGAGAACGGCGCCGACGTGTCCGATCCGACGAGTACGCCGTCCACCGTGAATTCCACGCGCGCGACGCCCGAGTTGTCGCTGGCGGTCGCGGCGATGCCCACCGTGCCCGCAACCGTGGCACCGTCGGCGGGAGAGGTGATGGCCACGCTCGGCGCGGAGGGGTCGACAGGAGCGGCTATCGAAACGATGACGCTCGTCACCGCCGACAGACCGACGTTGTCGTACGCAGTGGCCTGGATCGTGTGAGAACCGACCGAAGCGGCGCTGGAATCCCACGCAGCCCCGTACGGCAAAGAAGTGTCAGAGCCGACGAGCACGCCGTCGACACGGAACTCGACACGGTTAACGCCGGAACCGACATCGGTGGCGATCGCAACAAGACTCACAGGCCCCGAGACCACGGAGCCGCCAGCCGGCGAGCTCAACACGACGGTAGGCGGCGTCGTGTCCGTGGGCTGCGGCGGCGCTGGCGCCACCGGGCTGATGTTGATCGAATTGGAGGCAAGGCCCCCCGCACCGGCTACCCCGTACACCTTGTAGGTCTTGCCGACGGGCACGCTGAACGTACCAGCGTTGTAAGCGCCCGCGAGCTTGGTGGTGCCGTCGAAGACCGCCCACGAGGTGATACCGTCACCCCAGGTGTCGGAGACGCTCACGTTGTAGGTCGCGGTCGTGCCGTTGTTCGATGTCTCCGTTGCGGTCACGATGACCGTCGGATCGGCGCCGTGACAGTTCGTGCAGGCGGTCGTTCGGGTGGGGAACGCCATCGCCGCTGATGCGGCACTGATGGCGAGCGCGAAGACGAGACCCGCTACGCCCAATGCTGCTAGTCGTTTCACCGTCATTCTCGAACCTCCTGTCCTTTCTTGCCGAGAGCTGCGTCGCATCGCGTTGCGATCGTTGTCGCGATGCGCGTCGCCGGGTGCGACAGTCGGCCCAAAGAGCAGAGCCGAAGCCAACTCCGGAATCATGAGAGAGCCCTCATACGCCGCACACGGATGGGACACATCGCCGAGCCCCCAAAGCGGCCTCGGCATCGGATTCGCATCGTTGGGCGTCGTATCAGTGCGTGGAGCACGGCACACGCCGGGCCGACCTCGTCGGGATTCGGCCAGGCAGGATGGGAATATCACCCACATGAAACAGACCGCATCCTGGGTACTCCCCGCTGTGACCATCGCGGCGGCCGTCGTTCTCGGCCTCGCTGTCGTGGTCGCCATATCTGAGATGTCTTCGTCGCTCGCCCGCAGGATTCCCACAGTCATCAGCGATCGGCCGCTGCAATCGTCCCAGGTAGCGGCCGCAGCGCCTGCGTCGGGCGATGTTCCTCCAGCCGCCGCGAGCACTCCCCGCGCGACGGCCGACAGTAGCGGCGTGGACGCTCAGAACGACGGGGCGTCGAGCTCGGCACCGAGCGCCTCTACTCAGGGCGGATCGAAGGACGAACCCGAGGAGGCCGGAGAGTCCGTGACCGTTCGCGGCGAGTCCGATGAGGCTGACGAGTCGCACGAGGTCGTGCGCCCGCGCCTGCGCGAGCAAGACGACTCCGACGCCGAGGACGTCACATCGCAGGCTGCCGGAAACGCCGAACACGACTCGGCTGACGATTCCAGCGACGAGTCCCATCCGAAGGACACGAAGCAGTCGACCGACGCGAGAGCGCGGGAGGAGATCAACGCTCAGCGTCCCGCCGCCAACGATGGCTCCAAGCGAGAGACCGGTCGGGGGGCCAAGAAGACGGCACGTCACGCCAACGATTCCCGCACGGCGTCGGGATCCGACTGATGCAGATACTCCTTGTCGAGGACGAGGAAGCGATCGCGTCTTTCGTGCTGAAGGGCCTTCGCGCCGAAGGGCACACCGTTTCTTGGGCGCCGAGCGCAAAGGAAGCGACGCAGTACGCGGAATGCTGCGAGTTCGACGTCGTTATCCTTGACCTCATTCTGCTTGACGGACACGGACTTGACGTCCTGAAAGCGCTGCGCGACGGGCGGATCGACGTTCCGGTCATCGTGGTGAGCGCCCTCGGCGAGGTCGATGACAAGGTCGCGCTGCTCGACGCGGGTGCAGATGACTACCTCGTGAAACCATTCGATCTCGCGGAGCTATCTGCTCGTATCCGCGCGAACACGAGGCAGGCCGGCCCGAGTACTCGTCAGCTCACTGCGGCCGATGTGACCTTGGACACGAGGACGCGGCGCGCGACCCGCAAAGGCGTGACCGTCGAACTGCCAAACCGTGAATTCGCACTGCTCGAGTACTTCCTGAGCCATCCGGGACAGGTGCTCTCGCGCCAGCAGCTGCTCGACGCGGTCTGGGGCATCCAGTTCGATCCGGGTACCAATGTGGTCGACGTCTACGTCGGTTACCTGAGACGCAAACTCGACCGACCGGGCGAGCCGTCATTCATCGAAACCGTGCGCGGAGTCGGCTACCGTGTCGCGGAGTAGCCGGAGGCGGATCTCGGCAAGTGGACGCGTCGCCCTGGCGATGCTCCTCGCGCTGGCGATCGCGATCGGTGCGCTCACGCTTCTCGCCTATGTCGGCGTTCTGCGCTCCCTGTCGACGGGGGTAGATCAGGCGCTCGTTCGAGAGGCCGACGCTTACGCTGCCGCCATGCGCGGAGCTCCCGACGATGCCGCGCTCGTCGACGCCACGCGCATCTACCTCGGCGCACGCACCGAGGTCGGTCTTGGCCCCTCGCCGATCCTTCTGGTGGCGTTCTCCCGCAACCGCGTCATCTCCAACTCCGAGATCCGGCTCGAGCGCGCCACCGGCAACTCTGAGGCACTCGAACCCACTTCGGCGGCGGCAAGCCTCAGGACCGTTCGCTACGCGGGTGAGCGCTACCGCCTGGTGTCTTCACCGGTCATGACGTCCGCGGGTGAGCAGATCGCACTCTTTCAAGCGGCGTTGACCACCACAGAGGCCGAACGGATAGCCGCGCAGGTGGCCGCCACGCTGGGGGTCACCGGACTCGTCGTGCTCGCGTTCGGTGCCGCACTGTCCATGTGGGCGGCTCGCAGAAGCCTCGCGCCGTTACGGGCGATGGCCCTCAATGCAGCTGCTGTGACCGACGCCAGCCCTGGGACGCGCATCGAGTATGACGGCCCGCCCGACGAACTAGGCATTCTCGCGGACGCGCTCAACTCGATGCTCGAGCGCCTTGAGACGGCCATCTCCGAGCAGCGGCGCTTCGTCGCCGACGCCTCGCACGAACTGCGCACGCCGGTCGCGATCATCCGCGGCAACTCTGAGCTCATCCGCGGCGGTGGCATGACGCCGGCCGATACCGCCGAAGCAGTCCAGATCATCGACGACGAGACGCGGCGCATGGGCCGCCTCGTCGACGACCTACTGTCGCTCGCACGTGTTCAGGGCGAGCGACATAGGCCTTTTCAGCCGCTGTCGGTCTCGACCCTTCTGTTGGAGGCAGCCGATCGCGCCCGAAACCTCGGCGACCGCGAGGTCGCCATCGACTGTTCCGACGATGTCTGGGTCAGCGGGGACCCCGACCTGCTCGACCAGGCGTTGCTCAACATCACGAGCAACGCGTACGCGCACACTTCGGATGGAGGCAGCATCCGGCTGGGATGCTCGACGGTCGGCGGAACGGTCCGGATCACAGTCACCGATGACGGAGAGGGCATACCCGCCGAAGATCTCGAGCGGCTCTTCGACCGCTTCTACCGGGGGCGCGGACCTCGGCCCGTACACAGCGCCGGGAGCGGTCTCGGGCTAGCCATCACGCGCCGGCTGGTCGAGGTTCACGGCGGCACCGTGTCGGCATCCAATGCCGAGCCGCACGGGGCCACGTTCACCATCGAGCTGCCCGCGATCGACAAGCCAAGCTAGGTCGGAAGGCCTCCGCCAGGCTCGACCGCCAGCGTTGATGCTTCATGGGCCGCGGTCTACCAAGGCGACTACGCGATGCTCACAACGTCATCGGCACCGAGCAGTGCCTCAACGCTTGCCGGCATCGTTCCCACCTCACCGACCGCGAGCGAGTCCATAAGCCCCAAGTAATCAAGGCACGTTCCGCACGCCTTCACCGCGACGCCCGCCTCGGCCATCACGCGCAAGTCGTCGAGCGAGTCGGAACCTTCGCAGGCGAGCCGGACCCCCTCGTTCCAGAGCATGACTGCCGCGGGCTTCTCCGAACTCCGGGCCAGTGAGTACAGGAAGTTCTTCATAAGTACCCGACCGAGATCGGTATCGCCGCGCCCGATCGAATCGGTGAGGATGAGCACGCGTTTCGCCATGGGAAGCTCCTCATTCCTGCCTGCCGCGGTCCGTACAATTCCCGCTGGGGTTCGCCAACCGGGCGGTCGGGCCGACATCCAATCACACGACCTGATAGATATGATAACCTGCATTTCTATCACCAGCGAAGCCTGATTGTCAGCCGAGCTCTGGGGAGGTTTCACGCACTGGTGCCCGACTTGCGCCCGTTCGTCGTCTTCGCATTCGGCAGCACACACGAGTCGCTTGCTGCCGAGGACGCTCTCCTGGATGCCGGCTTCACCGTCAAGGTGATGCCGCTTCCGCGCACGCGCGGCACTCTTTGCGGCATCGCCCTGCGCCTCCCGCCCGAGGAACGGCATGCGGCCCGTGCGGAACTCGCGAAGCACGGCATCGTTGTGGCGGCGGAAGACGAGATCGAGGACGTCTAAGGCAAGGCCTCCCGATCCGTGTCAGCCGAGACCGTTTGCACTGAGCGCGGCCCCGAGAGCACCGACGGTCTGAGCGCTCTCAGGCACGATCACGTCGCCGCCGAAGCCAGAGCGCACGAGTTCCACCATCGCGGCGTTGTTGGCGACGCCGCCAGCGAACACGAGCGGGCCCGCCGCGCCGATGCGGCCAAGGGCGGAGCCCGTCCGCTTAGCGATCGACTCGTGGAGCCCCCGGGCGATACGCCCGCGGTCCTCCCCGCGGTGAACGAGCCCGGTCACCTCGCTCTCGGCGAACACCGTACACATCGACGAGATCGCGACGCCCTCGTCGGCGACCAGCGCCTCGGACGCCATCTCCTCGAGCGTGTACCCCAGCGCCTTGGCCATGACCTCGAGGAACTTCCCGGTGCCGGCCGCGCACTTGTCGTTCATCTCGAAATCGACGACCTTGCCACGCTCGCCGAGCGCGATGACCTTCGTGTCCTGACCGCCGATGTCCAGCACGCTCGCCGCGCCCGGATGCAGGTGTGAGACCCCGCGGGCGTACGCGGTGATCTCGGTGATCACCTGAGCGCCGAAAGCGTCCCGCGCCACATGTCGTCCGTAGCCCGTCGCAACCAGCGCGTCGAAGCGGCCACGCGCCAGCAGGGCTTCGGAGACGCCATGCGGGTCGAACCCGGTGTCGGCGATGGCGCTGCTCACGACCCGCCCGTCCTCGAGCCAGACAGCGTCTGTCGTTCTTGAGCCGATATCCAGCCCTAGGACGATCACTGATCCTCCACCTCGTCGGAGTCGTGCGTGCCGGTCGCATGACTCGGGGCTTCTTCCTAGAGCATCTCGAGGAATGCTTCGATGCGCGTCTGCAGCTGACCGACATCCTCGGCCGAGTAGTCGGTCTCGATCCGAAGGACCGGCAGCCCGGCGTCCTTGACCGCCTTCTCGACACTCGCGCCTTCGATCTGGTACGTGCCGCAGAAGTTGAGCGTGTAGTCGATGACTCCGTCGGCCTTCAGATCCTTTGGCCATGCGCACGACGTCGTCGAAGCGGCCGTCGTTGGGCGTGAAGCAGGCGCAGTTGATGTCGAGGTACTTCTCGGCGATATCGTCGATCATCGCGTCGAGCGTGGTCGCGTCCTCCGTCACGAGCTTGTCGTAGTAGCGCGAGCCGGTGCACATCTCCTCGCCGACGACCACGCGCACCCGACTTCTCGATGATGTCGTGGAGCTTCCAGTTGGGAAGCGCCATCGGGGTGCCGGTGATGAGCACGCGTTTCGCGCCCTTCGGCGCGACGCCTTCACCGCTCGCGACGCGCTGCTCGAGCTCGTCCGCGAGCGCGTTCATCATCTGCGTGAAGCGCGGCACGTCGTCGTAGAAGGCGACCTGCGTGGCGAGCAGCGCATCTTTGCCCGAGATGGGCGCGGGGTCGGCCGCGCGAGCGGCCGCGATGCGCTGGAGCGCGCGGCGCTTGTCGTTGACCTCGACGATGGAGGCCCTCAGCGACTCGGCGGTGACCTGTCTTGCCGGTGAGCTCCTCGACCTTGTGCATGAGGTCGACGATCTCGGAGCGCCAGAACGCGATGTCCTTGTCTCGCTTCATCTGCGGCAGCTCCATGACGTACATGTTGTGGAGCTCGCCCATGAGCTCGTACGCCTTCTTCTTGCCGTCGCACGTGGTCTCGCCGACGAGCAGATCGGCCTCCTCGAGGTACGGGCAGACCTGGCCGAGCTTGAAGCCCATCATCGACTTGATGAGCGCGCAGGTGTTGCGCGGCAGGACCTGCTCGACCTTGTCGTAGGCCCACTCGGCGCCGGCGCAGATGCCAACGCACCAGGCGCCGGCCGCGCGGACGATCTCCTCGGGCACGTACAGGCAGTACGTGCCGACGACCTTGCCGCCGGTCTTGCGGAAGTCATCGAGTTCCTTGACCCGCAGCCCGTGGACCTCGCTCATCACGAAGTTGAGGTAGTCCATGCCCTTGGGGCGGTTGTTCTGCGACAGGTACACGTCGCCGAAGAGCTGCCGACGGCGCCCAGCAGCACGTCGTGCATCTCGAGGTCGAGGCCGAGGTCGGCCCACATCTGACGATAGTCGGGTGCTGCGGTCTCGGTCATGGGAACCTCCTGCGACAAGCGTGACGAGTTCCCGAATCATAATGTGTACCGATAGAATAAATCAAGCTCCCTTATTGTCCGCTGCCCCGACCGACAGCGCCGGCGGGAGGTTGGGACTCCGCGGCTGGAAAGACTAGACTGATGCTGCGCGGGTCTGACCGCGTCGGATGAGGGCTTTTGGAAGAGCAAGCGACCGAGAGGGGATGCCGTGTACGACTACTCGAGTTCGTACGACACCGGTGGGATCTTCGGCGCGCTGTTCGGAACGACGTGCTTCTTCGTCTACCTGGCGTTTCTCGTTCTGATCATCGTGGGGATGTGGAAGCTTTACGAGAAGGCCGGCCGACCCGGTTGGGCAGCCATCATTCCCATCTACAACATCTGGGTTCTTCTCGAGATCGTCGGTCGTCCCGGCTGGTGGCTGCTGCTCTTCTTCGTCCCGGTGTTGAACTTCGTCATCTGGATCCTCGTCGCCATCGATCTGGCGAAGTCGTTCGGCAAGGACATTCTGTGGGCGATCGGGCTCATACTCCTCCCCGAGATCTTCTATCTCATACTCGGGTTCGGCGATGCCCGCTACGTGGGCCCGGGAGCGCAGCTGCCGAGCTCGACGATGTAGAGCGGAGCACACTGCAAGCGGGCCCCGACCCGGTCCCGCCTATCTGACGACTATCGCGCCGGGCTCGCCTTCGGTCACTCGTCCTATGACCGCGCACAGCACTCCCCTGCCGGTGAGCGCGACGCTCATCTCTTCGGCGGACTCCTCCGGCACGCTCATGAGCAGACCGCCGCTCGTCTGAGGATCACACAGGACGCGCATCCAGAGGGTGGGATCGAACTCGGTGGCCTCCCAAACGGTGAAGGGCTTCGGCGAACGCAATGACGTCCGCGGTCCTGCCGGGAACGACGCCTGCCGAAGCATGGCCAAACGCACCCTCGAGCAAGGGCACGTCCGCGACTCGCAGCTCCGCGCTGACGCCGCTGGCCTCGAGCATCTCGTGCAGATGCCCGAGCACGCCGAATCCCGTGACGTCCGTACCGGCCCGCACTCCGACCTCTGTCATCGCGTCGGCTGCAGCGCGATTGAGCGACGCCATCGACTCGATGGCGTCGCGCGCGGTCTCCTCGGTCTCGAGCCCGTTCTTGAGAGCCGTGCCGACGATCCCGGTCCCGACCGGCTTCGTCAGGAACAGCACGTCGCCGGTGCGAGCGCCAGCATTCCGCACGACCCGATCCGGATGCACGCTGCCGAAGACCGCGAGTCCGTACTTCGGCTCGGCGTCGTCGATCGTGTGCCCGCCAACGATAACGGCACCGGCTTCCGCGACCTTCTCGGCGCCGCCTCGCACGACCTCGCCCACGATGTCCGCTCCCAGCGAGCACGGAAACGCGAGGAGGTTCAGTGCAGCGAGCGGACGGCCACCCATCGCGTATATGTCGGACAAGCGCGTTGGCCGCGGTGATACGGCCGAAGTCGTAGGGGTCATCGACGATAGGCGTGAAGAAGTCGACCGTGAGCAGCGCCGCCATGTCGTCAGCGAGCCTGTAGACCGCAGCGTCGTCGCTCGTCTCGAACCCGACCATCACGTCCGCGGACGTGCCGGGGGCTATCTTGTCGAGCACGGCCTGGAGGTCCGCCGGACCCCACTTGGCGGCTCAACCCGACTTACTGGACAGCTGGGTGAGCCTGATGCGCTCGCTCATGCGCCTGCTCCTCGCGATGGTAACGGAGTGTCGCGGTACTTTCGCGCCGGACGCCGCGAGGCCGACCGACTCGGTCTGCTACTGGTAGCGGTGGTGGGATTCGAACCCACATAGCCTTTCGGCCAGAGGCTTTTAAGGCCCCCTCCTGTGCCAATTCGGATACACCGCCGTCACGCACACCCGAGATAGCTATCGAGCAGTATTCCATAGAGTATGTCGTGCTCGCTCACGAGCGCGGAATCGACCCCGGCCAAGCCGAGAACGGTCTCGAGAATGAGCGTCCCGGCGACTATCACGGGTGCACGACCGGGATCGAGACCGACGACCATCTTGCGCTTCTCGAGCGGGAGACCCGCCAGCATCTCGAGCATGTCCGCAAGGTCGGAACCGCTGAGCCGGGATCCGTGCACCCTGTCGGCATCGTAGACAGCCATCTCCTGCTTAATGGCCGAGAGTGTCGTCGCCGTTCCTGCGAGCGCCACGACTGTGAGCGGTTTCGTCCGCAGTCCGTCAAAGTACGGCCTCATCTCGCGAACGACGAACGCACGTGCGTCGTCGAGTTCCCGCTGCGACGGGAGGGTCGCTTGCCAGATAGAGCTCGGTGATCCGCTTCGATCCGACGTCGATGGACCGCGAGGCCTCCACGTCCCGTACGCGCTGGCCGTCCTCGACTCTCACGGTCCCCATCACAAGCTCGGTTGAACCGCCACCGAGATCTGCGACGAGAATGCCCTCGCCGTCGAGTTCGTACGTCGCACCCACGAACGCCAGTCGGGCCTCGGTCGCGCCGGTCACGATCTGTGGCCGAATGCCGCTGCGCCCCAGCAGCTCCAAGAACGCCTCGCCGTTTCCGGCGTCTCGAGATGCCGAGGTCGCATACGCGGATACCCTGTCCACACCGAGCGCATCGATGCTAACGGCGTAGCGGGTGACCGCATCGGCGACGCGCTGCATCGCCTCATCGCTGAGCTGACCGGTGGAGGTGAGCCCCTCGCCCAAGTGGGTGATGTCCGTGGAGCGCTCCACCTCGCGGATACCGGTGTCGGTCACATCCGCGACGAGCAAGCGGGTGGTCACGGTGCCGATGTCGATCGCTGCGATGCGCACCTATCGCGCTCCGTGCGTGCGCGCACCCGACATCGGCGAGGCCGCGGTCGAGACACCATCCAACAGCGAACGGCAGGCGTCGTTCTCGCATGTCTCGCCGAGCAGCGCAAGTGTCTCCGAGCCGACCGGGTCGGCGACGCCCGCGAGTGCCAGCGCGACGTGAGCGTGCAGGCATTTCACGCGGGAGGCGTCGCGCTGGCCCGCCGCACCCGCTCCGGCGCACGCGTCGACGCCACCGGATTCCTCGGCGCGGCGCTCCTGCACGGCCAGATGAACAGCATCCAGATCGGCTGCGAGTCCCGCGTCCGACGCCGCGCGCTCGGTCCAGGTCGTCAGCGTGCCCTCAGACTCGAGCGCACCGGCGCCGTCGATGAGCCACGGGCAGGTCAGCCAGTACAGGGTTGGGAACGGCGTGCCGTCGTCGAGTCGCGAAGGCGAGGCGATGACGCTCGGACGGTTCCATCGGCAGCGAACCACAACGCGCCAGGGTTCTCTCGGGACCCGCCCGATCTGTCGTGCTACGAGGCGCGCTTCGTCCTCAGCGCCGGTTGCACCGTTCTCGGACACCACTACTCCACGCCGAAGATGAAGTCGAGCACAGGCGTCCACGGGCCCCTTGGCGCTTTCACGGACTCCTCCGGTTCGACACGAAAGGCCTTCTCGGCGATCGTCTGAGTGGCGGGCTTGCTCGAGTCGGTCACCACGACCGGATGTTCTCCGGGCAGAACGAGGCCGTCGCCTCTGGCCTCGTCCTCGATACCCTCCGTCGTCTGCAGTCGCGCCACCTGCTTCTGCAAACGCGTATTTCGAGCCTGAATGCTGGCGTATTCCGCATGCAATCTTGCGTGCTCGCGCTCCTCCCGATACTGCACGCGCAGCACCGGATAGAACGACCAGAGCGTGAACGCGACAGCCGCCACGATCACGATCGCCAAAGCGGGAGCTGAGAGGGCCGAGAGGTAGTCGAGGATCGGCGCGAACGGCGACGACGAGCGGCTCGCACTTCGACGCGCAGGTTTCGAACCCGCACCGCGGCCGGATCGAGACTCAGGAGTTCGCGCCGGCGCGGCACGCGCGGCGGTGGTGTGTCCGGAACGGGAGCGTGAGGAAGACGAACGGCTCGAACCTCCCGAGGAGGTCGACCGACGTTTCGCTGAAGCCCCGTGCTGCGTGTTTCTCGATGCCAACGAGTGTGGTCCTGTAGGAAGGCCAGCGATGGGCGGCGCCGTGACGCCGCTTCGGATGATAGCACAGCGAAGGGCTGCATCAGCCCGATGAGGTGCGCAGAAAGCGCGGGGTGGAGGAGCTACTCGACCTGCTCGAGTGGCTCGTCACTGCGAGGAAGGCGGACGAGGTGCGTGGCACCGCCGTGGCTGCGCACCGTGATCTCATCCTTCGCCAGTCGGTGCGCTGCGGTGCGCAGGTTCCCGTAGAGCCGCTCGGCGTCGCGGGGGTCGGTCTGAACGCGCAGCGCGCGATCGCCGCTCGCCAGGAAGAACCGGACGAGCCGGGTCGCAGTCCCTCGTGGCGCCGGATACGGCACGTCGACCTCGCGCGCGTCTGCGGCTGTCCATGCGTCGTGCGACACGAACGCGGGCTCCCAGCCAGCGACGTCGGCGACGAAGATCGCTGCTCTCCTGCGGTTTCCCGCATCGTCCGGAGCCGAGCTCACGATGTGCAGCCGGACATCGAAACCCTGCACGGCCGCCGCCCGGCTCACGTAGGCCCAGTCGAGCGTGTTCTCGGTCTCCAGCAGCATGACCACGCGGTCCGCCACTCTCACCGCGAGCTCCAGAAGCAGCCGAACGAGTCCGGCGCCGCGCCGAGGCGTGAACGTCACGACCGCGACCTCGTACATCGCATCGGCCGGCAGATCCTCGACCATGCCCTGGATCACCCGTAGCCGCTCTGATTCGGCAATGTCGGTCTCAAGCAGACGGCGGAGCATCCCCTGCGACGGCTCGAGCGCAGTGAGGTAGCCGGCCTTCGTGAGGAGCGGCCGCGTGAGCACGCCGGTCGCCGAGCCCACCTCGAGCACGTTCGCGCCCTGCGGCACTTCATCGAGAAGGGCCTCGACGAGCTCGGGGAAGACGCGCTCCTCCCCGAACTTGATGTTGGCGATGTTCGCGAGGCGATCGCGGCGCTCGAGGGCGGGTTCGAGCGGGACGCCGAAGCGACCCAGCCGCCGAGCCCCCCTCGTCACCGCCGTACACCACGTGTCCTCAGCTTCCCCGCGGTCCGGACGACTCCCGGACCCATGCGCTCCCAACGCGTCGAGGCAGGTCCTCGCGCGGGTCTCGTATGCCGGTCAGAGCTGGTAGAACGCATCCATTCCCGGGAAAGAGCCGGAATCGGCGAGCTCCTCTTCGATGCGCAGCAGCCGGTTGTACTTCGCCACCCGGTCGCTTCTCGCAGGCGCGCCCGTCTTGATCTGGCCCGCGTTCACCGCCACGGCGATGTCGGCGATCGTCGTGTCCTCGGTCTCACCCGAGCGGTGAGAGATGACGCACGTGTAGCCCGCGCGCTTGGCCATCTCGATCGTATCGAGCGTTTCTGTGAGCGATCCGATCTGATTGAGCTTGATGAGGATGGAGTTCGCCACCCCCATCGAGATGCCCTTGGCCAGCCGCTCGGTGTTGGTGACGAAGAGGTCGTCTCCGACGAGTTGGATCTTCTTGCCGAGGCGATCGGTGAGCATCTTCCAGCCCTCCCAGTCGTCCTCGGCCATACCGTCTTCGATCGAGACGATCGGATACCGGTCAACGAGCGCAGCGTAGTAATCGACCATCTCGGCCGGCGTGAGCTCGCGACCCTCGCCGGCGAGCACGTAGACACCCCGGTCGGCGTCGAAGAACTCCGTGGACGCCGGGTCGAGCGCGAAACGGATCTGATCGCCCGGCACGTATCCGGCCGCGCGAACCGCCTCGACGATGACTTCCAGCGCCTCCTCATTGCTTGAGAGGTTCGGGGCGAAGCCGCCTTCATCGCCGACGCCGGTGCCAAGGCCCCGGTCGTGGAGGACCTTCTTCAAGGTGTGATAGATCTCGGCGCACCATCGGAGCCCCTCGGCGAAGCTCGGCGCTCCTACCGGCATGACCATGAATTCCTGCAGGTCGACATTGTTGTCGGCGTGCGCGCCGCCGTTGAGGATGTTCATCATGGGCACCGGGAGCGTGTGCGCGTTCGCTCCGCCGACGTAGGAGTACAGCGTGAGTTCGGTCGACTCGGCGGCCGCCTTGGCCACGGCGAGCGACGCGCCGAGGATGGCGTTCGCCCCGAGGCGCGCCTTGTTCGGCGTGCCGTCGAGCGCGATGAGCGTCATGTCTATGGAGCGCTGATCGGTCGCGTCCATCCCCAGGATCTCAGGCGCGATCGAATCATTCACGTTCTCGACGGCCTTCAGCACGCCCTTGCCCAGGAAGCGGCCCTTGTCTCCGTCGCGCAACTCCACCGCTTCGAACGCACCTGTCGATGCGCCCGAGGGCACGATGGCGTGTCCGAAGGACCCGTCGTCCAGCATCACTTCCACCTCGACGGTCGGGTTGCCCCGCGAGTCGAGGACCTCTCTGCCATAGACGCTCAGAATCGTGCTCATCGCGGCTCCTCCCTACGTTTTGCCTGCTCCCACAACGCTTCCATCTCATCGAGGGCGAACTCGGACAGCGGCCGGCCCGCCTCGCGTGCGGACGCTTCCATGTGCGCCCACCGCTCGCGGAACTTCTCGCACGTCTGCCGAAGCGCCGTCTCGGCGTCTATCCCCTGCTTGCGAGCCAGGTTGACCACCGTGAAGAGGAGATCGCCGATCTCGTCGACCGCCTCGGGACTTCCGGGTTCGGTGGCCTTCAGCTCGTCGATCTCTTCGTGGACCTTCTCCCAGACGTCGTCAAGCGTCTCCCACTCGAAGCCTACCGCAACGGCCTTGCGAGAGATCTTCTGCGCGTACATGAGCGCGGGAAGCCCCTGCGGAATGCCATCGAGCGCGCCGTGGCCCTTCTCGGACTTCTCGGCGTGCTTGATCTTGTCCCAGTTGGCGAGGACCTCATCGGCGGTGCCGGCTTCGGCCTCGGCAAAGATGTGCGGATGCCGGTGGCGGATCTTCGATGTGATGCCACGAGCGACGTCGTCGATGTCGAAGCGACCTTCGTCTGCCGCGATCTGCGCGTGCAACACCACCTGCAAAAGCACGTCGCCGAGCTCTTCGCAGAGCTCGGCGTCGCTGTGTGACTCTATGGCCGCTACGGTCTCGTAGGCCTCTTCGATCATGTTCTTGCGCAGGCTCTCGTGCGTCTGCACCCTGTCCCACGGACACCCGTCGGGGCCGCGCAGGATAGCGATCACACGAACGAACTCACCGAACGGCGTGGGGCTGTCTGCGCTTGGCTCCACGCGATGTCCGCTCGCAGCAGCGGTCTACTTGACGCTGCTCGCCTCGGTGCTGGCTCTTCGTCACCTTCAAGTCGCTCGACGAGAACCTCGATCTTGGCGTCCTTGCGCAGCGTCTCGATGTAGTCCTGGTATGCCTGCGACTTCTTCTGCTGGACGAGGATCTGCTCGATCTGATCCTGGACGTCGGCGAGCTTCTTGGTGGTCGCCTTGCGGATGTCGGTCGCCTTGATGATGTGCCAGCCGTACTGCGTCTTCACCAGAGCGGAGACACCTGACCCACCTTGAGCTTGGCGAGTGCGTCCTCGAACTCGGTCACGTAGCGCCGTCGTCGGCCACCCGAGGTCGCCGCCCTTGGCCTTGGTCGCGGTGTCGGTCGAGTACTTCTTGGCGAGCGCCGCAAAGTCGCCGCCGGCCTTGACCTCGGCGAGGACCTTCTGGGCGGTCGCCTTGTCCTTTGCAGCAAAGAGGATGTGCGACGCGCGCGTCGCCGCCTGCTCCTGGAACTGCGACTTGTTGGTGTCGAAGTACGCCTGAATCTCGCTCTGCGTGGGCTTGTAGCCGCTGTCGGCGAGCTTCTCGATGAGCGCCTGGGTGATGAGCTGCTCGCGCACCTGCTTGCGGAGCGTCTCTTCGGTCATGCCGGCACTCTTGAGCGCCTCGTCGAACTTCGCCTGGTCCTCGAAGCCGGACTTGAGCTGCTTGATCTGCGCGTCGACGTCGGCGTCGGTGACCTTGACGCCCTTGTCCTCGGCGGCCTGCTCGACGAGGACCTGGCTGATCATGTTGTCGAGAAGGCGCTGCTTGAAGTCCAGCAGACGGCCTTCGCCGTCACTACCCGTGAACATTGTCGGGTACTGCTTCTTGAGCGCGTCGACCTGCTGGTTCAGATCAGCCAGCGAAATCTCGGTCCCGTTGACCTCGGCCGCGACGTCTTTCTTCGAATTGCAGCCGGTCGCGAGGACACCGAGGCTGAGCATGAGGGCGAGGACCACCAACACCCGGATGAACTTCATGGATTGCCTCCGAAAACACAGGGGTTCAGACGGCGCTGAGTATAGCATCCAGTGCGCCGAGAGCCTCCTCCGTCACAGAAGAATCATAATCGAGCGGAACTGCGAGTTTGCGCTCGCGTTCCTGGTACACGGCACCCCTCGCGGCGATCGCGCCACGTTTCTCATCATCGAGGTCGACCGGCGCGAGGATAAGTCGGCGCCGCACGAGCGTGACCGAGGTGACGCCCGCGTCCACGGCCCGGGCCTTGATGCGGGCGATGTTGATGAGGTTTCTTGCTTGTGGAGGGGGTGCGCCAAAGGCTTCTCGCACCTCCTCGGCGATCCGATCGACCGCCTCGATCGAGGGTGATCCCGCCAGCCGCCGATAGTACTTCACGCGCTCGTCCACGTCGGCCACGTACTCTTCCGGCAGGAAGGCCGCGACCGGAAGGTCGACCCGCACGTCGGGGAACGCGAGCGGAGGCTCGCCGCGTGCCTCGGTGACGGCCTCTTGGAGCATCTGCGCGTAGAGGTCGAAGCCGACCGCCGCGACATTGCCGGATTGTTCCGCGCCCAGAAGCGAGCCCGCGCCCCGGATCTCGAGGTCGCGCATCGCGATCTTGATCCCGCTCCCCAGCTCGGTGTGGTCTCGCAGCGCCGTGAGCCGGTCGACCGCCTGCTCGGTGAGCGCGCTCGTACGAGGGAACATGAAGTACGCGTACGCCTTGACGTGGCTGCGGCCAACCCGCCCCTTGAGCTGGTAGAGCTGCGCGAGGCCGAGGCGCTGCGAGTCCTCGATGACCAGCGTGTTCGTGTGAGGGTTGTCGATGCCGCTCTCGATGATCGTCGTAGCCACCAGCACGTCGATCTCGCCTGCGGCGAAAGACTCCATCACCCGCTCCAGCTGGTGTTCGGACATCTGTCCATGGCCGACGCCGACGCGCGCCTCGGGCGCCGCATCCTGCACCCGCCGGACGGCTTCGTCGATCGACTTGACCCGGTTGCTCACGAAGTAGATCTGGCCGCCGCGCTCGAGCTCGCGGCGGATTGCGCCGCTCACGACGTCGGGGTCGTATTCGCCCACGTGCACCTGCACCGGGAAGCGGTTGGGCGGCGGCGTGTCGATGACGCTCATGTCGCGGACGCCCGAGAGCGACATCTGCAGCGTGCGCGGGATGGGAGTGGCGGTGAGGGTGAGCACATCGACCTGCTCGCGCAGGTTCTTGAGGTGTTCCTTGTGCTCAACGCCGAACCGCTGCTCCTCGTCGATGATCACGAGACCGAGGTTCCTCGGCGCGACGTCAGCCGACAGCAGCCGATGCGTGCCGATCAGCAGATCGACTTCTCCGCTCGCAAAGCCGGCGAGAGCCTGCTTCTGTTGGGCCTGCGAGCGGAACCTGGAGAGCACTTCCACTCTCACCGGGAACGCCGAGAAACGCTCCGAGAAGGTCGTGAAGTGCTGCTGGGCCAGAATCGTCGTCGGGCAGAGGATCATGACCTGCGCCCCGTCCTGGGTCGCCTTGAAGGCGGCCCGGATCGCGACCTCGGTCTTCCCATATCCCACGTCGCCGCAGATCAGCCGGTCCATGGGAGTGTCGGCCTCCATGTCGGCCTTCACGTCCGCGATGGCCGCGAGCTGATCGGGCGTCTCCTCGAAGGGGAATGCGGCCTCCATCTCCATCTGCCAGGGCGAGTCCGGCTTGTATGCATGTCCCGAGACCGTGGCGCGCCGGGCGTAGAGGTCGACGAGGTCGAAAGCGAGCTTCCGCGCCGCCGAGCGCGCCTTCTTCGTCGCGCGCGACCAGTCCGCCGTGTTCAGCCGCGTGACCCTCGGCGACGAGCCTTCCGGCCCGACGTACTTCGTGACGCGATCGAGCTGCTCGACAGGCACGTACAGCTTGTCGCCTTTGGCGTACTCCAGCAGGAGATAGTCACGGTCCACGCCGAGGACTTCCTGGCGCACCATCTCCTTGAACAGCGCGATACCGTGCGTGGCGTGGACGACGTAGTCGCCCGGCGCGAACGAGAACGTCAGCCTCGTCGGGTCGATATCGCGCGCACGCCGCCTTGTCGCGCTTCGCGGATAGATGTCGTCGATGCTCACCACTGCGATGCGCGCGTCCGGCACGACATAGCCGGACGGAACCTCGACGTCTGTCACGTGAACGGTCTCTGCCGGCAGCACACTCGAATGGGAGACGTCATCGGCGGTCTCGTCCTCAGCGACGTGGTCTCGTTCGACCTCGACAGCGACGCCTGCGGCGGTGAGCGTGTCGGCCATGCGCATCCTGGCTCGCCTATCGGGAACCGCTAGGGCGACACCGTATCCCGTGGTCATGAGCGAACGGAGACCGCCAACGAAGCGCTCCTCGCCCCCCGTGACCTCCGGCCGACGAGCGGAGAGGTCGCCATCGACTCCGGCGCCCGCCCGCATGAGCGACATGAGCGTCACGCGCTGCCGCTCGCCGAAATCCAGCTGGGCGGGCGGCAGGAACAGGCCCTCCATGCTCACGTGGGCGAACTTGGCCATGGCCTCCAGCTCGTCATAGCGCCGCGCTGCGTCGTCGAACAGCGAGCGCGGCTCGATCACGACCACGAGCGTTGCGGGATCCGCGTGCTCTGCAGGCGCCCCCGGCCGCTTGTAGAGCAGCGGCATGTAGCGTTCGATCCCGTTGAAGTACACGCCCGCACGCATGAGCTCGAGGTGGTGAGCGATCTCGCCCCCCTTGAGCGCGCGATCGCGCAGCGCGTCTTCGAGTGACGAGATGCCTCGTGCGCTCAGGGCGAGCTCGCGACAGGGGTAGACCTCGACGTCGCCGGCGGGACCGATCGTCTGACCGGTCGAAGGGACGAACCGCTTCAGCGTCTCGATCTCATCGCCGAAGAGCTCCGCCCGCACGGGCTGGGAGGCGTCGGCGCCGTAGATGTCCAAAACGCCGCCGCGCACCGCGAAGACGCCAGGTCGCTCGGCAGTGTCCTCGCGCTCGTAGCCCATGCGTGAGAGTCTGCGCGTCGCATCCTCCAGATCCAGGGACGCGCCTTCGGCGAGAAGGAGCGGCTCGAAGACGTGGCTGCCGTGCGGGGGAACGACGCGCATGAGAGAGCGCGCCGATGCCACCACCACGACCGGCTGCGCCTTCGAAAGCGCCTGAAGTGCCCGGGCGCGGCGGGCGACGACCTCGACATCCGGTGCCGCGTCCGTCCAGGGAAGATCCAATCGTTCTGGGAAGTGCAGGACGTCTCCGTGAGGAAGGTAGGCGGCGGTCTGCCTGGCGAACCTCTCGGCTGCCTCCTCGCCCGCGATGACGACGAGCGTCGTCCGCGGCCATACGCGCATGAGCGCGGCCACGAGCATCGGCCGGACGAGCGCCGAGGCTGCAAGAGACGCGTCGTCGCCCTCGGACAGGAGCTCGAGAACGCGTGTCCAGGAGCGCGCGCGGCGCAGGGAAGCAGCAAGTCGGTCGATCAGCATCGCGCGCCACTCCTCCTTCTCGAATCCTGTACCCAGCCAGCACGAAAGCCCGCAACGGGGCGTCCGCTGCGGGGACGCCAAGCCTAGACCCGGCCCAATCGTCGGTCAAGCACGGCTGGCCGGACCTGACACGGCGCGATCGGGCGCACCGCAGGATGCTGAGGAGCGGTGCGTACAATGCGAGGGTATGCCGACCGCCGCGAAGGGAATCTGCAAGACGTGACTGATACGGTGAACAGTGCGAATCCCGACCCCCCGACCGACGAGCGCGTGCTGACGAACCACGAAGCCCTTCAGGGCCTCCCGGACGTCGAGACCGAGGTCGCGGACGTCAGCGTGCCCCCTCAGCCTATCGTTCGTCGCGGCGGCACCTTCGAGTCGTTCAAACACCCCGATTTCGTCTGGTTCTGGTTCGGCGCGCTCGTGAGCAACGTGGGCACGTGGATGCAGAACTACGCACTGGGCATCGTCGTCTTCGCATTCCGCAAGTCCGAGTTCGACCTCGGATTGATCAACTTCATCTCGGGCATTCCCGTACTCTTCCTGGCGATCGCCGGGGGCGCCCTCGCCGATAGGGTCAACCGGCGAAAGCTGCTCATCGCGATCCAGGTCGTCTTGATCGGGCAGGCCGCCGCCTTGGGTTACCTGTACAACTCGGGTCGTCTCTCGTCCGGCAACGTAGTCACCTCGCTCGCTTGGGTGGCCGGCCTCGGGATGGTCGCGGGAGTATTCGCCGCCCTTCAGTTCCCGGCATGGCAGGCGATGCTCCCGGATCTGGTTCCCCGGGAGTCGCTGCTGAACGGTATCGCGCTGAACTCCGCGCAGTTCCAGTCATCGAGACTCATCGGACCGCTCGTTGCGGGCGCTCTCGTTGTGGCCGGCGCGGGAATGGGCGAGATCTTCTACGTGAACGCAGTGAGTTTCCTCTTCGTTATCGCCGCACTGTGGGTCATCCGGCCTCGGGAGCCCTCGGCAGAGGAACGAGCGCGCGCCGGGCGCCGGGGCGGCACGATCGAGACCCTTCTCGGCGGCCTTCGGTATGCGCTCCAGGACCGGGTCGTGGGGCTCCTCATCCTCAGCACCGCCGTCATGACCGTCTTCGGGTTTCCCTACATGACGTTGTTGCCTGCGATCATCGACAAGTCACTCGGGTTTGCGGTCAACACCGACGGTTACAACCGAGCCGTCGCGATCGTCATGGCCGCCAACGGCCTCGGCGCCATGGTGGGCGCGCTGTCGGTCGCAAGCCTACCGCCCACGGTCAGGCGCAACCGCATCATTCCGATCGCGCTGCTGAGCTTCGGCGTGCTGCTCCTTGCGTTCGCACTCTCACGCACCCTGTGGCTGTCCGCGGTCATCTCCGCGCTTCGCCGGTGCCGCGCTCATGACCACGAACTCGCTCGCCAACACGTCCGTGCAATCGAACACACCCGCGCACCTTCGCGGCAGGGTGATGGGATTGTTCATCATGTCGTTCATGGGGATCATGCCGATCTCGGGCCTTGCGTTCGGTGCGCTGGGCCAATTCATCGGACCGTCCGGCGCTGTGCTGGCCGGGGCGATCGCGCTCATCGCGTGGGCTCTGTTCCTTGTCTTCAGCCAGCTGCTCGTGAAGCTCGAACCAGCCAAGTCGTAGACGACAGCGATGCGGCACGCCGCGAAGAGGAGCATGAATGGTCACCCGGCAGTCCGCTGAGCCAGTCCCCGACCTGCCACCTGCCGAGCGAGAGCGGCTCGCGGAGATCTACGCGCGAAGGCTGGAGGACGCCTACGGGGATCCGCATGCGGCGCTCCACTTCGTAAACCCCTACCAGTTGCTCGTCGCGGTCATCCTCTCGGCTCAGACGACGGACGTGGGCGTGAACAAAGCGACGCCGGCGCTGTTCGAGCGCTATCCCACGCCGGCCGACCTCGCAGCCGCGGACCAGCTCGAGGTGGAGGGGTACGTGAAGTCCCTCGGCTTCTACCACCAGAAGGCCAAGAACATCATCGCCACGGCACGGTGCATGGTTGCCGAGTTCGACGGTCGGGTTCCGGATACCATGGAGGGCCTCGTCTCGCTTCCCGGAGTCGCTCGCAAGACCGCGAACATCGTGCTCGGCGAGGCGTTCGGCAAGGTTGAGGGCATCGCGGTGGACACCCACGTGTATCGCCTCGCGCACCGCTTCGGCCTCACCACCGAGAAGGACCAGGACAAGGTCGAGCGGGACCTCATGAGCCTGTTCCCCCGCAGTCACTGGCACCGCGTGAACTACGACATGATCACGCACGGCAGGAGCATCTGCACGGCCAAGCGGCCCGCGTGCGGCGCGTGCTCTTCTCAACGACGTCTGCCCGACCGCGTTCGTGCCGGCCGGTTGGCGCGAGGAGCTCTAAGCCACGACGATCTTCACAGCGCTGCCGACGGTCGCGCCAGGGTGCTGCTTGAAATCGTGGGTGTACTCGACAACGTCGATGTTGCAGCCCTCACCGATCACGACATGTCCGCCACGCACCACACGAGCGGTCACGAACTCGAGCGAGATGTCGTCAGCCTCGATGATGTCGACGGTGAGCCGCTTCTCCGCGAAGAACGTGAAGACCGAGGCGAGTCCGGTTCCTTGCTTGACGACAACTGTCTGGCCGCCGATCTCTTGCGCCTTGCTCTGAGCATGAAGCTTGATGTCGATGTTGTCGGCGTTCAGCAGCCCGCCGATCTTGAAGACGCCTTCACCCAGGAAGCTGTCCGCGGAGACGTCACCGGTTACGGTGAACTCACCACGTGCGTCGACATCGTGCGCGGCTAGGCCGCCGCCAACGAAGAATCGGCCCTTCACCTTCAGCATGCTGACGCCCACGCCCGCCGTGACGCTCGCGTCACCGTTCACCGTGAACTCCGAGGCCTGCACCTCGTGGCCGAAGCTCGCAGTGCCGTTCACGACGATCGAGTCTGCCTTCACGCTCCCGTCGGCAGTGCCTGCCCCGTTGATTCGCAACCGGCTCGCGCTCACGTCGCCCTTGATGCTGCCCGCGCCATTGATCGTCACAGCGCCGTAGTCACCGCCCGAGAGCTGGCCTTCGCCGGCGATGCGCGCGTTCTTGCCGTCCTGGTTCACCATCGTTCTCGCCTCCGTCACCGGATCTTCGTCTTCAGCTCTTCGATGCAGGTCGCCAGCGGCAGTCGTGCGACCACGCGCGCCCCGCTCTCGAAGGCCATCTCGGCGCCACTCGCCACGACAAAACAGGTGGACAGTCCCATCTTGCGCACGAACACGAAATCGCACGCCTTGCCTTCGCACGTGCCGTAGGTTTCCTCGAGGCCGCGTGCGAGCATGCGTCCCTCTTCGAGGCTCACGTCACCCGTGTGAAGCAGGCGGTCGAGCACGTATGCGGTCAGCAACTCTCCAAAGGCCAAGGGCTCGGCGCCGGGATGAACGTCCCGGTAGAGTTCGAGCGCAGCATTCGAAACGATTCCCCGATCGGCGGCATCGCTCACGCCAATGCTGGTCGTCGCGAGATTCGGCGAGACGGCCTCGGCGATCGAGTCCAGTGAAGCGTCCTCGTCCTTCATCGTCTTGATCTTCTGGATCCGGGCGAGCGCCTGATCGCGAGGGAAGAAGGTCTCCTGGCCCGTGAACGTGGACTTGCGGACGAACCACTCCTCCGGGATGAGCCCCTTGCGCTTCCATCGGTAGAGCTGGCCATAGGAGATATCCGTGGCCTGCAACAGGTCCTTCTTCGAGATCAACTCGGTATCGGTCACGTGTCTCACCTCCAAAGGATGAGTACCCCTTGCATCGAGAAACGTAACATAACATTGTTACGTTTCACGTAGCAAGACGCCCCTTCGTCGCGCAGACTCCGAGACGCCGTGCGCAGTCTGCTTAGAGCGAGAAGTACAGGGCAACGCCGAGGCCGAGCGCTCCCACCGCCACCACTCCCCCGGCGGCCCAGAGCCGTTCGATTCGCCGGTACCGCTCGAGCGTGACTCTCTCGCACGCCCGGCGCCACACGAGTCGATTCGCAGTGCGCGCGTACTCGTACTGGAACGCCACCGTTCCAACGAGCGTGAGCCACGCAAGGGCCTGCAGCCACCACGCTCGGCCGACGGTCCCCCGTATCGCGCTGTCAACGAACGCCCACAGCGGCAGGAAGAAGACGCCCGCCCAGAGGCCGTGGGCGACGCCCCAGATCGGCGGAATGAGAAACGCGCCCCAATTGAACGCTCGGCAGGTGCGGAAGCGGCTCGTCTGGCCCCAGTTCGATGTGGCCAGCCACAGCTCCGGGCGCGTGCCCGCGTGGGCAGGACCCGTCCGCGGCTCGCTCGACCATTGCGTTACACAGGATGCAGTGGCCCTGCGACGCGCGGCCCCGGCGCGTCGCCGACTGTCGGCTCGCTCACCCGAGGAACCAGGCAGCGACCGCTGCGATGAGGATCGCAGGGAGCAAGTTCCCGACGGGCAGGCGTTTGATGCCCGCCAGATCCAGACCGATTGCGAGGATGAGAGCGCCGCCGGCCGCCTGGATACCGTGGATGACCTCGGCGGTGATGAGCGGCTCGAGCGAACTCGCTCCAATCGCGATCCCCCCTTGGATCACGATGACCGGGATGATCGACAGCCCCACGCCGATGCCGAGCGTCGATGCGAGAGCGATGGACGCCACGCCGTCAAGCGCGGCCTTCAGGTAGAGCACCGACGGATCGCCAAGACCGTCCTGGATGGACCCAAGCACGGTCATCGCCCCAACGCAAAACAGCAGGCTCGCGGTCACGAATCCCTCGACGAGGGTGTGTCCTTCGCCGTTCGGCCCTTCCCCCGCCGGCTCGAAGAACGGCATCTTGTGCGCGAGGTCCTGCAGCCACCGGCCGAAACGCTCCAGCGCGTCCTCGATCCTCAGCGCCTCGCCGATGATGCCTCCGATGACGAGCGAGCCGACGAGCACGAGAGGCGCGTAGTCACCCATGGCCGATTCGCCCAGGGCATTGAGCCCACCGATCGCCATGCCTGCGCCGATGATGAAGGTGGACAGTCCGATAGCTTTGAATGCGGTCTGCCGAAGCCGCTCAGTGATCAGCCCGCCGAACAGCAGGCCGATCAGCGTGCCGGCTAAGATGGCGACCACGTTTACGATGACTCCGAGACCCGGCATCCTAATCCTCGTCGTCGAGCCAGATGTCTTTCAGTTCTTCGGTGATCTTGTTGCCGCCGCGCGGGATTCCCACGTCCCTGGCGACACCGCCGCGACCTGCACGGCGCGGCCTACCCGCGGCGGCCTCGTACACCGTCTCGCGAGGCCTCACGTCCACGCGCGATCGAATCTGCTCGCTCGCTCTGTCGACAAGCCCGCGGTCCGAGGTCACGATGCAAACGCCCGATGCCGCCTCTGTGACCGCGAGAGCGACGATCGTGTCATCAGCGGATACTCCGCGAGAGTACACGACCTCGACCGGATGCGAGGATCCGCGGGCCGATGCCGCCTGCGCCATGCCCGCATCGCCGTCGAACACGACCACGATCCGGCCGCGTCCGAGCAACTGCTGACCGCGGACGCGAAGGCGCCCCACGAGGGCGTCTCGTTGGCCTTCCAGAGAAAGTGACCGAGAGGCCGGATCGCCCTTGGTCACGTTGTAGCCATCGACAATGAACAGCATTCACACCTCAGCCGGACTGCTCCTGCTCCAGTCGTTGTTTCACGGACAGGAGCCACTCGGCCAGCTCCTCCCGGCCTTCGAGCAACTGGAAGTGCTGGATCGCACACCCTGCTTCCGTCTCAGCTAGCCCCAGATGCCCGGCGACCCGCCAGTAGATGCACTCTTCCTCGGCGCAAGCCGCATCGCCAAGATCGTTCGCTCGCCGCAGTTCGCACTTCTTCGCCACGCCGCCTCCTTTGCACGTTCCTGCGGATTCTAACCGCGATTGCAGCCGCGCGTCATGGGCGTCATCTCCGCACTCTTGCTTGGAATACCTGCCCGGATTGGTACATTCAATCGTGGAAGCGTTCGATCTGAAGGGGGCACTCATGACCGAATCGACGGTTCTTTCTGTAGGCGACGAGGCTCCGGCTGTCAGCGGCACGACAGCGACGGGAGAGTTGTTCGACTTGGCCGAGCAGCGCGGCAAGTGGGTTGTCGTCTACTTCTTCCCGCGTTCGAACACGCCAGGTTGAACGCACGAAGCGAACGACTTCCAGCAGCACCGAAAGAAGCTGGAGTCGCTCGGCGCCCTCGTGGTGGGCGTAAGCGCGGACAAGCCCGCGGTCCAGAAGCGCTTCATCGACAAGTTCGAACTGACGTTCCCTCTCCTCCCCGATCCCGGCAAGCACATCATCGAGGCATACGGCGCGAGCCAGGTGCTTGGGGTGACGGCCAAGCGCAAGACGTTCCTCGTCGACCCGGAGGGCCGGATAGCCCACATCTGGCCGAAGGTCAGCGTCGAAGGGCACGCCGATGACGTGTTGTCGGTCATCGAATCCCTTCGGACGGGTGGCGCCGGATCATGAGGGCGCTGCATCCTAGACGTGCGCCGGCCATGCGGGCCTCGGCCGCAGCCCTGTTGGGTGTCGCGCTCGTTGCCGCGGCGGTCCTTGGAGCCTGCGCTCCAGCCGAGCCCGCACGCGTGATCACGCCGCCGTCTTCCGGGACCGGAAACGGGAGCACCGAACCCTCGGCACCGACCGGAACACCCTCGCCAACTGTGGTGGCACTCGACAGGATCGCCCTCAGCACCGAGCCGCGTTGGGAGAACCTGAGCGAGCCGCTCTTCCTCACTTTCGCACCGGGAGACCCGACGCGCCTGTTCATCGTGGAGAAGACAGGCCGCATCCGGGTGGTCCAAGACGGGAGGCTCCTCAACGACGCGTTCCTCGACCTCTCGGGTCAAGTGAGCGCGGGAAGCGAACAGGGACTCCTGGGGCTCGCATTCTCGCCCGACTACCTCAAGACCGGCCGCTTCTACGTGAACTACACCGACGGGTCGGGGAACACCAACATAGTGCGCTATCGCGTCCTCGACCCGGCCGACAGCACGCCGAAGATCGCCTCGCGCCAGCGCGTGCTCAAGCGTTGCGCAGCCCTACGCGAATCACAACGGTGGCTGCATCGTGTTCGGCCCGGACCGCTACCTGTACGTCGGGATGGGTGATGGCGGCTCCGGTGGAGATCCTCAGAACCGCGCGCAGAACCCCGACGTCCTGCTCGGCAAGATGCTTCGCATAGACGTCGGCGAGAGGGCGGCCGAGCCGAACCAGCGAGTTGTGAAGGTGGTCCCGAAGACGTACGTCGTCCCGCCGGACAACCCGTTCGTCGGGCGCGCCGGGTATCGAGGCGAGATCTGGACGCTCGGCATGCGCAATCCCTGGCGGTTCTCATTCGACCGGGAGACCGACGACCTCTGGATCGGCGATGTCGGACAAGGCGACTGGGAGGAGATCGATCACCTTCCGGCCGGAAAGGGCGGACAGAACCTCGGCTGGAACCTTCTCGAGGGCACGCATCCCTACCCACCCGGCAACCCGCAGCCCAGAACCCTCTCGCGCTTCACCATGCCCGTCGCGGAGTATCCGCACCCGACAGGCGAATCGGTCACCGGCGGCTACGTGTACCGTGGCGCCAAGAACCCGGTTCTGCGAGGCGTATACCTGTACGCCGACTACTCGACCGGCAGGATCTGGGGGTACCGGGCCGGGGAGAACCCCGCAACGGCCGAGCTCGTCCGCACACAGCTCAACATCGCAAGCTTCGGTGAGGATGCCGCCGGCGAGCTGTACGTATGCGATCTGAGGGGTGCCGTGTATCAGCTCTCGGCCACCGAGCGCTAGCTCGCCCTGCGCAGCGCCTCGACGAGCGCGTCGACGTCGTCTTCGGTCGTGTCCCAGGACGCGACCCAACGCACCTCGTTGCGCTCCTCGTCCCAGACGTAGAAGCGGAAGCGCTCTTGAAGTGCGGGCGTGATATGTCGAGGAAGGATCGCAAAGACCTCATTGGCGTCCACGGCATGCGTGATCTCGATGCCCGCATCGGCTGCGCCGTCGGCGAGCCGGGCGGCCATCGCATTCGCGTGCGACGCGCACTCGAGCCAGAGTTCGCCCTCGAACATCGCCAGGAACTGTGCCGCGACGAAACGCATCTTCGATGAGAGCTGTCCGCTCTGCTTGCGAACGTATGCCAGGTTCTCCGATCGCGCCTCCCCGAAGAGCACAACCGCCTCCCCTGCGAGCATCCCGTTCTTCGTGCCGCCCAGCGAGAGCGCATCGACCCCGACGTCGGCGGTGAGCGCCCGCAGCGAGACGCCCAGCGCAGCGGCCGCGTTGCAGATGCGTGCGCCATCGACATGCAAGAACATCCCGTGCTCGTGCGCGAGAGCCGCCAGCCGTCCGAGTTCGTCGGGGGTGTACACGCCGCCGAGTTCGGTCACGTTGGAAACGGAGATGACGCGAGGCTGCGCGTGATGCTCGAAGCCGAATCCGACGAGATGCGGCCGCACGAGATCGGGAGTGAGCTTGCCGTCCGGAGTCTCGACAGCGACGAGCTTCACGTTCGCGATGTGCTCGGGCGCGGCGCACTCGTCGGTGTTGATGTGAGCCGTCGCCGCGCAGACGACGGATTGCCACGGGCTGCAGAGCGCTCCCAGCGAGACGACGTTCGCGCCCGTCCCATTGAAGGTGAAGGCGAGCTGAGCCTCCTCGCCGAAGATGCCCCGCAGCACGGCGCGCGCCCGTTCCGTGAACACGTCGTCGCCATAGGCGGGCACGTGTCCCTGGTTCGCCTCGGCGATCGCCTGGAAGACAGAAGGATGAACGCCAGCCTGATTGTCACTACCGAACCCCCGGCGGGTCGGGCTCGCTGCATCACTCATGTGCGGCTTCCTTCCAGATACGGACGCAGTGCGGACGGCACTCCGGCCGCCTGCGGCGTCGGCGGACCGAGCGGACGAGAGCTGTACGTATTCCAGAACATGACGACGCTGTCGCGTGTCGAACCGTCTCGGTAGTCGGCAAGTAGCGCCGCCATTGCCTTGCCCGTGTAGGTGGTCTCCAAGGCGAGTCCCCACTCCCTCGCAGCCGCAACGGCCTCAATCGACGCGTCGGTCGCGTGAGCGTACTCCTCGCCGAAGAACTCCTCGCGCACGTCCAGCGCGAGATCGATGCGTCTGAGGAGCGGGAATGAGGCATCAGCCGAGCGTGCCTTCGCCACAGTGACATCAACGAGATGGCCTAAGGTCTCCTCGTTGGCGATTCCCGTGGGGACGACCCGGACCCCGACAACCTTCGTCCTGATGCCGCATGCGAATAGGCCGATCGCAAGTCCCGCCGCGGTCCCCATCGAGCCGAACGGCACGTAGAGCACGTCGGGTTCCGGAACCTCGCCCGCATCGATCTGGTCGGCGAGCTCCATCGCCGCGTTCACGAAGCCGATGGTACCCAGGGCCGACGTCCCTCCCATCGGGATCACAAAGGGAGGGACGCCGTCCCTTTCGGTCAGCGTGGCGCTCAGGGCGGACGCTCGTTCCCGGGCATCGTCGGCGTCCTCGGCGAGGTGCAGAGTCGCGCCCGCATCCAGATCCGCACGGAGGTTCCGCGGCAGGTACGGGGTCATCCGCTGAGGGGTCAGAACGGCGTGCACGTCGAAGCCTTCGCGCGCACCGTACGTCGCCGTCGCGAGGACGTGGTTGGAGCCGACCGCGCCGAAGGTCACGACCGATCGCGCGCCTTGGGCCCGTGCCTCGCCGAGTAGGAACTCGAGCTTGCGCACCTTGTTGCCCCCGTACGGATGGCCGGAGACGTCGTCGCGCTTCACCCAGATGCGCTCGACCGGCAACCCGGTACAGGCGCCGATGGACGAAACGACCGGCGTGGGCAGGTCCGCGATGGCGACGCGGGGGATCGACGTGAGGGCGAGCTGACGCACGAGTCGTGGCTTCCTCTCGGAGACTACCGGCCGTCCGGGGGCGAGCGCTCTGCCACTCTCTCGCACTTGAAGCGGCGCGCGCAAGCGTCGGGGCCGCAACACCGCGACGAAGGAGCTACTCGTAGGCGATAGCGTCGCGGACACTCACCTGCGACGCGCGCCACGAGGGCAGCAGGCTCGCGATCACCGCGATCACCAGCACCGACACGAGCCAGATGCCGACCCCAGCGAAAGAGAACACGTACGTGAGCGGAAGATTCATCGCGGAGGAGAGCGCGTTCGTTAGCAGAAGCGAGATGGGCCATGAGGCAATTGCGCCCAGCCCCCACGCCATGAGACCGACCACGACGCCTTCCGTGATGAAGATGCCGAAGATCGAGGCGTGGCTCGCTCCGATCGCACGCATGACCCCGATCTCGCGGACCGACTCGAGCACGTTGATCGTCATGGTCCCGGTGAGGCCGATGACGCCGACGGCGGCCAGCAATGCAGCCATGATGACGAGGAACGTGACCAGGATGTTGAGCTCGCTTGCGAGCCGGTCGCGCATGCCTGTCTGAGTCTCCGAGCCCGTCGGCGTGATATCAGCGTCGTCGAGCCGTCGCTCAAGCTCGGTTGCGACGGTGTCTTGCGCGGTACCCGTGTGCGACTCGGTCGTGACGAGGAGCCTCGTCACGCCTCCGGCGGACTGAGTGATGCTGTCCAGCTGCTGCTTGTCCATGAACACGGTCGGACCCATCAGCTGGCCCGAGACGACGCCGACCACCTTGTAGTTGCGCTCATCGCCGTAGATCTTGAGGCGAACGGTGTTGCCGACGCGCATCTGCGCTTCGTCCTTGGAGATGTCGGTGTTCACGACGATCTCGTCGTCGTCGCCTTCCTCGAGCCAGCGCCCGGCGGCGAGAGTGGGAGTGATGAACCGGGTCGTCGGCGGAAGCCCGATCGCGAATATCGATTCGTTCTCGCTGCCGTCATCGCGCTGGTAGGACACGCCGGACTCGACCCAGGTCTCGACACCCGTGACGCCGGGAACCCCCTTCGCGATCCGCTCCACTTCTTCGGCAGGCTTGGGTCTGGCGAACGAGACCTGCGCGTCGTAGTTCCACCACGCGCCGATGTCCGTGATCGTCTGCAAGATCGACGCGCGGACAGACAGCGTTCCCATCACGACCGCCGACGCGAGCGTGAGCGTGAAGAGCGTCAACACGAGCCTGCCTTTGCGCAGGAACGTGTTTCGAAGGGACAACGCGACAGGCCGAGGAAGCCCTCGGACCACGCCGAGCACGCGGTCGACGATGCCATGGCCGAAGGACGCCGAAGAGATTCCCGACGCGTTGAGCGCCTTGACGACCGTGACCCTCGAGCCGAGTCGCACCGGCACGAGCGCGGCCAGGAGTGGCACCACGAGTCCGACGGCGATCTCGAGCGCGACCACGTAGGAGGGCGGGATGTAGGAGGTCACCTGGAAGTTCAGCATGTCGGCGGCGTACTGGATGAACCAGCGCCCGGCTATCCACCCGATGGGGAGGGCGACGGCCACGGCCAGCAAGCCGTAGATGCCCACGAGAGTGAGATACATCGCCATGATCTGACGCGCTCGGCCGCCCACCGACTTCATGATGCCGACCTGCCTGACCTGCTGCGCCATGATCGCGGAGATGGTGTTGATCACGAGGAACGCCGAGAGGGCGAGCGACAGCACGCCGAGCGCGAGAAGCAAGAGCGACACTGCCTTGAAGATATCGCCGAGGAAGTGGCTCCCCGGCTCGGGCACGGACATGTTGTAGACCTGGATGCCCATCGGGACGAGCACGTCGTCTCTGAGATCAGCAGCCAGGCGGCTCGCCTTGAACCGGGTCAGACCGTCCTGGGCGAAGACGACGGACAGGCTGTTGAAGTCTGTCGGCTCGTCCAAGTCGGCGAGCGCATCCATCGCGATGTAGCCGATGACGGTACCCGTGAAGGTCGTCGGGAAAGCGTTGATGTCGTGGGCGAAGCCGCCCACACGGAGCTGCGTGTGTTCACCGGCGGAGGTCTCGACGGTAAGCACGTCGTTGACCTCGTAATCGTCGGCCTGAAGCGCGCTCCGCTCGAGGATGACGACGCCCGGCCCAGGCGGCCACTCGGCACCCTTTTCAGGCGTGACACGTGATATCTGCATCTCCTCGAAGGATGAAAGAGCCCACAGCCGGATAGTGGACCATCCCGCGGTGGATTCCGCAGGGTTCTCGTCGGCGGTGAACCTGAGCGAGAGCCTGCGGCGGCCTTCGGCAAGTGAGATATCCGGCTGCCGCTGGACTTCGTGAAGCTGGCCCTCATCGAAATCAGACGTGGCGTACTCGGCGTCCGGCGGCCGACTCGCGGCATAGTCCTCGTCGAACTCGCGCAGGAGCACCCCGCGGCCGCCCATGACGACAGCGATCGCGAAGACTCCGACGGCGATCGAGAGCACCACGAGGATCGTGCGCGACTTGTTCGACGTCAGATCGGACAGGACCTTGCGCCAGCGCGGGGAGAGCTTCATCGCGTCGAGCTCGCACCCTGCACTCGCGCGGTTCGCCGGACCCCGGCCCGCTGCGGGAAGGGCCTCGCTCCGCGCACGATTGGTCACTTCTTCGACGATCTCGCCGTCATGGACGTGCAGCGCGCGTCGCACCCGGGCGGCCATGTCACTGTCGTGCGTGACCATGACGATGGTCTTGCCCTCGTCCACGAGCTTCTCGAATAGGCCGAAGACCGCGTCGGCGGTCTTGCTGTCGAGGTTGCCCGTGGGCTCGTCGGCCGCCAGTATCGGCGGATCGTTCGCGAGAGCTCGCGCGATGGCCACGCGCTGCTGCTGCCCGCCCGACAGCGCCGAGGGCAGCTTGAACGCCTGGTCCGCCATCTCGACTTCCTCGAGGAGGGCCATCGCTCGGATCGGGCGCTCTCCGGGGGTGTACATGTTGCAGAAGTCCATGGGCAGCATGACGTTCTCGATGACCGTGAGCGTCGGGAGCAGCTGGAAGAACTGGAACACGACGCCGATCGTCCTTCCCCGCCACATCGCGAGCTGGTTCTCGTTCAGCGCGTGGACCGGCGTGCCGTGCACGTTCACTTCACCGGAGGTAGGCCGGTCGATACCCGTGATCATGTTCACCAGGGTGGTCTTGCCCGATCCCGACTTGCCGATGAGGCCGACGAACTCGCCGGTCTTGACGTGCAGGTTCACGCCGCGCAGTGCGGTGAACGGGATCTCGCCCGTGTCGTAGACCTTCACGACGTTATCGACAGCGATCAGCGAACCCTCAGTCATGGCCGCGTCTCTTCTCGCTTTGCTTGTAGAACCTCTTCACGGTCTTGCTCAGGATCTTGCCTTGCCGCTCGCGTTCTCGACGCGCGCGCTCCTCGGTCTTGGCGGCGAGCGCGTCGAGCTCCCGCTTGAGATCTCTGTAGCTATCGAGACGCCGCTGCGTGAGCTCCCCGGCCTCGACCGCCTGAACGACCGCACATCCGGGCTCGGTCTCGTGTCGGCAGTCGGCGAAGCGGCATTCGACCGCGAGCTCCTGTATCTCCGGGAACGCCGCCTCCATGCCCTCCTCTGCGTCCCAAAGAGCAAGCGCTCGCATACCCGGGCGTGTCGATGACCACAGCGCCCTGCGGCAGCAGGACGAGCTCGCGGGCAACCGTCGTGTGGCGTCCCTTGTCGTCTTTCGCCCGGACTTCGGCGGTCGCCTGGACCGTTTCGCCCACGAGCCGGTTCACGAGCGTGGACTTCCCCACGCCGGAACTGCCGAGAAGGGCCACCGTGCAGCCTCGACCGAGGTACGGAGCGAGATCCTCGAATCCCTGCCCGGTGAGAGCGCTCGTCACGACGACATCGACGCCCGCCGAGACCGAAGCCGCGTCGGCCCTCTGCTCTTCCCAGTCGTCGGCCAGGTCCGCCTTGTTGAGCAAGACGAGGGGTCGTGCCCCGCTTTCCCACGCGAGAACGAGCTCGCGCTCGAGCCGGCGCAGGTTCACACCCTTGCCCGACAGCGCCTGCATGACGAACACGGTGTCGACGTTAGCCGCCAGGACCTGCTCTGCGGTCGAGATCCCGGGATCCTTGCGGATGAACGCCGAGGAGCGAGGCAGGATCGCCTCGATGATGGCGACGTCGTGGCCCTCCGGATGCGACAGCGCCACCCAGTCGCCCACGACCGCGCGGCTCTCGCCGTCCCCGCGCGTACGCATGAGGTGCATCGCCGGCTCCGCTCGCACGGGACCGTCGGCGGTGAGGATGAGGGGAAGCCCGCGATCGACGCGCGAAACCCGGCCGAGGAAGAAACCGTCCTCGGCAAGCGGCTCGAAGAGAGCACGTTCTCGCTCGGTGAGGCCGAAGGCCGCCAGATCGGCGGCGCTCACAAGCCGCCCTGTCTGAAGCAGCGGAGGCCGGCATCTCTTGGTCGATGTGCGTCTCGAATGGCACACGTGAATGATTCTACCGCCGATGAGCTGGATTGACGCCGGACGACGCAGGCAAGTGAAGCCGCGGCACGTACAGCAGAGCCAGCGCTGTGCCAGTGCGGCGACGAGGTTCGCCGGCCGGGCCGCGTCGAGCCGGGCAACAGTTCGCAACCGTAGCGATATACTCGCGGGCGTGCGCCGGCGCCGGCGGACGTCGCCACTGACGGATGCCGGCGGCAGGAACGATGCGAAGAGGCCGGAGGTAGCGATGAAGAAGCGGCTTGGACCCAGCGAGCGACTCTACCCGATGCCTTGCGCGCTCGTCGTCGGCGGGACGATGCAGGATGCCGACGTCATGGCCGTCGCTTGGATCAACATCGTCTCGTCGACCCCGCCCTCAGTCGCGATGGGTCTGCGCAGAACCCGAAGGACGCTCGAGCTGATACACGAGACCGCTCAGTTCTCGGTGAATCTGCCTCCGACGTCGCTTGCCACGAAAGTCGACTACTGCGGTCTGGCGAGCGGCCGCAAGCACGACAAGTTCGCCGAGGCGGGACTCACGCTCGAGCCTGGCGTCGCTCTCGGTACACCGCTTATCGCCGAGTGCCCGTACAACCTCGAGTGCCGCATGACGACAGCTCTCGAAGTCGGCGAATACGTCGTGGTCATCGGCGAGATCGTCGAGACGCATGCCGAGGAGTCCATCCTCGACTCGACAGGCGAGAAGGTCGACGTTGACGCACTCGATCCACTCGTCTACATCGCCGGCTCGAGAGAGTACCGCCGACTCGGCGACAAGATCGCGGACGCCTTCTCGATCGGGAAGGATCTCATGGCGCATCCGGAGACCGAATGAAGCAGATCGAGATCACGCGCGCGACGCCCGCCGAGGCCGAGACCGTTGCGCGACTCGTCCGCGAGGGCTTCCAGAGCGAGGCCGAACGCTACGGGGTCGAGATCCCACCCGTGCGCGAAGTCCCCGACGACGTCATCGCGGCGTTCGACGCTGGCGACGTGATCCTCATCGCTCGAATCGACGGAGAGGCAGTCGGCACGGTTCGTGGCCATCTGCAAGAGGACGGCAGCGTCATGGTGCGTCGGCTCGCCGTGCTGCCCAGTGCTCGTCGCCAAGGCGTGGGACGCCATTTGATGGACGTCCTCGAAGAGAGCTACCCCGATGCGCCGCGCTTCGAGCTGTTCACGGGGACCGACACAGCGCCCGCCATCTCTCTGTACGAGTCGCACGGTTACGTGAAGACGCACGAGAAGGAACAGGTGCCGGGAGTCACAATCGTGTTCCTCGCGAAGCGCCGAGGATAGCCATGCGCGGCCAGACCTGGACAGCGCCTGCGGGCAAGACGGTGGACGCGGAGGATTCGATGGGACTCGTCTTTGCGCCGGGCTGTGCGTTGACGATCTACAAACCGCACCTCGTCGAGCAGGTGCTCTCGTTCCTCAACGTCGAGCTGGGCGACGTCGCCGAACACACCACGTGTTGCCGACACGAACCGGGCCTGCCGCCGGGAAGCCGCGTCATCAACACCTGCGCGGGCTGCGACCGCCGATACCGCGAACTCTACGACGGCGTGTCGACGATCTCTCTTTGGGAGGTACTCGCGTCAAGCGACTCGTTCCCATTCCCCGACTACGCCGGTTCGACGATGACGGTCCATGACGCTTGTCCGACTCGCACCGAGGATCGCGTGCACTCGGCAGTGCGCGAGCTGCTCGGGCGCATGAACGTCCACGTCGTGGAGGCGTCTGCGTCCCGGACTGGCGCCATATGCTGCGGCGACAGCTTCTTCGGAGAGCTGCCTGACGAGCGGGTCAAGGAGCTCATGGTACGTCGTGCCGGGTCTATGCCCGCCGAGGACGTGGTCGTCTATTGCGTCTCGTGCGTCAAAGCGATGCACATCGGCGGGAAGCGGCCCCGCTACCTCGTCGACCTGTTGTTCGCGGAGGACACAGAGCCCGGCGTGGTCGAGCCTGCGGAGTGGCACGCCGAGCTACAGCGCTACATCGACGAGCACTGAGGCTCTCCGCCATTCTCAGCCCTTCACGCACGCCGATCGGAACCAACCTGACAACACGCTCCACCAGGTCGCGCTCCCAGTCCAGTACCTGTTCGATGTCCTTGTAGGCCTCCGGCGCCTCCTCGGCAAGGTCGTGCTTCTTCGCCTTGAAGAGTCGGACGTCCTTGTCCGCGAGCTCCTGCAGGACCCGCTCGCGCGGTATCGTGCGCATCGCCTGCTTGCGCCCGAGGGTCCGACCGGCGCCGTGGCTGCACGATTCGAACGCGTCGGGGTTCGCCTTGCCCTCGCAGACATACGACGCCGTGCCCATCGAGCCGGGCACGACTACAGCTCCGTCGCAGCGCACCGCACCCTTTCGGTGCACGACGACTCGCTTTCCGAAGTGCTCCTCGAGCGCCGCGTAGTTGTGGTGTACGTCGATGCCTTCGTCCGGCGTGCTGTCCGGGAAGTACCTCCAGATCGCACGTTGTACCTCGCCCGCCATGAGCCTGCGATTCTCGTAGGCGAAGCGCATACACCAGGCCATGACCTCCAGGTACTCTGCGCCCGCACCGCCCTCGACCGACAGATGCGCGAGTCCCCATTCGAGCGGCACGAGCGAGGCACCGCGCCGGTTCTCCTCGCGCGCGATCCGGTCGTAGTGCTCGGCCATCTGCTTGCCCACGTTCCGACTCCCCGAGTGGACCATGGACCAGACGACGCCGTCGGGATCGACCTGCAGTTCGATGAAGTGGTTCCCGCCGCCAAGCGTGCCGACCTGCCGTTCGGCCTTCTCGATCTCCTCGCGAAGCGCCGCCGACGCGGGCGCTTCGTCGAACAGATCCGTGCGATCCCGCTGACTCGTGCGATGCCACTCGAACGCCTGCGGTACCGAGCGCTGGATGTCGTTCAAGATCCTGTCGCGCAGCGGCATGAGTTCGGCCGACGGCACGTTCGTGCGCCACGCGCGCATGCCGCATCCGATGTCGAGACCGACCGCATGCGGGATCACCTGCCCCTCGGCAGCCAGCACACCTCCGATCGGCATGCCGAAACCAACGTGCGCATCGGGCATCAGCGCGATGTGGTGGTAGGCGAAGGGCAAGTTCGCAAGGTTGCGGGCCTGCGCGAGCGTCACGTCGTCAACGGTCTCGCCCCACACGAGGATCGGTATGCGCTCGGTCGCGATCGTATACACCGGGCAGCACCTCCACCGGTGTACCTACCCGCGCCGAACACCGGGCGGCGCTACGGATCGGCCGCTGACCCGGCTAGCGTCGGCGATGGCCGCGAGCCACCCGCCTAACGAGATCGAAGTGCGCGAGACAGCACCATCAGCATGCCGAGTCCCGCCACTACACTCCAGATCATCGCGAGCCGGCTCCAGTCCATGACGGGGGACCAAGCGAGCCGTTCGGCTGTGACGTCGATGGCGCCGACCGGCACGGCGCTCACGCCGAATCCTCCGCCAACCCCCTCGCCCGGCGTTGCGGCGTGTCCGGCTTCGGGCTCGCCTTCGCGCTCGGTGCTGCCGCCCGCGCCGCCACCGCCGCCGTAGCGCACGCGCGCCACAGGGATGATCACGTGATCGCCCGTGACCCGGGACTGCCCGAAGACCATATCGGTGTTCACATCGTCCCCGACGTGCTCGAGCACCCGCATGATGTCCTCAGAGGTCATGGTCTTGCCGTTGTCGTTCATCAGTGTCCGCTCCCTCCAGCGTCGAACCGCGCGCGAAACGCGGTGTGTCTTCTCTCAACGGCCTTTGTCTACCCGGCGTAGCGAACGGCGAAACGGCGCGAGTGCGCGCGCCGTTTCGCGAGAGGGATGCGGCCCCGGGCGTCCGTGTGGATGCCCGGGGCCGCATCTGCGTGCCCGCCTTCAGCGAGCTTGATCGTGCTAGACGTGCGCGTGCTGCTGCTCTGCAGGCATCTCCTGCTGTTGCGGCGACTGCGACGGCGCCTGCATGGTCTGGGCGCCCTCCTGGGATTCCATGCCCATCTCTCCCGGCTTGCCGCCGCCCATAGCCGGCTGCTCCCCGGCACCGAGCGAGATCTTCGTGGTCTTAGGCTTCGCGGCCTCCATCGCCTTCGGCACGTGCAGCATCAACACGCCGTCCTTGAACTCGGCAGAGATGCTGTTGGGGTCGACGCCTTCCGGCAGCACCATGGAGCGCTCGAACGAGCCATAGCTGGACTCGCGAACGAGCCAGCCCTCGTCCTCACGCTTCTCCTCCGTGGTGCGCTCGCCCTTGATGGTGAGGACACCATCGGTGACCTCGACGTCGACGTCTTCCGGCTTCACGCCGGGAAGCTCGGCGTGGACGACGATGTCATCGCCCTTCTGCTGGACGTCGATCTTGGGCATCCAAGCAACCGACGAGACCTCTCGGGAACCGCCTTCGGCCATGCCCATCCGGCCGAAGATGCGATCCATATCTCGCTGCATCCTCACCATCTCGCCGAACGGATCCCACCTTACAAGTGCCATGTCGCATCACCTCCGTGACTCGTGTCGCGCCTCGGCCATGGCCCACCGACGCGCAACGCCGTCCCCTATCGCACGACGAGTTCTCCCCCGTCGTCGACATCGATTCGTACGGTGTCACCTTCATGTACCCGGCCCTCGATCAGTTCCTTCGCGACCCGGTCTATGACTTCTTTCTGAATTACGCGCTTCAGTGGCCGGGCTCCATACACGGGGTCGAAGCCGTCGAGCGAAAGGCGCTCGAGTGCCGCCGGCAGGATCTCTACCGCGATCTTCCGTCTCGGCGAGACGCGCCCTCACCTGCTCGAGCTGGAGGTCCACGATCTGACCGATCTGCTCGATCGTGAGTGAGTGGAAGATGACGATGTCGTCGATCCTGTTCAGGAACTCAGGCCTGAAGGTCGCGCGCATCGCTTCCTCGATGAGCTGGTTCATCGACTTCTCGTCGCCGGTCTTGGTGAACTCCTGGATGAACTGCGATCCCACGTTGCTCGTCATGATCACGATGGTGTTGCGGAAGCTCACCGTCCGGCCCTGCCCGTCGGTGAGCCGTCCGTCGTCCAGCACCTGCAGCAGCACGCCGAAGACGTCTTGGTGCGCCTTCTCGATCTCGTCGAAGAGGATCACCGAGTAAGGTCGACGACGCACTGCCTCGGTAAGCTGACCCCCCTCTTCGTATCCGACATATCCGGGAGGCGCGCCGATGAGGCGCTGCACGCTGAACTTCTCCATGTACTCGGACATGTCGATGCGTACGAGCGCCTTGTCGGTGTCGAACAGGAACTCCGCGAGCGTCTTGGCGAGCTCGGTCTTCCCGACGCCGGTCGGGCCCATGAAGATGAACGAGCCGATCGGCCGATCGGGGTCCGACAGGCCCGCGCGCGAGCGCCTGATCGCACTCGCCACCGCGCCGACCGCCTCGTCCTGGCCGACGACGCGCTGGTGAAGCACGTCCTCAAGGCGCGCGAGCTTCTCCATCTCGCCCGAGAGCAGGCGCGCGACAGGAATGCCCGTCCACGCGCCGACGACCTCGGCGATCTCCTCCTCGGTGACCTCTTCTTTCAGCATCGCGCCCGACTGCTGCAACTCGCGCAGACGTGCGTCCGCGTCCTCGATCGCCTGCTCGATCTCTGGGAGGCGTCCGTACCGGATCTCCGCCGCACGCTGCAGGTCGCCCTCGCGCGTGGCGCGCTCTTCCTCCATCTTGGCCTCGTCGAGCTCGGCCTTGTAGCGCTGTACCGCGCCGATGATCTCCTTCTCGTTCTCCCAGCGGGCCTTGAGCCCCGAGAGCTTCTCGTTCAGCGCCGCCATCTCGCCACGAATGGCCTCGAGGCGCTCGGCGGACGCCTCGTCGGTCTCCTTCATGAGCGCTTGTTCCTCGATCTGCATCTGCATGAGCTGGCGGTCGATGACGTCGATCTCCGTGGGCATCGAGTCGAGCTCGATTCGCAGACGCGATGCGGCCTCGTCGATGAGATCGATGGCCTTGTCGGGCAGGAAGCGGTCCGAGATGTAGCGGTCCGACAGCGTGGCCGCGGCGACGATGGCGCCATCGGTGATGCGCACGCCGTGATGGACCTCGTACTTCTCCTTGAGCCCCCGCAGGATGGCGATGGTGTCCTCGACGCTCGGCTCGCCCACGTAGACCGGCTGGAACCGGCGCTCGAGCGCCGCGTCCTTCTCGATGTGCTCGCGGTACTCGTCGAGCGTCGTGGCGCCGATGGCGTGTAGCTCGCCGCGCGAGAGCGCGGGCTTCAGCATGTTCGAAGCGTCCATCGCGCCCTCGGCAGCACCGGCACCGACGATCGTGTGCAGTTCGTCGATGAAGAGGACGAGGCGCCCCTCGGCCTGCTCGACCTCGCGCAGCACCGCCTTGAGACGGTCCTCGAATTCGCCGCGGTATTTCGCACCGGCGACCATCGCAGCTAAGTCGAGCGCGACGAGATCCTTGTCGCGCAGGCTCGAGGGCACGTCACCCGCGACGATGCGCTGCGCGAGGCCCTCGACGATGGCGGTCTTGCCGGTGCCCGGTTCGCCGATGAGCACGGGGTTGTTCTTGGTCCGGCGCGACAGCACCTGCACCACACGCCGGATCTCGTCGTTTCGCCCGATGACCGGGTCGAGCTTGCCCTCGCGCGCAAGGCTCGTGAGGTTGCGGCTGAAGCGCTCGAGCGCCTGGAACTGTGCCTCCGGGTTCTGGTCGGTGATGCGCGTGCCACTCCGAAGCTCGTCAAGAGCCCCGAGAAGGCGCTTCGAACTGACGCCCCGCACCCGTCAGCAGCCGGCCGGCTTCGCCCTTGTCGTCAGCGAGCGCCAGCAGCAGATGCTCCGTCGAGACATAGGCGTCCTTCAGCTTCTCGGCGTGCTTGAATGCGTCGTTCAGGACGGTGTTCAGCCTGGGCCCGAGGCCTTGCGCAAGCGCCGCGCCGCTCACCTTCGGCGCCGCTTCGACCGAGCTGTTGACCTCATTGGAGAGGGCGTCAGGATCCACGCCCACCTTCTGCAGGATGGGGCGAACGATGCCCTCGGCCTGGTCGATGAGCGCCTTGAGAAGATGCTCGGGCTCGATCGTGGACGAGGATGCCTCTTCGGCGACTCCCTGCGAGGCCTGAAGTGCTTCCTGGGCCTTTATCGTGAGCTTGTCGAGCCTCATGATCCCGCACCTTTCACGTTCGCGCGCCTCACGGGCGCGTGTCTCTCACTGCTCAACTTGGACTTGCTTCCGGCCGAAGACGTGACCACGCCCACGCGACCAGGTGTCAAAGCGGGCCTCCCGGGATCGTGCCGTGGCGCACGCCTCGGAGCCAGGCGACCAGCGCACCCTGCCCTCGGGCAGGCCTGTCCGCGCGCTCGGCCGTTCGCGGCTCCGAGCCGCCTGCACTATCGCGGTCCACTCGGTCACTGTCCGCGTGACTACCGCTCACGTCGGACCATTCGCCCGGGTGGCACGCGCACGATCTCGCCGCGTAGCGACTTGTGAAGTTCGTGAAGCTCGTGGGCCAGACGCTGCTCGGTCTTCCCGAGCTCGGCCTGAGCGTTCTCGAGTTCGGCCTGAACGCGGTCGAGCTCGATCTGGAGTTCCATGATCCGCATCACCCCGGCGAGGTTCACGCCCTCCTCCTGAGTGAGGCGCTGGATCAGTCTGAGCCGCTCGATGTCGGCATCCGAGTACAGTCGTGTGTTACCGGCCGAGCGCTGCGGTTGCAGCAGGTGCTTCCTCTCGTAGATGCGCAGCGTCTGGGGGTGCATGCCCGCGAGCTCCGCCGCGACACTGATCATGTACACCGGACGGTCCTTGCCGGTGCCGCCTTGTCGTTTCAAGCGCTTCAAACCTCCCGGCGACGTCGGATCACTTGATATGTGCTCGGACATCCTCCGAGCGAGACGACTCGAAACGCTTGAGCATCTCCTTCTGCTCGGAGGTGAGCTTCTTCGGGACGACGATGTGCGTCTTCACCTTGAGATCGCCGGTGCCCTTTCCTCTGAGCTTGGGCGCCCCACGACCGCCGATACGGAAGATGCGGCCTTCCTCGGTACCCTCGGGAATCTTGAGCTTCACCTTGCCGCCATCGGGTGTGGGAATGGTCACGTCCGTGCCAACTGCCGCCTCGGTGATGGAGACCGGCAACTCGAGCAGCACGTCGGCGCCGTCGCGTTTGAAGAAGGGGTGCGGCTTGATGTGGGTGATCACGTACAGGTCGCCCGAAGGTCCGCCATTCGGTCCCGGCTCGCCCTTTCCCTTGAAGCGCAGCTTCCCGCCGTCTGTCGCGCCTGCCGGGACGTTGATCGTGACCGGCTTGAGCTTCGTGACCGACCCGACGCCGCGGCACACGGTGCACGGCTGCTCGATGACCGTGCCCTCGCCGCCGCATCTGGGACACGGCCGTGAGAACCCGAACAGCCCTTGTCCCTGAGAGACATTGCCGCTTCCGGCACAGGTGGGACAGGTAGTCCGACTCGTTCCGGGCTTTGCACCCGTGCCCTTGCACGGAGCGCACTTCTCGGCGCGCTGGATGTCGACTTTCTTGGAAACGCCCCCGAGCGCCTCGGCGAACGTGAGCGACACGTCGTATTGCAGGTCCGCCCCGCGACGAGCCTGCGTCGCTTGACGCTGCCTGCCGCCTCCGCCGCCCATGCCACCGAAGACGCTGCCGAAGATGTCCCCCAGGTCGCCGAGGTCGTCGACGTTGACCTGATACTGGTACCCGCCGCCAGGGCCGGGACCGCCGGCGGCTCCGGCCCCTGCGCCGTAGCCAGGTGGGACGCCGCCCGAGAAGTACTGCCCGTACTGGTCGTATTGCTGGCGTTTCTCGGCGTCGGAGAGTACCTCGTACGCCTCGTTGATCTCCTTGAACTTCTCCTCGGAGCCGCCGGCGTCGGGGTGGTGCTTTCGCGCGAGCCGACGGAACGCCTTCTTGACCTCGTCGGTCGAAGCGTCCTTCTTGACGCCGAGGACCTCGTAGTAGTTCGTGCCGGCGGCCATGCGCTACTCCTTGTCGGCCCCCTGCCCCGACGAAACGACCACCATCGCGGGCCGGATGCACTTGCCGTGCATCTCGTAGCCCTTCTGGTAGACATCAACGACGGTGCCCTCGGGGACTTCTGCGTCTTCGCGCTGGGCCATCGCCTGGTGCAAGTTCGGGTCGAACGGTTGTCCGAAAGGATCGATGAGAGCAACGCCCTCCTTGGAGAGGACGTCCAGCAGCTGACGGCGGACACTCTCAACCCCGGCGAGAAGTTGCTTGATGTCGCCGCCGGCGGTCACATGCTCGATGGCTCGTTCCAGGTTATCGATGACCGGAAGCACCTCGCCGATGATCCGCTCGCCGGCACGGTTCACCATGTCTTGCTGATCGCGCGCGACGCGCTTGCGGAAGTTGTCGAACTCCGCCTGCGTGCGCAGCGCGATGTCCCGACACTGCTCCGCTTCGGTGCGCGCGGCCTCGAGCTCCGCCTCGACACTGTCCCCGCGAAACGCGAGCTCCGGTCCGAGATCCGTCTCGAGCTCAGGGTCGACACCTGAAGCTTCGGGGTCGGCGACCCCGAAGCCCGCCCTTTGCAGGGGCTCGTCGGTGGGTTGTCCGGCGGGCCCCGAAACAGGCGGGCGAAGCGGGTCGCCTGCCCCGGGGCTGTGCGATTGGCGCGCCATGGCTACTTGTCCTCGTCCACGACTTCGTAGTCGGCCTCAACGACCTCTTCCTCGCCTGACGGCGCTTCCCCTTCGGGTGCGCCCTCGCCAGCCGACGCGGCGGTTTCGGCCTCAGCCTGCTGGTACACGACCTCGCCGAGCTTCATGCTCGCTTGGCGAAGGGCTTCGGTCGCGGAGCTGACGGCATCGATGTCGTCGCCCTCGAGCGCCTTCTTGGTCTCGGCGATGGCTTCCTCACACGCCGTCTTCGTCTCCTCGGGCACCTTGTCGCCCAGATCGGCGAGGGTCTTCTCGGTGCCATACACCAGCGTGTCGGCTGTATTGCGAATCTCGGCCTCTTCCTTCTTGCGCTTGTCTTCGTCGGCGTGAGACTCGGCATCGGTCACCATCCGGTCGACTTCCTCGTCCGAGAGCGCGGTCGAACCGCTGATGGTGATCTTCTGCTCCTGACCGGTGCCGCGGTCCTTGGCCGAGACGTTGACGATGCCATTGGCGTCGATGTCGAACGTGACCTCGATCTGCGGGATGCCGCGCGGCGCCGGAGGGATATTCGCGAGCGTGAACTTGCCCAGCGTCTTGTTGTAGGCGGCCATCTCGCGCTCGCCCTGCAGGACGTGGATCTCGACGGAGGTCTGGCCGTCCGCGGCCGTCGTGTACGTCTCGGTCTTCCGCGTCGGAATGGTCGTGTTGCGCTCGATCATCTTGGTCATGACGCCGCCGAGCGTCTCGACGCCGAGCGAGAGCGGAGTCACATCGAGGAGCAGGATATCCTTGACTTCCCCGCCGAGGACGCCCGCCTGGATCGCCGCGCCGAGCGCTACGACCTCGTCGGGATTCACGCCCATGTGCGGGTCCTTGCCGGTCATGTTCTTGACGAGTTCCTGCACCGCCGGCATGCGGGTCGAGCCACCGACGAGGATGACCTCGTGCAGGTCACTGATCTTGAGGCCGGAATCCTTTATGGCGGCCTCGAGCGGCTTCTTGCACCTGTCGAGGAGATCGGAGGTGATCTTCTGGAACTCCGCACGCGCGAGCTGATAGTCCAGGTGCTTCGGGCCGCTGGCGTCAGCGGTGATGAACGGCAGGTTGATCTGCGTCGTCTGGGCCTGGGAGAGTTCGATCTTGGCCTTCTCGGCGGCGTCCTTCAGACGCTGTAGCGCCATCTTGTCGGCCCTCAGATCGATACCGGTGTCCGACTTGAACTTCTCGGCAAGCCAATCGATGACGACCTGGTCCCAGTCGTCTCCGCCGAGGTGATTGTCGCCGTTGGTGGACTTCACCTCGTAGACGCCCTCACCGAGCTCCAGGATCGACACGTCGAACGTGCCGCCGCCCAAGTCGAAGACGAGAACGGTCTGCTCGTGAGTTCCCTTGTCGAGGCCGTACGCGAGCGCCGCGGCCGTCGGCTCGTTGATGATGCGCATGACCTCGAGTCCGGCGATCTTCCCGGCATCCTTCGTGGCTTGGCGCTGCATGTCGTTGAAGTACGCAGGTACCGTGATGACCGCCTGCGTGATCTTCTCGCCGAGGTACTTCTCGGCATCGGCCTTGAGCTTGCCGAGGATCATTGCCGAGATCTCCTCGGGAGTGTAGTGCTTGCCCTCGACGTCGACGACCGCCCGGTCGTCCTTGCCCTTCTCCACCTTGAACGCGACCGTCTTGCGCTCGGAGGTCGTCTCCTCGTACCTGCGGCCTATGAAGCGCTTGATCGACTTGATCGTGTTCTCTGGGTTCGTGATGGCCTGGTTCTTCGCGGCCTTGCCGACGATCCGCTCGCCGTCCTTGCGGAACGCGACGACAGAGGGGGTCGTGCGATCGCCTTCGGCATTCACGATGATCGTCGGCTGCCCGCCCTCAAGAACGGCCATCGCCGAGTAGGTGGTTCCCAGATCGATTCCGAGTACCTTGGCCATTGATCTGACTCCCCTTTCGTTTCTCTTCTGCACTGCCGGGCATACCACCCGAGCAGGTCTCTTCTGTCTCTTCCCGCGCCAACGTGCCCTGTAACGCCCAGAAGACTAACATCTGAGCGTCTTAGTATCAAGTTTCCTGTAATTGTGTTTGTCATGCCTGTCGGTAGGCCGCTGGGCGAAGCTGCCACTGGAGCCAACCAGCGTATCTCTTTACATCCCCGAAAGCCCTCGCTAACGTACGGCACGTCAGATTGCAGGGGTCGTGTTGCCCCTCGCGCGAGAAGGAGTCGCCCGTGCCGCGCCCGATCATCAACGAAGAGGACTGTTCGGCTTGTGGTATCTGCGTGGACAGCTGCCCGGAAGGCGTGCTGGAATTGGCTGGCGAGTGTGCCGAACCGGTGAACGAGGACGACTGCACCGGGTGCGGAACCTGCATGGAAGAATGCCCGATGGGGGCGATCACCGAGATCGAAGAGGACTAAGGGACGGCGCCTTCAGACGCGAATGGCCTGCATCTGCCTCCACACGCGACGTTTTCGGCGCTCGTCGCCGAGCGAGGCTTCGAGCCCGTCAACAGCGACGATCGTTCGGCCGTCGGCATGCACCGCCCGACCGAACGCCGCCTTCGGCAGGCCGAGGGCGCCCCACACGTCTTCCGCCGCCTCGGCATCCAGAGCCACGACCACACTCGGATCGACAGCCTCCAGCGCGTAACGCAGGCGTGCTGCGCGCGCTTCAGGTGGCAGCGCGGGTTCGGGACGGCTGAGCAGCCGGAAGATCGCATCGGGGGCGTATCCCAGAGACGACAGCGCGCTGTCTGCCGCGCGCCCGTCAGCACCGGACATGGCGGTACCGCCGGAGGCCTCAGCGGGGCCGGGAAGACCCTTGACGAGCGCGACCTGCGCCAGCGCCTCGCCGGCGTCGGGCACGACGTCCGATCCGGCGGCAAGCGCGTTGGCAATGGCAAGCTCGGCGCGGGCCTTGGCGAGGTAGAGAGCCCGAACGTCGTCACGCCGCGCCGTTTGACCAACGTGCGATCCCGTCGGCGACGTGGCCTCGGCGGGCGCGTGCTCACGATCCTGCATCACGTAGCCGTGCCTTCCGCCGAGAACCAGCGCCACGTCGCGGCTAGGCCGCGCTCGAGCGGCACGTTCGCACGCCAGCCGAAGACAGCGGCGGCCTTGCTCGAATCGAGAGCGCTTCGGAAGATATCCCCCTCGCGCGCTGGGGCGTGGGTGAACTCGCCCAGGTAGCGTGTCACTCCGCGCATGTGGTCAACAAGCCGCTCCACCGACGTCTCGATCCCGGTCGAGATGTTGTACGAGGCCGCAGACGGCGGCGTCTCCGCCCCAGGGGCGGCACTTCCCCCCGAGGACAACGACACATCGCTCTCGATCGCGGCCTGGATGGCGGCGGCCACATCCGAAACGTAGATGAAGTCGCGAGTCTGCTTGCCGTCGCCGAAGATGGTCGGCCCGCGGCCGTGCGCGATCGAGTCGAGGAAGATCGCAACCACGCCGCCTTCGCCGGCGGCGTCCTGCCGAGGACCGTACACGTTGGCGAAACGGAAGCTCGCGTAGTCCGTACCGCTGTCTCGGAGCGCCTCCGCGAGAAGCCCTTCGGCGGCGAGCTTCGAACGACCGTACGGGCTCATGGGCGCGGTTCGTGCAGTCTCGGGCAGCGGCACGGTCTCGGGGTCCCCGTACACCGCGGCGGACGAGGCGGAGACAACGCGTCTGCAGCCAGCTGTGGCCGCCGCCTGGGCGACACGACTAGTGCCGTCTGCATTCACGGCCCAGTCACGGTCCGGATCCGCGAGCGAAGCCGAGACGCTCGCCTGTGCCGCAAGGTGCACGACGGCCTGCGGCGCGAACTCGCTCACGAGATCAGGAAGCGAACCGTCGAGGATGTCGAGAGAGCGAAACCAGACAGCCGGGTGCAGATTCTCGATCTTGCCAGTCGACAGGTCGTCGATCACCCCTACTTCGTGGCCAGCGCCCAGGAGGACGTACACCACGCTCGAGCCTATGAATCCGGCGCCTCCGGTAACGAGAACTCTCAATGCTCCCCCTCGGGTCTAGTTCTTGCCGGTGCTTGCTGGCGCATCCTTGAGGCGCCGGGCATCGACGAGCTTCGATTGGACGATGAGCCGATACCGCGCGCTGTACGGAGGATGACACGCGGTAAGCGTCAGAATGGGTTCGGCGGTGGGCGCGATCACTTCCACCTGCCAAGGACGCACGCTGAACGAACGGGTCACCTCGTATCGATACCGCCGAAACGGCGTGTACAGGTCGATCACGTCGCCTGGTTTCAGCTGAGCCATGCGACGGAATGGTGCCAAGTAGGTCGTCCGATGCCCGGAGATCGCGCAATTGCCCGCGGGCCCGGGAACGCTCGTCGTGGTGATCCATCCCGGGCCACGTTTGAGTGACTGCCTGTCGGTCCCCTTCACTACGGCGACGTCAAGGGCCATATCGTCGATGACGAGCCGACCGACCACGTCACCGGTGTCCGCCTGGGTCCAGAAGGCGCGGTCTTGCTGCGCCCAACCCTCGAAATCGAAGACCGGCTCTTCGCCCGATGCCTCCACTTGTGGAGTTGCGACCGAGATCGGTCCAAGACGGTCGAGCTCGACGCGTATGGACCGTTGGGCGAGCCCGGACTCCACGTCGGTGAGGCTGTAGTAGGCCATCAGACCGATCGCAAGACCGAGCAACACGTTACCGATGGCGCGCGACGCGATCCGACGTCCGTCCGTGGATTGGGCCGCTGCGCTCGTCATCGGATCTCCGGGGCAAGCAAAGGGCTGCTCTTCGGGCGGCCTGCCATCGCTTCTCCTGAGTCACTCGTCTGTGGAATTCGCCGGTACACCATAAAGATTCTAGACCGCCCAGCCGAAGCAACTACTGGCACGTATTGATAACGCTACATCGGCATGCTCCCGAAAAAGGCACGGCAGTCCGAAAGGGCCGCTTCGCAAAGTCACGGGCCTACCGGAGGAGAACCCTCCCACGGCAGCCGGATTACCGGGTTCGAGGCTCGCGTCGTGCGCGTCTCCACCCACTGGAACGGGGCGGAGCCGCGTCGATGTGCACCGAACCCGAACAGGAGTAGTCCCGTTGCAGTATCGATCTCAGCCACAGCGCACGTGGTGGTTCCCGGCAGTCGCGATAGCGCTCGTCGTCGCGCTCTCGTGGGCTCCCGTGGTAGCAGCCGGTGTGAGCGCTGCCGACTCGCAGTCTCCCGCAGAGGCCCGGGCCTTCACACCGCGTGTATCTGACTCCGACGCCGTCGAGAAGGTAGCACTCACCTCCGGCAAGGCTCAGGTAGTCACGCTTACGTCCTCGCTCCCCAAGCGGTACGCCCCGCTGCCGCGTCCCAAACCGGTCGAACCCGCCGCTTCGGGCGACAGATCCTCGTCCGCGGGATCGGCGGTCGCCTCGGCTCGCACCCGCGTGGCTCGGTCAGTGCGTACGCAGCCGGCCGCGCCTGAACCCCAAAGCCAGAAGAACACACCCGTGGCGCCTGCGGCGCCGGAGCCGAAAGACAACGATGAGGGATCCGGCGGCGACGAGTCGGCGCAGGCGAAATCGATTCTCGCGTCGCTCATAGCCCAACACCCCATCCTTGCCGGGACTACCGTGAGCTTCGGATCGACGCCCGGCGGATACCAGGCGGTCGCGTACTTCAAGAGTGGCAGGATCCTCGTAAGCCCCAACCACCGTGCCTCGCTGCGCACGATCCTCAGGCATGAGGTCTGGCACATCATCGATTGGCGCGACAACAATCACATCGACTGGGGCGAGAACATTCCACCGAAGTAGCGCTGACTCGCGCGTACTCGTCGGCAGGCACGCGCCGACGGCGCCGCGATGACCGGGGGGAAGTCACGGCACGCACGCGAGAACGCGCAACGGCCCGCCTTAGGCGGGCCGTTGTCATCCCCCGCAAAGGGGTGTTCGCGGTTTCCTGCAGTGGCCCGTCGCCCCGGCGGGCCACTGCCATCTTCCACCCGCAAAGACTAGGATTCGATGCGACCCATTCGGCGGAACGCGATGCCGCCGATGGTTGCGAGACCGGCCAGGAAGATGACCAGCCCGAGCTCTCCACCGGTGAACGGCAGGAACTCCTCTTCCTCGACGACGACCTCGACGGTGTCATTGTCTTCGTTGTTAGCGGGATTGACGTCGCCGTTCACGTTCACCACGGCCGTGTTGTCGATTACTGTGCCGTCAGGGACGTCGCCCCGAACGCGCATCGTGTACGTGATCTTTCCGCTCTCGTCTTTCGCTAGCGGACCTGGGATCGTCCACGTGATCGTGTCTCCATTGTCGACGCCGCCTGCGGCGTCCACCACGAAGACGTAGCGCTCGTCGTAGTCGTCGACAACGGTGAAGTTCTCGACCGGCACTTCGCCTACGTTCGTGTAGGTGAGCGTGTAGGTGATGTCGTCGCCGGGCGAGAAGGTCGTGCCGTCGGCTTCCTTGACCAGCTTGACGTCGGGCGGGGTGAAGGGCGAGTACACGTCGACGGTGAGCTGCGCCGAAGCGGAGACACTGTTGCCACACTCGTCCTTGGCGGTCGCGGTGACCTTGTTTGTCGTGTCTTCCTCAAGCACAGCCGACTTGGACGGAAGGACCTTTGTCTCGTTCACCGCGAGCGTGAGTCCGGTCGCGATGACGCCGAGCTTGTCGTCGACCACGTCCACGTTGATGAGCGGCGACGTCGCCCGCTGTTGTGGACGGAGTAGCTGTAGTTCACGGTCGTCCCGATCTCCACGCCCTGCGGCCGGAGCGTCGGATGTCTTGAAGACCTCGATGGCGGGGTGAACGACGTCCACGCTCGCGTCGTCGGATACGCTCAGCGTGACGCCCTGATACACGCTCTTGGCCGTGCCGATGTTGACGGTGTCGGCCGTGATCGTCGCGGTCTTGGTGCGCGTCACGGTCGCCTTCGGAGCCATCGACGGAATAGTGTCGATCACGCCGAGCTTGTCATCGGATATCTCGACGTTGGTCAGCGCGGTCGTGCCGGTGTTCGTCACGACGTATGTGTACGTCACGAGCGTGTCGCTGAGGATGCAGATAGGCGAGGCGGTCTTCACGATCGACAGGCCCGGGATGTCGAACGGCGGCGTCCCGAGGCACGTGATCGTCACGTCGGCGCTCGCGTTCTGGCCGGTCTCCCGAATGGTGGCGACATTGTGCTTCGTACCGACATCGCCGCAGTCGAACGTTCGGACGTAGTTGAATGTCTGGTTGCTCGAGGTCGTACCGAGGAATCCCTTCCAGGAGTCGTCGACGTTGATCGTGTTGTTCACGAGCGTCGTCGGATTCAGGAACGTGTAGCCCTTGAACGCCGAGTGGGAGGAAGTGCCGGCGGGCACGTCGCCATTCGGAGTCTTGTAGTTGTAGTGCTGCTGCACGGCGGTCACGTTGTTCGTGCCCGAGGTGCCGATGCCGAGCGTCGGCGTGAACGCCGAGTAGTCGATCGTAAGCGTGGAATTCGCCGACACCGTGCGCGGGAAGAAGCCCGCCGGCACGTTCAGCACACCCGGGACCCCAGCCGCGACCAGGTCGGAGACACTGTTGATCGTGGCCGCTATCGGTGCCGGGTTGTGCACGAAGATCTGCCCGGTCACGCCGAAGTTGCTGTCGGCGTATGCGCCCTTGGTCACGCGGACCGTGTAGGTCGACTGGCCGGACTGGCCCTCGTAGAACGCCCACGTCGCGGGAGTGACCGTCTTGGTGATCTCCCAGCTCCACGTCCTCGTGAACGAACCGACGGCCGTCTTCGAGACGTCGATCTGGTAGCAGTAGACGTCTACTCTCGCTACGTCCTTCTGATCGGTCTCGACGATCGTGGCCGTGTTGTCGTTCGATCCGACATCGTCGCAATCGAAAGTGACGGTGTACGGCGTGAAGGTCTTGTCGTCGGACGCCGTACCCAGGTTGCCTGTCCGAGAGTCAGTGACCGTGATGGTGTCGTTGATCTTCGTCGCCGGCTCGCCGAAGACGACGTCCGACGTGCCCTTGAACTCAGTCGGCTGCGCGATGGGTGTCGCTTCGCCCTTGTAGTTGTAGGCGTAGTTCTGCAGAAGCGCTGTCGCGGTGTTCGTGCGCTGTGTCGTATCCGGCGGCGTCGCCGAGTAGTCGATCTGCAGCGACTGACCTGCGAGCAGCTTGTATGGGAACTGCGGTACGTCGTTGGGGTCAAGCGTCGCGACGATGCCGCCGGTCATGGCGTCCGAAACGCCAGTCAGGGTGGCGTCCAGAGACGTCGAGTTCGTGATCGTGATCGTTCCTGTGACCACGATCGAACTGTCCGTCCCGTTGTCCTTGTTCACCGAGACCGTGTACGTGGACGTTCCGGTGTCGCCCGCGAAGAGGTCCCAGCGAGCCGGCGCAACCGACTTATCGATCGTCCAGCCGTACGTGCGCGTGAACTTCGTGTGCGCGGTCTTGGTGACGGTGAGTTCGTTGCACGTCACGTGGACCTTCGCGCTGTCGGACTGGTTCGTCTCAACGATGCGCGCTGTGTCGTCGTTGTCACCGGCGTTCGCGCACGTGAATGTGCGCGAGTATGTGAACGTCGTGTCCTGGGAGACGGGACCGAGGTCCGTGACGATCGCGGAGCCACCGGCTGGCTGGAACGTGTCGGTCACGTGAACTGTGTCGTTCACATCGACTTGCGGAGCGCCCGTGAAGATGATCGGCACGTCGGCTGAAGGCTGGTCCAGCTCCGGTGAGCCGAGGATGTTCGCCTGGACCTTCGCCGTCGCTCTGTTTGTTTGGCCGCCGGCACCGCTCGGCAACGTCACGTCGTAGGTAAACGAGATCGCTTGGCCCGGAGCCAGCAGAATGGGATCCACCGGCGTGGGGAGACTCTGGCCTGACGGTGGCTGGATGTTGGCTGTCTGACCCGAAGCAATATCCGAGATGGACAGGAGCAACACGCCGATCAGGGAGTTGTTCGTGACGGTGATCGTACCTGTCGCTAGATAGCTGCTCTGGGCCGATAGGCTCTTCTTTACCGCCACGGTGTAGGTGGACTCGGCACTGTCGCCTTTGAAGATGTTCCAGTTATCCGGAGTCACCGACTTGTCGATGGTCCACGTCCACTCATTGGCGATCGCCGTGTGGACGTCCTTCACGACGCTCACGTTGATGACGGGCGGTCCCGGAGGTCCCGGAGGATGCACCTCGGCGCTGTGCTCGATGTAGATCACGAGCTCGTGTCCGCTGGGTACGACCCCATCCCAACCGCTCCACAGGTAACCGTGGACCGAGCCCGACTCAGAGCCGTTGCCGTAGTGGATCCCGCCGTAGGGCGTGAACACGCTTCCATGCCAGTCGCCGCCACCGGAAACGAACGCGTAAGGGCTCCCGGCGGTTCCTTGCCACTGGACTTCCCACTGCACGTTGGCAGCAGAGCCCGCCGTGAGAACGACGTTCGTGCCGGAGCCGAACCGCGCCTGCCCACCGACGAAGATGTTCACCTGAGCGGACGCGTTGATGTATAGCGTCGTCCCGTTCGCAAAGCTCAGCGAGTCGAAGTAGTAGTTGCCGGGATCCGGGAAGTACAGCTCGCAGCCGCCGCCTCCCGAGACGTCGGTGTACGCGGTGCCGGCCGCGAACGTCGCGGTGCCATTGTTCGGGAGATGAGGGATTGAGACGCTCCCGGCCGGAATCGCCGGCAGGTGAGGGCAGACGCTTGGTTGACCGAGCCCGCGGGCTGATCAACGTTCAGACTGCCGGTCACTTGGCTGGGCGTCCTGTCCGAACTGCGATTCCGTCCAGACGTCACCGTCGACACTTGTAGCACCACCACCATTGAGGTAGATGTCACCCTTGCTGCCGACGTTTCCGTGAATAGTGGATCCCACGCCCACAGTGACCCCGCGCCACTGTTGGCTGGCGTCGTTCGGGACGCCCTGCCCCCAAACGAGGAAATTAGCTGCGGCAGCCTGAATGGCCGCTGGCCCGGCAAGGAGAATGACCGCGGCCAGCACAGAAATGGCAAGTACGGTGAGTCTCCGCTTCGGATCGGACATTGCTGTCCCCTCCCTTACTGGTTCGTCGGTCGTCTTTGCATGAATACCCAGTTTGCGGAAGGTGCCCCGATCGCCCCATACCTCCCCCCGCATTCACGCGCCCGGACCAGTGCCCCAAGGTAAAACAAAACCGGCCCGAATCAGGCCGGTTTGACTAGTAGCTCCCCGTCGCCAAAGTCACCACGTTACGGCGCCGGATCATTGCTTTCCTGAAGTTTGCGAGTGTATGCAGTTGTCACGTGACAGTATGTTCCCCTCCGGAGGATTCTGTCAAACACCCGGTTACAGGGACAGTGAAAAGATTGCGAACCCGATCTCGCAGGTAAGCGAAGCGGGCGGTGGAAGTCCACCGCCCGCTCGTCTATCTTCCGCTGGGCCGCTTGCACCCTAGTCCGGCTCAGCCGCTATGGCTGGTCGGGACCATTGCTGTCGTAGTAGGCGTAGATGTCATTTGTGTCGACACCTGCGTCGTTACCCGCCCAGGTCAGGTGGCCTCTGTCGTGATGTTCGCACCGCACCGGCGGCGGAATGACCACCGCGCCGTGCTGGATGTCGATCGAGAGAGCGATCGCGCTCGCGGCCGCGCCGACCTTGCCGTCCCAGTCGCTCCACATGTAGCCCTGGAAGGTTCCCGAGGCCTGACCGGTGCCGAACTTGATGCCGCTCTCACGCGTGACGACGGTGCCGTACCACTTGCCGCCGGCATGCGAGAAGCCGTACGGCTGGCTGGAGGTCCCGTCATACTGCGACTCGAGGAAGATCATCGACGCGTCGCCGTTCGTGAGGTAGCTGTTGGTGGCGCTACCCACCTTGAACTGCTTCTTCACGTAGATCTTCACCGGTCCGCCCGTGAGGTCGAAGTAGAGCTTGCCCCCGTTGGCGAGCGAGAACGAGTCGAAGTAGTAGGTGCCGGCGGTGAAGTAGACCTTGCAGCCGCCGCCGCCGGTGATCGCCCCGTAGGAGCTGCCGGCGACCGGCGTGAAGCTGCCGTTGTTGCCCATCGCCACGCCCGGGGTGTCGATCGCCGGGATGACGACCGGTGCCGGAAGCACGGGCGGCGTGGGCACGCCGGGCACGTTGAAGGCTCCGGAGACATGCGGCGGCAACTGATCCCGATGAACTGCGACTGTGTCGTCAGGTCACCGTGGATCCAGCCGGTCCCGTTGATGTCGACGTCACCGATCGCGCCGACGTTGCCCTGGACGTCAGAGCCCTGGCCGATGTGCACCGCGGACTTCCAGAGCGCCGACGTGGTCTGCGTTCCGCGGCCCCACACGAGGAGCTGGTCGCCCACGCAGGGGAAGAGCGTCTGGAACGTGATCGGGCCGTAGATGTACTCGTACGTGACCGGAGGAGATGCTGGTGTGGCCTTCCCGGGGAACGGATCGGGTGGATTCGGATCCCACAGCGGGTACGGCGGCGTGGGTGCAGCCGGCGTCCCGAAGAACGAGTCGGTGAGCGTGGCGCCAAGCACCGGGAAGATCGTCGGGTTGGTTATCGAGAACTTGAAATAGATCGGCGTCCCGAATGGCACGAACTCGCCCGGCGGCACGTCATTGATGAGCCAGGTCTTGGTCGGGTCGCTCGGATCCTTGCCATCAACGGAGATGTACTTGAGACATTCGAGGAACCCTGCGCCTTCGTTATCGCCGTCCGGGTTGCGCACCCCATGCTCGATGTAGACGGCCGCGACGTAGTGCCCGCCGCCGATGCTGCCGTCCCAGTCGCTCCAGAAGTGCCCGTCGAACGTGTTGCCGCCACCGCCGGAACCGAAGTTGATTCCGCCGTAGGGGCAGAACACGTCGCCGAGCCAGTGCGAGCCGCCGTCGGAGTCAAACGCGTAGGGCTGGGCGGCCGTGCCGGCATGCTGGGCCTCGAGGTAGATGTTGGGCACGAAGTGGTTGTAGGTGCTGCCGTTGATGGTGACGACTTCTGTCCCGCCTCCGAAGTTGGCCCTGCCGCGCACGAAGATCCTGATCGGACCGCCGTTGAGGTCCATCTCAAGGGTCGTGCCGTTGGCCAGGCCGAAGGAGTCGAAGTAGTAGTCACCGGCGATCGGGAACGTGAGCGTGGCCCCGCCGCCACCGGTGATCGCCTGGTAGGCGGTGAGCGGCGTGTTGGGTGCGAAGACGGCGCTCTTGTTGTTGCCCGGCGGCAGCGGGTTGGGGATGATGCCGGGGAACAGCGCCGCGGGCACCGGCAGGCCGGTCTGGACGACCGGCGGGATCAGGTTCTCGTTCACCGCGCCGGGCGCGTAGTTGTTCGAGCTGGGCGGGACGGCCAACGCCGGCGGCGTGCCGACCTTCACCCCATTGCCGTGGGCGAACTGCGAGTTGGTATCGACGGTGCCCGAGAGCTCCACCGCTCCGTTGAACCAAACGTCGCCCTGGCTTCCCACGTCGCCGTTGATCTGCGACCCGACGCCGATGATCAGCGACTTGGTCGAGTTCAAGACCGGCGGCCCGGTGACGTGGCCCTTGGCATAGATCACGTAGTCGCCGGCCGCCGCGTGGATCGCGAGCGGGCCGGCGATGAGTGCCATCGCCGCTAGTGCGACGACGGCGAAGAAGATGAACTTACGTCTCTTTAGCATGGCTACCTCCCCTTTTGTATTGGCAGTGCTCACCCGAGTGCTCGAACTCCCCTTTCCTCTCTCTCGAAGTACCGCACCTCCGCTCCAATTCCCGCGCGTCTCCGAGCGCAGAGACGACGAATTCACGCTCGAACCGATGTTCCCCTCGCTACATCGACTCCTCGGGTCGGTGCCCCGGAAACACAAAACCGGCCCGATGGGACCAGGCCGGTTTGACTAGTTGCTCCCCGTCGCCAAGGTCACCACTCGTACTGCGACGGATCTTTGCATCCTGATCGTGAGTATGTAGCTGCTACACGCAGTATTCCCAGTTGTGCGGATTTATGTCAACGGCGGGTGACGTAGTCCGATGATGGCCGCAGCCGATGCTGCCGCAGAGCGCCAACCTTCGCGATAGCTGACGGGAAGTGGTTCGTGCTGGCCGGCGGAATCGCCCCTGCGGCGCCGTCTGGGAGCCGGACTACATGCTCTTCGGGCGGGTGCGGCGTGCCACCTTGGGCTTGCAGCTTTGATCCAGGGCCCGCACGAGAACCTCGTCCATGCTGCTCACCGGGACTATCTCCAGCTCGGATCGGACGCGCTCCGGCAGAAGCTCGAGGTCGCGGGTGTTGTCCTTCGGCACGAGGACGGTCTTGATGCCGGCCCGGTGAGCTGCGAGCAGCTTCTCCTTGAGTCCGCCGATCGGAAGCACCCTGCCGCGCAACGTGATCTCACCCGTCATGGCTACGTCGCGACGCACCGGGCACTCGATGAGCACTGAGGCGATCGCCGTAGCCATGGTGATGCCGGCGGATGGTCCGTCCTTGGGGATTGCCGCTGCAGGAACGTGGATATGCAGGTCGGTCTTCTCGTAGAAGTCCTCGGGAATGCCCAGATCCTTCACTCGCGTACGTATATATGAGAGCGCTGCTTGCGCCGACTCCCGCATGACGTCGCCGAGCTGGCCCGTCATGAGCACGCCGCCCTTGCCCTCCATCTTGGTCGCCTCGATGAAGATCACGTCGCCGCCGACCTCGGTCCAGACGAGTCCCGTGGCGACGCCGATCTCGTCCTTCTCCTCGGCCAAGCCGTACGTGAACTTGGGCGGGCCCAGGTACTTGTGCAGCGTCCGTGGCGAGACTGATGTCTTGCCCTTCCTGCCTTCGACCACCTTGCGGGCGACCTGCCGGCAGATCATGGCGATAGTGCGCTCGAGGTTTCGGACGCCGGCCTCACGGGTGTAGCGCCGAATGATCTCTCGGACGGCGCTCTCGGAGATGACGAGCTTGGAACCCGAAAGCCCGTGCTCCGCGAGCTGCTTCGGGATGAGGTACCGCTCGGCGATGTGGGTCTTCTCGTCCTCGGTGTAGCCCGGGAAGTTGATGACTTCCATGCGGTCCCTGAGTGCGGGTGGAATGGTGTCGAGCAGGTTCGCGGTCGTGATGAACATCACATTCGACAGGTCGAAGGGCGCCTCGAGGTAGTGATCCTGGAAGGAGTTGTTCTGCTCGGGGTCGAGGACCTCCAGCAAGGCAGACGTGGGATCGCCGCGGAAATCCATACCGACCTTGTCGATCTCGTCCATCATGAAGACCGGGTTCTTCGTGCCGACCTGGCTGATCGACTGGACGATGCGGCCGGGAAGCGCGCCCACGTACGTTCGCCTGTGGCCGCGGATCTCCGCTTCATCGCGCACGCCGCCGAGGCTCATCCGGATGAATTCCCGTCCCAGCGCACGCGCGATGGACTTCCCGATCGAGGTCTTTCCGACGCCCGGGGGGCCGACGAAGCACAGGATCGGACCGCGCATCTTGTCGGTGAGCTTGTGCACCGCCAGGTACTCCAGCACGCGCTCCTTTACCTTCTCGAGCCCGTAGTGGTCTTCGTCGAGGATCTCCTGGGCCTGGATGAGATCGAGTTTCTCGGCGGACTCGCTTGTCCAAGGCAGACCGACGAGCCAGTCGAGATACGTGCGTATGACGGATGTCTCCGCCGAAGCCGGCGGCATCTTCTCGAGGCGGCCGAGCTCCTTCATCGCCTTCTCTTCGACCGCCTCGGGCATGCCGGCCTGCTTGATCTTCTCTGTGTACTCGTCGATCTCCGCTTGGACCTCGTCGAGCGTGCCGAGTTCCTGCTGGATCGCCTTGAGCTGCTCCCTCAGGAAGTACTCGCGCTGAGTCGCGGTCATCTGCTCCTTGACCCGGCTCTGTATCTTGCTGCCCAGTTCAAGGATCTCGAGCTCCTTGCGGAGGAAGCGGGCGGTGTGCTCCAGGCGTAGGCGCGGCTCGACCGCCTCGAGGATCTCCTGCTTCTCATCGACTCTCAGATTGAGGTGGAAGGCGATGAAGTCGGCGAGGCGGCCCGGCTCCTCGATCGCAGACGCCGCCAGGACGACTTCGTGAGGGATCGGCTTGCCCAGTTCGGAGGCCTTCTCGAAGTCGCCGACGAGAGTCCGCATGACCGCCTCGGTCTCGACGTCCGCGCTGATGTCCTCGGTGATCGCCTCGATCCGGACGAGGTAGAACGGCTCGGTCTGCACGAATTCGAGCACGCGGAACCGCTGCTGCCCCTCGACGAGGGCTTTCGCTGTCCCGTCGGGGAGCTTCAGTTCCTGCATGATCGTGGCCACGCAGCCGATCTCGTAGATGTCGTTCGGACCCGGATCCTGTGTCTCGGGATGGCGTTGCGTCACGAGCGCGACGAGATGGTCTTCGCGCATGGCTTCCTCAAGCGCCTTGATCGACTTCTCGCGTCCGACGAAGAGCGGCACGACGAGATTCGGGAACAGGATCAGGTCGCGCAGCGGAATGAGCGGCAAGACCTCGGGGATAGCGACTGACTCATCACTGCGTTGTGACACGTGCGGACGTCCTTTCAGCCTAAGCGTGCGATAATGCGTGCGGACTATCAGCCCGAGAACCTATCTGCCCGAAACCGCAGGGATGGAAGCGCGCCAAGCCCCTGACGTTCGCGGCCTTCGGAGCCCACATGCCGCCCCGTTCGCCATTGTCACGCTCGCTCCTGCTCATATGCGCTTTCGTCACCTGCTTCTCGACCGCGCTCATCGTGGTGCCAGAGTCGGCCAAGGCGCAGGCGGTGACAGCCAGCCCCGGCGCGGGGGGCTCGGCCACGTCAGCGGCAACCGCATCCCCCTCGGCGGCACTCGAATCGACGGCCGTGGCGATTCCCGATGACGGCACATTCACGTATCGCGCGACGGTCACACTGACACAGCCGACGCCGTACCTTCAGGTTCGGTTGCGAATCCACCGCCCCAGCGGGCGCCTGCTCTTCCAGAAGACTCACGTCCGCACGGATCTGGCGCCGGGCAGCTACGCCTTCGATTTCGCGCGCGAGATCTCGGACTTCGACCTCAAACCCGGAACGTACCCTGTCGAGCTGTCGGTGGTCAGCGAGGGCGACCCGCCCAACGACTGGACCATCGCCGGCTCTCTGCGGGTCTTCGATCCCGACACGCAGCCGCTCAGGATCGTCCCGGTGATCAGGGTTACGAGTGCGCCGTCGGTGGACCCGCAGGGCCGGTTCGTTGTCGACCCACGCATCGAGACGCGCGCGCGAGACGAAGTGATCGCACTTGCAGAGGCCATACTCGGCGAGCCGAAGCTTCGTGCGTCGATCGCCATCGCTCCCGAGTTGCTCGAAGAGTGGAAGACGATTGCGCAGGGATTCTCGTTCGCGGGACCGGCGGGCGTGGAAGAAGTCGCCGCGAGCAGCTCGGCAGCGCGCGCGTACGCCCAAGCGCTGCAGCGTGTGAAGGACGCGGTGGCAACCCGACGCCTCGATCTGCTGAGCGTGCCCTACGCGGATCCTGACGTGGCCGGACTGGCGAGCATCGGCCGGGAGAAGGACCTGGGCGACCAGCTGACCCTCGGAGCTGAAGCCTGCGCGGATTCGCTGGATCTGACGGCGACAGCATGCCTGTTCCCGGCTCGAAGCTGTCTGACCGACTCCGCCGCACGACAGGTGGCAGCAAGCGGCATCCGCCACGCGATCGTCGCCCCCCGGTTCCTCCGAGACGGTGAGTCGACCGCCTCGGCGGGGGTATACGTGTCGTCCAAGGCCCCCCTCACCCTGCTGGCCGCGGACGCCGGTCTCGGCCGCCTTCTCGGCGGCGCGGATGCAACCGCTACCACCGAGAGCGTGTTTCGGCGCGCGCTCGAGCAGTCCGACGACCAGGCGAGGACCCTGCCCGTCGTTATCGAAGTCGGTCCTGGCCGTGCCGCCACCGTGACCGGCTTCATCGAGCGCGTGCGGCCGCTGCTGGGCCAAGCCTGGATCGGACTGGTCACGGCAAGGACCGCCGCGGCGACAGCGGAGCGCAAGGACAGCTACTCGTTTGTGAAGCGCGTAAGCGTCGTCCGCGGCACCCCGTCGGGTTGGTGGAGCTCGATCGCTGCTGCTCGCCGATACGCCGAGGCGCTCCAGGCGGTCCTCCTGGAAGGCGAGCAGGCCGGGGTCGATGCCATCACCCACTCCCTCATCGCTGAGGCCGCCACCTGGGCAGGCCCCGACGGGAAGTGGGCCCTTGCGGATCGCGGTCGCTCGTTTGCTTCGGCAGCGGTACGCAGTTCGCTCGACGTACTCGACACGGTCACGGTCACAGGCAACGACCTCACACTGTCGAGCGCTCGAGGCGATGTGCCGTTCAGCATCATGAATACGTCTGGGAGGAATCTGAACGTCGTGTTGCGCTTCACTCCTCAGGACGTGGCGATCCGGGGCCGGTCGTTGCGATCCGCAACGCTCCTTCCCGCCGAGAACTACGTCACCGTGCCGGTCGATCTTCAGGCATCTGCGGGTGGCCGACTTCGGCTGCAAGTCGTTGCAGGCACCTTGGTCATCGCATCGACGACTGTTGAGGTGAGGGCGTCGTACCTGGACCGTCTAGCCGTGGTCGGCGCGATAGTCGTGCTGCTCGGCGCGATGCTCTTCTTCATCAGGCGTCGTGTAAGGACGGCGGAGGTCGCAACGAGCGCTGATGCCGGAACGACAGATGATACCGCCAGCGCCAAGTAGGGCTGTTAGACTTATGCCGTCCCGCTCAAACTGCGAGGTAGTCGGCCATGAAGACCTTCCTGATCATCGCACTCATCATTGGAGTGGCCGCAGTGTTCATCAACGACGTGGGACATTTCGCTCGAAGCAAGTACGACCTCAACACCGCGACCGAGACGGTCGTCGACGAGCTTGTGCGTTCGAAGCGTATGACGCGGCACGAGGCGGCCATCAAGGCCGCCAAGCTCGGGCAGCAAGAAGGCGTCGAGGTCTACCAGTACGACCAGGACGACGCGGGCATCAAGGTGTGGACTCGCGTGCCGGTCGACGGCACCCTGGTACTGGGTCCGTTCAAGGCCTGGCGGGCAGACCAGCCGCTCGACACGCCGTTCTGGGTCTACGACTATGGCTCTGGGGTGTACCAGTGAGAGGTCAGCGCTGCTGAACCCCTTGGGTGGGCAAGAAAGGTACTAATGAGGACCGTCGTGCTCGACACGAATGTGCTGCTTGCCGACCCCGGGTCGCTCCTCGGCTTCCCGGACGCGGAAGTCGTCATCCCCGAGACGGTGCTGAGCGAGCTCGACAAACTGAAGACCTCTCGGGTCGACCCCGACCTTCGGTTCCGGGGGCGGGAAGCGAGCCGCATCCTCTTCGACCTTTCCGAGCAGGGCAGCCTGGTCGAAGGCGTCGAGCTACCGGACGGGGGACGACTTCGGGTAGCTCCTCTCGACTCCGACGCACCGCTACCCGAAGGCTTGTCCACCCGCAACCCCGACGATCGCATTCTTGCGGTGGCTATCCAGGTGTCGAAGTCGAACCCCTCGCACACGACGCTCGTTACGAACGACCTGAATATGCTCCTCAAGGCGCAGACCTACGGAATGACGGTCGAACGCCACACGGACGGCCCCGAGGGGAGTTTCGGCAGGCGCTACATCATACGGCCGTTCCAGCGGTACAAGGTCCCGCTGGGAATACTGGCCGTCGCGCTGGCCGTCTTCGCCGCGATCGTCGTGATCGCCTTGTACGGCCCAGGCTCGTCGTCGAGCGGCCAGGCGGCCATCCCGGCGGAGTTCAGGGACCTCCTGAGCGCTTCCCAGAACGCAAGCGTTGGATGACCTCAGCACGCTCCAGGACAACCCGAACGACCAGAGCGCGCTGCGTGGAATGGGAGATTTCTACTACGACCTGCGCGATCAGACGAACAACGTCCGATACGCCCTGCAAGCGGTCGGCTACTACGAGCGCTATCTGAAGCTCCAGCCGGACGATCCGGACGTTCGGACGGATCTCGCCGCCGAGTACTTCTACTCCGGACAAACGGACAAGGCCATCACCCAGACGGCACAGGTCGTTTCGGACCATCCGCGACACGTGCAGGCCAACTACTGGTTGGGAGTCTTCTACTGGCAGGCCGAGCGACATGACTATGCGGCGGCTGCATCACAGATGCAGAGGGTCATGGAGCTCACGAAGGATGACCCGAATCAACACGCCATCTTCCAACAGGCGCAGATCGCGCTGGAGCAGATCAGGAAGGATGCGGCGGCCGCCGGAACGCCGCTTCCAAGCAAGCTCGCAACGCCTACCGAAGGGCTTCAGTAGTGGAGAACGCAGACATTGCGATCGTCGGCGGTGGTCCCGCCGGACTGACCGCCGCGCTGTACGCCTCGCGCGCGCGCGCGAAGACGCTCATATTCGAGCGTGGCATGCCGGGCGGCCAGATCGTGACGACCGACTGGATCGAGAACTACCCCGGCTTCCCGAAGGGGCTCTCGGGAATGGAACTGGGCGATCTCATGACGCAGCAGGCTGAGGAGTTCGGCGCGGTGCTCCGCACGTTCGCCGACGTCTCCTCGATCGAACCGAAGGATCTGGACTTCGTCGTGAAGACGGCCGACGGAGACGAGTACCTCGCCCACGCGGTGATCTTCGCGACGGGTGCAGTGCCGCGCAAGCTTGGGATTCCCGGTGAGGCCGAATTCACGGGGCGCGGCGTGTCGTGGTGCGCCACGTGCGACGGGGCCCTCTACAAGGACAAGGTCGTCTGCGTGGTCGGCGGTGGAGACGCTGCCATCGAAGAGGCGATGTTCCTCACGAAGTTCGCGAGCAAGGTGTACGTCATTCACCGGCGGGACGAACTGCGCGCGACGAAGTGCATACAGGAACGCTGCTTCGCGAACGAGAGGATCGAACTCGTTTGGAGCCGCGTGCCCTCCGAGATCATCGGCGAGAACGGCAAGGTGTCGGGCGTTCGGCTTGCGTCAACGAAGGGCGAGCCGGAGATGGTGCTCCCGGTCGAAGGCGTCTTCATCTTCGTAGGCATCCATCCCGTCAGCGAGCTGGTTCGCGACCTGGTGGATTGCGACGACAACGGGTACATCAAGGTCGATCACGACGGCCGGACGTCATGGCCGGGGCTGTTCGCGGCAGGGGATGTGACCGACTCCGAGCTGAAACAGGTGATCACCGCAGCCGCCAAGGGTGCATCGGCCGCTTTCGAGGCCGTAAGGTATATCGACGAGCAGACTATGCAGCATCTAGTCCCGCGACGCGGGCAGAAAGGGGACGACCGATGGCGGACCTGACGCACGTCACTGACGCCGGCTTCGAGAATGAGGTCGTGAAGAGCGACAAGCCGGTACTGCTCGACTTCTGGGCGCCGTGGTGCAACCCGTGCCGGATGATGGAGCCGGTCCTGAAGGAACTGGCCGAGGAGCACGGCGACAAGATCGCAGTCGTCAAGCTGAACGTGGACGAGAATCCCGCCACGGCGACGAAGTACGACATCCTTTCGATTCCGACGCTGCTCGTCTTCTCGGGCGGCCAGGTCGTCAAGAAGCTCGTCGGGGCGATGCCGAAGAAGAAGCTCGTCGATGAGCTCGCCCAGTGGATCGGCTGACGCCGGACCGCCGCAGCGCGCACCCGCTACTACCACTCGCAGGGAGAGAATGATGTGTGAACAGGGCGTCAACATCGGACAGATGAAACTCGCCGTTGGCCAGTCCGACGATGCGATCGCTACGGTTCAGCAGTGGCTCGAGCAGCTTCACCACCTCGCCGACCACGGTCATCAGGCCGTGGCCAGCGCAGACCTCGCACAGGCCGGTGTCTTGCTCGGCGAAGCGCGAGCGAAGCTCGACGCAGCCATCGAGGCACTTGAAGGCGGCGGAGCAGAGGTCAAGGTAGAACTCGTCTAACACCGTCCGCCAAGCACGGCTCGCGACGCCCGGCTCTCTCTTCCGCAGAGAGACCGGGCGTGTTACGATTCCTCCATTCGTGTTACCGCTGTGAGGCTCGCGTCGCATTGCCCGGTCATGGAGGTCTTGCCGATGAGTCGACTCACTCGCTTCAGCGTGGCGATGGACGAGGATCTGCTCGGCAAGTTCGACGAACTCGTCGAACGGCGCGGGAACGGGCGAAACCGTTCGGAGGCCATCCGCGACCTCGTGCGGGACGCGCTGGTCGAGACCGAGTGGGAAGGCTCTGCCGACGAGATCGTGGGCACCATCACCATGGTCTTCGACCACCACGCCTCGGACCTCTCGGAGAAGCTGGACACCCTCCAGCACGCCCACCACGACAAGATCGTCTCGGCAATGCACGTGCATCTCGATGCGCACAACTGCCTCGAGGTGATCGTCGTGCGCGGTCCCAGTGCCGACGTGAGCGCGATCGCCGACGGACTGCTGGGCACGAAGGGCGTCAAGCACGGCAAGCTCGTCATGACTACCACCGGTCGCCACATCTAGGGGAAGGGATACGGCATGCACATCCCGGACGGATACCTGGGGCCTCAGACGTACGCGGTGCTCGACGTTGCGATGATTCCGATCTGGACGGTCGCCTCGGTCAAGGTGAAGAAGACGCTCAAGGCCAAGCAGGTGCCGCTCATGGCACTCGGCGCCGCCTTCTCCTTCGTCATCATGATGTTCAACGTGCCGGTCGTGGGAGGGTCAACAGGCCATGCCGTGGGTGCGACACTCATCGCCATCGTCCTGGGGCCCTGGGCCGCGTGCATCTCCGTGTCGATCGCCCTCGTCATACAGGCGCTGCTGTTCGGAGACGGCGGCATAACCGCGATTGGCGCGAACTGCTTCAACATGGCGTTCGTCATGCCGTTCGTTGGCTTCTACCTGTACCGGCTGATCGCCGGCGACACTGCCGGGCCACGGGCGAAAGGTCGCCGCCTCGGGCGTCGCGGCCTACGTGTCGATCGTCGCAGGAGCGATACTCGCCGGCATCGAATTCGGACTCCAGCCCCTCCTCGCGCACACAGCGACTGGACAGCCCCTGTACGCTCCGTATCCGCTGAGTGTGGCTGTGCCGGCCATGGCCCTCGAGCATCTGCTCTTCTTCGGATGGGTAGAGGCGCTCGTGACGATGGGTGTCGTCGCCGCGCTCGCGAAGCAGGACTCAGCGCTGCTCGAGATGAAGCCGGCATCGAAGCCCATGCGGTGGCTGTGGGCCGGGCTTGGAGGGCTCATCCTCCTCACACCCATCGGCGTGCTCGCATCGGGGACGGCGTGGGGGGAATGGGGTGCCGAGGAGTTGAAGGCAGCGCTCGGCTTCGTGCCGTCCGGCCTCGATCGCATCGGAAACCTCTGGATCGCCGCCATACCGGACTATGCACCAGCCTTCATCAAGAACCCGCTGCTTGGATACCTGTTCGCTGCGGTCGTAGGCGCTGCGATAGTCATCGGGGTTGCGTGGGGCATCGCCGCACTTCTCGCACGCGGAAAGGACGCGTCACAGCCTCCTGCGACGCCCGTCGCGTAGCAACCATGTGCGAAAGCGACATCGCGCCGGTCGTCAACCCGCGCAGACGGAAGCGCTCGCTCGCGCGACGCACGGCCGACTCGATCGGGCACGCCGTCGCCGAGGTGCTCGACAACGAGGACCTCGCCACGCGCCCGGGCCTGCTCCAGCAACTCGATCCTCGCGTGAAGCTCGTCTCGCTCGTGGGGTTCGCCGTTACGGCGAGTCTCGTGCACTCAATCTGGGTGCTCGGCGGTCTCGTCGGCGTCACGCTGCTGCTTGCCGCATCGTCCAGGGTCAGCGTGGGTTCGTTCGTACGAAAGGTCTGGGCGTCGGCAGGGTTGTTCGCCGTCCTGATCGCGGCACCGGCCGCCACCCGATTCATCACTCCGGGGCCTGCGCTCGTCGAGCTGGGACCGCTGACGCTCACCGTGCCGGGCGTGCTTGGAGCGCTTACGCTCGTCCTGCGCGTGGTCGCGAGCGCGGGATTCGCGCTGCTCATCGTCTGGACGACCCGTTGGACGGACCTCCTCTCAGCGCTCACGGCCTTAAAGATGCCGGACGTGATCGTCGCGACATTCGCGATGACGCAGAAGCAGATCGTCTCGCTTCTGCACACCGTCGAGCAGATCCACTTGGCACGCGAGAGTCGCACCCTAGGCCTCGGCACGGCATCGGAGAACCGAGTATGGGTGGTGGGACGTATGGCTTTCGTGGTCCAGAAGTCGATCAAGACCGCCGACGACGTCTACGACGCGATGCTCTCCCGGGGCTACAGCGGAGCGATGCATTCGATATCCCGCCTCGCCATGGCCGCACGCGACTGGGCGTGGTTGGTGGCCGGCGTTGTGGTGTGTGCCACGTCGATCGGTATCGACAGGGTGGTCATGCCGAGATGAACGTCGACTTCGTCCTCAGACAGGTCCAGCACGAGTATCGCAAGAAGGCTCTGTCGCTCGACGGCATCGACTTGACCGTCGGTTGCGGCGAACACGTCGCAATCGTCGGCGCGAACGGTTCCGGGAAGTCGACGCTGCTCAAGATGCTCGACGGCCTCATCTTCCCCACCTCGGGATCCATTACCGCGTTCGGCCAGCCGCTGACCGAGGACGCCCTTGAAGACCCAGCGTTCCGCCGCGACTTCCGGTCACGTGTAGGCTTCGTCTTCCAGGACGCAGACGTGCAGTTGTTTTGCAGCAACGCGTTTGACGAACTGGCATTCGGTCCGCTGCAGCTGGGCCTGGGAGAGGCGGAGGTCCGCAGCCGCGTCGCAGCGGTCGCCGAGCAACTGCGCATCGACAAGCTTCTGGACCGCCCTCCGTACACCCTTTCGGGAGGCGAGAAGAAGCGGGTGGCCATCGGCAGCGTCCTCACGATGGAGCCCCACGTGCTACTCCTCGACGAACCCACGAACGCCCTTGACCCTCGAAGCCAGGTTTGGCTGCTCGACGTCCTGAGCGAATGGAAGCGGGCCGGGCGCACGGTGGTGATAGCGACGCACGACCTCTCTATCGCCGAGGAGTCCTCCGACCGCATGGTGGTGCTTTCCGAGGAGCACCGGGTCGCCGTCGAAGGCGCACCCGAGGAGGTGCTGCGCAACCGAGATGTGCTGCTCGCGGTCAACCTCATCCACGAACACGCCCACCGCCACGGCGCCATGACTCACGTGCACGGACATGCTCACGCACACGGTCACTCGCACGACGGCGACCACGCTCACGACCGCACCGCCAAACCGGTTACACAGCGGACGGGAGACGACGAGCGGGGCCACCAGAGCGAGGACCGGCGCCCGCGCACGTGACGTCAGGCCGCTGCTACAATCGGCGAGTGAAACCCAAGCAGGTCAACCCGACATTCCACGGCCCGCCCGTCGCGGCAGAAGCCCCGCGCTATTGGGAATGCCCGGTGTGCGGTTACCTTTCGGCCGATCCGGCATTCGGCGGCGGCACGAAGGCGTGCCCCTTCTGCGACGCGCCCCCTGACGCCCGTCGCCAATTCCCTCCGGACCGGCTAAGGAAGCTTGACGCCCGAGTTCGCTCGTATCAGGCCGACGGCGAGGACGAGATCGTGGTGATCCTCGCGGCGACCTTCCTCGAAACGCTCCTCGAGGACATCCTCGACCGCATCATGCGCACTCGCGGGGCCGATGCCGGTATCAGGGAGGCGGTGCTGGACGGACAGCGCGCCGTCGGCCAGCGCATCGGACGACTCTTCCCAATGCTCACCGGGGAGCAGTTCGAAGACGCCGCAGCAGAACTCGGATACCGCGACTTCCCGCACAGGTGGCGCCAGATGCGGGCCGTGCGAAACGCGTTCATCCACGACGATCCGTACTTGGGCGTTCAAGAAACCATCAGCCGACGAACGTCTGTCGAGGCGATGCACCTGCTCGACCAGGCATATCAGCTGTTCGTCTCCATCAACAACCGTTTCGTCGCGAGCGCCCCGGACAGCAAGCCGGCGCCCGCGGCACCGTAGCGGCCGCCTCGGCACGCGCCGCCGGTGAAAGCGCTCTCTCTTCACGTCACGGGAATCGTCCAAGGTGTCGGTTTCCGGCCGTTCGTGTACAACCTCGCGCGCGAAGTCGGTCTTGAAGGCTGGGTACTCAATTCCTCCGAGGGCGTGTTCGCCCTCGTCCAGGGAGAGCCGAGTCTGGTCGACGACTTCCCCCGACTCCTCCGAGAGCGCGCACCTTCGATGGCGCTCATAGAGTCAGTCGTCGCCGAAGAGGTCGAGCCCGAGTCACTCGCCGGTTTCGAGATTCGCGAATCGGCCGCGATCGAAGGGGCGATGACCCTGGTCTCCCCGGACATCGCCACGTGTCCCGCGTGCACCCACGAGCTTTTCGATCGCTCCGACCGCCGGTACCACTACCCGTTCATCAACTGCACGAACTGCGGGCCGCGATTCACGATAATCGACGACATTCCCTACGACCGGCCGATGACCACGATGCGCGACTTCGTCATGTGTCCGGAGTGTGCCGCCGAATACGGCGACCCCGCCGACAGGCGCTTCCATGCGCAACCTGACGCGTGCTTCATCTGCGGACCAAGGCTGTATCTCAACGTCACAGACGAGAGTGCGGGTCCAGGGGACCGCCTACTCGAACGATCCTTGACAGGCGTCATCGACGCGACCTGGACTCCAGAGACAGAACTGCTGCCTCGCCCGCATCGCGATAGGGACGCCGAGCGGGAGCGCAGCGACCGCATCATTGCCGCTGCGGTGGAGATGCTCCTGGGCGGACGCATCCTGGCGATCAAGGGACTCGGCGGCTTTCACCTCGCGTGCGATGCGACCAATGAGACGGCGGTCGCGCGACTGCGCGACCGCAAGAACCGATGGGGCAAACCGCTCGCGATCATGGTTCCCGATCTTGCGACGGCGCAGAAGCTCTGCGAGGTGGAACCCGCGGAGCACGATCTGCTTACCGGAACCGCACGACCCATCGTGCTCCTCAGGCGAAAGCCTGCTGGTCGGGCGGGTGCCGATGTGGTAGTAGCGCCCTCGGTGGCGGGAGACCTCGTGGAGATGGGCGCCATGTTGCCCTACACGCCACTTCACCACTTGCTGCTAGCGGGAGCCGGACGCCCGCTCGTCATGACATCCGGCAACCTTTCAGAGGAGCCGATCGCGATGGACAATGCCGAGGCCCTGACGCGCCTCGGACGTATCGCCGACGCGTTCCTCCTGCACGATCGTCCGATCCGTTCGCGCTATGACGACAGTGTGTTCCGCGTCGTCGCGGGTGAGGTCGAGCCCGTCAGGCGCGCGCGCGGCTACGCACCGTTCCCGCTCACGCTCCCGTTCGAGAGCGACATCGACATCCTGGCCGTCGGCCCGGAACAGAAGAACACGTTCACGCTGGTGACCGGGTCCTATGCGTTCGTGTCACAGCACATCGGAGACATGGAGAACGCAGAGACGCTGGAATCCTTCGAGCGAACCATAGGACTCTACGAGCGACTCTTCCGTATCAGCCCCGAGCTCGTCGCTCACGACCTGCATCCCGAATACCTCTCGACCAAGTACGCCATGCAGCTGGACCTCCCGAAGGTGGGCGTTCAGCATCATCACGCTCACGTGGCGAGCGTGACAGCCGAGCACGGCGTCGCCGAGCGGGTCACGGGCATCGCGTTCGACGGCACGGGCTACGGCAGCGACGGCCACATCTGGGGCGGCGAAGTCCTGCTGGCCACTTGGGACTCCTTCGACCGGTTCGCACACCTTGCGTACGTGCCGATGCCAGGTGGCGCCGCAGCGATCAAGCGTCCGGCGCGCATGGCGATCGGTACCCTCTCCGCCTGCGGATTGCTCGACCATGAGGGTGCAGAGCCGCTTCGATCGCGGCTTGCCGACGGCGAAGAGCAGCTGCTCCTGCGCATGATCGAGCGACACGTGAACTCGCCTCTGACATCGTCGATGGGCCGGCTGTTCGACACGGTGGCCGCGATCGCCGGGGTGCGCGACGACGCGCGCTACGAGGGTGAGGCAGCGATCGAACTCGAGGCCGCGGCAGATCCCCTTGCCGACGGCGCATACATGTTCGCGTTACGCGAAGGCAGTCCCACGGCGACATCCCACAGCACTGCGGGCGAAGATGCCGAGCGCGGAGCGTCGCTGGTGATCGATCCCGCTCCCGTACTCGCGGCGATGCTGGACGACGTGGCTTCCGGGGTGGCGCCAGGCGTGATCTCGCAGCGCTTTCACCTGGCGGTTGTCCGTTGTATAGTCGATTGCGCTCTCGCAGCAGCGGAGCGAACCGGCGTCCGTCGGGTCGCACTGGGCGGGGGCGTGTTCATGAACAGGCTTGTTCTCGGGGGCTCGGTCCGCGAAATTGCAGCTGTCGGACTCGAGCCGCTCACCCACCTGCGGCTTCCCGCGAACGACGGTGCCGTATCGCACGGCCAGGCGGTCGTCGCGTGGGCGCGACGGCACGAGATTTGATGGCATTGTAGCGCCCTGCGGCGCATGCTGACTTAGGAGGACACTCGCATATGTGTCTGGCAATCCCGGCTCGAGTGGTATCGATCAACGAGAACCGTATGGCCGAGGTGGACATCATGGGGGTCACGCGCAAGGTAAGCCTTGACCTCGTCCCCGACGCGACGGACGAGGACTTCGTTCTGGTTCACGCCGGTTTCGCGATCCAGGTGATCGACGAGGCGGACGCCAAGGAGACCCTCGAGCTGCTGCTGCAGATGGACATGTTCTCAGAAGGCGAACTTGGCCCCGAGGCATTCCTCGATGCTGCGGCGCCTGATGCGGCCGCCGAGACCATCGGACTCGAGCAGTTGATGGCCGAAGAGGCCTAACCCGCATGGACTATTCCAGCTTCCGCGATCCGGCAATCGCACGGAAGCTCATCGAGGCCATCGGCTCGACGAAGATCGAGCCGGTCAAGATCATGGAGGTGTGCGGCACGCACACCGTCTCGATCGCCAAGCATGGGCTTCGAGGCGTCTTGCCCGAGTGGATCACCTTGCTCTCCGGTCCGGGATGCCCGGTCTGTGTGACGAGCAACGAAGACATCGACACGGCTGTCGAACTCGCTCGGCAGCCCGGGGTCATCGTCACGACGTTCGGCGACATGATGAAGGTGCCGGGCTCGTATTCCTCGCTCTCGCGCGAGAAGGCCGACGGCCGCGACGTCCGCATCGTGTACTCGCCACTCGACGCGATCGATCTCGCCGAGAAGAACCCCGCTTCGCAGGTGGTCTTCATCGGCGTCGGTTTCGAGACGACGGTGCCGATCATCGCCTCGGCCATCGAGACCGCCGCCAAGCGCGGCATCGGCAACTTCTCGGTATTCTCCGCGCACAAGACCGTGCCCGAGGCACTGCGTGCGCTCGTGAACGACCCCGACGTGCAGATCGGTGGTTTCGTCCTGCCCGGCCACGTCTCGACGATCATCGGCCTCGAGCCGTACCGCTTTCTCGCAGAGGAATACCACGTCCCCAGCGTCATCACCGGGTTCGAACCGGTCGACATCCTGCAGGGCATCTACATGCTCGTGAAGCAGATCGCTGAAGGCCGGGCGGCCGTGGAGATCGCCTACACGCGCGGTGTCCTGCCCGAAGGCAACGTCGCCGCGGTCGCGAAGATGAACGAGGTCTTCGAGCCCGCCGACGCCGAATGGCGTGGAATCGGCGTCATCCCCAACACCGGCCTGAAGATCCGCAGCGAGTACGCTGCCTTCGACGCGCTGAAGAGGATCCCGGTCACGCCGCCCGAGCCGCGCGAGATCAAGGGGTGTCAGTGTGGTGAGGTCTTGCGCGGCGTGACACTGCCGTTCGAATGCAGGCTTTTCGCAAAGGCATGTACGCCCGAGCATCCGATCGGACCGTGCATGGTGTCTTCGGAAGGCTCCTGCGCGGCATACTACCGCTACACGGATTACGGCAGGTCGTAGCTCTTCTTCCTCGATCGGCCTAACGAGAAGGGGTGGCGTCATGCGTTCCGATCGCATCCTGCTTGCTCACGGTTCGGGCGGGACCATGATGCGCGAACTGATCGAAGACGTGTTTCTCGCCGAGTTCGAAGATGACGCCCTCAAGCGCATGGACGACGCGGCGTCACTCGACTTCCCGGTCGGGCGGGTCGCACTCTCGACGGACACGTACGTTGTGAACCCCGTCTTCTTTCCCGGCGGCGACATCGGACGACTCGCTGTGTGCGGCACGGTGAACGACATCGCCACGAGCGGCGCGGTGCCGCTGTATCTGTCAGTGGGGTTCGTGCTTGAAGAGGGCTTCCCCGTCGCCGACCTCGAGCGGATCCTCGTGTCGATGCGCGACTCGGCCGTCGAGGCCGGCGTGCGTATCGTCACGGGCGACACCAAGGTCGTCGAGAAGGGTCATGGCGACGGTATCTTCATCAACACGGCGGGCGTCGGGTCGCTAGCCGCAGGCGTCGACCTCTCGGGCTCGTACTGCCGCCCCGGTGACGCTGTACTGCTTTCGGGCACGCTGGGCGACCACGGCATCGCGGTCGTTTCTACCCGCGAGGGCCTCACCTTCGAGACAGACATCCGCACTGACGCCGCACCGCTCAACAAGCTCGTCGCTGCCGTCCTCGAGGCCGCTCCGGACGTGCGTTGCTTCCGCGACCCGACGCGCGGCGGACTCGCTTCGACCTTGAACGAACTCGCCATGGCTTCGGGCGTTTCCATGACGGTCGAGGAGGCGGATGTGCCGGTGCGCGATCAAGTGCGCGGGGCCTCCGAGATGCTCGGCTACGACGTCTTCCAGGTCGCCAACGAGGGCAAGATGGTGGCCGTCGTCCCGGCCGAGCAGGCCGAAGCGGCCTTGCAGGCCATGCGCATCTCGCCGTACGGCGCGGATGCGGCGATCATCGGTTCGGTCGCCGAGGAGCCACCCGGCAAGGTCTACGTACACACCGCGTTCGGTGCGAACCGCATCATGGACATGCTCGTCGGCGAGCAGCTGCCGCGGATCTGTTAGTGCACGCTGAAGTAGCGCCACGCTGACCATGTCGCGGCGTGGCTGCCGTCGGAATGATAGGCCCTTACTCGGCACGTCCAGCTGCCTGATCCATACCAGCTGTACGACGTCGTGAATCGCGAGTATCCGTTGTAGTCGTCCACGTAGGCATCTGTCGTGCCCTCGAGAACCCAGCGCCCACCTTTGCGCGAGTACCAGTAGCACTTCACGGGGGAGGAGTAGTCGTCGGAGTGGCGTGGTTTCAGATAGCCGCTCGCACTGTAGCTTCGATTGAACGACTGCCGCTTGGGCACGTTCGGTGGCGTCAGGTAGGCGCGAGAGGTCGCGCTCTTCGCTGAACTGTAGCCGACGGCGTACACCGAGTCGCCCGCGTAACGCCAGCGGAGGTAGGTCTTCCGCGTAAGCCTGAGTGTGGTCGCGTACGAGCCGCTGGAGGATCCAACCGTCCGAACGCTCTTCCAATCGCTGCTGTTGCTCGAGGAATACAGCGTGAGACGCCGGCCTTTGAGCAGTGCTCCCGACGCCGTCTTCAGCGTGGCCCGAACCGTAACGACGCCGTTGTATGAGACCCGGGTGGGCCCCACGCTCGCGGAGATCACCACCTTCTTGAGGGCGACCACCCCATCGGCAAGCGCGCGAAGCTTCCCGTCGTCGCTGCCCACGTACAGGGTGCCGTTCGCGCCTATCGCCGGAGAGGACTCGACCCAATCGCCGGTGGCGACAGACCACTTCTTAGCTCCGGCCGGGCTGATCCCATAGATCTTGCCGTCTTCGCTCCCGACGTAGACGGTGCCGTCAGCGCCGATCGCCGGGCACGACTCGATCGAGTCGCCCGTCGCGAACGTCCAACGCAGCGCCCCGAACGCATTGAGGGCGTAGAGCTTGCCGTCGTCGCTGCCGACGTAGATTGAACCGTCAGATCCCACGGCCGGGGAAGATCGCACCCAGTGGCCGGTCTGGAACGACCACTTCTGGGTGCCGTTGGGGTTGACCGCGTAGAGCTTGCCGTCGTCGCTGCCGACGTAGATCGTGCCGTCAGAGCCCACGGCCGGGGAGGACCGCACCCAGTCGCCGGTCTGGAACGACCACTTCTGAGTGCCGTTGGGGTTGAGCGCGTAGAGCTTGTCGTCGTCGCTGCCGACGTAGACCGTGCCGTCAGGGCCCACGGCCGGGGAGGACCGCACCCACTCGCCGGTCGCGAACGACCACTTCTGAGTTCCGTTTGGGTTGATCGCGTAGAGCTTGCCGTCGTCGCTGCCGACGTAGACCGTGCCGTCTGAACCGAGCGCGGGAGATGACTCGACCCAGTTGTCGGTCTCGAACGCCCACTTCTGAGTGCCGTTCGCGTTGACCGCATAGAGCTTGCCGTCCTGGCTGCCGATGTAGACCGTGCCGTCGGATCCTACCGCCGGAGAGGACCGCACCCAGTCGTCGGTCTCGAACGACCACTTCTTGGAGCCGTTCGAGCGCACGGCGTGCAGGTAGCCGTCGTCTCCTCCCACGTACACGGTGCCATCTGGCCCGACGGCCGGCGACGATCGGATCCATTCCCCGGTGCTCAAGGCCCACTTCTGCGCGGGGGACTTGGGTCCCGAATAGGCGCTCTCGGCGCGATGCGAGGCATCGTGACGGAACATCGGCCACGCGCTCGAGGCGAGGCTTTGCGCGCGTACGCGCTGCTCAGATCGGCCTGGGTCACCGGCAGCACCGGAGGGTGCGACCAGCACGAGAGCCAGCGCGGCGACGAGCGCTACTCGCAATGTCCCCTTCGCGAACGCCTTGGGCTTGTTCCAGGTCCTCGACTCGGTCTGACAATACCGAACAAGGCGCGACTGAGACGACCGCCGAGTCATCATCGCAACTCCCCCCGCCAGCTCCAGCGACGTGCTGGGCTCGATGCGTCACGCCGTGCGCCCGTAGGTGGGACAGCATCGGTTCGCCGCAGCGTCCGGCGCACGCACCTATCTTCTACCCTCGACCCCCGGCAGGCAACCTCGCGGGCTTGCCACCCCCTCCATGCGGCGAACCTCCGGCATGCGAACGTCGAAGCGGTGTGCGCTAAGTGGGTATGTACCAGCGCAGCGTGCGCGATGCCGCGCAGAGGGTATCTTCGAAGCAGGAGGTGGATTGCTGTGCCCGAGACCACGTGGCGACCGAACGACACGCATGGCAAGTTGTCCGAGGCGCGGGAAGCCGAGCTCCCGGACTCGGCGTTCGCCTTCCCCAAGCAGCGCAAGGAGCCACTGACGGGTGCCAGCCACGTCCGCAACGCGCTCGCTCGCTTCGATCAGGTGGAGGATGTCACAGACGAAGATCGCGAGCTCGCGTTCGCGAACATCCGAAGGGCCGCGGCGCACTATCACGTCGAGATGACCGAGACGGACTGGAGGCAGCTCGGCAAGCCGAGAAGCAAGCCAACGTACGAACGTGGCAACCGGAGATAACCTGCGCGTTCTACAGGCCTACCCGACGCTCCCGACCCGTCTGCTCTGTCGAATACCCGCCAAGACGACGCACCTCGGCCTCGAAAGTCGGTTCCGTGAGTCTGTTCAGCAGTCGCTGTATGCGGGCGTCGTCAATTCGGTTCTCCGGGATGATCAGATCGTAGCGCTCGTGCGCGAGTGAAACGAACGTGATCCCAGCGGGCTCGGCAGCCGCGCGGATGCCGACGCTCACGTCAGCCTCCCCGGAGCTCACCGCAGCGGCGGCTTCGCCGTGAGTAGAGACCCAGTCTGCGTAGCCATTGACGGCTTCTGGCGGGATGCCCGCCCCGTGCAGCGCCCAATCGAACCATACGCGAGTCCCGGACCCCGGGTTGCGGTTCAGAAAGCGGACGTCCGGACGTGCGAGATCTTCCAACGCCCCGATGCCGCGCGGGTTACCAGGCGCGACGAGGAAGCCCTGCTCGCGTTCAGCCACTGTGACCATCACCACGGGTTCCCCCGGGAACATGCACCGCGCGTGGACGGTGTTGTATTCGCCGGTCTCGGGTTCGTAGAGATGGCATCCGGCGATGTCGGCAAGTCCCTGATGCACGGCAATCATGCCGTCTAAGCTGCCCACCGCGCCTGCCCAGACAGGCGTTCCTTCAAGTCTCGCCTCGCCGGCGAGCAGGGTCACCGCCATGTCGTCGCTTCCGAGCAAGACGAGCGCGTCGGACGAATCGGCCTCGGGAGTGACAAGCATCCTCACCGAGAAGGCGGGTGCAGTCGCGGCATACAGGTGCTCCGCGTAGTTCTTGTGTTGCCTGACCTCGGCGAGCCGCACCAGTCCGACGCGCTCCAGCTCCTTGAGGTGGTACCGCGCCCACGACGCAGGTTTGCCGAACTCGCGTCCGAGTGCGGAAAGCGAAGCCGGTGCGGCCATCAGCCGCTTGAGCAGGGCCCACCGGCTTGGGTCGGACGCGACCCGCAATTGCTCCACGTGGGAGATGATCGACGGACTGTCCATCGGCATGATGTGGCCTCTAGCAAAGCTTCGTGACGGTCGGGCATTGCGCCCAGGGTGGACTCAGTCGCGTGACACAGCCTATACCACAGTATATTCCATGATATGCCGTGGCTCTGCGGGTGTTAGTCGCTGACTGCGTGCGCGCAAACTCACGTGCCTCCGTCCGATACACTGAGGCGCATGGACTCATGCGGAGCACTGGTTCGCCGCAGGTGACGGACCGACGAGACGAGCGGATCGGCCTTGCACGGGTGGCCGCCGCAGGCCTGATCTGGGGTTCCATTCCGGTGGTCTTGAGAGCCGCCGACGGCAGTTCCATGATCAAAGTGTTCTACCGGGTCTTCTTCGCTGCGCTCGTCGTGTGGGGTTTCATGGCGGCAACGAAACGACTTGGCGAGATTACCGGGCTGCCGCGCCGAAAGCTCGCGCAGGTCGCGGTTCAGGGCGCGGTGCTCGCGCTCAATTGGGTGCTCTTCCTGACCGCGCTCGATCTGACGACCGTCGCAACCGCCGAACTCCTCGGCTACACGGCGCCCGTCTTTGTTGCCGCGCTCTCCCCGCTGGTCACCCGCGAGCGCTTCGACAGTCGCATTGTCGTGCCGCTCGCGCTCTCGCTCGGGGGCATCGTCGTCATACTCGCCCCTCAGGGGCTGAGGGTCGCCGGGGGGCCCGAGCTCGTTGGAGCCGTCATGGCTTTCGGCTCGGCGTTGACGTACGCGACGCTGCTGCTCAGGAGCAAGAACATCCTTCGCGGCGTATCGGGCGGGGCCCTCATGGCGGTCGAGTACACCGTCGCGAGCCTGATACTCCTGCCCTTTGTCGCTATCCTCTACAGCCAGGGCAAGGGTCCGACGAGCCTCAGCTCGTATGCGGCGCTCGCCATCCTCGGCGTCGTTCACACCGCGTTCGCGGGAATCATCTTCTTGGGCGGACTCCGACAGGTGCGTACCGACCGCGCTGCAGTGCTGACGTACACCGAGCCGGTCAGTGCAGTCGTGTTCGCAGCGATGTTGCTGGGCGAGCCCCTCACGGCGGCAACGATTGCAGGAGGGTCGCTGGTGGTGGCTGGGGGCGTGATCGTCTCAAGGCTCGAACCACCATCGCTGCGCGAACCGGTCTCGATCGAGAGTGCCGGCGGCTAGGCCGGACGAGGCTTCTGCGACGGAGGACAGCACATGGGCGGGATGCGAACCTTACTGGAAGACGACGTGATCGCACGCCTCGCCGAGCGCGATGTGTCGCTCTTCGCCGAGCAGGCCGCCGGGGATGCGGTGCTCGATCGTCTGGGCTGGATCGGGCTCGCCGCGGTCGCGGCGGCGACGGACGGGGTAGCAAACTACCGCACCATCGCCGATGAGCTCGTCGGCGAAGGCGCCACGGACGTCGTCTTGCTCGGGATGGGCGGTTCGTCGCTCGCATCGTTGGTCTTCAGCGAGATCTTCGGCCCGGGCCCGCTCCACCCGCGGCTGACCGTGCTCGATACGACCTCGCCTTTGACGGTCACTTCACTCATGCGGAGACTAGATCCGCCGTCTACCTACTTCGTGCTCTCAAGCAAGTCGGGCACGACCATCGAGCCGCTTTCGCTGTACGCGATCTTCCGACGCTGGGCCGACGACTCGCTCGGTCGCGAGGCTGCCGGCAGCCACTTCATCGCCGTGACGGATCCCGGTACGCCCTTGCTGGAGCTCGGCCGCGCAGATGGCATGCGTCTCACGCTGGAGACGCCGAGGGACGTCGGCGGCAGGTTCTCGGCTCTCACAGCGTTCGGCCTCCTCCCCGCAGCCCTGTTGGGAGTGAGCGTGGAGCGACTGCTTGTGCACGCCGCCGAGGAAGAGCGCGCGTGCACGACGACGGACGACGATAACCCTGCCGCGTCCCTCGCCGCCTGGATCTACGACGCCAGCACCGTGGGACGGGACAAGCTCACCGTCGCATGCTCCAAGCAGTACGCGTCCTTCGCGCTCTGGGTGGAGCAGCTCCTGGCGGAATCGACCGGCAAGCGCGGGCTGGGCATCGTTCCAGTACCGGAGAGCGCGCAGACGACGCCCAGCGGGTTCGGTGATGATCGCGCGATCGTGCTGTTGGCAGCATCGGACGACCAGCGACTTGGCGCCTGGGGCGAGGCGCTCCGCGCCGAAGGCCATCCGGTCTTCGAGATCCAACTCGACGATCCGCACGACATAGGGGCGCAGTTCGTACGCTGGGAGTACGCCACTGCGATGCTGGGCTACCTGCTCGGCATCAATCCTTTCGACGAGCCCGACGTCGGTGAGGCGAAGAAGGCCACCATCGCGGTCCTTGAGGGCGGGCGGACGACGACCCCTACATTGCGTGTGGACGATGTCGACGTCACGTACGCCGGCAGACTCGCCGGGCCTGCCAAAGCACCGGCAACCCTGTCCGAGGCGCTAGCTCCGGCGTTCGACGCTCTGAGGCCAAGTGACTACTTCGGCGTGCTCGCCTACCTTCCGTATGACGAGCCGAGGATCGAACCGCTTCGCACCGCTTCGTCCGCCGTGGCTTCGGCGACCGGGAGAGCAGTCTGCCTCGAACTTGGACCACGCTACTTGCACTCGACCGGTCAGCTGCACAAGGGCGGGCCCGATGAGGGAGTCTTCCTCGTGGTCACGGCGAGAGACGCGGCCGACGTCGACATCCCCGGGAAGCCCTTCGGCCTGGCCCGGCTGCACAGGGCGCAAGCCGAAGGCGACCTGGCAACGCTAGCCGATCGGCATCGGCGCGTAATGAGGATCGACCTCTCCGGACAGCGAACCCGAATCCGTTCGGGCGCTAGCCGAGGCCCTGATCGCGGCCGCGGGCGCCGGTTCTGCGATTCCATAGGACCTCGCCCAACCCGACATCGGGTGCATGCCGGATTCACCGTTCGCGGTGCCTAGCCTGCCGTTCGCGGATAAGGTGACACCGTTCCCCAGCTGGTGTTTCACGCCTCTCGATGCCTACGCCTAGCATCTTCTCGGAGGCGTAGAGCGCGTCTCTGCGCCGCAATCGATCACGACGCGGGCTTTCCGAGATACAGCGTTAGGAGAAGGAGGGTCACATGACTGAAGAGCACTTGGACTTGGAGGAATACGAAGAGCCAAAAGGCACGATCGTGAAGGTCATCACCGCATCCTCGGCGGGAACGATGATCGAGTGGTACGACTTCTACATCTTCGGCAGCCTGACGACGGTTATTGCCGGCAAGTTCTACAACACGGGGACCGCCCTCGGAGACACGCTCGCCTGGCTCCTCACATTCGCTATCGGCTTCATGGTCCGCCCCTTCGGCGCGCTGTTCTTCGGGCGCCTGGGCGACATGATCGGCCGCAAGTACACGTTCTTCATCACGATGTCGCTCATGGGCCTGTGCACCTTCGCGGTGGGCATCTTGCCTACCCAGGCCGTCATCGGTGCCATGGCGGGCATCATCCTCGTCATCCTGCGCGTATTGCAGGGACTCGCACTCGGTGGTGAGTACGGCGGAGCCGCCACCTTCGTCGCCGAGCACGCTCCAGACGGTAAGCGCGGCTTCATGACGAGCTGGATCCAGATCACCGCCACGCTGGGCCTGTTCCTGTCACTCGGCGTCATCACCGTGACAAAGCTCAGCATGACCCCGGAGGCATTCGACGCTTGGGGCTGGAGAATACCGTTCCTCGTCTCGATCCTCTTGGTCGCTGTGTCGATCTACATCAGGCTCTCGCTGAAAGAGTCCCCCCTGTACGCGAAGAAGAAGGCCGCCGGCCAGCTCTCGCGCAACCCGCTGGTCGAGAGCTTCGTGAACCCGTTCAACCTCAAGTGGGTCATGATCGCGCTCTTGGGCGCCACGATGGGACAGGGCGTCGTGTGGTACACGGGCCAGTTCTACGCTCTCTTCTACATCCAGAAGGTATTCCACGCACCGCTCGTGGACTCGAACGTCATCGTCGCCGGCGCACTGGTTGTCGCCACGCCGTTCTTCGTCTTCTTCGGGTGGCTTTCCGACAAGATGGGCCGCAAATCGATCATGCTGGCCGGCATGCTCCTCGCCGTCCTGCTGTACTACCCCATCTACGGCCTGATGGCCGCGAACGCGCCGGCTTCGTACGTCGCGGCGCAAGCTGACGTCGACAACTTCACCAAGGCCGCGGCGACAGCCGAGTCGGAGGGTAAGGCCGTTCCGGTGGTTGCCATCCCGACAGCGGACGCTCCTGACGACCCGACGAAGTTCGAAGAGGTCCCAATCACGGAGATCGCGGTTGGCGACTCCCTCACGGTCAAGTTCCAGAAGTTCCTCTTCGACTACTCCGGGTACAACATGCTGATCCTGGGGATCTGCGTGTTCATCCAGGTCATGTTCGTGACGATGGTCTACGGCCCGATCGCCGCGTTCTTGGTCGAGCTCTTCCCGACGAAGATCCGCTACACGTCGATGTCCTTGCCTTACCACATCGGCAACGGCGTGTTCGGCGGCTTGGTTCCGATTATCGGACTGAGCCTGCTCACAGTGACCAAGAACAACTACGCGGGTCTCTGGTACCCGATGGTCATCGCAGGCATCTGCTTCATCGTCGGCGCAATCTTCGTGAAGGAGACCTACAAGATCAACATCCACAAGGACGAGTCGTTTGCGTCCGTGCGTGAAGAGAAGGCAGCGGAGGCTAGAGCCTAGCCACCCGCGGCACTGATTCGAACAACTGAGCGCTCCTTCGAGCGCATGGTGACTGAACGAACGGGGCCGGTGGACACACCGGCCCCGTTCACGCGTTCTTCCGCCGGAGTCCGCATGACGGCCGACCCGCTCAGGGTAGATGCGGCTCCCGGACGATCTCCGCCCGTGGCCGACCCCCGTCGATTCGAAGCAAGCGCCACGGTGTGGCCTTCGCCGACCGAGCGGGATGCCGAACCCGGATTCAGAATCAGATAGTGACCGCTTGAGCCGATTCGCGCCCGGTGCGTGTGTCCTACTATCACGACGCCGACGTCGTCCGCCCCGACCAGCGAACGCACATGCTCGGGCTTGTGCACCACGAGCACGCCAACGCCCTCGAGTTCGAGGCGACGATGGTCGGGCAGAGCAGAGACGTCGAGTTCTGTGTCCACGTTGCCTCGTACGGCAACGACCGGCGCGATGCACCCCAATTCGTCCAACACCGCCGCGCGACCGACATCGCCGCCGTGGATGATGAGGTCGACCCCGGCGAACGCCGTGCCGATCCAGCTCGGCACGGTCCCGTGGGTGTCGGAGATCACGCCGATGAGCATGAGAGCCTCAGATCTCGAGCGCCTTCTTGAGCGCGGGCACCCGGCGGCGCGAGACGGGAACCTCAGTCCCCGCCGGATCCTTCAGCACGAGCAGCAATGTCCCGCCGTACATCGGCGCCACCTCCCTCACCTGCGCGAGGTTCACGAGGAAACGGCGGTGCACCCTGAAGAATCCGCTCGCGGCGAGCTTCGCCTCGAGGTGCGCGAGCGAGGACGTGGACAGGTAGCGCTCGTTGGCCGTGAAGAGGTAGGAGTAGTCGTCCTTCGCCATCACGTAGTAGATGTCCTCGACTGAAATCAGCAGTTTGCGCCCAGCCTTTTCGACGAGCACGCGCTCCACGCGAGATACGGGTTGTTCAGGCGTGACCCGCTCGATGGCGGACTTGAGACGATCGAGTTCCACGGGCTTGACCAGGTAATCGGCGGCAGCGACCTCGAATGCCTTCACTGCATGCTCGCTGTGCGCGGTCACGAACACCACGGCGGGACTCCTGTCCAACCCGGAGAGCGTTTCGGCGAGTTCGACGCCCGTGAGTCCCGGCATGTCGATGTCGAGGAAGATGACGTCGTAGGAAATCGCCCGTATGAGTTGCATCGCCTCGCTTGCGTCGGAGGCCTCGCCGACGACTTCCACGCCGCCGGCCTCGTCGAGGAGGTAGCGCAGTTCGGAGCGGGCCGGGGGTTCGTCGTCGACGATGAGCGCGCGCAGCGTCATAGCTGGCACGCCCCGGGGCGGTCGGGATCGAACGCTATCGACATCGTCACCGTGGTACCCACCCCTTCCTCACTTTCGATGGAAAGCCCGGACTCCGGACCGAAATGTCCGCGAAGCCTATCGTCCACGTTTCGAAGCGCGATGCCTAGCCCTCGGCCGAAGCCGGGCTCGAACACGTGTGGCAGGTCCGCCGGAGGAATACCCCTACCGTCGTCAATGACGTGCACGCGAAGACAGCCTTCTGAAACCTGCGCGTCGATCGTAATGCACAAGGTGCCCCGCTCGCGCATACCGTGCTGCAGGGCATTCTCGACGAGTGGTTGGACGATGAACGCGGGAACCTGGACCGCCTCGGCCTGGTCCGCGACATGCTCCTCGACTCTGAACCGTTCCCCGAATCTGGCCTGCTCGAACGTCAGGTACATATGCGTGTACTCGAGTTCCTGCCGCAGCGTGATGAGTTCTTCACCGTGTTCGAGCGTGCGCCGGTAGAAGGCGGCGAATTCCCTGAGCAGCGTGCGAGCCTCAGGAGGATCCGTGCGAATCAAGCTGGCGATCGTGTTGATCGTGTTGAAGAGGAAGTGCGGATTGATCTGCGCCTGAAGAGCCTGGAGTTCCATCCGAGTGGCTAGCTTGGACTGTCGATCCAGCTCCGCGAGCTCGAGCTGTGTGGACAGCAGTCGCGCAAGCCCTTGCACCATGTCCAGATGGGTTTCCTCGAGTTGCCTCGAATCCGAGTAGTACAGCTTGAGGGTGCCTTCCGGCCTATGGCGGACGAACAGCGGAGCCACGATCGCCGATGAGAGCGGGCATCCCTCGCGGTCGCAACCGATGTCTTCGCGCGAGCTCAGCACGAGGTAGTCGCCTCCGGACAGCGCGTCCCTCGTCGCTCGGGTGAGCACCGGGCCGCCGACGGCGTGGTGGTCCGCACCGACCCCGGCAAAGCCCAGGATCCGCTCCGTGTCGGTGACCGCCACGGCGGCGGCGTCGGACTCGGCAAGAATGATGCGGCACACCTCCCGCGCCGTATCGGCGTCAAGACCTTCGCGCAAGTACGGCAGGCACTGGTTGACGATCTCCAGCGTCTGCTGTGACTGACGCGCCCGAAGTCTGTCCGCGCGCGCAAGAAGGCGTCCGGCCACCGAGACCACCGCCACGACCGTGAGTCCGACGACAGCCGCCGTTCCGGCCGCGCGAGGAAGAGGAACGAACAGCGCGAGCAGCGCGGTTATCACGAGGAGCGAAATGGTGGCGACCATGAGCAAGTCGATGACGAACGACCGCCTCATACGTGCGGTCCCAAGGCCGACGGCCGGCTAGAAGCGCACGGAGGGGTCGGCCGCCAGAACGAGCCGGCCGTGGAGTTCCACAAGTTCAAGTGATGCGTAGAGAGCGCGAGACGCATCGTTCTTCTCCTGCGTACACAGCGTCACAGCGGAGGCGCCCGCCTGCCTTGCGTGTTCCGAGGCCTCCGCGACGAGCGCGCGTCCGAGTCCCCGGCGTCGGGCTTCGGGATGCACGGCGACGCGGGCGAGCGTCGCCGACCCACCGTTCAGGGTGGTGAGAGTATAGCCGACGACCCTCGCGTTCTCCTCGGCGACGAGCATGCGACCGGCGCGGAAATGCCGCTCCACCTCTCCTCGGGAGTGTCTCCAGAAGGGCGAGAAGCACGCCGCTTCGAGCGCAGCGACACCGTCCACGTCCGCATCGGTCCCCAGCCTGAGCTCAACGCCACGCGGAGGCGCGCAGCGTCTCAGGGCGACCGGGCCGAACGTGTACGCGATCAGGCCGATCGTCGCCGAGAGCCCGGCATCCACGTACGGTTTGACCGTTCCTTCGTCCAACAGCGGGGAGAGCAGCGTGCTGAACCCCTGCTCCGCTGCGACCCGGCGAACATCTTCGAGCATGGCGGCGGTCCGCTTGGGTGAACACCACGCCTTGCGTATCTGGAGAACGTCCAAATGGTCGCGCCAGCGCTGCAACATGATCGCTTCGCCCGCGTCGCTCATACGCACCGACCATGGCTCTCGTAGCCGCCAGGTCTCCATGTCAGCCTTGCTGCCGAGCACGTGCGACGCTCCCGCCGCTCGCCAGAGCGCGTCGAACTCCATATCGGAAACGGGATGGTAGCCGCCGGCCACGTCGCTCACCCCAGCCAACCGAACTCGCTCGCCGCGAGGAGCAGCCCCACGACCGCTAACAATGCCGCGAAGCCGATTCGCACGAACCGCTCGCTCGCCCCGAACGTGATGCGCGCTCCGACCAGGGCTCCGGGGATGACCCCGACGATTAGAAGGACGGTGAGGCGCACGTCGACGTTGCCGAGCAGGTAGTGGCTGATCGAGCCGGGTATGGCGAGGAGACCGACCGCGACGAGACTCGTCCCGACCGCTCGCTTGATGGGAAAGCGAAACCATCGGCTGAGCATCGGCACCAGGATGAATCCACCGCCGAGGCCCAGGAACCCCGAGTAGAGCCCGGTCACGACGCCGAGAACAGCGAGGCCGGCCAGCGAAGGTCGGCGATCTGCTGCCGCCATGGCCTCCGCGTCGGCCTCGGCGGGCGCTTCGCCGGCCGACCGTGGTGCCGAAAGAACCTGCAACGTCATGTCGATGGCCATGTAGACGATCAGTACGGCCGTCGTCACGAGTACGACTCGTCCTCCGACACGAACCGTGGCAAGAGCGCCTAGCACGGCGAACGCCGAGCCAACAAGGCCGACGGTCGCTCCGGTTCTCAGGTCGGCGAGTCCTCGGCGGGAATACGCGATCGCACCGGTCACCGCGCTTGGGAGAATGACTGGCAACGGCGTGCCCACGGCCACCAGCGCGGAGGTGTGCAGGAGCAGCCGCAGGGCGGGCGTCGTGATGACGCCGCCTCCGATGCCGAACATTCCCGAGAGGACTCCCGAGACGAAGCCGATGGCGACCGTCAACGCCCACGTGGGCACGAGACGGTCCGCCTACTCGGTTATCACCGGGAAGCGGCCGGTGAGCGTGGTCCTGTCTATCTTGCGCTCGCCGGTGAACATCGTCTGCAGCGGTACGTCGTCCCAGATCCGGTCGATCAGCATCGGCCAGCGACGCTGGAATTCGAAGTAGTTCTGGCAGTTCGTCCGCGCGTACTCGTTCGCGTCGCGCATCGCGTGCCATGCGACAGACAGGTACGCCTTCTTCTCGGGATGCGATACGGCCCGAAGCAGAGCGGTCATGGTCGCCCGCATGCCGACCGAGGAGTCGATGAAGCGGCCCGGGTAGGGCATCATCGACTTCGGCGTGACCTGCCGAAGGTCGACCTGGGACTTCGCGAACTCGATCTTGCGATGCTCGTATACGAAGCTGTACACGTCCTGCCTGAACCTCAGCGCGGGGCTGGTGACCTCGAGCGGCTGACGTACGGCCGACCACGCATCGTCGAGGAACACGTCGGCGCCGTGCATCCGTGCGTTGATCACGTAGTCGATGTCCTCGCCGCGAAGTACCCACGGGTCGAACGAGACGTTCGCGTACATATGTCGGTGCAGCGCCAGACACCCGCCGAAAGCGATCGAGGAACGCTGGATGCGGGGTGGCTTGGAGACGACGGCCAGCGCTTCGTTGACCGCGTCGCGCTGCCGCCAGAACATATCCGACCAGTGCGCTGCGTCATTGCGCTGGTAGCGGCCCTCACCGTCGGTGTAGTACCCCGTCTTCGCGAGCACTGGCGTATTGCTGCCCTCGAACTTCTGGCCCAGCCCCAGCATCGCGGTCTCGATGAAATCATCGCTGGTCACGATGAGGTTGTCGTCAAGGAAGATGACCTCGTCATAGCCGAGGACCGCCGAAGCGATGAGCCCCACGTTGCGAACGGCGCCGTAGCCGATGAGGTTCACGCCATGGATCATGTCGGCGAATTCCACCTGCTCCAGCCGTCGGTGAAGCGAGCCCATGGCAGCCGGACCGATCATGATCGCGTCGATGTCGGGGAAGTCGCGCAGAGTCTGGTGTACGCGATCTGCAGCCTCGTGCTCGATCGCGTTGTCCGTGACCGCAACGATGACGACGACGTGCTCGAGTCCCTTCACCCGCCGAAGCGAACTCAGGCAGTCGGCGAGTGTGCCTTCCTGGTCCACGGGAGTGGGATGGTCGTACACGCCGAGCAGGCGCTCGTCCTGGCGACCTCTTCGGCCAGTCCAGAACGTGGGGATGACGACACACGGCACGAGTCGGACACCTCTCGAGAGCTATTCGGATGAGTGACCGCTGGCGGATGAGCGAGCGGATGATGGTTGTTCCAGCGCCCTACATGATACCTGAGCGAGCGACGCCGCATGACGCGGAGGCGCCCTGCGGGTCTACGCAGGAGTGACGATATTCAGATCGGCTCCGCACGTAGCACACGACCCGCCGCGAAGCCCGACCGCACGCGTCGTGTACCCCGTGCGCTGTACCGCAACGCCTCCGCAAGCCGGACATTCGGTGTCCTCTCCGCCAGGCTCGGCGACGTTACCCAGATACACATAGCGCAGTCCCGCCTTGCGTCCGATCTCGCGCGCGTGCCTGAGGGTCTCGATGGGCGTGGGCTCGAGTTCGGAGAACTCGAGGTAAGGCATGAACCTCGTCACGTGCCACGGCGTGTCGACTCCCAAGTCGCATGCGATCCACTCGGCAATGCCGACGAGTTCGTCGTCGTTGTCATTGATGGTTGGAACGACGTTCGTGACGACCTCAACGTGCATGCCCCATCGGGCCTTCGCACGCGCCGCCATCGCTCTCACGACGTCGGCGTGTCGCACCTTGCACAGGCGCTGCACCGCCTCGTCGGAGAAGCCCTTCACGTCAACACGCCACACGTCGATCGCATCGCCGAGGAAGTCGAGCCCTTCCTCCGTGATGTAGCCGTTGGTCACCATCACGGTGAACAGGCCCTGCCGGTGAGCGACCAGTGATGCATCCCGGACGAATTCCGCGGTGATGACAGGTTCGTTGTACGTGAATGCGATCCCGGGGCAGCGTTCTTCCTCGGCGAGGTCGACGAGCGCCTCGGGCGTCATAACGCCGAGCCGGACACTCCCATCCTCGGGTGAGCTGCGGCTGATCTGCCAGTTCTGGCAGTGCCCGCAACGCATGGAGCATCCGACGCTGCCGAGCGACAGGACCCGGCTCCCGGGGTGATAGTGGAAGACCGGCTTCTTCTCGATCGGGTCGACCGCGATCGACGACACCAGGCCGTACGTGAGTGCCTGAAGGGTCCCGCCGACATTCTCCCGGACGCCACACCACCCGCGCCTGCCCTGCGCGATCAGGCATCGGTGCGGACAGAGCCCGCATCGTATCCGGTCGCCCTCGGTCGTCCACACCTGCGCTTCTCGCATGGCGGTTCGCCTCTACCCGACCGCCAGCCTCACCTGGTTGCGGCCGCTCGCTTTCGCCTGATACAGCGCGCCATCCGCCGCCTCGAGCAGACTCAACGCTTCCGCGGTACGAGACCCTCCCGAAGCCACCCCGAGAGAAGCCGTGATGTGAACATCTCTCGTCGAGTCCTCGGTCGTGACCGTGACCGCCGTCGCGGCCAACTCCTCCCGAAGCTTCTCGGCAACGACGAATGCCTCAGTCTTTGTGATACCCGGAAGGATGATGGCGAACTCGTCTCCGCCGTATCGGATCGGCACGTCGCTCTCACGCAAGTGAGAGCGAAGCATGTTGCCGACGGCCTCGAGGACGGTGTCCCCCGCGAGGTGGCCGAGATCGTCGTTGATGACCTTGAAGTCGTCCAAGTCGAGCATCAAGAGCGAGAGCGGGCTGCCGTAGCGCGTGGCGCGAGCGACCTCTTCGGAGAGCCGCGCCGCGAAGACCCGCCTGTTCCAAAGACCGGTCACTTCGTCGATGGTCGCAAAGGCCTCGAGGCGCTCCTTCTCCCGGCGGAACTTGCGGCGCTGAAGCGGGAAGCAGATGTCCCATGTCGAGGTGCCCGTGAGAATCGCGACCGCGTGCTCCACGCACGTCGGATAGCCGCACGCGCCACAATCGAGCACGTCGCTTCGGCTTGCGAACTCGCCCTCGGCGAGCATCGCGTCGATCTCTAAGTCCGTCGGTTCGCGAACGACGACGGGATCGGGCCGGAAGCTGCGCATCAGGTCGACGTGCGGCAGGTAGCCCAGAAGCGACCGGCTGCTGACCGACGAGACCGGCTGACGCTCGCGTTCGGAGGCTTCGATGTTGCGTTTCGCGAACACCGAGAGGCCCGGGTTCACCGTCGGCCCATCGATGCAACCCTCGCAGTTGAGCACGTCGATCACGGCAGGTGCGAACTCACCGCGCGAGACTGCCGCGAGCAGCTCCTCGAACTCGTGGAGTCCGCGCACCGTCACGACATCGCTGTCCGTCAAGTCGTATGACTCCAGCGTGCGCCTGGGGAAGCCGTCTGTGAGCGAAATCTCTTTGGCAGGCTGCGTTCGCTGCACCATAGGCGTCGGCGCCGGGGCAAGCCCTCGAGATGGTGATTCCGAGATGAGGCGCTTCAGCTCAGCGAAGTCGATCGCGGCGTCCACGGCACCGGCGACTTCGGGATCGAAGATCTCGTCTTTGCGCGCGTAGCATGGCGATACGTACACGACCGCGCAACCTTCGGGGTAGAGCCGCTTCACGAGCCGAGCGTGCGCGATGTAGGGCGGCACGAGTGGCACGAGCGCCTCGGTCAGCTCGGGGTGGAACTTGCGCACCCAGGTCGTGGCCACCGGGCAGGTCGACCGGATCCGGGGGATGTGGCCCGGACGCGCGAGCGCGTTCTCGTATCCGGTAGCCACGAGTTCCTCGCCGATGACGGTTGTCTCCATCGCGTGGAATCCCGCGGCCTCGAGGGCTCGCTCGATCTCAGGCGGCGTCATGGGGTGCAGCGCGGCGACGAACTCGGACGCCAGTACTGCGACGACGGGCCTCCCGCTGGACAGAAGCTCGCGGACACGGGGGATGTCGTCGCGGACCACGTGGCCACAGGTGCTGCACTCGGCCACGCACATGCCGCACTGGACACACTTCTCGGCGATGATCTCCGCCCGGCCGTCCACGACACGTATCGCACGCGCCGGACAGTGCCTGACACAGCCCCAGCACTCGCGGCAGTTCTCGACGTCTACCGAGATCAGCGGCTCGTCCGGACGCTGGGGAACGGACGTGGGCGTTGAGACGCTCGGCGCAGGGAAAGACGCATGCAGCCCCGTCCGGTGCATCACGTCACTCCCTTCAGTCTCGGCTCAGCTGTTCGGCTCCAGCTCGCCTCAGCACGGAAACGAGCGGCAATCCAAGTCCATACACAGCAATAGACTGGCCGACCAGCACCGCGAGCACGCCGAACAGGTACATCGCGAACCACTGGCCTGACACGTCTATGCCCAGCCCCGGGACACGGTAGAAACCCGCACTCGCAAGCATTATCGGCAGATACGCTGGCACGATGAGAGCGTTCGCCACAACCGGCCCGGCCAGCGCCACCTTCGGGCGCTCCCGCATGCGCCACGTCCACACGGCGCCTAGCAGGGTCGCGAGTGAGCCGAATACGACGTCCAGCCAAGCCAGGGGGAAGATCGCCAGCATGAATGAGTTCGCAACCGCCGAGCCGAGTGCCAGACCTGGTATGGCTGCGGGAGTGAACAGTGCAACCACCGTCAGCGCCTCGCTGATGCGAAGTTGCACGGGACCATAGCCCAGCGGGTTCTGGATCACGACAAGGGTGCACGCGGCGTAGACGGCCGCGATGACCCCCGCCTGTGCGACGTAGCGAGAACGCTTCACGACAACCCTCGTGGGGGCGGGGAAAGTGGCTGGATTCTAGCACACGTCCGATGTCCGGCATGCCGCCACCTACGCCCGGATTCCGGACCCGACGCCGCCCTCGCGCGCGGCCGTGGGAGCCGTCGGGACCGCGAGTGGTACCGACGCCGCCTGGTCGGCACGGACGCGCGCGAAGAGGGCCGCGCGTTCGATCGCCGGCCCCGCGTGCGCCGCGATCCCCTCTAGCAGTCGCCGGTCGGCCCGCGAGAAACGCCTCGCCGAGGCCGACGCGCAGAAGAGATGACCGACCTGCTGGGCGCCACCGACGAGCGGTGTCGAGATGAGCGCCCAGTTCGGTCGCCCCTTGCCGCCGCCTGCGGGAGGGCCGCCGCGTACAACGCGCGCTACCTCGTCGAGCGGATGGGCCCTGAGGTCGCGGTTGGCTGCCTTGCCTACCAGCATGTCGACCTCGCCGGGAGCGAGTTCTGCCTCCATGACCAGATCGGCCCGGTCCCGACCCATGCCAGTGACGATCACACCGCCAACATCGAACGTGAAGCTCGCGCAGAGCTCCTCGAGGACGGCCGACACTACGTCGTCTCCATCTGTGACGCCGCCAAGCGTCGTGCCGAAGTCATTCGCCCGCAGAGCAGTCGTCAGGGCGCAGCCATTTGCGGCGTCCCGCTCTGCGTGCGCTATTGCGAGCGCGGCGAATCTGGCGAAGCGCTCGATGCGTCGCACGACCGATGCCTCGAGGGCCTCGCTCCGCGCAAGACGCAGCTCGAATGCGCCGGTGGCCGTGTTCCCGACTATGAGAGGAGTCACCAGGGTGCACCCGCGCCTGCCCAGGCGCGATCCTCGGCCGTCGCTAACGACCACAGTCCGTCCCGACGTGATCGCCTTGGCTGCGGCGCCCCCCTCCAGCCGAAGCTGCGCGCCTTTGGGAGGCATCCCCTCGCCGGCAGAAGCCAGCACCGCTACGCAGCCCTCGGGGCGCGACATCGCTATCGTACCGGCGGACCCGCCGAAGAGCGCGAGTGCGTTCGCGAGAAGCCGAGCGGAGGTCTCAGTGGGATCGCTCAGCGCACGAGTGACGTCCAAGGCCGCATCCATCACCGCGTCGCCGCTGTCGGACACGGGCTCGTGAAGTGCATCGGCGGCGGCACCTGCCGCTGACTGCACGACGAGCGCGGACTCGGCAAGCGACGCGGCGAGGCGGGCGTAACCCTCGATCTCGCGGCGTGTGACGATCGGCATGCCGCGCACCGCGAGCCGTGCCACCTCCTCACGCACGTCGCGACCGATGAGGTGCTCGTACAGTCGCCGACGCTCGCGGGTGGAGGAGACGAAGCCGCTCACCGCCGCGTGAGCGACGACACGACCGTCAACGACGACGGGTGCGAGGCAGTTCGCAAGGCCGGCGCGGCAAGTGAGGCAGGCGACGACGTCTCGGGCTTTGGGCAAACGGCCATAGCACTCCAGTGGCCTCGGCTCGAGGCTGTCCAGAGAAACATGACAGTAGCCGCATCGACCCGATCCCCACAGGCACTCGTCCGCCACGAGATCCATGACGAACAACGACAGGCCGCGCGTCTGTAGGAACGCGTCGGCAGTCGAATGCCACTCCGGGGTCGAGAATGCGGAGCGCATGCTATCGCGCAGAGTCTAGTCACCGCCCCCTGCAGTTGGAGACACCTCAATGAAGGTATCGGCCATGCGGAAGGCGAGCTTGACCCGGCAGCGAGGTGCTAAACGCGCCCTCGCGGCACGGTCAGGGTGAACGTCGTGCCGAGACCGAGCTTGCTCTCCACGCCGAGCGTGCCGCCCAGCTCCTCGGTGATACTGCGCGCGATCGCGAGTCCCAGTCCGAAACCGCCGACGCCGGAGCCACGCGTGCGCGAGGTGTCGCTTCGATAGAACCGCTCGAAGATGTTGGCCAGGTCCTGGGCCGGGATACCCGGCCCGGTGTCGCTGACCTCGATGGCGACGGTGTCTTTGCGCCGCTTCGTCGTCACTGAGATGCGCCCGGCAGGCGGCGTGTACTTGGCAGCGTTGTCCAACAGGATCGAAAGGACGTCTTCGATACGATCGGGGTCGCCGATCATGGGGAGCTGACCCTCTTCGGGAGCGACGAAACGCTGATTCTTCTCGGCGTATCGGGCGGCGACGACGGCGAGGGCCTCGCGCGCCGCCATGTTCACGTCGAAGCGGACCTGTCGAAGCTGCAGTGCCTGCTCGCTGCGAACGAGAGTCAGCAGTTCGCTCGTGAGGCGCGCCATGCGCTTGGACTCGTTGTCGATCGCGTTGACCGCTTCATCGCGCACTTCAGCGTCGTCAGCACCCCAGCCGCGCAGGATGTTGACATAACCGCGAATGCCCGCGACCGGGGTGGCAAGTTCGTGCGAGGCGTCGGCCACGAAGCGGGTCTGCGCGTCGGAGCGCCGCTTCAACCGATCGATGAGGCGGTTGATCGAGCGCGCGAGGTCACCGATCTCGTTCTCGCCCTGTTCGGGAAGGCGGACGTCCAACTTGCCGGCATCGATCGCGTCGGCCGCCTGTCGCAGGTTGTCGACCAGCCGCAGGACCCAAGTCAGTGAGATCTGCATGACCAGGACCACGACGAACATGGTCGACAGCGACAGGGCCGCCATCGGGGCGCGGATTGCGTCGATCGCGCGCTCCTCGCGAATCGGATAGTAGACGACGTCGATGATGCCCGTGCCGCCGTCCGGCAACTGGACCGGGGTGTGGACGACTTGGGCGTCCAGTCTCGCCGAGGCGAACAGCCCGCTCAGCAGCGGCCTTCGTTCGACGGTACTCTGGACTTGGCGACCAGTCTCCTGTGCCTGAGCGCGACCCTCCGCCTGCTTCGGCAATGCCGCAGCGGGCGAACTCGTCCACCGCAGCCGAAGGGTGTCGTCGTAGAAGGCGACCTGCGGCTCAGCAGGTGCGCGCGTCCCGTAGATGGTCTCGAGATTGTCTACCGCGATCGACTGGGCGCGGCGCTGCGCCGCCGCTCCGGTCAACCCTTCCTTGCGGACCTCTTCGATCGCGGTCGTCGACTGCAGCGCGAAAACATGCTCGACGGCGGACGCAACCCGGCGCGAGACGTCTTCGGACACGGAGGTGATGCCGTCGGACACGACCGCGTACGTGATGAGTGCGACCCCGCCGACCGCGACCATGACGAAACCGATCGACGCGAGCAGCAGCCAGGCCCTGAGCGACAGGCGGCGCATCTATCCTCGCGCGAAGAAGTAGCCTACGCCTCTGACGGTTTGGATGATCCGGTTGTCGCGATCGCCGATCTTGTTGCGCAGATGGTGGACGAAGACTTCGATCACGTTGCTGTCGCCACCGTGCTGTCCGCTCCAAACCGACTCCAGGATGTCTTCCCGGGTGATGACCGTGCCGGCATTGAGGACGAAGTACTCCAGCAGCTCGTACTCCTTCGCGGTGAGCTCTATCTCGGTGCCCTCGACGGTCACTCGACGAGACGCGGGGTCGATCTCGATGCCCGACGCTCGATACTGTGACGTCGGCGCCTCGCTCTCCGAACGTCTGAGCAGGACCCGGATGCGCGACATCAGCTCGGGAATCTCGAATGGCTTGCGCAGATAGTCGTCGGCGCCCGCGTCGAAGCCGGTGACCACGTCGTGAGTGTCCGCTTTGGCAGTCAGCATGAGGATGGGGAACTTCTTCCCCTCCCGCCGCAGACGCCGTGCGACCTCGATGCCGTCGAGATTCGGCAGCATAAGGTCGAGGACCACCATGTCCGGTTCGCGCTTCTCGATGGCCGACAGCGCGGCGACGCCGTCAGTCGCGCGAACGACCTCGTAACCGGCGTGCATGAGCTCGAGTTCGATGAACCGGGCGATCGTCGCATCGTCCTCGACGACAAGAATCGTTGCAGCACTCATCGGCACCTCCTGATACGGGCGTTGCTAGGAGGATAGCGCACGTGGCGCCGCTCAGGGCAGTAGCGTCTCGGCTATCTGCACGGCGTTGAGCGCCGCCCCCTTGCGCAATTGGTCGGCCACGACCCACATCGATAGGCCGTGCGGCACGCTGTCGTCGACGCGCAGGCGACCGACGTACGTATCGTCGGTGCCTTCCAAGAGCGCGGGCATCGGGTAGGTCTTCGAGGCAGGATCGTCCATCACGATGATGCCGGGCGCCTCTAGAGAACGCCGCACGCGCGGACTCGAGGGAAACCGCCTCGTCGAACTCGACGCTGACAGCCTCGGAGTGACACCGCAGCACCGGCACGCGCACGCACGTCGCGTTCACCCGGAGATCCGGCGCGTGCATGATCTTCTGCGTCTCGACGACCATCTTCCACTCTTCCTTCGTGGAGCCGTCGCCCAAGAAGACGTCGATCTGAGGGATGCAGTTGAACGCGATGCGGTGAGCAAACTGATCCGGCACGAGTTCGCGGCCTTCGAGGAAGTCGCGCGACTGGTCGTAGAGCTCGGCCATCGCCGCCGCGCCCGCGCCGCTCGCCGCTTGGTACGTCGACACGACGACACGTCTGATGGGCGCGAGGTCGTGGAGCGGCTTGAGCGCCACCACCATCTGGATGGTCGAGCAGTTCGGGTTCGCGATGACGCCGGAGTGCCACGCGACATCCTCGGGATTCACCTCGGGAACCACGAGCGGTACATCGTCGTCCATCCGAAACGCCGAGGAGTTGTCGATCATGACGGCACCCGCCGAGACGACCGCGTCGCGCATCTCCTTCGACCTCGCGGCCCCCGCCGAGAACAGCGCGATGTCGACGCCCTCGAACGACGCGGGCGTCATCTCCTCGACCTCGAGCTCGCCACCGGCGAACGGCAGCCGCTTGCCTGCGGAGCGATGCGAGGCCAGCGCGACGACGCGCTCTGCGGGGAAGGCGCGCTGTTCGAGCACCTTGAGGAACTCGATCCCGACCGCGCCGGTCGCTCCGGCGACGGCGACGACGGGTCTGGCGGGTATCGGCTTGTCCCAGGCCATGTGCTACTCGCCTCCCCCGCAACTCGGAGCGGTCGTGACGCTGACCTCGTCGGCGGAGAGCCCGAAGCTCTCGTGGAGGGCGCTCACCGCCTCACGCACCTGTTCCGCGCCGATGACGCAGGAGATTCGGATGGGCGAGGTCGAGATCATGTCGAGGTTCACACCGGCATCGGCCAAAGACCGAAACATCTGCGCGGCGATGCCCGGGTGGGTACGCATGCCCGCGCCGACGAGCGAGACCTTCGCGATCGATTCGTCCACAGACCACGCGCGAGCGTCGAGATAGGCCACGACCTCCTCGGCGGCGCGCTTCGCACGAGGCAGATCGTCTTTAGGCACCGTGAAGGAGATGTCGGTGGTCCCCGCTTCTGAGACGTTCTGGATGATCATGTCGATGTTCACGTTCGCATCGGCCATGCGCGTGAACACGTCGGCAGCGACACCCGGTCGGTCCGGTACGTCGCGAATCGTAAGCTTCGCCTCGGACACGTCGTGGGTGACGCCCGAAATGATCGCCTGCTCCATGGTCTCGTCTGCCTCTCTCACGATCGTGCCCGGCTCGTCGGAGAAGCTCGAGCGGCAGTGGATGACCACGCCGTGGTTGCGCGCGAACTCGACCGAGCGCATCTGCAGCACGCCGGCTCCGCTCGCGGCCATCTCGAGCATCTCCTCGTAGCTGATCTCGTCTATCTTGCGCGCGTCTTTGACGATGCGCGGGTCGGCGGTGTAGACGCCATCCACGTCGGTGTAGATCTCGCACACGTCGGCACCGATGCCCGCGGCAACCGCCACAGCTGTCGTATCCGAGCCGCCCCTCCCGAGCGTCGTGATCTGCCCATCGGGAGTCGTGCCCTGAAAGCCGGCGACGATGACGATGAATGCCGGCGTCGAGCGCCTCGCGAACCCGGTCGGCGCGTACCTCGGTGATCTTCGCTTTGCTGTGAACCGCATCGGTGACGATTCCGACCTGCGGACCGGTGAAGGAGATGGCCTCCACGCCGAGGGAATGCACCGCCATCGCGAGCAGAGCGATGGAGACCTGCTCGCCGGTCGCGAGGAGCATGTCCATCTCGCGCTCGGGCGGCTCGGGAGCAGATCGCGCGTGCGAGCGCGACGAGCTCGTCGGTGACGTCACCCATCGCCGAGACAACCGCGACAACGTCGTCACCTGCGCGTTTGCGGTCCACCAGACGGCGTGCGACGACCTGGATGCGCTCCGCGCTTCCTACCGACGTGCCGCCGAATTTCGTGACCACGAGTGCCATGCGCGCCCTCCGACGCCCAGCCGCCGCGCCGAGCGGCCCCATGAGTGCGGATTAGTGTAGCATCGGCGGACGCGATGGGGACCAACGCGCGGGCGGGCGCGTGCCGGTGAAAGAGCTGGTACGGGCCCTCTAGGAGGGGTCGACGCTCGGAACCCGCGGCGAGTCTCCCCCCGCGGTGCCGCTCCTGCCGCTCGCGAGAACAGCGTCGCAGAAGCAAGCGACCACCCGCTCGTCGAACTGCGTCCCCGCGCACCGCCTGAGCTCGGCCAACGCATCGGCTTCGGCCATCCCCCTCCGGTACGGCCGGTCCGACACCATCGCTTCGTGCGAATCAGCGACCGTCAGGATGCGTGCGAGGAACGGTATGTCCTCGCCCGCAAGCCCCGCCGGATAGCCGGAGCCGTCCCAGCGCTCGTGGTGGTGGCGCACGATTGGCGTGATCTCCCACGGAAAGGCGACCGGCTCGAGGATGGTCGCGCCTATCGTCGGGTGTCGGCTGATCTCCGCGAATTCCGCTTCGTCGAGACGTCCCGGCTTGTGCAGCACGCGCTCGCTCACGCCGATCTTGCCGATGTCGTGAAGGTAGGCGGCGACTTCGAGCGCGAGGTGCTCGTCGGCAGGCAATCCCATCCGCTCGCTGACCATGACCGCATACTCCGCGACGCGGTCCGAGTGTCCGCGCGTGTACGCGTCCTTCGCATCGATCGCGGCCGCGAGCGAGCGCACGGTAGACAGATACGCTTCCTGCAAGGTCGCGTATCGCTCCGCATTCGCGACAGCCGTGGCTCCTTGGTTCGCGATGGTGACGAGCAACCGGACGTCATCCGCTTCGAAGTGCCGTGCGGGCGAGCGATCCGCTACGACGACTGACGCCCACCACGCCATCGGCCGAGGCCACGGGCACACCGATCGCAGCGGCGGCCCCGGTGACGGAGTCCACGCTCACGCCGCCGCCGTCCGAAGGGTTCAGCACGAGCGGCCGACTTTGGCCGAGAACCCACTCGGCAACCGAGGAGCGATGGTCGCGCGCGGATGTATGTCCGAATCCCCGCGTGCAGCGAAGGAATCGAGAGCCCGTTTCCTGATCGACGAGCACGATGTAGCCCAGCGGAGCGGAGAGCAGCCGGAGCGAGGCTTCGAGCAGGGCATCGAGGACGTGGTCGAGATCGAGCGAGGCATTGAGTTCGCGGCTGATCGTATAGAGCTCGTCCGACCTTGAATCCATGCGCCCCGCCTTCCGCGTCGCTTTGCGGTCATTGTAGTGCAGCAGTGAGTCCTCGCCGCTCCATCGCGGCGCCCGCACGTCAAACCACGCCCACTGACGCACCGTGGCAGTGCCCACCTTCGATCCGGTCTCTTTCGGTCTGTCCGCCGAGCAGGCGTGGACGGAGATTCTGCCGATACCGGACGGCGGGTTCACCGTCAACTACACCGAAACCGGGGGCAACACGTGGGTTCAGGAGAATGTGTCGCCTTCAGTCGGTCCGCTCTTCTTGCCCGGAACCCCCGAGTACTTGGATACCGTTCTCGTCGGCACCGAGTACCGGGGCGCCTACGCCCGCGAGACCTACGGGACGCGCCTGAGCGTTTCGTACGTGGCGGTGAAGGGGCAAGACGTCCCGGACGGAAACGTTCCGCCCGTAGCAAGAGACGACAAAGCGTGGGGACTTGTGGGCCAGCCCATCACGATTCCGATTGCTGACCTTCTGCTCAACGACGACGACCCCAACGGCGACCCAGTGAGCTTCGTTAACGCAGGGTCGTCGCCCAACGGTACTGTGACGTTCTCCGAGTCGTCCGTGTTCTTCACGCCGGCCAGGGGGTTCAAAGGGCGCACCAGCTTCTCCTACACGATTCAGGATTCATACGGCGCGATCGATACCGCGGAGGTATCCATCTGGGTGGGGAGAAGGTACGTCACTCTTCATGTGGACTTCAACCACAACGCGACCTGGCAGGACAGGGACCGAACAACCATCCTCCCGCGCTTCGACTACGTCCGTCTCTTAGGGACGAGCAGAGCCGAAGTCACCGGTGACCCCGAGATGCTCTCGTGGGTGCGTGAGGTGTGGGTGCGCCCGAAATGGATCGCGAGGTTGAACAGCAATCTCCATGCGACGGGCGCTGCCATACAGTGGACCGTCGATGGCGACCTTGTGGACGCGATGGACCCCACCGCGACAGGATGGAACGTTTCCTATGATGCGGGCGAGGGCGTCTTGGAGCTCATTAACCCGATAACGACCCGCGGATACTCCAGCACGTGGGGGGGCGCGGTCCTGGAAGCGGAGGCAAACGCGACGAACATGCACCTCAAACTGGTCAATATCGAGCATCACCTTATCGTGACGATTCTGTTCTGGGACGGTCAAGTGAAGTCATTCGACTACCAAGTGAGGAAGAGCCCGCCGCGGCTGGATCCGTTTGGCTTTGTATCCCGCCCCTTCCCTCCGAAGAAGGTCCCCTTCTGAGACAAGCATCCTCGACGCTGACGCCGAAGGGCCCCCGAGAGACTCGCCCCGGGGCCCTTCAACATCGACATTCGAATGCGTCGGCGGAGTTCCGCTCTCGGCGCTGCGCGTGCGGCGGTTCTACTCCACCCCACACCGCTTCGTGATGTAGGCCCAGTAGTCGTCCACGTCTTGCTGGATCGACGCAAGCAACTCGGCGTTCTCGGGCTTGAAGAGGTGCTTGAACCGGCCCTGCGGCTTCAGCCAGTCCTCGATCGGCTTCGGGTTCATGACCTTGTTCGTCAGGCGCCACTCGCCGTTCTCGACCTCGAAGAGCGGCCAGTACCGGGTCAGCACCGCGGTCTTCGCGATCTCGACCGACATGTTGTACGGCGTGCGCCAGCCGCGCGGACAGGTCGCGAGGACGTTCAAGAACGCCGGACCCTCGATCGCGAACGCCTTTTCGGCCTTGTTCACGAGGTCCTTCCAGTAGCCGATCGAAGCCTGCGCGGCGTACGGGATCCCGTGGTCGGCGATGATCGAGGTGAGGTCTTTGCGGCGCTGGATCTTGCCCTGCTGCGCCGTGCCCACCTCGGCGGTCGTCGCCCACGCACCACGTGGCGTCGCCGAGGAGCGCTGGATGCCCGTGTTCATGTACGCGCCGTTGTCGTAGCAGACGTACACCATGTCGTGCCCGCGCTCCATCGCACCCGAGAGAGACTGCAGGCCGATGTCGTACGTGCCGCCGTCCCCGCCGAAGGCGACGAACTTGACCTTCTTGTCGGCCGGGATCTTGCCCGCGCGCTTGAGGCCCTTGAACGCAGCCTCCACGCCCGAGACCGTGGCGGCGGAGTTCTCGAACGCGTTGTGGATGAACGGGGTGCGCCACGACGAGTACGGATAGATCGTCGTCGAGACCTCGAGGCAGCCGGTCGCGCAACCGCTCACGATCGCGTCGTCGCCGGCGCCGAGGAGGATCTGACGCACGGCGATCGAGGCGCCGCAACCCGCGCAGAGACGATGGCCTCCGGCGAGACGGTCCTGGCGGTGGGTGAGTTCCTTCAAGTTCGCCATTCGATCCTCCCTTCTACCTTGCACCGAGGTAGACAAGCCGGCCCGGCTTCTCCACCCCGTCGGCGAGATCGGACAAGTCGCTGTAGACCTGGCGCATCTGGTCGAGCTTCACGTCGGCTCCGCCAAGTCCGTAGATGTAGTTGACGACGGGAATCCGGTTCTCCGAGTCGTACAGCGCGCTCTTTACCTCCAGGAAGACCGGTCCGCCCTCGGCACCGAACGACTCGGAGCGGTCGAGCACCGCGACGGCCTTGCAGTTCGCGAGCGCCGCAGCGATCTCGGCATAGGGGAAGGGGCGGAATACGCGGATCTTCAGCACGCCTACCTTCGCTCCTTGCGCTCGGAGTTCTCGCGCAACGTGACGTGCGTTGCCGGCCGTCGAGCCGAGCACGACGATCGCGAGGTCGGCGTCCTCCATCCCCCAGCCCTCGATCATCCCGAACGGGCGGCCGCAGATCTTCGACCACTCGTCGGCAACCTCACGGATGACAGCCGCGGAGCGGTCGATCGCGTTTCTCTGCGACTTCTTGAACTCGAAGTACGGTCCGCCAAGGCCCGCGAAGCTCCCGTGCGTGACCGGGTTCTCGATGTCGAGCAGGGCGTTCTCGGGATGGTACTCGCCGACAAAGGCTTTCACGGTCGCATCGTCCATGACTTCGGCACGATCGATCGAGTGCGTGGTGATGAAGCCGTCAAGGCACGTCATAACCGGCAGGAGCACGTCAGGGTGCTCGGCGACGCGACACGAGATGATCGTGTTGTCGTAGGCCTCCTGAGCCGTCTCAGCGAACAGGATGACCCAGCCGGTGTCGCGGGCGCCCATCACGTCGGAGTGGTCGCAGTGGATGTTGATCGGCGCCGAAAGCGCGCGGTTCGCGTTGGCCATGACGATGGGGAGCCTCATGCCTGACGCGATGTGGAGTTCCTCCCACATGAGCGCGAGGCCCTGACTCGACGTCGCCGTCATGACACGCGCGCCGGCCGCCGAGGCGCCGATACACGCACTCATCGCGGAGTGCTCGGACTCGACCGTGACGTACTCGGTGTGAACGAGGCCCTTCGCGACGTACTTCGCGTACTCCTCGACGATGGTCGTCTGCGGGGTGATCGGATAGGCCGCCATGACGTCGGGCGCGCACTGGCGCATCGCGTCGGCGACAAGGACGTTGCCGGTGGTGGCTATGGTCTTCTGCTCGGCCATCTACATCCCCTCCGGAAGTTCGCAGCCCTCGGGAACCATCGTGATGGCGTCGAAGGGGCACTCGTTGGCGCAGACGCCACAGCCCTTGCAGTGGTCGTAGTCGAACGTCGTGACCTTCTCGTCCGCGACATTGATGGAGGTGTCAGGGCACACGATCCAGCAGATGAGGCACTGTGTGCACTTCTCCTCCGAGCGGTACGGGCGCTCGCTGCGCCAACCGCCGGTGATGTAGTCGTTTGAGTTCCCGGCCTCAGGGATCATCGCGCCGCGAGGGAAGTCCTCGGCCTTCCACGAGTCGATCTTGCTGATGTCCCACTTCACGCGACCTGCACCTCCTCGTACGCACGCGTCACGGCTGCGAGGTTCGCGTCTATGACCTCTTGCGTGAACTTCTTGCCAAAGGTCTTCGCGACGTGATCGCGCACCTGGTCGAGTGTGAACAGACCGGTCACCTTGGCCAGCGCGCCGATCATGGGCGTATTCGGCATATCGCGCCTCAGTGTCTCCATCGCGATACCCGATGCGTCTATGGAAGCTACCTTGCCACCCGCGACCTTGAGCACCTGGCGCAGCTGATCCGGCGGGCTGCACGTGTTCACGATGACAGCACCATCTGAGGTGAGTCCGCTGGTGACGGGGACGAAGGTCAGGAGCGTCTCGTCCAGCACTACGACCACGCTCGGATTCTCGATGTTGTTGTGGATCTCGATCGGGTCGTCGCTGATACGCGTGAAAGCCTGGATAGGCGCGCCCATGCGCTCCGGCCCGTACTCGGGCATGGCCTGCATGTACCTGTCGAGCTCAAGAGCTGTCTCGGCAACGAGCTTGGCTGCCGTGACCGCGCCTTGACCGGCACGCGCATGCCAGCGGATCTCGGTGAGGTCCTGCATGCGATCTCCTCTCTACACGCAAGCCCGCTGCGGTCAGGGGAAGGCCGATGGCTCGCTCGGCGGGCTGCGGGCGAGACACATAGGATAGATGCACCTTCGAGGCAGACCCCCGCGGTGCCCGCTCGACGCGGCGAGCGGTGGTGCAGACTCGGTGAACGGTAGAAGGTGATGCTACACGAGGGCGCCCAGCTGTTCCACCGACGCAGTGGCAGGACTGGGGAGCATCGGCTCGTACATCATGCGGGCGTCATTTGCCGTAACCAGCGAATCGCTGATCACACTGCCGTCGAGCGCTCGCACGACACGCCAGATCTCGTTTCTCCGGACGTACACGCCAGGCGCCTCATGCGAGACGCGGTGGTTCCTCTCGTACACCTCGAAGCTGTGCTGAGGCGGGGCCGTCGCACGCCAGCCGCCCACGAGTTCCCCGCCGGCAATGCCGACCGACAGACGATACGGCACGTCCGAGCCGTTGCGCACCTGAAGGTCGCAGACCGGCCAAGCGCAGGTGGCTCCGCTTCCGAACGGCTGCGTGCGCGACGCATCGGGGAACACGTCGAAGCTGTGCCGCCAGCGCTCGACGACCTCCAAGTCGGTGTGTAGCGTCATCCAGAACAACAAGTTGGTGAGCTGGCACAACCCGCCGCCCACCCCGGCAGCGATGCGACCCCGGTCCAGCACCATCCCGTCGACAAACCCGCGGCGGTACGTGGGCTTGCCGACCTCGCGCCAGAACGAGAGTACGTGCTCGGGGCCGAGCACGATGCCATCGAGCGAGCGTGCCGCGAGTTCGAGGTTCACGATCTTGTTGCGCTGCAACCGCTCATCCAGCCCGCTGAGCGGGCGCATGAGAGGGGTGGCGTGCTCGGCGACGGCGAAGTCGAATCCCTCCGCCGAGCGGTGTTCGAGTCGTCGTACGCCGGCCGAACGCCACTGGCGCTCACGTCGAAGCCTGCGCACCGCGGGGCCAAGGACCGCCCTGATCGCCACGCCGGTGCCGCCGCTCGCCCTGTCGCGCATGCGGGCACCGGACGGCATTCGCGTGTGCGCCCCTTCGCCAGCTAGAGTTCCCGGCGGGCCTGAAGCGCCCTGCCGAGCGTGACTTCGTCTGCGTACTCCAAGTCGCCGCCGACAGGCAGACCCGAAGCTATCCTCGTGACGCGGATACCGAGCGGCTTGATGAGTCGCGCGAGGTAGAGCGCGGTCGTTTCGCCCTCGGCGTTCGGGTTCGTCGCGATGAGGACCTCGGTGATCGACTCGTCAGGAAGGCGTTCGATCAGCTCGCGCATCCTCAGCTGGTCGGGACCGATCCCGTCGATCGGCGAGATCGCGCCGTGAAGTACGTGGTACACCCCGCCGAACTCGCCGGTGCGCTCGATCGCCACCACGTCTCGGGGTTCTTCCACGACGCAGATGATGCCGGCCTCCCGTTCGGGGTCCGAGCAGATGCCGCAGAACTCTCCTTCGGCGAAGTTGAAGCAGCGCGGACAGAAGTGAACGGTGCGCTTCACTTCGACGAGCGCGTCGGCAAGGCGCTGCGCTGCCTCGGCATCGCTGCGCAGCACGTGGTACGCGATGCGCTGCGCGGACTTCGGACCAATGCCCGGCAGGCGCTCGAGTTCCTCGAGCAGGCGCTCGATTGAGGGCGCGTAGCGCACGTGCTAGAAGCCGAGACCGGGGATGTTCATGCCGCCGGTCACGGACTGCATCTTCTGCGCGGCCAGTTCCTGGGCCATCCTGAGCGCCTCGTTCGTCGCCGCCGCCACCATGTCCTGCAGCAGCTCGACGTCGTCCGGATCCACCGCCGAGGGATCGATCGTCACGGACACCACCTGCATGTCGCCGCTCATGACGACCTTGACTGTGGCGCCTCCCGCCGAGGCCTCGACGCGCTCGTCCTTCAGCTCCTCCTGCACCTTGGCCATGCCGGCCTGCATCTTCTGGGCTTGCTTCATCATCTGGTTGATGTTCACTGCTCGTCCTTCCAATCGGTGGATTCGTGGATCTGCTCGCCGATGATCTCGGCTCCGAGCCCGTGCACGAGCAGCCGCTCGACGTCGTCTGACGGCTCGGGCGGCGGCGCGCTCACGCGCGGAAACGCCCCGGTGTCACCGGGAGCCGTGGTCGTTTCGTCGGGTTCGGTCGCGGGTGGCACGTCAGTCCTGCGCGGCGTGGATGACTCGGGCCCGGTCTCCTGGACCGCTCCGCGGCCCAACTGGTAGCGGAACGGCGGCGACGCCCCGAATACCGAGGCCAGCGCGCGCTTGAGCAGCTGGCGGACATCTGCGTCGTCGGCGAGCTTGAGCGCGAACGCCTCGTCGCGGGAGAACTCGATCACGAGCGTAAGGCCGTCGGCGTCCACGTCGACCTCGGTATTCACGAAGATGGTCGCGCGGGCGGGCTTCTGCTTCCGTACCTCAGCGACGACCGCCGGCCAGGCTCGCTTGACGTGCGCGCGGTCGAGCTGCGCCGCAGGCTTCGGCTCGTAGATCTGCGCCTGCTCCGAGGTTGCCGAGGGGCCGGGCGTCTGGCTTTCGTTCGCTGCGGGCACGGCGCGGGCTACGTGAGCTGGTGCCGGGGTGTCTCTTTTCGCGGCTGCGGTCGAGGGCCGCGCGGATCCCGCCTCCGACTCAGTGACCGCGATTCCGAGCTCGAGCGACTCGATCCGCTCGGCGAGCGCTTCGAGCGTGAGCTCACCATGCGGCCGAGCAAGGCGAGTGAACGCGACTTCGAGCGAGAGGCGCGGGTCCGACGACCAGCGCATCTCGGCGGCCGTGTCTGCAAGGACGTCGAACATCCGTCCAAGCCTGTCCGAGCCGAAGAGCGCCGCCTGAGAGGTCAGACGGGCAAGGTCTTCCGTCGTGGTGTCGACGATCCCCGTCGCATCGCCGACCGCATGGGCTACGTAGAGGTCGCGAACGTGCCCGGTGAAGCTCCTCACGAATTCCGCAAGGTCGGCCCCACTGTCCGCGAGGCGTGCAACGAATCGGAACGAGCCCGCGATGTCGCGCTGCGCCACCAGATCAGCGGCCTCCAGCAGCTGCGCGCGGTCCACCTCGCCGAGGAGACCCTCGACGTCGTCAAGCGCGATCTCATCACCGGTGAACGCGGCCAGCTGCTCGAGCGTGGTGATCGCGTCGCGCATGCCGCCGGCGGCGTGCTTCGCCATCAAAGTCAGAGCGCCGTCGGCAACCGTGATGCCTTCGGTATCCGAGATGAAGCGCAAACGCCCCGCGATGTCTTCGATGCCGATACGGCGAAAGTCGAAGCGCTGGCACCTCGAGCGGATCGTCTCCGGGACCTTGTGCGGATGGGTGGTGCACAGCACGAAGATGACGTGCGGCGGTGGCTCCTCGATGCTCTTCAGCAGGGCGTTGAATGACGAGCTCGACAGCATGTGGACCTCGTCGATGATGTAGACCTTCCAGCGGCCGCGCGTCGGCGCGTAGGCGAGCCGGCCGATGATCTCTTCGCGCACCGTATCGACCTGAGTGCGCGAAGCGGCGTCGAGTTCGAAGACGTCTGGGTGACGTCCTTCGGCAATGTCGATGCACTCCTGGCACGTGCCGTCGGGATCGGGCGTGGGGCCCTTCTCGCACTCGAGCGCCTTAGCGAGGATTCGCGCAACCGTGGTCTTGCCGGTCCCGCGCGGGCCGGTGAACAGGTATGCGTGGGCCACCATGTTCTCCGCGACGGCGTTCCGCAGAGTCCTGGTGACGTGCGACTGACCAACGACGTCGTCGAACGTCTGCGGCCGGTACGTGCGATACAGGGATGCGCGAGCCATCGATCCCGTCCATGAGGCATTGGTTTGCGAAGAGTATATGTCCCGAGCACGACGTTCAGGACGGCGCCGAGCGTGCGGGGAGCGCGCGATGAGCGCCCCCAGCGGGCCCGGACGCTCGTCAGGGGCCGCTTATGGCTGCTTCCTTCCGGACCTGACCAGGTTCACGGCATGTCGCCGTCCGGACCCGCTCGAGGCGCTCGATGCGAACGCCAGTATAGCGCCCTTTCGGGAGCCGAGGGTCCGCCCGCGTGGGCCGAGCGGACCGTCCCGCGGCGTAGCGCGGAGTGTGCCTCGAGTGGGAACACTCACTAGTACAGAGAGGCGCGCCGGCCGCACCAGCGGTCGGTCGCACTCGCCGATGCGTGAAGGAGGTCGCCCCATGAACATGCCGGATCGCGAGACCTTGGCGACTCTCGGTCAACGAACGGGTTGGCCGTCAATCTCGATCTACATGCCGACGCACCGGGCGGGTCAAGAGAAGGAGCAGGACCGAGTTCGATTTCGAAACCTCCTCACCGACGCAGCGACGCAGCTGCGGTCCCAGGAAATGCGGCCGACCGAGGCCGATGTGCTTCTTGCGGGAGCCTACCGTCTGCTGGAGGACCCGACGTTCTGGCGTGACACCAGTATGGGCCTGGCGATGTTCGTGGCGCCGGGTGCGATGCACCTGTTCACGGTCGACACTGAACTGCCGGAGCTCGTCGTCGTCAACGACCGGTTCGTACTGCGGCATCTACTTCCGTCGGTTCGCTCGCAGGAGCGTTTCTGGCTCCTCGCGTTGAGCAAGAACGAGCGCCACCTGTTCGAGGGAGATCATCAGGGCCTGACCGAAGTGAAGCTGAATGACGTTCCGGCCGACTTCAAAGACGCGATGCGCTTCGAGGACGCCGATCACGCCTTCAGGTTCCGCAACGAAAGCGGCAGCTCGCCGCAGGGCGGCGCGCTCTTCTACGGGATGGGCGGTCTCCCCGACGCCGAAAAGGAGCAGGTCTGGCGGTACGTGCACATGGTTGAACGGGGCGCCCGCACGGCCCTTCGGGACAGCGCGGAGCCGCTCCTGCTCGCTGGGGTCGAGTACGTCGTCTCGGCGTATCGCGCTCAGAACACCTACCCGCACCTCGCCGAGCAGGCGCTGCTGGGCAATGCCGACGAGTTGTCGGCTTCCGTGCTCCATGCCAGGGCGCTCGATGCCCTTCGGCCGTACTTCGAATCCAAACGAGGAGCGGACATCGCGGAGTTGGAGATGCGGGCAGGATCCGCCGTGGTCTCGAACGACCTGCGCGAGATCCTCCCAGCCGCGCACGACGGACGCGTGCGCGTGCTGTTCCTGTCCGAGGCGGACAGCAGCTGGGGCGAGTACGACGCGACTGAGCGACGAGTGCGCATCGGCGCCGCACGAGGACCGGGCGACCGCGACCTCACCGACCTGGCGGCGGTCGAGACGATCCTCCACGGAGGCGAGGTGCACGTTGTACCGGCTCCTGAGGTGCTCCTGGAACGCTCTGGCGTGGAGCCGCCCGCGGCGATCATGCGCTACTAGGGCGGCCCACGCCGCGGACGCCCGGCGGGCATCGGAGCGAGACCGCCGGGTGGCCACGGGTGATATAGAATCCCGGGGGTGCGATCGCGCCGCGCGGACGGTTCGGCACGGATCGCATCAAATACGCCGCGTCGCTACTCCGAAGAGGTCAGATGGAAGACTTCGTTGCCGGGCTGCCGCCATATCTCAAGTACGTCGTTCTCACGGTGGTGCCGTGGATCGAGTTGCGGGGCGCCATACCGTGGGCCATCCAGCAAGGTGACCGGCTGTATCTGCCGCTCATCCTGCTCGCGAACTGCCTCGTCTTCTTTCCTGCGTACTTCATTCTCGAGTTCATCTACGAACTCATCCCTGAGGGCAGCTGGATCCACCGCAAGCTAGAGGGAGCCAGGGACAAGGCGCATCCGCTGGTGGAGAAGTACGGCGTCTTGGGCTTGGCGGTGTTCGTAGCCATCCCGCTGCCCGGCACGGGAGCCTACTCCGGTTCGGTGGCTGCCTGGTTGCTCGACATGGAGTGGCACAAGGCGTTTCTGGCCGTCAGCCTCGGCGTCCTTGGCGCCTTCTGCATCGTCTGGGCCGCGTCCGAGGCGATCGCGGCCGGTTTCAGACTGCTGTAGCCACACGCTGATGCTCCCGGTCGACGTGCGATACGAGCATCCATGGGACGTCGACACGCCTACCGCCGAGGCGATCCAGCGCTCGCTCGCGAGGCATGTCGTCCTCTCACCTCTCCCGACCCACGGCCCCCGGGCTCCTCGGCTGGCCGCCGGAATCGACGTCGGGTATACGGTCGACGGCTCGCGTGCCTGGGCCGCGGCGGTCGTGATGGACCGCAGTCTCAACATCGTCGAAGAGCGGGTCGCCGAAGGCCGCCCAGACCGGTCGTACGCGCCCGGCCTGCTCGCCTTCCGTGAGGGCAGGTTGAGCTTGGAAGCGCTCTGCGCGCTCGACCTACGCCCCGATCTGATCTTCGTGGACGGCCATGGCACCGTGCACGAGCGCGGATTCGGACTCGCCTCGCACATCGGGCTCCTGCTCGGCATACCCACGATCGGGGTCCCGAAGACGCCGTTTCATGCCATCGACCACGCTCCCGAGCCATCGCGAGGTTCGTACTACGTGATGACGAAGGAGTGGGGTGCCGAGGGGGCGGCCGTACGACTCCGGACGGGTGTCAAACCCGTGTACGTGTCGCCCGGATACCTTGTCGATCTCCCCAGTGCCATCGACTTGTGCCTCGCGTGGTCCACCGGACGTCACAAGGTGCCCGAGCCCCTGCAGGCCGCCCACACCCTGTCTCGCTGCTCCCGCCGCCCGTGACCGCTCCCGCTACAATTCCACCAACGACCCCGAGGAAACGCAGGCAACCGATATGTCCGTTTGGATGAGACTCTTCGTCTTCTGGATCGTCACCGCCATCGCGGTCGCGGCAGCGATACTTCTCGTGCCGGGGATCACCGTCGGTTCCAACGCTGCGGTCGCGATCATCGTGACAGCCCTCGTGCTCGGGTTGCTCAACGTCTTCGTGCGCCCCATCCTGCAGTTCCTGTCGTGCGGATGTATCGTGGCGACACTCGGCCTGTTCCTGCTCGTCATCAATGCCGGAACACTCTGGCTCGCCTCGTGGATCTGCCAGAACTGGCTCGGCGTCGACTTCGTGGTCGACGGCTTTTGGCCGGCGTTCTGGGGCGGCATCGTGATCAGCGTCGTCTCGTTCCTGCTGAACGTGTTCGTGCCGCGCCCTGACGAGCCGCCCGTCTGGTAGACGCTGCGCATCGTGGGTGCCTCATCGCCGAACCCCGCTCCGTCCGATCCCTCGCTGCTAGCCGACGCCCTGCTCGCCGCGCTGCGTGCCAACGCCAATCCCGAGAACGTGGCCGGCATGCAGCGCTATGGCATCAGCGCAGCCGGGACTCTGGGTGTCCCGATGCCGACGCTGCGCGCACTGGCTCGCGATGCCAAACGATCGACGCGACGCGACCCTGAGATCCGCCATCAGACCGCGGAGCGTCTCTGGTCGTCAGCGGTGCACGAAGCTCGCATCCTTGCAGCGCTGCTCGACGTTCCCTCCCTGGTCACCGACTCGCAGATGGATGCGTGGGTCGTGGGAATCGACTCGTGGGACGTCTGCGATCAGCTGTGCGGCAACCTCTTCGACAAGACCCCGATGGCCTGGGACAAGGCAGTCGAATGGGCGGGGCGCGACGAGGAATTCGTCAAGCGAGCGGGATTCGTGCTCATGACGCAGCTCGCGGTGCACGACAAGACGGCCGCGGACGAACGCTTCGAGGCTCTGTTGCCGCTTGCCCTGCGCGAGGCACGTGACGAGCGCGCGTACGTGAAGAAGGCGGTCAACTGGGCGCTTCGGCAGATCGGCAAGCGCAACGCTCGACTGAACGCGGCGAGTATCCGTCACCGCCGAAGAGATACTGAGCGCTTACCCGGACTCATCCGACGGCACGCTGGATCGCCCGGGATGCCTTGCGCGAGCTCAGGAGCGACGCGGTACGCGCTCGCGTGGGTGCGGCATAGCCGGGGCGGTCTCGGCCGGTGCGCCTCAGTACGTCTGCGTGACCGGCACACCGAGGCCTATCGACGCCCGCGCGCGAGTCGTCCTGTGAGCGTCGGGAACCAGCGATACGAGCGATTCGGCCAAACCCTTGTGGAAGACGAGCTCGACTGCGTTTCCGTCGGCACTACGCTCGGTGAGCGTCCAGCTCCTTCCGCTGTAGGCCTGTTCGTACCAGTCCGCCGCCGAGGCGACCGGGGCGCCAAGGACCATCTCGTACTGCCATGCCTCCGCGCCCGGCGTGCCTTGGTGGTCGACCCGGCTCACCTCGCCGCCCGGCATCGGGATCTCCAGTGGAAAGCCCTGCGGCAGCGTCTCGTTTCGGACTTCCAGTCTCATGGCCTCAAGAGCCGGCTGCTCGGGTGTCGCCTCGGGCGGGGCCTGCGTTTCGCCTCCGCGAGCACAGCCGGCGAGCAGCGCGATCGACGTCGACAGCACCAGTAGGGCCAGACAAACCGGCAGGGCGCGGCCGCGCGGGGTCTCGGGCAGGGGTCGCCTCATGTAGGTTCGCGTTCCCTTCAGATCGAATCGCGTCCACGGGACGATACCAGCGGGCACGCGGCGCGTACAATCGGGCAGCGGCCTCGCCGCGCACACCCGCAGGGCGCGACGCCGGATGCCAAGCAAGATGAATACCGGGAGCCGTAGCACATGACCGACGCACAACCGCTGCTCGAACTCAGCAACGCGAGGGTCGTACGCGAAGGCAACACGATCCTCGACATCGGGCACCTCGTGCTGCGCGAGGGCGAGCACGTCGCTCTGCTCGGCCCGAACGGATCCGGTAAGAGCACGCTCATCGGACTCCTGACCCGTGACGTGGTACCTCTCTACTCGCGACGAGCCGCCGGTGCGGTTCCGCGGTCAGAGCCGCCAAGAGCTATTCGACGTGAGGCGCGTACTGGGCGTCGTTTCCAACGACCTGCAGGACCTGCATCGGGGCGGGGCCAGCGTTGGCGACGTCGTGGCATCGGGATTCTTCGGCTCGATCGGTCTGCACTTCGTCCAACTTCCGAGCGAACAGATGCGGTCGCGAGCCGACGTCACAATGAAGGAGCTTGGCATCAGCCATCTCGCCGGGCGTCGAATGGACACCCTGTCGACCGGCGAAGCGCGACGAGCGCTCATCGCTCGCGCACTGGTTCACGACCCGCCGATCCTCGTGCTCGACGAGCCTTGCGACGGACTCGACCCGTCGGCCTCGTTCAACATGCTGCAGACGATACGAGATCTCGCGCACTCCGGGCGAAGCCTGCTCTTGGTGACGCATCACGTCGATGACATCGTCCCCGAGATCGAGCGGGTCATCATGCTCCGCGCAGGCCGGATCGTCTGCGATGCGGCGAAGGCCGAAGCGCTCACGTCAGAGAGACTCTCCGAGCTCTACGGCGTGCCCGCGCATCTGGACAGCCGAGAAGGCTGGTATCGGCTCTGGCATGCACCTGCGGCGAACCGCGCCCAGGCTAGCGCTAGTGAATGAAGGCGGGCGGGTCGTCTGCCGAGGCATCCGCGGCGCCGCGGAGGAGCCGATCGAACAGGGTCCCGCGCTGGTCGGTCTGGCCGCGAATGTAGTTGGCGAGCAGTCGAGCCGCATCGGCCCGGGATGCGAGCGCCTCGTAGGTGCGATGCGTGCCGTTCTCTCGGACGAAGCGCAGCCCACTGTAGTACCTGAGCACCTCGGCCTGCCTCTTGGCTGCAGACAGTCTGCCGAGGATGTATTCGACCTGGAGGCCCGCCTGATAGCGAGTCGTCCCGCCCAACGAGATGAACTGGGGCGGCCGCTCGACCGGACCTGAGGCGAGGAACTCAGGATCGTACTCGCCGACGTAGGCGTTGCGTGTGGTCTCGATGAAGGCGTAGCCGCTGTCGCGAAACTGCGCCGCGTAGCTCCCGACTCCGAGGGCGACGTGGTTCTGAGAGTCGAAGACCCACATCGCGGTCTGGTATCCCTCGTGCACCATAAGCGAAGCAAGGAGCAGGGCCTTCTCGGAGCACACGCCGAACCCGGATGCCGCAACCTCGATAGGCAGCCTGACGCGCTGCTGCTCGGTGCGATGCGGCAGTGATTGGACCGCGCGCGTCATCAGTTCGAGGTACTCGTCGTCGTCCAGGTGGCGAGACCAGCGGATTCGGCGAAGCTGTTCGGAGAAGTCGGCGATGAAGCTGCTTCGGCTCTGCACGCCCACCACGTGCGCGACATAGTGAGCGCGCAACTCCCCGGATGCACGGAACATGGCGCTCGTATCGATTCCCTGGGCGGCCCGCAGCGCCGCCTCGTCAACCGGAACGCGCACACGCACCGCCTGATCGCCGAAAGCGAAGGACCACGATGCGAACCGCTCGGCTCCCACGCCCCGCGCCGCGCTCGCGCGATCCACGCGCTGCGCGAACAGCTCCCAGCGACCCCACGCCACCGCCTGAGCGACAAGGATCGCGACGAAGACCGTGAGCGCGGCGATCAGTCCGGTCGCGACGACCGGATGACGACGGAATGCCACAAGCAAGCGCCGCTTCACCGTGTCAGCCTTCATTGAGGGTCAGTGCGCGCGACTGAAGACCATGCGGGCATCCTATACCCGTCTCGCGCCGTTCGCACGGGCACGCTGCGAACGGAGTGCCACGTGTCGCCGCAGAACCGCGAGCCGACGCCGGCGCGGAAAACCAAGAAGCGCCGGGGACGAATCCCCGGCGCTTCGCAGATGTGCCTTCGGCGGAGTCAGCCTACTTCGGGGCCAGGGTCAGCGAAGTGAAGGTGACAGCGTTCAGGTTCGGGTCGTAGCCGTAGCTTGCCTTCGCCAAGTTGTCGATCGTGAAGGTGATGGCGCCACCGCGGAATCGCCCGGAGGTGAAGTTCGCGTTGCCCGTCGAATTACTCGTGACCTTGATCGTCCTGGCGACAGCGCCACTCCAGCTCGCTGTCACGATGACACCCTGCAGCGGCTTGCCGTCAGGACCGACGACCGTGACGCGCGCCGAGATGCCATAGGAGTCGGTGTAGGTCGTCGGAGTGAGCAGCACGGCGGATACGTGGGCGACCTTCGCCGGATCCTGAGTGACGACCAGGGTCAGCGACTCGGAGTCCTCGCGACCGAGACTGTCCCTGACCGTGACCGTGGCCACGTACGTTCCCGCCTCCTTGTAGGTGTGCGTCGTAGTCTTACCCTGTGCAGAAGTTCCATCGCCGAAGTTCCAGCGGTACGAGCTGATGATCGCACCGGACACGGTGGTACCCGCGGCGCTGAACTTCGTCGCCAACGGAGCGTAGCCACTGGTCGAACTCGCTGCGATCGATGCGACCGGGCCACCCGACGTGGGATTCACTGGCGCAGTGACGGTGATCGCCACCGTCGAGCTGGCCGAGGCGCCGCCGTTGTCGATGACGCTGAGCCTCGCGGTGTAGGTGCCGGCCGCAGTGTAGGTGTGAGATGCCGAGACACCGCTTCCGCTCGTGCCATCCCCAAAGTCCCACGCGTAGCTCGCGATGCTGCCGTCTGGGTCAGATGAGTTGGCGCCGCTGAAGCTGACGGCCAGGGGCGCGAGACCGGAAAGCGCGCTTGCGGAGATCGAAGCCCGCGGAACGGCATTCCCGGCTGAGACGAGGATGCTGACGTTCGCCCGCGCGGTCAGGCCCGAGTTGTCGGTGACCGTGAGCGACGCGGCGTACGTGCCGGCGCTCGCGTAGACGTGCGACGGGTTGGCCGATGTCGACGTCGTACCATCACCAAACGTCCAGTACCAGCTGACGATCGTCCCATCGGGATCGCTCGACAGCGACGAATCGAACTGAGTGGTCAGAGGTGCAATGCCGCTCGACGGCGTAGCCCTCACCGAGGCGGTCGGCGGCACCTGCGTGACGGCGCCCGGAGTCATGGTGCCGGACACCTTGTAGCTACCGACGCTTCCGTACGAGGTGTAGCCGGTGGCAGGATCGGGCTTCCCGGTGCCCTTGACCGTGAGGTAGTAGCTACCAGCCGACAACGTTCGCCGACAGCGAACCGTTCAGCATGTCCGCGGGATTGGCGGACGCCACCATCGCGCCCGACGAGTTCCTGAGCTCGGCGAGCAGGTCCATGTCAGGGCCGCGAGTAGCCGGCGCAAGCGTGATGTTCAAGCCGCCCGAGCCCACGGAGAGCTTCAACACGTCCACGTCGGTGCTGCGCTCGATCATTCCGTCGACCGAGAACGTTGTGCCGGAAGGCACGACGTAGGCCGAGGTATTCGCGTTGCCGTAGTCGTCCGGACGCGGCGGGATGTTCGCGCCGATGATGGCGAGATCGTCTTCCCTGTTGTTGGCCAGGCTGTATTCGCCCTTGCTCCATTGTGTGAGGTTGCGGTAGTAGGCGGCACCCATGATCGGCGCCCAGCTCGTGTCGCCGGTGCCGTGGCCCCAGTAGTAGCTGGCTCCGGCCGTTGTCTGGCCATCGTGGTAGAGCCCGAGGGTGTGGCCGCACTCGTGGGAGCACGCCTCGGCGATGTTCTTCTCGTTGTTCTGCAGGATGTCGTTGAAGACGAGAGCCGGCTTGTAGTAGTCGCCCGACGCTCCGAAGACGCCCACGTAGGCGATACCGGCGGACCCGAAGTAGCTCGAGATCGGACTGATCAACACGCGCATGCCGTAGTACTCGTCGGTCCCGCCCGAGCGCGTGATCGAGGATTCGCCCGTGTACTCGGTCGTGACGTCAACGTCGAACGGCGCATAGTCCTCGGCCACCCGCTGCCAGACACTCACGATGACATTGCGCTCGGCATCGCTGAAGGTCGTCGGGCTGCCGTTGGTGTCGAACGGGGGCGCCACGATGGTCCGACCACCGTTGTACTGGGCCGTCCAGGCGTTCCCGGACATCGTGTGTCCGTCGAAGTCGAGGTAGATCACGCGCTTCGCACCGGGGAGGCTGTGCAACGCAAAGGCCTGTGCGGGTGATGGCGTCGTCGCGGTCAGCGTGCCGGCCGGCAGAGCTGTCGCCTGGAGAGCCGGACCCTGCACCAGACCGGCGAGCACCGGCTCCTTGAACACCAAACGACCCATACCGATGGCGAGCCGCTTGTCGGTTCTGAGCCGCTTCTGCAGTTCGGTCACGGAGAGTTTGTGCCTGGCCGCGACCTCGGCCTGCGAACTACCCAACTCCGCGACTGACGGAGTGCCGGGAGCTGCAGCAGGGCGGGCAACGCCCCTGACCGGTGACGCTGCGGCCCCGGGTCTTGCGACGGCAAAGACCGCGGGAGTGCCGAGGGTCGAAATCGCGAGAATGATCGCGACAAGGGACAGGGTAAGGCGCCTGGAAACTGTAGGCATGACACAATCCTTCGCTCGTTGCGGTCGTCGCTGCCGCCCGAATCGGCGACGCGCATGACGAGCCCTCGGCCCGTAGTCCGAATATCGGACGGGCTGCCGGTCGCCATTAGAGCACAGCGGCACCGCTCGCGCGATGGTCTGTGACGGTCGTCACAGAAGCGTCAACTGTGCCAAAACACATGCCGTGAACAGGCATTTCTTGGAATTCGCCAGCCCCCAGAATATGGCTTGAGCCCTCGCGCACCCTCTGAGCAGGAGAGATGGCATCGTTGTGGAAGTCAACCGCAACGAAGGGGGTGTCGTCGTGGACACAGAACGATCGATGAAGCGCTTGCCGACGGAGAGATGGTGTTCAAGCAGAACACCAAAGGGGACTGCATGTATGTCATTCGGTACGGCAAGGTCCGCATCTTCAGGGATCAGGATGGTACCGAGACCACGCTTGCTACGCTCAAGCCTGGTGATTCCTTCGGCGAGATCGCGCTGTTCGATGACAAGCCGCGCTCGGCGTCCGCACAAGCCGTCGGCGATACCGACGTCGACGTGATCCCCAGAGGGGTGTTCGAGTCCCTGCAGTGTGACCCGATCATCCGTCAAGTGATGGTCAAGATGGGTCAGCGTATCCGCGAGATCGATGAAGCATTCGAGAAGCTGTCGGTCGAGGCAGAACAGCGCCGGGAGTTCCAGTCGAGCCTCTCGCTCAGGCGCAACTGGCTCGTCTAGCAACCCGGGAGCAGCGATCAGCTCTTCGATGGACGCGACGGGGTAGCAACTACCCATGCTGCTCGGGTTAGCCGATACGATCGAGATCGCCCCCGGTGTCGAGATGCCTCGGCTGGGCTTCGGCACGTACCGCTCCGCCCCCGGTGCCGAAACCGAGCAGGCGGTGCGGTGGGCGATAGAGACCGGGTATCGATGCATCGACACCGCCGCGCTGTATGGCAACGAGGCGAGTGTCGCTGCCGCCATCAGATCGAGCGGGCTGGACCGGGAGAGCGTCTTCGTCGCCACGAAAGTGTGGAACGACGACCAAGGCTACGAAACCACGCTGCGCGCGTTCGACGAAAGCCTCAGGCGCCTGTCTTTCGACTACGTGGACCTGTATCTCGTGCATTGGCCGATCCCCTCGCTCATGCGCGAGACGTGGCGAGCGATGGAGGAGATCGCGCGCTCGGGACGGGCCCGTGCCGTTGGGGTGTGCAACCACTTCGCGGATCACCTCGATCGACTGGCCGAGTTCGCTGAGATCCCGCCGGCTGTCGACCAGATCGAGTTCCACGTGCGACTTCAGCAGCCGGACTTGCAGCGATATCTCGCAGACCATTCAGTCACGCTCGAGGCCTGGGCGCCGGTCATGCGGGGAGGTCTTGGCCGCATCCCAGAGATCGAGTCGATCGCGAATGCGCACGATTGCACGCCCGAGCAGATCGGCATTCGTTGGATCCTGCAGAAGGGTCACGTCGCCATTCCCAAGTCGGTCCATCGCGATCGCATACAGAAGAACGCGGACGTGTTCGGGTTCGAGCTCTCCCCGGCCGAGATGACCGCGATCGACTCTCTCGACACGGGCACCCGCATCGGACCTCACCCGGACAAGTACGCCAGTCGGTAGCCGTCCGGCGATCGGCTCCGATCGCGCGACGCTCTCCGCGGGATTCGTCCCCTCGACCTCACGCGGTTGTTCGCCGGATGACTCCGGTATTGACCCTGACGTAACGTGAGGGTCTACAGTCTGCCTTGGCAATGCTCGGACGATTGGCTGGAGGTGATATCGATGGCGGAGGGAGTCGCTGCCGACCGTGCAACGCTCAGCACGGTCGGTGAGGTTTCCACACTCGCGCGCGTGAGCGTGCGAACGCTTCATCACTACGACGAGATCGGTCTTCTGTCGCCGTCGCACCGAAGCGACTCGGGCTATCGCCTGTACGACATCGAGGATCTCGCGAGACTCCAGCAGATCCTCTTCTACCGCGAACTCGGCTTCCCACTGGCCGAGATCCGGCAACTCATGCTCGACCCCGCGTTCGATCGCAGGTCCGCGCTCGTGGCACAACGGGATCTGCTGGCGCGCAACGCCGAGCGTGCGGCCGCGCTGCTGCATGCGGTCGAGGAAGCTCTGGACGCAATCGAGGAAGGAACAGCGATGGACAAGGAAGAGATGTTCGAGGTGTTCGGCGACTTCGATCCGACTCAGTACGAGGACGAGGTCAAAGAACGCTGGGGGGAGACGGAGGCGTACCGGGAGTCCGCGCGCCGGACCGCCCGCTACACGAAGGAGGACTGGAAACGGTTCAAGGCCGAAAGCGAGGAGATCACGACAGCGCTGATCGCTGCCTTCGACCGCGGCCTGCCATCCACGGATCCCGAGGTGCTCGACATCGTCGAGCGGCACAGGCAGCAGATCGGCACATGGTTCTACGAATGCCCGCCCGAGATGCACGCCAATCTCGGCAGGATGTATGTGGCCGATCCCCGTTTCACCAAGACATACGAGGACATGCGTCCGGGACTGGCTCAGTACGTGTGCGACGCGAACGTCGCGAACGCCGAGCGTCAATCGCGCCAAGCCATAACCACGACGAGACTCCGACCTGCACGCAAGCGACCCCGCCGTTCGGCGGGGTCGCGAGTTTGTCGTGGTGTCGCCTCCCGTGCGGGAGGTCGAGCTAGATGACAGTCTGCGGCGCCACCAGAGGCTCCGGTGGAGCTTCGTCGTGCCCGTGGTGTGCGTTCGGATTGATCGGCATCTCCTTCAGGCCGAAGAAGTCCAGCGCGCACGGGATGTCCACCGAGAACGCAAGGTACAGGTGGATGGTCGTCATGATGATGAACAGCCAGTTGAGGATGTAGTGGACGGTGCGGACACCCCAACCAGCGAGATCCGTGCTTCCGGCGAGTGCACCGAGCCACCAGCCAACGAGGATGTCGCGCGGGCTCAGGCCGAAGACGATCGGCGTGGCGACAAGGGCGAACCCGGTGAACGCCTGGATGATCATCATGTACAGGAACATGTTGTACGACATCTTCTGCAAGACGTTGTACTTGGCGACGTGCGGCTTCTCATTGCTCATGTAGCCGTAGTACTTGAGGACGCCGATCGCGGACCCGACGTCCTTCCTGCCGATTGAGAACTCGCGCCAGTCGGCGTTCGTCTTCGAGAAGAAAGCGTAGGCGATGCGCCACACGAGCACGACGGTCACGATGATCATGAAGAAGTAGTGCGTGTAGCGCATGTAGATGCGCCCGCCGTCGAAGTAGGGGAAGCGGATGTACATGCCCGTGATGCCGAGGAAGATCATCGACGTCATGTGCACGAAGTGCAGCACCTTCGGGAGTGCCGGCGGCCGCGAGTCATGCTCGGGCCAGTGTCCCTCGATGAATGACTTGCGGAACCTTCCGGTCGTGATGAACAGCAGGAAGTGGAACCCCAGGAAGAGCACGATCACGATCCACAGAACGACGAAGACCGTGTCCAGCCAGACGTTGAACTCGATGAAGCCCATGACTCCCCTCCAGCGACGCCGGGTGCAAGACGGGTATGCGACGAGTAGATACCGGACATAGTGTAGTTCGACAGCCGTCCGCGCGTCCCTGTTACACGTCTTGGGCTAATCGAGCGCGTTGCTGCAGCCGGCCTCGCTGGGGTCCGCATCCCCCGCTAAGGCGCCTAGTTGCGGGCCTTCGGCTTCGCCGTTGCGCAGGCGTCCTGAGCTCTGACCGCAAGGTTCTGAAGCATGCGCAACACCTCGGCGCGGCGGCGTGGCGACATCCCTGCCGTGACATCGTCAGTCCACTCCGACGAGACCGCCATGACGGGCTCCGCGAGAGCCCAGCCCGCCGGGGTGAGGCTGATGTGCAGCGCGCGGGCGTCTCGACCGGAGATCCGCCGCGTGATGTAGCCGAGGTTCTCGAGCTTCTGGGCGACCCTCGTAACGGTCGCGGGATCGACTCCGACGACGTCGGCGATGACACTCTGGGTATCGCCGTCGTGCCCTTCCCAGAGATAGGTGAGCACCGGCATGTGTGCCGATGACAGGCCGTATTGCTTCAGATGCGCGTCGAGGTGGCACTTCCGCGCTTTGTCGAGATAGTAGATCGCGCGGCCGTACGACTTGTCGGCCCATTCGTCCCAGGCCCGCACGCGCTCATCTTGATGTTCGATGGGCAGCGGCGCACCACCTACGCTCTTCGTGCGCGAGGGACGCTCGTTTTGCTGCTTCGCCAATGAAGGGCCCCTCTCGGCATGATGCAGACTGACCGAAGCAAAACCGGCGGCGCGCCTGCCCGCCCACATGTCTATACCCGAGCGGTTACAGCGAGTATCGCGGCAGCGCACCCAGCACGAGCGATCACTTCCCGGCCGAATCCGAGAGCAACCTGCGCAGCGCCCGCTCGAAACGCTCCGTGTCGTCGGCATCCATCGCCGACGGTCCTCGCGTTCTCCCGCCGGAACGTCGGTGTCTTTGCTCGGCGTGCCGAACCGCGAGCTCCATGTCGATGGTGGCGGCCGTGTGCACGCGGCCGCGCGGACTGACTGCGAGAGCGCTCCGGCCGAGCGCCATCGCAGCAAGGCCCAGGTCCTGAGTGACAACGATATCGCCCGGCTTAAGCTGCTCGACGATCGCGAAATCGGCCGAATCGCGCCCGACGCCCACTTGGATGGCATCGACGCCGGGGCGGCTCGCGAATCGGCTCAGGTTCTGCGTCTCATTCCCGACGAGCACTACCCGAGCACGATGCTCACGGCCGATGGCGATCGCTTCTCGCGTGACGGGGCAGGCGTCGGCGTCAACATAGATGACCGTCACGGTGCCGGCTTCCTCGCGTCTGGGTGTGAGTGTCCGACGGGGCCTGCCGGTGCTTCCTCGGCGCCCTGGGACTCCACGATGTCGATCACGTCGCGGATGAAGACGGCGATCCGGGCGATCGTCTCCTCGTCAGCCAAGTCGACGACGTCTCGTTCACTGTGGGCGTAGCGAGACATGAACTCATACATGCCTGCGCTGGCGATGGCGATGGCGGGGACTCCACGCATGACGAATATCGAGTGGTCGCCCTGGAACCACTCCGGGCCCTCGTCGAACCCCGGTCGCGCGGCTGCCGCGCCGAGCACGCCCGCTCTGAGCTCGTCCGAACAGCCGTAGAACGAGATGCCCGTGCCCCAACCCTTGAGCCCCGCGTCGTCGACGTTGATGCACAGAGCGATGTCGCCGAGTTCGTCGTTCTGGTCCAGCCAGAGACGCTGTCCGGGAGCGGCGTAGTTGTCCTCCCCGTTGAACGGCACGAGTTCGACCGAGCGCATCCCGGAGTAGTCGGCCAGGAGTCCGGCGAGACACAGAAGCGCGGCGACGCCGCTCGCGTTGTCGAGCGCGCCCGGCGAGTCCTTTCGGCTGTCGATGTGCGCGGCAACGACGATGCGCCCCGCGCCGGTTCCCGGCTTGCGAGCGACGACCTGCTCGGCGGTTGTGGGTATTCGCTCGGAGTCGATCCGTAGCGAAGCCATCTCGCCCTCATGACCGAGGAAGCGCTCCCCTTCACGGTCGGTGATGTACGCCGACGGGATGAGCAGGTCGCCATCCTCGAAGAGCGGGAACGGATACTGGCTCCCGACCATCTCAGGATCGAGGCCGGTAGCAGCCACGATCGCGGCGGGGGCGAATCGATCCAGCGCACGGTAGACGCGCTTGTGGCTCTCCGGGTTGTAGAAGGGGAAGTTCCTCGGCATGTATTGATGGGACGCGATGTCGCCATGAAGAAGCACGATCGCGCCTCGAACCTTCTCACTCTCGAGTTCCTCCGGACACGAGACCGGCTGCAAGGGTGCCTGTACCTGCGCGGCGGGCGAGTACGGCCCGACGTTCGCCTCGACGTGCAAGCCTGCGAGGTCCAGCGACGCTACGCCGTACTCCCATTCGAGACACTCGAACTCGTGCCTGGCCACCTCGAATCCCGCACGCGACGCCTGCCGCGCGAAGTAGTCGGTCGCGGCGCGATTGCCTTCGCTACCGACGTGCCGATCGGGCGAGGAGGTCAGTTGTTGCAGATGCCGGGCCGCGTCGGTGGCTGAGATGGTATTCACGTGCGGTCCTCACTCTCCCTCTGCGCTGTGCGTGCCCGTTCGATTGTATCGAGAGGCCGACTGGGTACAGAACATGTGCGTCACAGGCGTGTCGGCCAGCGGCGCCGCCGAGAGTACGACGGGGAGGTGAGACGGCATGACGACCGACCGCATCCCCCTGCCGGACGGAGGCTCGCTCGAGGCGATCCTGGAAGTACCGCCCGGGGCACGGGGACTCGTGGTGTTCGCTCACGGCACGGGCTCGAGCAGGCTCAGTCCTCGCAACATGCGCGTCGCCGACCACCTGCGTTCGACAGGTGAGTTCGGCACGTTGCTGTTCGACCTCCTCACCGCCGAGGAGGATCGGACCTACCAGAACCGCTTCGATATCGACCTTCTCACGCAACGCCTGGTGAGCGCCATGGAGTGGGCCCGCACCAGACCGGGCTGCGAGCGATGCGTCATAGGCCTCTTCGGCGCCAGCACCGGTGCCGCGGCAGCCTTGCGAGCGGCGGCATCGGACCCGGACGCCGTGCGAGCCGTCGTCTCGCGCGGCGGACGCCCGGATCTGGCGGGAGACGCTCTCGAGTCAGTGCAAGCGCCCGTGCTGCTGATCGTCGGCGGGGCAGATAGCGTCGTCATCCAGCTCAACGAGCAGGCCCGCTCGCGGCTGCGCTCCAGAGCGGAGCTCGTGATCGTGCCGGGAGCGACGCACCTGTTCGAGGAGCCGGGAGCGCTCGAGCAGGTGGAGCGGCTCACGCTCGACTTTCTTCGCCGAGAGCTGTAGAGCGCGCAACGTACGCCGGTCGCACTGGCGCCTGGCGGGCATTCGACCAAACGGAGGTCAGAGATGGCGGACAAGTCACCTGCCGAGAAGATGCGACTGCAACCGGGCATGACCGCTGCGCTCTTGCACGTTCCGCCCGAGCTGAAGGACCGGCTCGGAATCCCGGAGGGCGTAGCGATAAGCAGCACCGCCGCTGGCGCCGACTTCATCCTTGAGGTCGCGTCCACCCAGGCTGAAGCGGAGGCGCGGCTCGAGGAACTCAGGCCCTCCATCGGCGACAAGACGATCGCGTGGCTCGCGTATCCCAAGGGCTCCAAGGCAGCCGGACTCGACATCAGTCGCGACACGGTGTTTGGCTACGTGCCGACCCTCGGGCTCACGCTCGTGGCAAACGTGTCCATCGATGAGAAATGGTCCGCGCTCCGCGCGCGCCCGCTCGAGAAATAGCCGCCGGGCGAATCGCGCCCGCAGTGGCTGGGGAGCTCGGGGCGGGGTCGGACCGCAGCCTTCTGGACAAGTTCGCACGCTATCGGTTATCTTACTAACCGTTTGTACGCTCCCCCGTCGTCCCGCTCGCTGAGCGGCGCGGCCTTTCCTCCGTCCGGAGGTGTCATGGACTGCCCCGAGCACCATCACGCTCACATCCAGGAGTTCGCCGAACGATCGCCGGCTCACGCGGCGTTCGCTGCGTTCGGCCTGGCCATGCACGCACATCGGCAGCTGATGATGCGACGCCTCGCCGAACACGATGCCCACCCCGCGCAGACCTTCTGCATCAAGGCGCTCTCGACTCACGACGGGATCACGCAGCGGGATCTGGCGGAGATGCTGCACATCGCCCGACCGACCGCCACCGTGATGCTGCAGAAGATGGAGAAGGCGGGGCTCGTCGAACGGCGCGTGGATGAGAAGGACCAACGTTACACCCGGATCTACCTGACCGAGCGGGGTTGGGCCCTGCACGACGAGGTGCACGTGATCCTCGACGAGATCGTCTCAACCGGCATCGGGCCGATGTCCTCCGAGGACCAGCAGGAGTTCGCGCGACTCCTCGGCGATTTCGCCGAGAACATCAAGGCCGCCCTCGGACAGGGAGAGAACTCCAGATGATCCCGCTGCTCAGAACAGTATCTGCGGCCGTACCGCAAGCGGATCGCGCTCGTGATCGCGCTGCTCTTCGTGCAGGCCATCACGAACCTGTACCTGCCCACCCTGAACGCCGACATCATCAACAAGGGCGTGCTGACGGGCGATACCGCCTACATCTGGCGGATCGGCGGCCTCATGGTGCTCGTGACGTTCCTGATGGGCGTCGCCTCGATCGTCGCCGTGTTCCACGGGTCGAAGGCGGCCATGGGCATGGGGCGGGACGTCCGGGGTGCGATCTTCCGCCAGGTCGAACGCTTCTCTCAGGCAGAGGTGAACGGCTTCGGCGCACCATCGCTCATCACGCGCAACACCAACGACGTGCAGCAAGTCCAGATGCTGGTCGTGATGATGCTGAACGTCATGATCCTCGCCCCGATCATGATGATCGGCGGCATCATCATGGCGATGCGCCAGGACCTGCCGCTGTCGCTCATGATCGCGGTCATCCTCCCTCTGATGGCCGGCATCGTCGGGTTCATGGTGTGGCGCGCCTACCCGATGTTCCAGTCCATGCAGAAGAAGATCGACCGCGTGAACCAGGTGATGCGCGAGAAGCTCTCGGGCATCCGCGTCATCCGCGCGTTCGTACGCACCGACTACGAGGAGCGACGTTTCGACGTCGCGAATGCCGACCTCACCGATACGCAGCTTCGGATCACCAGGATGTTCGCGCTGATGCTCCCGCTGCTCCTCGGCATCTTCAACTTCTCGACGATCGCGATCATCTGGTTCGGCGCCTACCGGGTGGACAGCGGCGGCATGCCGATCGGCAACCTCACCGCATTCCTGCAGTACATCATGCAGATCCTGATGTCGGTCATGATGGCGGTCCTCATGTTCGTCATGGTGCCGCGAGCCGCAGCATCGGGTGCGCGCATCAAGGAAGTCCTGGACACCGAGCCCTCGGTGAACGATCCGGCGGTGCCCGTGGCCGAGACCGGAGAGCGCGGCTGCATCGAGTTCAGGGACGTCGAGTTCCGCTACCCGGGCGCTCAAGACCCGGTGTTGTGCGACGTCTCGTTCGCGGCGACGCGAGGTGAGGTGACGGCCATCATCGGCAGTACGGGCAGCGGAAAGTCGACGCTCATCAACCTCATCCCGCGCTTCTACGACGTGACCGGCGGCTCGGTGCTGATCGACGGCATCGACATCCGGGACATGGAGCGCGAGCGGCTCTGGGGCAAGATCGGGTTCGTCCCTCAGAAGGCGTTCCTGTTCACGGGGACGATCGCGGACAACCTCCGCTACGGCAAGGACGACGCGAGCGAGACCGAGATGTGGCACGCGCTGCAAGTCTCGCAGGCCAAGGAGTTCGTCTCCGAGATGGCCGAGGGCCTCGAGGCGCCGATCACCCAGGGCGGCACGAACGTCTCCGGCGGTCAGCGCCAGCGGCTCGCCATCGCCCGAGCGCTCGTGAAGCGGCCCGAGGTCTACATCTTCGATGACTCGTTCTCGGCGCTGGACTTCAAGACCGACTCGCTTCTGCGCGCCGCCCTCAAGCGCGAGACCGCCGAGGCGACCGTCATCATCGTCGCCCAGCGCGTCGGAACCATCATGGATGCCGACCGCATCATCGTGATGGACGCGGGGCGCGTGGTCGGCATCGGCACGCACGACGAACTCATGGAATCGAGCGAGACGTATCGCGAGATCGTCTACTCGCAGCTGAGCGAGGAGGAGGTCGCGTGAGCGAGAGCAACGACACACACATGACACCGGCCGCCGAGACCGCGAACGGCGGGCACGGCGCCGGTAAGGCCCCGGGTGCCACGCGAGGCCCGGGCGGCCCGCCTCCCGGCGGCGGACGCGGCTTCGGCCCCGGCGCACACCTCGGCATGGCGGTGCCGGTGGCGAAGCCCCGCGACTTCAGGGGCTCGATGAAGCGACTGGGCGGCTACCTCAAGCCGCAGGCGCTCGTCATCGCGATCGTGCTCGTCCTCGCCGCGGCTAGCGTCTTCTTCAGCATCCTCGGCCCGAAGATGCTCGGCAACTGCGACGAACATCGTGTTCGAAGGCGTCGTCGGCAAGCAGATCCCTGCGACCAACCCGCTGACCGGCCAGCCCATGACCAAGGAACAGGCCGTCGCCGGGCTGAAGGCTAGAGGCGAGGACAAGCTCGCCAGCATGCTGCAGAGCATGGACGTCACGCCCGGTCAGGGTGTCGACTTCACGGCGCTGCACGAACAGCTTCTGCTCGTCGCGCTCGTCTACCTTCTGAGCGCCATCTTCATGTGGGGCCAGCAGTACCTCATGGCGGGCGTCGCGCAGAAGATCATCTACAACATGCGCCTTCAGGTCGATGAGAAGCTCGCCCGTCTGCCGCTCAAGTACTTCGACGACAACTCGCGGGGCGACATCCTCTCGCGCGTCACGAACGACATCGACAACATCGCGCAAACGCTGGGGCAGAGCCTCACGCAGATCATCACCGCCGTGCTCACCATCATCGGCGTCATGATCATGATGTTCTCGATCAGCCCGCTGCTCGCAGCCGTGTCCCTGCTCGTCATCCCGATGTCGATCGTCGTCACGGTCCTCATCGCGAAGCAGTCGCAGAAGCAGTTCGCCGCGCAGTGGGAGCGTACGGGCGTGCTCAACGGACACGTCGAGGAGATGCACACCGGGCATTCGATCGTGAAGGTCTTCGGCAGGCAGAGCGAAGCCATCGAGGTCTTCGACGCCGAGAACGAGCGGCTCTACGACGCCAGCTTCAGGGCGCAGTTCATCTCGGGGATCATCATGCCGGCGATGATGTTCATCAATAACCTGAACTACGTCGCCATCGCCGTCTTGGGCGGGATCCAGGTCGCGAACGGCAGGATGTCGCTCGGCGACGTGCAGGCGTTCATCCAGTACTCGCGGCAGTTCACCCAGCCGATCTCGCAAACGGCGAGCATCGCCAACGTCTTGCAGTCGACGGTCGCCTCCGCCGAACGCGTCTTCGAGCTTCTCGACGAGGCCGAGGAACGGCCCGACACCGCCGAGCCCGTCAAGCTGGAACAGGTCGCCGGACATATCACCGGCCACATCGTGCTGGACAACGTGTCCTTCCGCTACGATCCCGCCACCCCGCTCATCGAGGACCTGTCGCTGGACGCGAAGCCGGGCCACACGGTCGCGATCGTCGGGCCGACAGGAGCGGGCAAGACTACGCTCGTGAACCTCCTGATGCGTTTCTACGAGATCGACCACGGCACGATCACGATCGACGGCGTCGATACGCGTTCGCTGACCCGCGACGACCTGCGTCACAACTTCGGGATGGTCCTTCAGGACACGTGGCTGTTCAACGGCACGATCCGCGAGAACATCGCGTACGGCCGAGAGGACGCCACCGAGGAAGAGATCCTCGCCGCTGCGCAGGCCGCCTACGTCGACCACTTCGTACGGACGCTTCCGCTGGGATACGACACGGTCCTGAACGATGAGGCGTCGAATATCTCGTCGGGAGAGCGTCAGCTGCTGACGATCGCGCGTGCCTTCCTCGCCGATCCCGAGGTGCTCATCCTCGACGAGGCCACCAGCTCGGTCGACACGCGTACCGAGGTCATGATCCAGCGGGCGATGGCCAAGCTCATGCAGAACCGTACGAGCTTCGTGATCGCTCACCGGCTGTCGACCATTCGGCACGCCGAGACGATCATCGTCATGGACCAGGGCCGCATCATCGAGCAGGGCAACCACGCGGACCTCATGGCAGCGGGAGGCTTCTACTGCGACCTCTACAACAGCCAGTTCGTCGAAGCGCTCGACGAGGCCGTGTAGCCGCGCAGCGTTCCCGAACACCCGCAAGGGGAATGAACACGTGTCGGCACCACACCGTCCACCTAACCGTGAGGGGGCTTCTTCGATGCGACTCGAGAACAAGGTTGCGGTCATAACCGGAGCGGCATCAGGCATGGGCAAGGCCATGGCGACCCGCTTCGCCGCAGAGGGCGCGAAGATCGTAGCCGCGGACTGGAACAGCGACGCTCTGAACGAGGTCGTCGAGGAGATCGGAGCCGGCGGCGCCGAGATCGTGGGCGTGCAGGGCGACGTCTCGAAGCGCGGCGACGCGGAGAAGATCATCGACGAAGCGGTCGCGAAGTTCGGCCGCATCGACGTGCTCTGCAACAACGCCGGCGTCATGGACACGAACCAGGGCGTCGGGGAGCTCACCGACGAGATGTGGGAGCGAGTCCTCGGCATCAACGTCAATGGGCCGATGTACCTCTCCCGCAAGGCCGTGCCGATCATGGTCGCTCAAGGTGGCGGCGCGATCATCAACACGGCGTCGGTCGCGGGCGTCGGTGGCGGCGCGGCAGGGGCGGCATATACGGTCTCGAAGCATGCGCTTGTCGGACTGACTCGGCAGACCGCGTTTCGATACGCCCTCGAAGGCGTCAGGTGCAACGCCATCGCCGCCGGTGCGGTCGAGACCAACATCATGCAGAGCGTCGATCCGACCAAGATGGACGCGGCGGGATCGGGCCGTTGCCAAGCCTACTACGGAGTGATCCCGGCCCAACTCAAGCCCGAGGAGATCGCGAACCTTGCGCTGTTCCTCGCGTCGGACGAGTCCATGCACATCAACGGTGCGATCATTCCTGCCGATGCCGGGTGGACCGCCGCCTAGCGCGGGAGACTACAGTTTGTAGCCGATCGTCCGCAGCAGCCCCTTGCGCCAGGCCACGCCGTCTTCCGCCTCGACGCCGAGGGGAGTTGCGCCGTCGATCACGCCGAGCACGCCCCGGCCCTGCTCGGTCTGTGCGACCACGACTTCGAGAGGATTGTGGGTCGCGCAGTAGATGCGGCACACCTCCGGAACCATCTTGAGCGCGTTGAGGATGTTCACGGGATAGAATCCCTCGCCCAGCGTCACCACGAACACGTGTCCGGCTCCGATGGCGAGGGCGTTTCGGGTGGCTATCGCGATCATCTCGTCATCAGTGCCGGAGGTGCGCACCAACCGCTCCCCCGAGGACTCGCAGAACGCGAGGCCGAACTTGATGCCGGGCACGGAGCCGAACAGCGCCTCGTGTATGTCCTCCACCGTCTTGATGAAGTGCGACTGCCCGATGACGATGCCCACGGTTTCGGGCTTGTCGATCGTGACGCTCGTGAGATCCATGATGGCTCCTGTCGGGTTCGTCCGGTGCTGGGAGGACGGGCGGGCGCGACGCATCGGCTCCGAGTTGCCCTAGCGACCCGCTTCAAGTTCTTCGGCTACGTGCTGGTACTTCTCGTGGATGAGCAGCCTGTCGAATTCCCTGAACTCCTCGGCCATGTCTGAGCGCTCCTCCAACGTGAAGTACTCTATCGCGGGCTTGAAGAACCCGTGGTCCTCGCGCTCGATGTGGCCCGGATAGAAGTCCGCGAGCGCGCGCAGCAAACCGCGCGCGTCGGCGGCCGCGGCGTGCTTGCCCGACACGAACCGTTCGGTAGCTTCCACGAGAGCCTTGGTCGTAGCGCGCGCCCAGACGTGATCGTCGAGGAGTGCCTGCATCGCCTTGGCGTGCTCGGCAGCGAGCGGCCGCGACTCAAGCTCGCGGAACAGGATGTCTTCCTCCTTGCCGTGGTGGCACCGGTCCGCATACGTGCGCAGGAAGTCGACGACCGTGGAGACGTATAGGGGATCGAGCGAGTCCTCGGCCTCGAAGCGGTCGAGTCGCACGTGCGCGTCGCGGATCACCCGCTCGATGAGTCGGTGTTCCGTCATCAGCGCTCCGATCGCGCTCAGAGTCAGCGCCATTCGCACCTCCGATAGTCAGGCCGCACGCGATCCCGGCGACCGGTCTCGCGTCGGCGGCATGAGCACGATTGGACTATTCCCCCCGCAACCCAGCCCGCTGCCCCCTGCGACGAGAATGCCCTGACGCCGATTCCGTCCAGGCGCGTCAGTACTCGATCTTGTCCGGCATGGCGTCCCACTCGGCGAAGACCTGACGCGCCTCGGCAAGCGGCAGCCTCTCCATCCGAAGGGCGCGCTCGCCCGCGGGCAGCGCCACCTCCCGATAGAGGAACCCGTCGTCGAACCCGATCGCCGAGGCCTCCTCGGTGGTGTTCGAGTAATAGAGGCGTTCGATCCGCGCCCAGTAGATCGCCGCAAGGCACATCGGGCACGGTTCGCAAGTGGTGTAGATCACGGCGTCCTCGAGGGAGAACGTCCCGAGCCTCTCGCAGGCGTCGCGGATGGCACTGATCTCGGCGTGGGCTGTCGGATCGTTGCGAGCCGTGACCTGGTTCCAGCCCTGGCCGACGATCCTGCCATCGATGACGATCAGAGCCGCGAAGGGGCCGCCTTGGCGCTCGAGCATCTTCTCTCGGCTGAGCTCGACCGCCCGGAGCATGTAGTCCTTGTGGCGCACCGCCCCTCACCTCCCTCGCTCACGATACTCCTCGCCCTTCGCGGGGCAGTCAGACCGGCGTCCCAGGCAGGCCGCTGCCGGCTGCAGCGGCCGCAGATCGGCTCTTGTTTGCCAAGCCGCCGAACTGCGCATCTTGTAGACATGGAAAGCGGGGGCTCCAGGGGCGCCGAGAGCGAGGTCAGCGGGACTGAGGTGCGCGGCCGCTGGTTGCGCGCGTTCGCCGTCGCCGCTTTGATCATGCTGCTGTCGGGTGTGCTCGAGACGATCACGAGCAACGCCATCCAGTCGCTCTATCCGGGCCGCCCCAAGCCGCCCGACCTGCTCTTCGATCTGTTCCCGCATCTGGCCTGGACACAGTTCCTCGTCGAGGCCATCTACGTCGGCGGTGCGGTGCTTCTCGGCATGTACGCGTTGAGAAAGAAGCACCGCCGAGAGATCCCCGAGATCATCGCGCTGTTCGGGATCATGGAGATCTTCCGCGCCATCTTCATGGTCCTCACGCCGCTCGCCGCTCCGTACGCTGCCGCGACACACTTCAACGCGACCGGCGGCACCATACGGAACTGGGGTGAGTTCCCCTCAGGGCACGCAGCCACGATGCTGCTCTTCTACTTGATCGTCGACGGGGACGAAGCACCGGGCATCAAGCGTGCGCTGCTCGTGATGAACGTCGCCGAGACCATCTTCCTGCTCACCTCGCACTCGCACTACTCGATCGACATCGTCGGCGGGTACCTCCTCGGCTACTTCGTCTACTTCGAGTACACGCGCGGCCGGCTCTTCAACTGGCTCAAACCGCTGCTCAAGGTCTAGCCGCGCTGCCGTCACCGTCCGGCGCGCAGAGTTCCCGCCGGGCGCGGCGAGGCCGGAGTTCGCCTCTCGGTGTCGGCGTCGACGCGGGTACATAGGCGCTAGGCGCGATCGAGGTAGTCAGACGTGTGTCAAAGGAAGCGAGGGGAGGCAGTGATGAGCCATCAAGCGAACCACGGATGGTCCGGCGCAGACACCGATGAATGCTGCGCCGGAATGCGGATGCTTTCGATACCTCTACCGATGGCCATGTTCGGGATGTTTGTCGCGTTCATGTTCGGAGCGACGCTCGGCATGCTCATGGGCAAGAAGCACGGGATGATGGCCGGTGGAGGAAGCTACGGCATGGGATGGAAGAAGCGACGCCATCACCACCACGGTTTCGGAATGCCCGCATGCTGTGAGCAGCATTCCGAGATGCAGGAATCCACAGAGACGGCTGCCAAGTAGGACCGCGCGACCCGGCAAGGACGGCGTCTTATCGAGCCAGCAGCCAGCGTAGTTCGAGCAGCGCGACGACCCCGCAACGCGGCTCGGCCGCGAGGAGGGGAAAGCACTCCTCGGAGGTGTTCGCCATGCGACGAATGCTCGACCCCAAGACGATCGCCGTCATCGGCGCGAGCGAGACAGAGGGCACCGTCGGCAGAACGCTGATGGACAATGCGATGCGCTCTGCGGGCCGCGAAGTGTTCCCGGTGAATCCGAACCATCCGCAGGTGCTCGGGCTCGACGCGTTCCCGTCGATAGGCGCTGTGCCGACGCACGTGGACCTCGCCATCGTCGCGACGCCCGCCGCAACGGTGCCCGACGTGCTCGCGGATTGTGCGAAGGCCGGCGTTGAGGGCGCGATCGTCATATCTGCCGGATTCGGTGAGACGGGCAAAGTCGGCCTCGCCCTGGAGCGTCGTATCAAGCGGATCCTCAAAGACTCCCCGATGCGCGTCATCGGCCCTAACTGCCTCGGCATCATCCGTCCGAGTGTTGGCCTGAACGCGTCGTTTCTCACGGTGGAGCCCGAGCGGGGCAATATCGCGCTGGTGTCGCAGAGCGGGGCGCTGGGAACCGGGATGCTCGACTGGGCCGTGAGCACACACGTGGGGTTCTCGATGTTCGCCTCGGTGGGAAGCATGGTCGACGTCGACTTCGCGGACCTCATCGACTTCCTCGGCGAGGATCCGGCGACGCGCAGCATCCTGATCTACATGGAGAGTCTGGGCAACGCGCGTCGGTTCATGAGCGCCGCTCGAAGCTTCGCCGTGAACAAGCCGATCATCGTGCTCAAGCCGGGCCGATACTCCGAGAGCGCGGCCGCCGCCCTCTCCCACACCGGCGCGCTGGCAGGCGGCGACGAGATCTATGACGCCGCGTTTCGTCGCGCTGGGATCGTCCGCGTGCATGAGGTCGCCGAGCTGTTCCACGCGGCGGAAGTGCTCGAGTCCCGCATCCTGCCTCGAGGCGGCGACGTCGCGATCGTCACGAACGCCGGCGGATTGGGCGTCATGGCGACCGACGCGCTGGTGGAGCTCGGCGGGCGCCTGGCGTCGTTGTCGGAGGCGACGATGGAGACGCTCAATGGGGCGCTTCCCCCGTACTGGAGCCATTCGAATCCCGTCGACGTCCTGGGGGATGCGGGGAGCGATCGGTTCGTAGCCGCGCTGACCGCGTGCCTCGCCGACCCGGCGGCAAGCGGCGTGATCGTCATCTACACGCCACAGGGCAACGCGCGTCCGGATGCGATGGCCAAGGAGGTCTCCAAGATCGCCAAGTCGGCCAGCAAGCCGATCATCGCGGTCCTGATGGGTGGGGAGACGATCGAGCATGGCCGCCGGATCTTCCAGGAAGCCGGGGTGCCCGCGTACGACACGCCGGAAGAAGCCGTGAAGGCGTATCTCGGCATGTATCGGTACGCACGCAATCTGGAGCTTCTGTACGAGACGCCATCCGAGCTGCCGATCGACGTCGCGCCGCCCAAGCACAACCTGCAAGCGATGCTGCGATCCATCGCGCACACCGGCAGGCGGGTGCTCACCGAAGAGGAATCCAAGCGCTTCATCACCACGTACGGATTCCCGATCATCGCGCAACGCACCGCGCACGATCTTGCCGAGGCCAGGGATGCGGCCGAGAAGATCGGCTACCCCGTCGCGCTGAAGATCGTCTCGCACGACGTCACGCACAAGAACGCAGTCGGCGGGGTTGCGCTGGACATCTGCTCTCCACCGGACCTGGAGACGGCGTACGAGCGCCTGCTCTCGAACGTGAAGAAGGCCGCGCCGAAGGCGGCCATCGAAGGCGTTTCGGTCCAGATGATGGTTCGGCAAGTCGACTACGAACTCATCTTGGGCATGAAGAAGGACTGGCAGTTCGGTTCGGTGATCGTCTTCGGCGCCGGCGGGATCACCGCCGAGGGGCTCGCGGACTTCTCGGTGGGCCTGCCGCCGCTCAACCAGGTGCTCGCCCGCAGGATGATGGAAGACACCCGCATCTTCCGCACGATGCTGAAGCCTCCGCGCGGCATCACTGGGCCCGACCTCGAGGAGATCGAGTCGCTACTCACGATCCTGTCCAACATCGTGGTCGACTTCCCGGAGATCGCCGAGATCGACATCAACCCGCTCGTGGTCGCGAACGGGAAGGCCTTCGCGGTCGATGCGCGGGTCGTCATCGACGAGTCGGTACTCGAAGGCAAGCCGAGGATGCCGCATCTCGTGCTGACGCCCTACCCCACTCGCTACGTCGCGCCGTGGCGATTGAGCGACGGCACGGAAGTCCTCCTTCGCCCGGTCAAACCGGAGGACGAGCCCATGATCGGCGAGTTGCTCGCCACCGTCTCGAGGGAGACGTTGCACGACCGGTTCCTCGGCCAGATTGTGGAGTTCGACCACGCGAGGCTCGTGCGTTTCACCAACATCGACTACGACCGCGAGATCGCCGTCGTTGCCGAGCTCACGCGCGGGAAGAAGAAGCGCATCATCGGGGTCGGACGCCTCACCGGCGAGGCCGATCGCGGGATCGGCGAGTTCGCCGTGCTGGTGCACGACGAGTTCCAGGGGCGCGGGCTCGGTTTCAAACTGATAGATGTGGTGATCGGCATCGCTCGGGACAAGGGCTTCGAGCAGATCAAGGGCTACATCTCGAGCGAGAACCGCAGGATGCTCACCCTGGTGCACGAGCTCGGCTTCACCGACGTCTGCAACGAAGAAGGTGTCTGCTCGGTCCAGCTGCGGCTCGTGTAGGGCCCGCTCTATCCGGGGTGCGTGCACTTCCACGGGGCGGGCACCTCCGTGAGACGGGCACGTCCGCGAGCGGGCACCTATCGGAGGGGCTCGACGGTCTCGTACACCACGCCGGCCGCCGGTCCGACGTGAAGGCCGATGACGGGACCGATGGGGACCACGTCCACCCGCTCTCCCGTGATCAGCTCGACGATCTCGCGAGCGAAGCGCACCGCTATCGACTCCTCGGCGATCGAGTGAACCACCGCCCGACGCAGTCCGCAGCGCTCGACGTCGGCCTTCATTCGTGCGCCCATCTCGGCGAGCGCCTTCGCGTGCGTGCGGACCCGCGCTACGGCGGTTGTCTCGCCGTTCTCGACCGTGAGGATCGGAGCGACCTGCAACAGGCCGCCCAGGAACCTCGAGGCGCCCGAGATGCGACCACCGCGACGCAAGTACTCGAGCGAGGTGGGGCTGAACAGGAACCGCGTGCGCGCGATGGTCGCACGCGCGGCGAGGAGGCAGTCCTCGATGGATGCGCCCTCTGCGGCGGCCTGCGCGGCAGATAGCACGGCGTAGCCCTCCTGCATGCAGTTGGATTCGGAATCGAGGATCTCGATCCGCGCCTTCGGCCGTTCCTCGGCGAGAATGGCGGATGCAAGCTCGGCTGCTTGCACGGTGCCGCTCATTCGGCTCGACAGGAAGACGCCAAGGACGTCGACCTGTCCTTCGCCGGTGGCACCGGGCGCGGCGTCGAGGGCCTGCCGGAATGCCGTCGCGATCGCGTCCGGAGAGGGCTGCGAGGACGTGGGGAGCGTCCGCATGTCCTCGAGTCGGCGGTAGAACGATGCAAGCTCGATATCCGTTTCTGCACGCATCTCGTCGCCGTCGTGCACGTAAAGAGGTACCGAGACGATCCCGAGCCGGTCGAGCTCGGCTCGCGGAAGGTAGTTCGTCGAATCGGTCACGATGCGCACGCTCACGGACATCCCCCGTATCATGGACATGCTGAGATTAGCAGGACGGGCGCGCGAAGGCGGCACTGACCGTGCTGTACGATCGGGAGCCGCGAGGCAGTCCTCGGCAATACGAGTAGCAGAGCAGGAAGCGTGAAGCGAAGTCTCCTCTTGATCGCGGCCATCGCCGCACTGACCGCCGCCGCCCTCGGTGTTTCGGCGTCCATGTCGATCGGGTCCGGCAGCGGAAGCGTGTCGGCCGCCCTGACCCGCGGCTCGGTGGCGACCAGCAGCACCGCGATGATCGCGCTCGAGACGAGCATCGCTCCCTCGGCGGCCACGACTGCTCCTGTTGAAGGCATCGCGGCCCAGGCCGCAGCGACCACGGTCACCACGCCGGGCACGACTGCACCCGTGGCCATGCTCAGCACGATCGACGGCGTTCGCCTCTGGTCGAGAAGTGCCGAGTCACCTCGAGCCGTGGCCAGCACCATCAAAATGCTGAACGCTCTCGTCGTGCGGGAACGGACGCGACTTGACGACGTCGTCATCGTCACGAAGAAGTCAGAGGCGATCACTGACGGAGACGTCGGGCTCGTCGCAGGCCAACGACTGAAGGTGCGCCAGCTTCTCGACATGATGCTCATCGCTTCGGCGAACGACGCTGCGGAGGCGCTGGCGATCCACATCGGTGGGACCGAGGCCCGCTACGTGTCGCTCATGAACGCGAAGGCGAAGCAACTCGGGCTCAAGCAGACGCGAGCAGCCGACCCTCACGGACTGAGCAAGCGGGAACGCTCGAGTGCGTGCGACCTGACGGTACTCGGCAAGCGAGTCCTCGCCGATCCGGTGCTCAAGTCGATCGTCCGCAAGCAGAGCGTGCTGGTGCCACGGCCCGGCGGCAAGTCCGTGGTGTTCAAGTCGACGTATCACCTGATGGGCGACTACTGGGGAATCGAGGGAGTGAAGACCGGGTACACCCGGGCGAGCGGGTACTGCTTCGTGAGCGCTGCCAAGCGCGGCAAGGTGGAACTCGTCGGCGTCGTTCTCGGCGCGAAGAGCAACAAGGACCGCTTCGCGCAGATGCGCAAGATCCTCAACTGGGGTTTCGCGAACACCCACGTGCGCAACGCTCGTGTCCACCACGAACACGTTCACGGTGTCGGTACCGGTACCCGGCACCGCGAACCAGACGATGCGCGCTGTCGCCCGTCCGGCGCGCGCGCACGCAGCGGCGCTGCTTGACTGGACAGCCGCCAGCAAGAAGGCTCGCGGCGTCGAGCCGACCTCTGTCCCCGTGAAGGCGGGTCAGCAGGTGGGCCTGCTCGACGTGCGCTTGGGCGGCACGTCGCTGGCGACGATCCCCCTGCTCGCGACACGCGACGTCGCGCTGCCTGCGCAGATGATGCAGGCGCAGATCACGGTGCCCCGCTAGCGAACGATCGAGGCACACGCTCGGTCCGTGCGAGCGTCTAGCGAGCGAGCCCTCTGGGCGATTTCGCAAAGACTCGTTCTCCCGCGCGCCACACCTCTGCCACGAGCGGCGTCCCGGGACGGTACGCGAGGTGCACATGGGACGGTGCGTCGAGGACGACGAGATCGGCCTTTGCGCCGTTGCCGAGGAACCCCACATCATCGCGACGCAACGCGCGAGCGCCGCCCTTGGTCGCCGCGTGAAGAGCTGCGGCGGGTGACATGTGCATCTCCCGGACCGCCAACGCGATGCAGAGTGGTATCGACGTCACGAAGGAAGAGCCGGGATTGCAGTCGGTGGCGAGCGCCACCTCGACTCCGGCTCGAAGCAGCCTCCGTGCGTCCGGGTACTCCGACCCGGTGCTGAACTCCGCAGCCGGCAGCAGCGTCGCTACCGTCGAAGAGGACGCGAGCGCGTCGACGTCGGCCTCGGACAGGTGGGTGCAGTGGTCGACGCTCGCCGCGCCCAGCTCGACCGCCAGCCCGACACCCCCGCCGTGCTCGAGCTGGTTGCCGTGGAGGCGAAGCAGGAGTCCCGCGCGCGCGCCCGCCCGAAGGACGTGACGCGCTTCGTCGACGGAGAACGCGCCGCGGTCGCAGAAGACATCGATCCATCGGGCGAGGGGCGCGCACGCGTCCAGCATCTCGCCTGCAACGAGGTCGACGTAAGCCGCACGGTCGTGCGCGTACTCCTCGGGCACTACGTGTGCCCCGAGGAAGGTCGTCTCCGCGGTGAATTCCCGTGCGACCCCCAGCAGCCTCACCTCGTCGGCGACTGTGAGGCCGTAGCCGCTCTTGATCTCCAGCGTCGTCGTGCCAAGGGAGAAGCACTCCTCGGCCAACAGGCGGGTGTGTTCGCGCAGCTCGTCGTTCGTCGCTCGGCGCGTGGCTTCGACCGTGGTCATGATGCCACCGCCGGTGTAGCGCTCGCCCGCCATGCGCGCCGCGAACTCCGCCGAGCGGTCACCGGCGAAGACCAGGTGGGTATGGCTGTCCACGAAGCCTGGGACGATGGCGCGGCCGCCGACGTCCACGCGCGCGTCGGCTGCGGGCGCGTACGCAGCGGAACCCACCCACGCGACGTGGGCGTCGTCCGCGACGAGCGCGGCCTCGTGCAGCACGCCCAGCGGGGAGCCGTCGCCGAGCGAGGCGTCGTTCGTGACGAGCTCGCCGATGCCGGTGAACAACGTGGTTGTCATGACGTGGACGCTCCCGGGGTCTTACCGTCCGTCTGCTCCTGCTCGCGCATCGGGATCCGCACTCCGCGTTCCTCGGCGACCTCGATCGCCCGGTCGTAGCCCGCATCCACATGCCGGATGACGCCCATACCCGGATCGTTGGTGAGCACGCGCTCGATCTTCTCCGCTGCAAGCGCAGTCCCGTCGGCGACGGTGACCTGACCGGCGTGAATGGAGCGTCCGATGCCCACGCCTCCCCCATGGTGGATCGACACCCATGAGGCGCCCGAGGCGGTGTTCACGAGCGCGTTGAGGAGCGGCCAGTCGGCGATGGCGTCCGAACCGTCCAGCATCGCCTCGGTTTCGCGATAGGGCGACGCGACCGAGCCGCAATCGAGGTGGTCGCGCCCGATCACTATCGGCGCCTTGACGGTCCCGTTTGCGACCATCTCGTTGAAGCGCAGCCCAGCGACGTCGCGCTCACCGTAGCCGAGCCAACAGATGCGAGCGGGCAGGCCCTGGAACGCGATCTTCTCGCGTGCCTTGCCCATCCATCGGCAGAGCGGCTCGTTCTCGGGGAAGAGCTCGAGAATGGCGTCGTCGGTGGCGTGGATGTCGGCCGGGTCGCCGGAGAGCGCGACCCAGCGAAACGGCCCTTTCCCCTCGCAGAAGAGCGGCCGGATGTAGGCGGGAACGAAGCCGGGGAACGCGAAAGCGCGGTCGAAGCCGCCCAGCTCGGCTTCCTTGCGGATCGAGTTGCCGTAGTCGAAGACCTCGGCGCCGGCGTCCATGTAACCGACCATCGCCTCCACGTGCGTTGCCATCGACGCTCGCGCGCGATCGACGAAACCCTCGGGGTCGCGCTCTGCGAAGTCGTGCCATTCCTCGAGCGTCACGCCGAGCGGCAGGTACGCGAGCGGATCGTGCGCCGACGTCTGATCGGTCACGATGTCGACGTCGATGCCCCGCCGGAGTAGCTCGGGCAGCACATAGGCTGCGTTACCCTCGAGCCCGACCGAGAGCGGCCGCCGCTCGCGCTTCGCCGCCGACACGCGCTCGAGCGCGTCGTCGAGATCGGCCGTCCATTCGTCGAGGTAGCGAAGGTGTGCGCGGCGCTCCAGGCGCGAGGGGTCGACGTCGTACACGAGGCACACGCCGCCATTCATCGTCACCGCGAGCGGCTGCGCGCCGCCCATCCCGCCGCAGCCACCGGTCGCGGTGAGCGTGCCCGCGAGAGAACCCCCGAATCGCTTCTGCTGCGATTGCGGCGAACGTCTCGTACGTCCCCTGCACGATGCCTTGCGTCCCGATGTAGATCCACGAGCCGGCTGTCATCTGACCGTACATAGTGAGGCCGAGGTGCTCGAGCCGACGGAACTCCGGCCAGGTCGCCCATTCCGGCACGAGGTTACTGTTGGCGATGAGCACGCGAGGAGCCCACTCGTGCGTCCGCATGACGCCGACCGGCTTGCCCGACTGCACGAGCATGGTCTCGTCGGCAGCAAGGCCGCGCAGGGTCGAGACGAGCGCGTCGAACGCCTGCCACGAGCGAGCGGCCTTGCCCGTGCCGCCGTACACCACGAGGTCGTCCGGTCGCTCGGCCACATCAGGGTCGAGATTGTTCATGAGCATCCGCAGCGCGGCTTCCTGCTGCCACCCACGCGCCGAGACTACCGTCCCGTGCGGCGCACGCACTTCGCGAGGTCCGGACATCAGTCGACCCCCCTCACTCCAGCGGCCCGATCGCCGCTTCCGCGGCGTCTATGAGGCTTCCGTCGACCACGAGCCGATGAGCCGCCTCTATCTCTGGTGACATCGCGCGGTCCGGACCCGGGCCGTCCACGTCGCGCCGAAGCGCGGTGACGACGGCGGCCGTGCCGGTGGCGGGCTTGAGAGGCGCCCGAAAGTCGATGCCTCGAGCCGCCGTGAGCGCCTCGATCGCAAGCACGCGCGAGAGGCCGTCGATCGAGTGCCTCAGCTTGCGTGCCGCACTCCACCCCATGGAGACGTGATCTTCCTGCATCGCCGAGGACGGGATGGAGTCCACGCTCGCCGGCACCGCCAACCTCTTGAGTTCGGACACGATCCCGGCTTGCGCATACTGGGCGATCATGTGGCCGGAATCCACGCCTGCATCCTCGGCGAGGAAGGGTGGAAGGCCCTGCGAACGCTTCGCGTCGAGAAGGCGATCGGTTCGTCGCTCACTGATGGAAGCGAGGTCGCATGAGGCTATCGCGAGGAAGTCGAGGGCATACGCCACAGGCGCGCCATGGAAGTTGCCATTCGATTCGATGCGCCCATCGGGCAAGACGACTGGATTGTCGATCGCGGATGCGAGTTCCCTGGCCGCGACGAGTTCGGCGTGCGCGAGCGTATCGCGCACCGCCCCGGCAACCTGAGGCGCGCAACGCAGCGAATAGGCATCCTGCACGCGCGGATCGCCTGTTCGATGTGACGCTTCGATCTCCGAACCCTCGAGCAACCGGATCAGGTTCCGCGCGGATGCCGCCTGACCCGGATGCGGCCTGAGCGCGATCAACTCCGCCTCGAAGGGGCGGGACGTACCGAGCAACGCCTCTACGCTCATCGCAGCGGCGATGTCGGCGATCTTGACGAGATGACGCAGGTCCGCGATTGCCAAACAGAGCATGCCGAGCATGCCATCGGTGCCGTTGATGAGCGCGAGACCTTCCTTCTCCTCGAAGCGGAGCGGACTGAGTCCGGCGCGAGCGAGCGCCTCCTCGGCAGGGAGCAGTGTGCCATCGGCCAAGTAGGCGTCGCCTTCGCCCATGACGACGAGCGCGCAGTGGGCGAGCGGCGCGAGGTCTCCCGAGCAGCCGAGCGAACCATATTCGGGCACTCGCGGCGTGATTCCCGCATTGAGCATCGCGGCGTATGCCTCGGCAGTCTCAGAGCGGACGCCGGTCCTGCCCGTCGCCATCGTCGCGAGCCGCAGAAGCATCATTGCGCGCACCACCTCGGCCTCGACGGCGGGCCCGGTCCCCGCGGCATGCGAGCGGACGAGCGAGCTTTGGAGCCGCATCCGGAGATCCGGCTCTATGAAGCGTGTCGCGAGCGCACCGAAACCCGTGCTGATCCCGTAGACAGGCTCGCCCGATCCGGCGAGGCGCAGAACGTGATCGCGTGACGCGGTGATGGATGCGATCGCCTCAGGCGCGAGGTCGACGCGTGCCCCGCTGCGCGCAACGGCGACCACGCTGTCTACGCTGAGCGTTCCTCGGCCGAGCACGACGGCTTGCGTCATTAGCTGACTCGCCTTCCATTCGACCTGCCCGGGCTGGGCGATTGGGGATACTCTCAGCAGCATATTCGCGGTACGTTCTCGTTGTCACGGCGGATCGGGAACCTGCGCGAAGACTCCCGGTGACCGGTCCGGCGCAGCAGTGCGAGGCATGCAACGCACATGAGAGGGGACACGCTTGAGTACATTCCCGTTGCCGAACGATCCGCTCTGGCTCAGAGCATCGCGCTGGATCACCCCCGCCACGCCCGAGCAGGTCGTCTCCGCCGAGTTCGGCATCATCGGCGTGCCCGCCCACCTCACATCGATCTCGCCGAGCGATGCGCATCTCACTCCCGACGCCATCAGGGGTGCTCTCGCTCGATACTCGACCTACTCGGCGAGCCGAGACCTCGACGTGGCAAGGTTGACCGCCGTGGACTTCGGCGACGTCGAGGATCCCGACGGGCGAGAAGGAGAGGCGCGCGTCCGTCACGCGGTCGCGAAGGCGGCCTCACGGGTCCGGCTCCTCGTAGCGCTCGGCGGCGACAACTCGATCACCTACTCGGTTGTCGGCGGCCTCTTTGGGGGCGATCTCAGCGGCTGCGGCCTTATCACGATCGATGCGCACCACGACCTTCGAGACGGCGAGACGAACGGCTCGCCTGTGCGGCGCCTGATGGACGCCGGACTTCCCGGCGACCACATCGTGCAGGTCGGGATAGCTGACTTCTCGAACTCGGCCGACTACGCGAAGCGCGCCAGAGATGCCGGCATCAGAGTGATCCCGCGCTCGGTGCTGCGCGAACGACCGCTCGCGGACGTGGCCGCGTACGCGCTCGACGCGGCCGGGGCGGGGGGCCGGCCAATCTTCGTCGACGTCGACGTGGACGTGTGCGATCGAGCGGAGGTTCCCGCGTGCCACGCGGCCGCGCCGGGCGGACTCGCCGCAAGTGAACTGCGCCATCTCGTCAACCTGGTCGCATCGGATTCGCGCGTGAGGGGCATCGACATCGCCGAGATCGATGCGCCCGCCGATGCCGATGACGGTCGCACGCTCCACCTGGGCGCGCTGCTTGTGCTCGAAGCGGCGGCTGGCCTCGCTGCTCGAAGCGGCAGCATTGCAGCAGGTGTCGGCCGCCCAACCTCCGCATCGTCGGAGCCGTCGTCGTGACCGCGAGTGAGAGCGAGGCCGCCCTCACCGCCAAACCCGTCGTGAGGCAATACGCGTGGGCGCGCAGCCTCGGCTTCTCCCTGTTCTTGCTTGCTACCGCGTTCGTGGCAGCTCGCGTCGCAAGCGCCTTCATCGATGCCCGCTACCCGAACCGGCCGCTGCCGCCTGACCTGCTATTCGATGCCCTCCCCCGTATACCCTGGACTCAGTACCTGACGGACATAGCGCTGCTCGTCCAGTTGGGCCTGTTGGTGTGGTACCTCTCGCGCGGTCGTTGGCATCGGCTGCCCGAGATGATCGCGCTCTTCAGCATCATGGAGTTGATGCGGGCCGCATTCATCGTGCTGACGCCGCTCGCGGGGCCACTTGGCAACGGCGCCTTCTACGGGATCATTCGAGTGACGCAGAACGGCGAGTTCCCATCCGGGCATGTCGCCTCGGCGCTGCTCTTCTTCCTGTTCGTGGATGCAACAGAGGAGCCACTTCTGAGCAAGGTCATGCTGGCGCTCGTCTTCGTCGAATGCGGCTCGCTCCTGCTCTCGCGAGGGCACTATTCGATCGACATCGTGGGTGGGTTGCTGTTGAGCTATTTCATCTGGCACGAATACAAAGAAGGCACGCTCTTCAACTGGCTGAAGCCACTTATCACCCCATGATCGAAAGGACCCTCGCGCGTCAGAGACGCCGGACACCGGTGAGACGGCTCGACCCGGACGCGACCGCGCACTCGTCTGTTATCGTCGCAGCATGCACGAACTGAGGGTGGAGCAGTTCGACCTGGGAGACCCGCGCATCCGGGAGTTCGCCGCGCTGCCGTGGCGGCTCTACCGGGGCGATCCGAACTGGACTCCTCCGCTCAAGGCCGACTTGCTGGGCAATCGGCTTCTCGGCACCGTCGGACTTCTTACCGCCGAGCATCCCTATCATCGACATGCCGATGTGACGCACTGGCTGGCGTATCGCGGGGATCGCACGGTCGGCCGCATCTCTGCGGCCGTGAACCACGAATTCAACCAGCACTACGCCACGAAGCTCGGGTCGTTCGGATTCTTCGAGGTGGAAGAGGACTTCGAGGCCGCTGCAGGGCTGCTCGACGCCGCTCGTACCTGGTGTAAAGAGCGAGGCATGAGCGCAATGCGCGGACCGGGCGAATACTCGAATGCGACGTACGAGCGCCAGGGAGTGCTGATCGCCGGATTCGACACGCCTCCGACCGTGGAGTGCACCCACAACCCGCCCTACTACGGCGAATACCTGGAGCGCTGGGGCCTGGAGAAGGTCAAGGACTATCACGCCTACCTCGTCCAGATGAACGACGTGCCCGCGGCGCGCCTGGCTGCCGTCGCCGATGCGGTGCGGAGGCGCAATCACATCGAGACGCGCCCCCTGGAGATGAAGCATTTCTCGGCCGACCTCAGGCGCGTCATCGACGTCTACAACGTCGCGTGGGCCGAGAACTGGGGCTTCTTGCCTATCGGAGAGGCTGAGGCAGACACGATCGCGGATACCCTGAAGCCGATCATCGATCCCGGGCTGGTCCGCTTCGCGATGTCCGATGGCGAGCCGGTCGCGATGCTCGGCGCGTTTCCCGATCCAAACTGGGCACTCCGGCCCCGGTGGGGTGTCCTGCCCGATTCGGACGCGGTGCGCATCGCGCGGCTCCTGCTAGCTCGACGGCACATCCCCCGCGTCAGGCTGATGTTCTTCGGAATCGTACCGGCCTTCCGCGTCAGGGGCATCGATGCGCTCCTCTTCGAGGAGACGTACCGCTACATGCTCGCCAAAGGGTATCGGTGCATCGAAGCATCGCTCCTTCTGGAGAACAACGATCTCATCATCCGCGCGTCCGAAGCGTTCGGCGGGCGTCGCTACAAGACCTGGCGGATCTACGAGATCAGCCTCTGAGCCACGTCGAGCGCTCGGTGCCCACAGTCTGTTGCTCTGTATCGCCTCGCGGCGCGGCCCACACATCCCCGCAGGTGAGCGCCGAGCGCTGGCAATCGTTAACTGGAAGTTCATGTCGTCAGCGCCCGATTTTGGTTTGACGCGTACAGCCGACGTGGAATCCATTACCAACAATGAGCGCCCGCGCCTGTAGCAACAGGGAAGGCGCCGCAAAAGAGCCGGTGCGAGTGCAGCTTGGGACCTACCGACCGTTCCTGCGGCTTGGGGTACTCGGCGCCGACGTGGCAACGGGAGGTAGAGACGAAGTGGAGATGCGAAGGGGGCCAAGGTTCGCAGCCTTGGCAGTGCTGGCAATCGTGCTCCTCACGGTGGGACCGGCACAGACGATGGGGGCGAAGAAGAGCGCTCCCAAGAGCAAGATATCCGCAGTCCGACTGAAGAACGCCACACAAGTCCAGAGGCAAGCGCACGTCACCCAAGCGCAGCGAAACGCGGCCGCGGCCCGGATGAAGCTGCAGAAGATGTCCACCCCGGCCGCTAAGGCCAAGACCGGAACCAAGTCGCTGGGGTCCTCGTTGCTTCAGGGACTTGCCCTTCCGATCACCGCCCAGGCCGTCCCAACGCAGGGCGGCGTACCCGACTACTTCGGATCGCCGAACTGGGCGTACAGCCCGCCGCTCGCGAAGTTCGTCGACACGCTGCCCTTGCTAGGTCCGGGTGGCGCGAACAATCTCGGGCAGTTCATGGCGGTAGCCCACCCCGACACGATCACGTACCCGGGGTCCGACTACTACGAGATCGCGCTGCGCCAGTACAGCGAGAAGATGCACCGCGACCTTCCCGCGACCACGCTGCGTGGCTACGTCCAAGTCAACAACGGCACCGCCCCGAACGGTCAGAATACGATCGCTCCCGATCCGGGCCCACATCAGCTTGGCCCGTTCATCATCGCCCAGAAGGACAGGCCCGTTCGTATCAAGTTCACGAACGAGCTGCCGACCGGTGCCGGAGGAGATCTGTTCATCCCTGTCGACACCACGATCATGGGCGCCGGGATGGGTCCGCTCGGCATGGACGCTATGCCGATGAACTACACGCAGAACCGCGGCACCCTGCACCTTCACGGTGGCATGTCCCCGTGGATCAGCGACGGCACGCCGCACCAGTGGATCACGCCCGCAGGCGAAATGACTCCGTACCCGAAGGGCGTCAGCGTCCAGAACGTCCCGGACATGGCAGATCCCGGCGACGGGTCTGAGACGTTCTTCTACACGAACCAGCAAAGCGCGCGACTGATGTTCTACCACGACCACTCGTACGGCATCACGCGACTCAATGTCTACGCCGGCGAGGCCGCAGGCTACGTCATCAACGACGCCGTCTCTGACAAGCTGGTCACCGACGGTCTTGTGCCGACGGACACGATCCCGCTCATCATCCAGGACAAGACGTTCGTCGATGCGGCGACCGTCCTTCAGACCGACCCGACGTGGAACTGGGGCACGAACCCGAAGGTGAACGGCGTTCGCGCGCCACGGACCGGCGATCTGTGGTATCCGCATGTCTACTCGCCGGCCCAGAACCCAGCCGACCTCGGCGGTATGAACGCCTTCGGCCGCTGGCATTACGGGCCATGGTTCTGGCCGCCGACAACCGGCATCACGTACCCGCCGACCCCGAACCCCTACTATGCCCCTGCTACCGCCCCCTGGGAGCCAGCGCTCATGCCTGCGACTCCAAATCCGTCGGCTCCCGGCGAAGCCTTCATGGACACGGCGGTCGTCAACGGGACGGTCTTCCCTAAGATCGACGTCCAGCCTAAGGCGTATCGCTTGCGCATCCTGAATGCCGCGGACGACCGCTTCTTCAACCTGCAGATGTACGTTTCCGACCCGACGACGATGAGCGTTGACGGCCGGAAGAACACAGAGGTCGTGATGGTCCCCGCGTCTGCGGTGGCGACATGGCCTGCCACTTGGCCGACCGACGGCCGCGAAGGCGGCGTTCCTGAACCCGGCACCGCGGGTCCTGAATGGATCCAGTTCGGCACCGAGAGTGGTCTGCTTCCCAAGCCGGCCATCATCCCGCAGCAGCCGGTGACCTGGAACATGGACCCGACACAGTTCGGATTCGGCAACGTCGCGGACCACAGCCTCCTGGTCGGCACGGCTGAGCGCGCCGACGTGGTCGTGGACTTCTCGCAGTACGCCGGCAAGACGCTCATCCTGTACAACGACGCGCCGACAGCGTTCCCGGCGCTCGATCCACGAACCGACTTCTACACGAACGATCCCGACCGCACCGACACCGGTGGCCACTGGGGCACCAAGGTCGGTTTCGGTCCGAACACCCGCACGATCCTGCAGATCAACGTGGCGAATACCACGCCTGCACAGCCGTTCAACATTGCAGCGCTCGAGGCAGCCTTCAAGTCCACCGCGAACACCACCGGTGCGTTCGCCGCCTCGCAGAACCCCATCCTCATCCCGGATTCGCGTTACAACGAGGCTTACAACAAGTCGTTCCCCGCCGACGTGTTCGCCCGGATCTATGAGTTCTCAAAGACGTTCACGACCATCAACGGCAACAGCGTGAGCATCAACTTCGAGAACAAGGCACTCCAGGACGAGATGGGCGAAGCGTTCGACATGGACTACGGACGCATGATGGTCAAGCTCGGACTTGAGCTGCCTGGTGCGGCGACGGGCGCCCAGAACTTCGTCCTGCAGGGCTACATCGATCCGCCGACCGAACAAGTGAAGGTCGAGATGCAGCCGATGGCTCCTGTTCAGGGCGACGGGACGCAGATCTGGAAGATCACGCACAACGGCGTGGACACCCACACGATCCACTTCCATCTGTTCGACGTGCAGCTGCTGAACAGAGTCGGCTGGGACAACGTCATCTACCTGCCCGATGACAACGAACTCGGCTGGAAAGACACCATACGGGTGAGCCCGCTGCAGGACACTATCGTCGCCCTGCGGGCTGTGCTACCCAAGACCACCGTTCGGTGTGCCCGACAGCGTTCGACCTCTAGACCCGAGCATGCCGCTTGGATCAACGGCAGGATTCACGAACGTCGATCCGCACACCGGAGACCCGATGCCGACCACCAACGTGATGCACAACTTCGGCTGGGAGTACGTGTGGCACTGCCACATCCTTGCCCATGAGGAAATGGACATGATGCGTGCGGTCGAGGCCGACGTTCCCAGATCATTGGCGAACGCGCCGGTGCTGGGCCTCACAATGGTCTCCCAGAAGCCCAAGCTGGACTGGACCGACGGCACGCCGCTCGGTGGCAACTCGAACTGGCAGACCTGGGGTAATCCCGCAAGCGAAGTCGGCTTCCGGATCGAGCAGGCTCCGGTTGTTGGCAACGGCGTCCCAGGCACGTGGACGAAGATCGGTTCGGCACTCGCGAACGTCACGACATTCACGGATAGTGCCTACGGCGCCGGGCAGAGCTGGTTCTACCGGGTCGTCGCCTTCAACGCCGCCGGCGATTCGCCGTCGAACGCGGTCCTCGTAGGCACCGCGATCCCGGTGCCGAACGCGCCAACGAACCTCGTTGCGACCCTGCAGAACGGCCCGCAGGTCAGCCTCACATTCCGCGATAACGCAACCAACGAGACGAACTTCGTCATCGAGCGCGGGATGAATGGCGGAACGCCGGCGCCGATCGCGACCATTGGTCCGAGGACGGGCACCGGTCAGGTGACGTATGTCGACAACACCGTCGTTGCCGCCCCCGGGCGCGTGTACACGTACCGCGTCAAGGCGATCAACGCAGGAGGTTCGTCGCCGTACTCGAACCTGTCGACCGTCACGTTCCCGGCAGCGCCAGCAGCGCCGATACTCAACTCGGCAACCCCCGCCCCGACGCAGAACAACACCGCCAGGGTCACGCTGAACTGGACGAACGTGGCCAACGAGACCGGGTATGTCATCCAGAGGGCGACCGATGCGGGCTTCACGCAGAACGTCGTCAACACCAATGCGAACGTGAACGCGACGTCGCTAGCCGTGAACGGTCTGGCCCGGAACGCCACCTATTTCTTCCGCGTGCAAGCGGTGAACACAGCCGGTCCGTCGGCATGGTCTAACGTGGTCTCGACGTTCACCGGCACTCCGTCGGCGCCGTCGTTGGTCTCTCTGACAGCGGTGGTGACCTCGGGTTCGAACGCAAACGTGACCATCACGTGGACCAACGTAGTGGGCGAGACGACCTACACGATCCACCGTGCAAGGAACTCCACGTTCACGTCGTTCCTGAACACCGTAACCGGCATTCCCGCCGACACGACGACCCGGACGCAGAGCCTCACGCGCGGTATCACCTACTGGTACCGTGTCCGAGCATCGAACGCCTTCGGTGACTCGGCGTGGTCGAACGTGAGATCGATCACGGTACCGTAGCTGCGCAGTTCGATACCGGATGCCTAACGAAGGGCCGCCCGTCAGGGCGGCCCTTCTCATTCATCCTCGAAGGCCGGTGAATCCTTCTGCGGGCGCTGCGGAGGCTACTTCAGACGCGAGCCCACAAGACGTGCTACCTCGGCCTTGTCGCAGTTCCCTTCGGTCGCCGAGACGACGAGCCCGATAGCTTTGCCCATGTCGCGCTTCTCGGCGAAGCCGTGTTCGGCAAGCGTGCGCTCTACCAGCGCTTCAAGGTCCGCGCCGCAGACTTGCGCAGGCAGATACGCGCCGAGCACATCGACCTGTTGCTGAAGCAGCGCGGTTCGTTCCGCGTTGGTGCCCGCCTTGATCGAGGCCTCGAGCGTCTCGCCGGTCTGCTTCAGGACCTTCTTCAAGGCCGCGACGACCTCCTCGTCCGAAAGGTCGCGCTGCTCGGCTTTCTCTTTGACGTCGATCTCGTTCTTGACCAGCCGCAGAATCGAGAGGCGCGGCTTGTCGTGAGAGCGCATCGCCTTGGAGATCTCGTCGTTGATGAACGCCTTGTCCATCTCGTCCTCCTTCGCCGCCACCACGTGGCGCGCACGTCCGCGCGCGCCGCGAGTTCTCTCTTCGGCCGTGCGGGGTATCTTCTTCCACATGGATGCTCGCACGACAGGCGATCGCGCGCACCCCCGCATGCCTTCGGGCGTGTCGGGGACTCCGCTGCGATGAGCGGCGAACCACCAGAGAACGAACGCGGAGACCGGGCTACTCGCGGAAACGAGCGGCGCGACCGCATCCTTGACGCCCTCTTCGAGATCGACGCCAAGGTCCGCTCGACGCTCGACGCCGACGAGATCATGCAACGCTCGCTCGAAGGGGCCGTGCGAGCGCTTCAAGCCGATGGCGGCGTCATCGAGCTCTACGAAGACGGCCAGTGGGTCATCCGCTATCAGGTCGGGTTCTCTCCGACCGACATCGGATTCACGATTTCGCCCGCTCGCGCTCCTGTGGGCGAACGCACGAAACGGGATCGGACGACCGTCTTCGTCGCCGATGTGGCGACCGGCATCGAAGGTTCGATCGAGTTCCCGCGAGACCGGCAGACAAAGTCCGTCATCGCAACCCCGGTGATGGTGCGCGACCAGGTAACCGGCGTTGTGATCCTCTATTACTTCGAGCATCACTATTCCTTCGACGAGGTAGCCAGCGAGTTTACCGACGGTCTCGGCTTCATCGTGTCGCTTGCTGTTGAGAACGCTCGGCTGCTCGAGGCCGAGGGCCACGCTGCGCGCCTGGCCGATTCGCTGAGCAGCATCAACGAGATCCTCCTGTCGGCGCTCACCGTGGATGACGTCACCGCACGCCTCGTGGGCGAAGTCTCCCAAACCGCGGGAGCGGACAAGTGCCTCGTGATCGCGGTCGAAGGCGACGTCTACACCGTGACGCACGTCCGGAATGTACGTACGGACCTCGTGGGCGTCGAGAAGCCGTCCGCGTTCTACCCGGGTTTCGCGCTCGCCGCCTCGATGCGGCAGCCGCTGCTGATCGAGGATACGTGGAACGACCCGCGTACGAACAAGGACTTCGTCATCCCGAACGAACTGCGCGCTTTCCAGCTCATCCCCGTGTTCGAGGGTGAACGCGTCGCGGCGGTGCTCGCGCTCGCATACGACAAGCCGCGCACGTTCGACGCCGACGACGTGACATTCTGCGAACGCCTCTCCAGAGCGATGTCCCTGGCCTTGAAGAATGCGCGGCTCTATGAGTCGGAGGTGGAGGCACGCTCCGAAGCGCGACGCGAACTCGAATCGACCAAGCTCCTCCTCGAGGTCGCTCAGCAGGTCGCGGCGGCGGCGGCGATTGAGGACCGACTGCAGTCGGTGGCGACGCTGGTTCGCGACGCCATGCAGCACGAACGTGTGCTGATCGATCTGTGGAGCAACGAGACCCTCGAGCTTCGTGTCGCGGCAGTAGCCGGAGATCCATCGCTTGCCAGGCAAACGTACCGGTTCGACGAGCTCTCGAGGCAGGCCCAAGACGCTCTACGAACCGGGCATCGGCAGACCATCGACTATCGCGACGTCGACGAGGCCCTGGCGAAGACGGCCGCTGAGGCCGGATTCCAACTTGCGCTCGTCATGCCCATCGTCTTCGCCGGAAGAACCCTGGGGTTGATAGTGGCGGACCAGCCACGCGAGCGACGGGAGTTCGACCAGCGGGAGATCGAGCTGGTCGAGGGCGTCGCAGCGGTCCTTGGCGCTGCACTCGAGACGGCGAACCTCCTCGAGTCCGAGGCGAAGGCACGGGAGGCGGCGACTGTTCACGCACGACGCATGACCGTGCTCAAGACGATCGGGGACGTAGCGTCTTCCACCCTTGACGTCAGAGCTTTGGCACAGCGGGTCGCGGACGTGACGCCGGGACTGCTGGGGACGAGCCTCGTAACCATTATGGTGCGCGATTCCGACGGCGATGGGCTCGTGCCGGTCGCTGCGTCGGGCGTTTCTCCCGAGTCCCTCAAACGATTCACGCCTGCGCCCGCAGACACGCTCGCCGCGGAAGCGTTCCATACCGCCAAGAGCATCTGGATCGAGGATTGGGAACTCGACGATGCCGCCCACTCGCGTTCGGACCAGCCGGGCACTGCGTCATTCGCTGTCTTGCCGCTTGCATCCGCAGGCAACACCCTCGGCACGCTCAGCCTCGCCTGGTCCTCCCCGCGGTCATTCGACGACAGCGAGGTCTCCTTCCTTGAGTCGTATGCGTCGGACCTCGCGGTCGGACTGGAACGCGCGCAACTCTTCAGGGAGCTGCGCCAGTCCGAGGTGCGGTTCCGGTCGCTCTTCGAGTCCATGACCGAGGGCTTCGCGCTGTGCGAGATCGTCTTCGGACCCGAGATCGACGGATTCGATCTGCGGGTCCTCCAGGTGAATCCCGCCTTCAAGAAGCAAAGCGGCCTGGAACCTGAGGACGTCGTCGGACGCAGCGTTCTCGAGCTGTTCCCGGATATCTTAAGCACGGGTTTCGGCGCGATCGCTGAGGTCATCTCCACGGGTCAGCCCGTGCACTTCCAGTACTTCTTCCCATCGCTCGGCATGTGGTTCGAGATAAGCGCCTACATGACGGAGCAGCAGCGCCTCGCAATCGTCTTCTCCGATGTCACCGAGCGTAAGACGGCCGAGGACGCGGTCGCCATCATCGCTGCCCGACTCGACGCGCATATCAACAACTCCCCGATCGCGGTCGTCGAGTTCGACTCCGACCTCCGTATCACGCGGTGGTCGGAGGGCGCCGAGCGCATGTTCGGGTGGTGTCAGGCCGAGATGCTCGGCAAGGCGCTGCCCGACTTGAAGTGGGTGTACGACGAGGACCAGGGCCTCGTCGATGTGGAATTCGCGCGCCTGTTCGGCAAGCAGACCTCCAGAAGCGTGAACGTGAATCGGAACTACCGTAAGGACGGCTCCGTCATCTGGTGCGAGTGGTACAACTCGGCCGCGTACGACCCTGATGGCAAGCTCGTCTCGCTGCTCTCTCAGGTCCTCGACACCACCGAGCGGACCATGGCCGAAGAGGCACTGAGGGAAAGCGAGCAGAGGCTAGCGAGGTCCCAGGAGATGGCCCATCTCGGCAGCTGGGAGCTCGATCTGGTCGCCGACGTCCTCACGTGGACCGACGAGGTGTACCGCATCTTCGGCTTGGAGCCGCAAGAGTTCGAAGCGACCTACGAGGCGTTCCTCGAGGCCGTCCATCCCGACGACAGGAGCGCCGTGGATGAGGCGTACTCGGGATCCGTGCGCGAGGGACGCGATAGCTATGAGATCGAGCACCGCGTCGTACGCAAGCACACGGGCGAGGTCCGCTACGTTCACGAAAAGGCCCGCCATATGCGCGACCACACGGGCTCCGTCGTCGGCTCGGAAGGCATGGTGCACGACATCACGCAACGCAAACTCGCCGAACAGCGCGTCCTCGAGGCGCAGCGTGAGACCGATGCGGAGCGCTCGCGGCTGCGGCAGATCATCGACGAGTTGCCGATAGGCGTGACACTTCTGGACGCCGAAGGCGCGATTCTGGAGGTAAACGAAGCAACCGAGCGGGTGTGGGCCGGCACACTCCCCCGAGCTTCGGGGAAGGCGGGGTACGGGGTGTACAAAGCGAGAGACCATGTGAGCGGTAAGCGTTTCGAGCAAGACGACTGGCCCGCGGTCCACACGCTCGAAACCGGGCAGCAGGCCTCCAGGATCGCGGACATAGAGCGATACGACGGAACCGTCGGGACCGTTCGATTCACGACCGTCCCGTTGCGGAACGAGGAGGGCGCCCTCAAAGGCGTCATCGGTCTCACGGTGGACATCTCCCACGAAATCGAGGAGCAGCGCTTCGTCGAGGCTCTGAACGGCATCAATCGCGAGATAAATGCGACACTCGACGCCGAGGAGATCCTGCACACCCTGCTGGACAGCTGCGGGCACGTCCTCCACACGAAGTCGTGCGCTTTGGTGGCCAAAGAGAGGAATCGCTGGGTTGTCCGCGAGCCCGCACGACGAAGGCGCACGAAGGCTGCCACACAGCTCGCCGATTTCCGTCTGGGAATCGCGTTGCGTGCCATTGATGCCCGTCAACCAGTGGTCATCAACGACGAGAGCGATCCGCTCGCGGACGTCGCACTCATGGGTTCACTCGACATTCACACCATGCTGGCGATCCCGATCATCGTGCAGGACGAAGCGTTCGGCGTTCTGCTATTCGAGAATCGAACCAAGGACGGCCCGTTCAGTGCCGAGGAGATCGGCTTCGCCCACCGGCTCATGGACATAGCGACGCTTGCCCTGCAGAACGCTCGCCTCTACGAGCGGGAGCGTGCGATCGCGGAGACGCTGCAGAATGCCATTCTCATAGAGCCCGAGAAGATCAGCGGCATAGACGTCGCGTACCTCTACCAGCCGGCAGCGACCACGGCGAACGTCGGAGGCGACTTCTACGACATATTCGAGCTTCCCGACGGTCGGATCACGATCGTCGTCGGCGACGTATCGGGCAAGGGGATCGAGGCCGCCCGGCTGACCTCGCTCTTGCGCGACGGAATCCGAGCGTACTCGTTCGAGTCAGGCGACCCAGCGGGGGTACTGGAGCGCGTGAACAACCTCGTGCACCGCTCGGCTCAGACGGGCGAGTTTGCGACGGTGTTCCTGGGCGTGCTCGACACTTCGGCCGGAACGCTCACGTACTCCAGTGGCGGCCACCCGCCGGCCGGGCTGTTCGGCAGTGACGACGTGACGTTCCTGGAGGACGTCCATTCGCCCATCGTCGGCGGCTTCGAAAACGTCAGGTTCTCCTCGGCGACGAGGGACTTCTGCCCGGGGGACAGTCTCGTGCTCTACACAGATGCGCTCATCGAGGCGCGACGCGACGGCGAACAGTTCGGCGAATGGCGCCTGCTGGAAGTCATGCGGACGATGCGCAAACGCAAGAAGACCGCCGAGCTTCCCGAAGCGCTCCTCGCAGAGGTCCGCCAGTTCACCGGAGGCGCGCTTCAGGACGACATCGTGATCATGGCCCTGCGACGCACGTAGGGACCTGAACTCGGATCCGTCGCTCAGCCCGAGCGAAGCCGGGCTGGGCACAGCAGGGAAGGAGCAGGCTGCCATGCCCGCCATCGGGCTGCCTCGGTCTTCGCCACGATCTGGTCGGCTGTCGCGATGAGCAACGACGCGCTAAGGGCCGCTCGCGAGGCCGCGGCTGACCTGGATCCGGTTGCCGCGTCGCTTCGCGTGGGAGCCGATTGGGACGCCACACGCCGCGAGTTCGCTTTCCCTTTCTTCGGGGCACGAGCCACGGTCACACATCCGGCTTACGAGGTGGCCGCCGACGGTCGACCCCTTCCGCCTCACATAGCTGCACTCATCGTCTATCACCTAGCCCAGTCCGACGGGTCGCTGCCCGTGGGCAAGTGGATCTCGTTCGCCGAGCTGCCCGACGGCTCGTTCTACGCGACGGCATTCCGTGGCTACGCAAGCGCACGGATTGCGAGGCAGTTTGCTGTTCGATCCGAGGATCTGGCGCAGGCGACTGAGCGCCTATGCGCCGAACCCCTTCGCGGGCTGGCCGATCGCGCGTGGCTCGTCCCCGCGCTCCCCCGTGTGCCGATCGCACTGTTGTGGTGGGACGCCGACGACGAATTCGGGGCACGGGCCGAACTGCTCTTCGACGCATCGGTGCCACATCACCTCAACACCGAAGGGTGCGCGATCTTGGGCTCTTGGCTCACAGCGCTGCTTGCTCTCGACGCGGAGCGCTAAGGACCCGGGCCGACCGTCTCACCCACCTGCCGCTCGCTCCTCAGCGTTTGCCGCTCGGCACAAATGCCCTCGTCACAGGCAATGAGCAGGCTCTTTGCGGGAAGCTCCCGCCTCGCGGGATCGACGCTGGAATGGCGTGTCTGAGGATGGCTGGTCTCAAGGAATTCAAGGTGGCCAGGGTGCTGCGGGCGGAGCACTTCGATCGCGCTCGTGACTACTACAAGGATGTGCTGGGCCTCGACGTGATGGCTGCCCCGGGACCGACGCGCGAGGGCTTGTTCCTGGCAGGCGACGGCACCGCTCTCCAGATCTACGAGCGCCCCGGGATGCCGGCGCCGCAGAACGCCACGCTCGCTTTCGCCGTCCCGGCCGATCGCTTCGATGCTGTGATGGCCGAGCTTAAGGGCAAGGGTGTCAAATTCGAGGACCACGACATCCCCGAGATCGGACTGATGACCATGGACGGCGTTGCCGACTATGACGGCTCGAAAGTCGCGTGGTTCCTCGACAGCGAAGGAAACATCGTCTCGCTCGGCACTATGTAGGGTCTGATCTCGCGTCCCTACGCGCCGGCCTGATGGAGCGCGAAGGCGATCGCGAATCCCAGCACCAGCCATAGTCCTGCACCGATGCCGCTCTCTTCGCGCGCCTCGGGGATGAGATCGTCCGTCAGCATGGTGAGGAGCGCCCCGGCTGCAAACGCCACGTGGGCGCCGACATGACCCGAACGAGATCCGGGCCCCCGAAACGGGGGCCCGGATACGTTCAGGTGACGCGTGGTCACCTGCGTTACTTGTGGATCTGGATGCTGCCCTGAATAGCTGTCGTGGGATCGGCGGTGTCAGGTGCGTTGAGCTTGTTGTCGTAAACCAACTCGTTGGTCACCTTGTCCCAGATCTTCATGCGAAGCTTGTCCGGACTTCCATCGGTGGCGGTCAGGATGAACCTGTAGGAGCCCCTGCAGTTGATCTTGCCTTCACCCTTGTACTGGGCCTTGTTGCCCGTGACAACGAGCCACTCGTACGAGGTCGACGAGAACAGGAAGCTCTCTTGCCACATGTTGCACGGCGTCACGAGAAGCACGAACTCGGTGTTGCCGGTCGGCACCGTCGCGCCCTTCTTGTACCTTGAGACGAATCCGAAGACGGCCTTACCGCTCGTGGTCGGGAATTCGCGGTACGCTCCGGCAGGTGAGTTGAACCAGCCACCTCCGGTGACGAAGCCACCGGCCGGATCGTAGATGACCGTGTACTCGATGGCGGACATGGTCGCCGTGGAGCCCGCGGCGTCGGTGACGGTCAGCTTGACGGTGTAGACTCCCGCTTCCTCGTATGCGTGGCTGCCGGACACGGTTCCGCCTGCGCCGACGGCACCCGGGGAAGTGGTGCCGTCGCCCCACGTCCAAAGCGCGGTGTGGGTGTCAACTGAATCTGGATCAGTGAAGGTGCCGGTCACGTTGACGGGCCTATCCACGGCGGTCGGCGTGATGGGCACGGTGAGCGCTGTGATCACAGGCGCATCGTTCACGGCCGCGATGGCGATGCCGACGGCGGCGGGTGCCGAGTCGACGGTGCCGTCGTTGGCGACGTAGGTGAACGAGTCAGAGCCGTTGTAGTTCGCCGCAGGCGTGTAGGTGAGCACGCCGCCCGAACCGGTGAGCATGCCGTGTGCGGGTGCGTCAACGATTGCGAAGGTAAGCGCGTCGCCATCGATGTCGTCACCGGAAAGCGTGACGCCGACAGCGATGTCCTCGTCAGTCGTGACTGTCTTTGCGTCGGCCGTTGGCGGGTCGTTGACTGCCGCGACCGTGACCGTGATCCCGCCATCGTCGGTGAGTTCGCCGTCTGAGACTGTGTAGGCGAAGGTCTCGGTGCCTGACCAGTTCGCGTCAGGGGTGTAGACCACGTTGCCGGCGACGATAGCGGCGGTGCCGTTGTCCGGGTCTCCGACTGCGGAGATGTAGAGCGCGTCAGCGTCGACGTCGGTGTCGTTTGCCAGGGCGTCGATCTCGACGGCCGTGTCCTCATCGGTCGAGGCAGCGTCGTCGACGGCGACCGGCGCCTGGTTTGATGGAATCACCTCGACGGTGATCTCCCCATCGTCGGTGAGTTCGCCGTCTGAGACTGTGTAGGCGAAGGTCTCGGCGCCCGACCAGTTCGCGTCAGGGGTGTAGATGACCTTGCCGGCGACGATAGCGGCGGTGCCGTTGTCCGGATCTGCGACAGCAGTGACGAAGAGTGCATCGCCGTCTGCGTCGGTGTCGTTGGCTACAGCGTCGATCTCGACGGCGACGTCCTCATCGGTCGAGGCAGTGTCGTCGACGGCGACCGGTGCACGGTCGACGTTGTTGACCGTGATGGTGATCGTCTCGGAGTCGGTGAGCAGACCCGACGTGGCGGTGAAGGTCACGTCGTAGGTGCCGGCGTCAGCGTAGGTGGTCGCCCAGCTGAAGTCCGTGCCGTCGAAGGTCGCTCCGGCAGGCAGGTCCTCGGCCGTGATGGTGACCAGGCCGCCGTCGGGGTCGCTCGCGCTCACCGCGAAGTCGAGCGAGGCGTTCTCGTCGACGGACTTGCCGCCGATGGCGTCGAGCACCGGTGCACGGTCGACGTTGTTGACCGTGATGGTGATCGTCTCGGAGTCGGTGAGCAGACCCGACGTGGCGGTGAAGGTCACGTCGTAGGTGCCGGCGTCAGCGTAGGTGGTCGCCCAGCTGAAGTCCGTGCCGTCGAAGGTCGCTCCGGCAGGCAGGTCCTCGGCCGTGATGGTGACCAGGCCGCCGTCGGGGTCGCTCGCGCTCACCGCGAAGTCGAGCGAGGCGTTCTCGTCGACGGACTTGCCGCCGATGGCGTCGAGCACCGGTGCACGGTCGACGTTGTTGACCGTGATGGTGATCGTCTCGGAGTCGGTGAGCAGACCCGACGTGGCGGTGAAGGTCACGTCGTAGGTGCCGGCGTCAGCGTAGGTGGTCGCCCAGCTGAAGTCCGTGCCGTCGAAGGTCGCTCCGGCAGGCAGGTCCTCGGCCGTGATGGTGACCAGGCCGCCGTCGGGGTCGCTCGCGCTCACCGCGAAGTCGAGCGAGGCGTTCTCGTCGACGGACTTGCCGCCGATGGCGTCGAGCACCGGTGCACGGTCGACGTTGTTGACCGTGATGGTGATCGTCTCGGAGTCGGTGAGCAGACCCGACGTGGCGGTGAAGGTCACGTCGTAGGTGCCGGCGTCAGCGTAGGTGGTCGCCCAGCTGAAGTCCGTGCCGTCGAAGGTCGCTCCGGCAGGCAGGTCCTCGGCCGTGATGGTGACCAGGCCGCCGTCGGGGTCGCTCGCGCTCACCGCGAAGTCGAGCGAGGCGTTCTCGTCGACGGACTTGCCGCCGATGGCGTCGAGCACCGGTGCACGGTCGACGTTGTTGACCGTGATGGTGATCGTCTCGGAGTCGGTGAGCAGACCCGACGTGGCGGTGAAGGTCACGTCGTAGGTGCCGGCGTCAGCGTAGGTGGTCGCCCAGCTGAAGTCCGTGCCGTCGAAGGTCGCTCCGGCAGGCAGGTCCTCGGCCGTGACGGTGACCAGGCCGCCGTCGGGGTCGCTCGCGCTCACCGCGAAGTCGAGCGAGGCGTTCTCGTCGACGGACTTGCCGCCGATGGCGTCGAGCACCGGTGCACGGTCGACGTTGTTGACCGTGATGGTGATCGTCTCGGAGTCGGTGAGCAGACCCGACGTGGCGGTGAAGGTCACGTCGTAGGTGCCGGCGTCAGCGTAGGTGGTCGCCCAGCTGAAGTCCGTGCCGTCGAAGGTCGCTCCGGCAGGCAGGTCCTCGGCCGTGATGGTGACCAGGCCGCCGTCGGGGTCGCTCGCGCTCACCGCGAAGTCGAGCGAGGCGTTCTCGTCGACGGACTTGCCGCCGATGGCGTCGAGCACCGGTGCACGGTCGACGTTGTTGACCGTGATGGTGATCGTCTCGGAGTCGGTGAGCAGACCCGACGTGGCGGTGAAGGTCACGTCGTAGGTGCCGGCGTCAGCGTAGGTGGTCGCCCAGCTGAAGTCCGTGCCGTCGAAGGTCGCTCCGGCAGGCAGGTCCTCGGCCGTGATGGTGACCAGGCCGCCGTCGGGGTCGCTCGCGCTCACCGCGAAGTCGAGCGAGGCGTTCTCGTCGACGGACTTGCCGCCGATGGCGTCGAGCACCGGTGCACGGTCGACGTTGGTGACCGTGATGGTGATCGTCTCGGAGTCGGTGAGCAGACCCGACGTGGCGGTGAAGGTCACGTCGTAGGTGCCGGCGTCAGCGTAGGTGGTCGCCCAGCTGAAGTCCGTGCCGTCGAAGGTCGCTCCGGCAGGCAGGTCCTCGGCCGTGATGGTGACCAGGCCGCCGTCGGGGTCGCTCGCGCTCACCGCGAAGTCGAGCGAGGCGTTCTCGTCGACGGACTTGCCGCCGATGGCGTCGAGCACCGGTGCACGGTCGACGTTGTTGACCGTGATGGTGATCGTCTCGGAGTCGGTGAGCAGACCCGACGTGGCGGTGAAGGTCACGTCGTAGGTGCCGGCGTCAGCGTAGGTGGTCGCCCAGCTGAAGTCCGTGCCGTCGAAGGTCGCTCCGGCAGGCAGGTCCTCGGCCGTGATGGTGACCAGGCCGCCGTCGGGGTCGCTCGCGCTCACCGCGAAGTCGAGCGAGGCGTTCTCGTCGACGGACTTGCCGCCGATGGCGTCGAGCACCGGTGCACGGTCGACGTTGTTGACCGTGATGGTGATCGTCTCGGAGTCGGTGAGCAGACCCGACGTGGCGGTGAAGGTCACGTCGTAGGTGCCGGCGTCAGCGTAGGTGGTCGCCCAGCTGAAGTCCGTGCCGTCGAAGGTCGCTCCGGCAGGCAGGTCCTCGGCCGTGATGGTGACCAGGCCGCCGTCGGGGTCGCTCGCGCTCACCGCGAAGTCGAGCGAGGCGTTCTCGTCGACGGACTTGCCGCCGATGGCGTCGAGCACCGGTGCACGGTCGACGTTGGTGACCGTGATGGTGATCGTCTCGGAGTCGGTGAGCAGACCCGACGTGGCGGTGAAGGTCACGTCGTAGGTGCCGGCGTCAGCGTAGGTGGTCGCCCAGCTGAAGTCCGTGCCGTCGAAGGTCGCTCCGGCAGGCAGGTCCTCGGCCGTGACGGTGACCAGGCCGCCGTCGGGGTCGCTCGCGCTCACCGCGAAGTCGAGCGAGGCGTTCTCGTCGACGGACTTGCCGCCGATGGCGTCGAGCACCGGTGCACGGTCGACGTTGGTGACCGTGATGGTGATCGTCTCGGAGTCGGTGAGCAGACCCGACGTGGCGGTGAAGGTCACGTCGTAGTTGCCGGCGTCAGCGTAGGTGGTCGCCCAGCTGAAGTCCGTGCCGTCGAAGGTCGCTCCGGCAGGCAGGTCCTCGGCCGTGACGGTGACCAGGCCGCCGTCGGGGTCGCTCGCGCTCACCGCGAAGTCGAGCGAGGCGTTCTCGTCGACGGACTTGCCGCCGATGGCGTCGAGCACCGGTGCACGGTCGACGTTGGTGACCGTGATGGTGATCGTCTCGGAGTCGGTGAGCAGACCCGACGTGGCGGTGAAGGTCACGTCGTAGGTGCCGGCGTCAGCGTAGGTGGTCGCCCAGCTGAAGTCCGTGCCGTCGAAGGTCGCTCCGGCAGGCAGGTCCTCGGCCGTGACGGTGACCAGGCCGCCGTCGGGGTCGCTCGCGCTCACCGCGAAGTCGAGCGAGGCGTTCTCGTCGACGGACTTGCCGCCGATGGCGTCGAGCACCGGTGCACGGTCGACGTTGGTGACCGTGATGGTGATCGTCTCGGAGTCGGTGAGCAGACCCGACGTGGCGGTGAAGGTCACGTCGTAGGTGCCGGCGTCAGCGTAGGTGGTCGCCCAGCTGAAGTCCGTGCCGTCGAAGGTCGCTCCGGCAGGCAGGTCCTCGGCCGTGATGGTGACCAGGTCGCCGTCGGGGTCGCTCGCGCTCACCGCGAAGTCGAGCGAGGCGTTCTCGTCGACGGACTTGCCGCCGATGGCGTCGAGCACCGGTGCACGGTCGACGTTGGTGACCGTGATGGTGATCGTCTCGGAGTCGGTGAGCAGACCCGACGTGGCGGTGAAGGTCACGTCGTAGGTGCCGGCGTCAGCGTAGGTGGTCGCCCAGCTGAAGTCCGTGCCGTCGAAGGTCGCTCCGGCAGGCAGGTCCTCGGCCGTGATGGTGACCAGGCCGCCGTCGGGGTCGCTCGCGCTCACCGCGAAGTCGAGCGAGGCGTTCTCGTCGACGGACTTGCCGCCGATGGCGTCGAGCACCGGTGCACGGTCGACGTTGGTGACCGTGATGGTGATCGTCTCGGAGTCGGTGAGCAGACCCGACGTGGCGGTGAAGGTCACGTCGTAGGTGCCGGCGTCAGCGTAGGTGGTCGCCCAGCTGAAGTCCGTGCCGTCGAAGGTCGCTCCGGCAGGCAGGTCCTCGGCCGTGATGGTGACCAGGCCGCCGTCGGGGTCGCTCGCGCTCACCGCGAAGTCGAGCGAGGCGTTCTCGTCGACGGACTTGCCGCCGATGGCGTCGAGCACCGGTGCACGGTCGACGTTGTTGACCGTGATGGTGATCGTCTCGGAGTCGGTGAGGTCACCGTCGCTCGCGACAAAGGTGACGCTGTACATGCCCGCCTGTGCGTATCCCGGCGTCCAGGAGAAGCGTCCGCACCGGTGACGTGCGGCCCCGAGCGTGGCCGAAGCCCGATCGCCGAGTAGATGACCGGATCGCCGTCGGGGTCGGTCGCGTTAAGCGAGAACGTCAGCTCTGCAGCCTCTGCGCCGGCCTTATCCCCCACTGGGTCGAGGACTGGCGCTTGATTCACGACCACCTGGTTCACGGTAATCGTGAAGGTCTGAATCGCGCTCGTATCCACGCCACCATTTGATGTGCCGCCGTTGTCGTGGATTTGGACCTCCACAGTGGCGGCACCGTAGGCGCCGGCAGCCGGTGTGTACGCGAGAGTGCCGTCGGCTGCAACGGCGGGTTGCGCCGAGAAGAGCGCGTTGTTGCCATTGGTGACGATGAAGTCGACTGTCTGGCCCGACTCAAGCGGACCTGCCGAGATACTCGTCGCCCAACCGGCTACGGTCTGCACGCCGGCGTCCTGATCGACCGCCTGATCGACGCCCTTGGTGAAGGAAGGCACGTCGTTGACCGCGTTGACCGTGATGTTGACGGTCCCGACCTGCGTGACACCGTATCCGTCCACTACGGAATACGTGAACGAATCCGGACCGCTGTAGTTGGCGTCAGGCACGTAGGTGAAGCTGCCGTTGACGTTGGTGGCGATGAGCATGCCGTTCGCTGGCGTGCCCCACGAGGCGATCGTGTACGGGAAGATGTCATCATTCCCGAGCACACCGGGAGCCGCGACCGCCAGCGGAGTGTCCTCGTCGGTCGAGTACGCGTCGCCAACCACGTCCACGTCTTTGGCGTAGTCGTACCAGATCTCGGTGTCATTCGTGCTTCCGCCTGGATCCTCATACAGCTTCTCCCAGGCGAAGTACCTGCCGGCGATCGAGGGAGACTCGTCCCTCCGGGTGTCCGTGGTGAGCTGCACCGGGGCGACGCTGCCGATGTTCGCGTACCAGAGTTCTTGCGTCCCCCCAGCGCCCGTGTTGGCAGTCCACACCACGCGCGAGCCCGAGACGGAGGGATTCACGTCGTCCTTCCCGGCGTTGTTGCTGAGGTTGTTCGTCTGAATGGGCGGACTCGTGGAAACGTCGGCCCACATGATTTCGGGGTTGCCAGTGACCCCACCCTGCCACACGACGCGGTTGCCCGAGATGCAGGCGTTTGCATCGGTGATGCCCGTGGGCGTCCCCGAGACGTTTACGGCCGTGATGCTCGGGTAGGTCGAAAGGTCGATGTACCAGATGTCTCCAGTACTGTGATATACGAGGTTGGTCCCGGAGAGCGATGGGTTACCTGCGCTCGCCGCCGAGACAGTCGCGACAACGACTGCGTCGTTGACCCCACCATCGGTGATGTCGGCGTCGTAGTAGATCGACGTACCCCTCTGCCAGACGGCGCGAGTCCCCGAGATCTTCGGGTTCGACTCACGGAGAGTGTTGCTCGTGAGCGCCCAGCCTCCGAGCACGTCGTCGGTCACATCGGGGTCGTACCAGACCTCCGCTACGGACTGCGACGCTGAACCTCTGATCCAGACTGCAGCCGTATCGGACACCGAAGGTTCTTGGTCTTCGACGTTGGTACCCCCGGGATCTTGTGTAGCTTGATGCTGCACAACTGGGTTGGCCGACAGATCGGCCCAAAAGATCTCGGCATCACCTGTTACCTGGGGAAGGGTTCCCAGGTTCCACGGGGCGGACCACACCACGATGGCCCCGTTGACCTGGCCCATGGTGTCGGTCTTGCCGTTGTGCGTCAGATCCGTGGCGACAGCGCTCGCCGTAACTGGTAGTGCCGCAAGCATCGCCAGCACCACCATCGTCGCGCCGACCGCTATTCCTATCCTTCTCTTTCGGTTCATGCCGTTCCCCCTATCATCAACGTGCCTTTGCCTTCCCCGTTTGCTCGATGAGTGCGAAATGAATGAGCGTACTCGTCAATCTGTAGCCAACGGCTGCGTCAATGGCACCACCCCACTCGGGTATGTGCATCGAGGTCGCGAAGGCTGGACAGTGTTGGTTCGCCGCCCTCGCTCACGGTGAAAGTCCGGAGGATCGTCGGTGACGCATGAGATGGCGGAGCGCCGTAGGAATACTCAGGCTGAATGCGCTCCCCCGGGGAGAGCCTGGTGACCCGTCTGGCCATTGTCGGTTGCATTTGCAGGTCCCCCGAAGGCAGATTGCACGCGAAAATCGCGCGCTAAAGGTCGGCTACGCGCGTGCCGATGAACGAGGTGGAAACGTGGCGATAGACCGCCGATGAGGTCCGTGCGAGATAGGGCTCGTGTGAAGCGCTCATTGCGTGTAACCCGCCCCCAACCGGCCCCTGCCCCAAGGGACCCTAACGAGAGGGTGAAAGTATACCCTCGGTGACACCGTTCATGCAACCAGCATGGACGGCCTTTCTCTTACCGTTGCATCTACCCAAGAAAGGCCGTTCGGTGTCGCCCCGCGGCAGAGGAGCCGACGCGGCTGTCTGATAGCAGTCCGGCGGCGCGGCGCGACTCACCCCCCGTCTACCGCAGCGAGCACTGCGCAGACGCTAGAGGTCGAGCCATCCCCAGGCGTAGAACCCGACGACCGAGACCACGCTCGTGAGTACCGTTCCCCACACCATATCGATGGCGGAGACCTGCCACGCCCAATCCCGAATGGTCGAGAGGTTGGTCAGGTCGTAGGTCGCGTACGCGAGGAAGCCGAGAAGCGCTCCGCGCCACAGCGCGCCGACGACAGCTCCCTCCCGTGCTCCGGGAACGACGGCGAGGGCGATCACCCCAACGACGTACGCGAGGTAGAACGCCGCAGCCACGGCGAGCTTCGGCTGGTCAGCGAGCAGATCCCCGAGGTACGGCCGATAGATGCGTGAAGTGGCGACTGAGAGCCACACGAAGTCGAGCGCGAAGAACACGACTGCGCAGATCGCATATAGCCCTGCCGCCTTGCCGAGAGACATCGTCCACCCCGAATCCGTCGCCTGATCCTCAGCCCCGCGGGGCGCTTCCGTTATTGTCCCCGCAATCCGCTGATTGTCCCGCACTGCGCTGGATGTCGGCGTTGGGTGCGGTCCCTGGACTCGTCGGCAACGTCGCACAAGGACAATGGGAAGAATCCGCAGTGACTGTTTCCGCGCGAGCAGGGATCCCTCGCGCCCGCGCGTCCCTTCGACGAGCAGGAGCCCCATGCCCGGCCAAGAGATGTCCCCCACCATCCTCGTGGTCTTCGGCGCGACCGGAGACCTGATGAGGCGAAAGATCGTGCCCTCGCTCCACCACCTGTTCTCGCGGGACTTGCTGCCCGACCGCACCTGTATCGTCGGCTTCGGGCGTCGCGGCTGGGACGATGCACGCTTGCGGGAATACGTCGGCGGACTCCTCGCCGAGAAGAGCCCCGAAGAGACTCCTGGGGCCAGCAGCAAGTTCCTCGACCTCTTCCGCTACTTCGACGGCGATCTGATGAAGCCCGACTCCTACGGCCGCCTCTCCCTCTACCTGAAGTCGATAGATGAGGAGTGGGGGCTGTGCACGAACAAGCTCTTCTACCTCGCCGTCCCGCCGTCGAGTTACCTCGACATCCTTGAAGGCTTCGCCGCCCAGGGCCTCTCGGCACCATGCAGCGACCTGACGGGGTGGACCCGCGTCCTGATCGAGAAGCCGCTCGGCGTCGACGAGGACTCGAGCAAGCAACTCGTCACGCGGGTCAACGAACTGCTCCGTGAGGAACAGACGTACTTCATCGACCACTACCTCGCCAAGGAGATGCTCCAGGGCATCATGGACTTCCGGTTCACGAACAACCTGTTCGAGGCCGAGTGGAACCGCCAGGCCATCGAGCGCATCGACATCTCGCTGCTCGAGCGCGTCGACGTCGGCAGCCGGGGTCCCTCCTTCGACCGGATGGGCGCGCTGCGCGATGTCGGCCAGAACCACCTGCTGGAGATGCTGGCGCTCGTCACCATGGAGCAACCGTCCTCGAAGCATGCGCTGGACATCCGTGCAGCGCGGGCGGCGGCGATGGAGACTCTACTCCGCCCGATGACGCCGGGTGAGGTCGCTCGCTGCACCTTCCGAGCTCAGTACGAGGGCTATCTGGCCGCCGAGGGGGTCGCGCCGGACTCGCAAAGCGAGACCTACTATCGCCTCGAGACCGAGCTGCGCGGCGAGCGCTGGGCCGGCGTGCCGGTGATGATGGAGTCGGGAAAGGCCGTCGGTACTCCCGACAAACGGATCGTTGTGCGGTTCCGGCAGCCGCCGCTGTGCCTCTGCGAGCCCGAGCAGCGGTATCCAAACAGGATCGTGTTCTCGCTGGAGCCGGCGGAATCGATCGAGATCGTCTTCTACAGCAAGAAGCCCGGTTTCTCGTCCGAGGTCGAGGAGCACACGCTTTCGTTCTTCCTCTACGAGAAGGGCGAGAAGGCGCAATACGTCGAGGAATACGCGCGGCTGCTGTATGACGCCTTCCGAGGAGATCAGACGCTCTTCGTCTCTTCGGCGGAGATTGAAGCTGGCTGGCGGTTCGTCGACCCGATCGTTGAGGCCTGGCGTGACGGAGTCGTGCCGCTCGAGACGTACGAACACGGTTGCCCGGACATTGCCGATCGCGCCGCGGCGGCGATCTCGAGCCGATCGGCGACAGCGCAGCGCTCGGTCGGCATCGTGGGCCTCGGCAAGATGGGTGCAGGGCTGGCGCGCAATCTTCACGCTCACCGCTGGCGTGTCGTCGCCTTCAATCGGACGACGTCGCGTGCGGAGGCGATGGAGGCCGAGGGCATCATCGCTGCGCGCACGATGGCCGACGTGGCGGCGCTGCTACCCGCTCCACGCATCGTATGGGTCATGGTGCCCGCCGGTGCCGCGGTGGACGACATGCTATTCGGCAAAGCAGGTGAAGACGGGGAGCACGTGCCTGGGCTCGCGGACGTGTTGGAGCCTGGGGACACCATCGTCGACGGTGGCAACAGCCACTTCTCCAGTGCGGGGCAGCGTGCCGCGCGACTGGGAGAGCGAGGCATCCGTTTCGTTGATTGCGGCACGAGCGGTGGCCCGGCCGGCGCACGGCACGGAGCGTGTCTCATGCTCGGCGGCAGCCGAGAGGACTTCGAGCGGCTCGAGCCGATGCTCGCCGACGTGTCGGTCCCCGGCGGCTACGCGCATTTCCCCGGCATCGGCGCAGGCCATTTCGTGAAGATGGTCCACAACGGTATCGAGTACGGGATGATGCAGGCGGTCGCCGACGGCTTTGCGCTCATGCACGACGGTCCGTACGAACTCGACCTTAGGCGAGTCGCAGACATCTACCAGCACGGCAGCGTCGTTCAGTCGCGCCTGATGGGATGGCTCCGCGACGCGTACGCGACACTGGGGGACGATCTCGAGGCCGTATCTGGCACGGTACGCCACACGGGCGAGGGCGAGTGGACCGTTGACGCGGCGCGCGATGCGGGCCTGCCCGTGCCCGGCATCGAGACCGCCTTGCGGTTCAGGATCGACAGCTTCAAGAAGCCGAGCTACACCGGCCGTGTGCTGACGGCGCTGCGCAACGCGTTCGGCGGGCACGGTCTTGACGGAAATGCGTGATGAAGCAACCCGTTCGCGGTCGGGGAGGATCGTGTTGGTAGACGGGGCCGGTTCGGTGGTGCTCGTCATGGGAGCGTCGGGCTACATCGGCTCGCACGTCCTGCCGCGTCTCGCATCGGACGGCTATCGCGTTCGAGCGGCAGCGCGACACACGTCGCGGGTACCGGCGATGCCGGGAGTCGAGCTCGTCACGGTGGACGTCATGGACCGAGCTGCCGTGCGCTCGGCGCTCGAGACCGTCGACACGGCGTTCTACCTGGTGCACACGCTCGGTGCAGGCGCCGACTATGCCGCCCGCGACCGAACGGCCGCACGGATCTTCGCGGAGGAAGCGGCGGCCGCCGGCGTGCGGCGCATCGTATACCTGGGCGGGCTCGGGCAAGAGCGAGACGTGCTCTCGGAGCACCTGGCCAGCCGTCAGGAAGTGGGGCGGATCCTGTCCGAGACCGGCGTGCCGGTCGTCGAGTTCCGCGCGTCCATCGTGATCGGCAGTGGCTCCACGTCGTTCGAGATGATTCGGAATCTCACTGAAAAGCTGCCCGTCATGACGACTCCGCGCTGGGTGCGGATGCCTGCCCAGCCGATCGCGATCGCCGACGTCGTCTCGTACCTGCTCGCGGCTATCGACCTCGAACTCGATCCCGACGAGGCGCACCGCATCTACGAGATCGGCGGCGTTGACATAGTCACGTACGGGGGGCTGCTGGCTCTCTATGCGGCGCGGCGCGGACTGAGGCGACTCATCATCCCGGTGCCGATCCTGTCTCCAGGGCTTTCCGGCTGGTGGCTCTACCTCTTCACGCCCAAACAAGCGACAGTGGGACGGCAGCTCGCAGAGTCGCTCAGATTCCCGACGGTTGTGACCGATGATTCAGCCTCGCGTGACTTCCCGCAGGTGAAGCCTATCGGCGCCGAGGAGGCGATGCACCGCGCGTTCGAGGCCGAGGACGCCCTGTTCGATCGAATCATGTGGGTGGACGAACTCGGCGACTCTGCCGCACCTCAACACCCGGTGCGCGAAGGGAGGTACGTCGATTCGCGAGCCATGCTCGTGGACTGCCCTCCCGAAGCCGCATTCGATCCGGTCGCGTGCATCGGCGGCGAGAACGGATGGTACGCCTACGACACCCTGTGGGATCTGCGAGGCTTCATCGATCTGCTTCTCGGCGGGCCGGGAAGGCGACGCGGTCGGCGCGATCCGTACGCGCTCGTGGAGGGCGATCATCTCGAGTGGTGGGTCGTCGAGCGTGTCGATTCGCCCAGGCTGCTGCGACTCCGAGCCGAGATGGTGTTGCCCGGCCGAGGGTGGCTGCAGTACGAACTCGCGACCCGCGGCGATCGGACCTTGGTCCGCCAGACGGCGCTGTTCGACGCGAAAGGCGTGCTGGGGCGCGCGTACTGGTATTCGGTGAAGCCGTTCCACCACTTCGTCTTCGGCGGAATCCTGAAGGGGATCGACACGAGGTGCAGAGCCCTCGTTGAGGGTCCGAACACGTGCCCGCTGCCCGGAGAGCACGAGCGCTCGGTGGCTCGGCGCAGGGCCGGGCGCCAGACGTAGCGCCACCGGAATGGACGACGGCGGCCGCTCAACCGCCATTCCCCCGCCCGTGGGCGATGGCGTCACAACTGACCGAACGGCTAAGATGAGGCGAAGGGCTAGATCCGCCCACGAGAGGGGTCGTGATGTCGTCTCACCGCATCTCCCGCAGTGCCAGCGCGGTCGTGCTCATCGCCGTGATTCTCGCCACCGCGTTCCTTGCGGGGTGCGGGTCGAAGGCACAGGTTCCCGACATCGTGGGCAAGGCCCCAGCCGAGGCCGTTCGTGCGCTGCAGGAAGCGGGCTACCTGCTTGGCGATATCAACATCGTCTACTCCAACGCCGTGCCCAGGGGCTACGTCGTCTCAACGAACCCGCCTGCGGGGACAGAGGCCGACGAGGGTTCTCTCGTGAACGTCTCGCTGAACATGGGTATCGCGGCGAGTATCACCGTGCCCGACGTCGGCGGCATGACGAGTGCCGAGGCCGAAAGCATCCTCACAACGCTCGCGCTGGTGCCCGTGGCCATAGAGTCGAACAGCGAGACCGTCGCCGCCGGTTCGGTCATGGCGCAATCGCCTGCGTCCGGCGCGGTGCTAAACGCGGGCGCGCAAGTACTGATACAGGTCTCGAAGGGCAAGGCCGCCGAGAAGGTCGCCGTCCCCGACGTCGCCGGCAAGAAGCAAGCCGATGCTGAGAACGCGATCGAGTCCGCCGGGCTCAAGGCCAAAGCGTACAGCGTGTACTCGAACACGACTGCCAAGGGTGTCGTGATCGCTCAGACTCCCAAGAAGGGGTCGAAGGTCGGGCTGGGCACCGAGGTGGCAATCGCAGTGTCCCTCGGCAAGGGCACCGGCGCCGTCACCGTGCCGAAGGTGGTCGGCAAGAAGGAAGCCGACGCCGTGTCCGCGATGAGCTCAGCCGGGCTCAAGGCCACGGTGTACCGGCAGTACAGCGACACCGTCTCGAAGGGAATCGTGATCGAGCAACTCCCGGCGGGCGGCTCCACAGCAGCCGCGGGCTCAGCGGTGGCGGTCGCGGTCTCGCTCGGCAAGGAACCCGCGGAGCCGGTCTCTGCGAACGTTCGCGGTTCCGAACGTCGTCGGCAAGACCGAGACGGACGCAACGGCAGCTCTCGAGACAGCAGGATTCACCGTGCAGATCGTCTCGCAGGAAAGCAGCTCGACGCCCGCGGGGACTGTCTTCGCGCAGCTGCCGGTCGCCACATCGGCCGCGCCTGCTGGAAGCGTCGTCGGCATTGCGGTTGCCGCGGCTCCTACGACACCATGACGCACGCGAGCGGGTAGGACGGCTCAGGGCTCCATCCGGACCTGCATGACGTCGATCGCTCCGTGCTCGAAGCCGGTGCGGCAGTACGCGAGGTAGTAGCGCCACATACGGATGAACCGCTCGTCGAAGCCGAGCGCCTTCACGTCAGGAAGCGCGCTCTCGAAGCCATCGCTCCACGCCCGTAGCGTTCGAGCGTAGTCGCGGCCGAAGAAGTGCGGGTCGCCGACGGCGAGCCCCGCCGCTTGCGCAGCCGCCCGAAACCGCTCCGGACTGGGGAGCATGCCTCCGGGGAAGATGTAGCGCTGGATGAAGTCGGCGCGACGTCTGTAGCTCTCGAACCGATCTTCGGCGATGGTGATCGTCTGCAGCCCCGCGGCGCCTCCGCGATCAAGCAACTCCTTCACGCGGCCGAAGAAGGTCGGCCACCACTTCTCGCCCACCGCCTCGAACATCTCGATCGAAGCGATCGCGTCGTAGACGCCCTCGACCTCGCGATAGTCCTGCAGGCGGATGTCGACCCGGCCATCGAGGCCCTGCTCCCGCACCTGACGCCGCGCGAAGTCAGCCTGCTCCTCTGACAGCGTGAGTCCGGTCACCCGGCACCCCGCCTCTCGCGCCGCGTGCATGGCGAAGCCGCCCCAGCCGCAGCCGATCTCGAGGACGTGATCGCCGCTATCGGGCTGTATGAGCTCGAGAACGCGGTCCCATTTTCGGCGCTGTGCGCACGCGAGATCCTCGGCCGACAAGGTGCTCTGGGAGTCGCCGGTTTCAGCGAGACACGCCGACGAGTAGGTCATCGTATCGTCGAGCCAGAGCCTGTAGAAGTCGTTGCCGAGGTCGTAGTGGTAGGCGATGTTGCGCCTCGCCCCGCCCCGGGGGCTGTTGTCGCGCATGAGGTGCCAGAGTCGTTGGAGTGGGCGCAGCGCGACCGGCGCACGCGAGAGCGAGCCGCGGGAGATATTCTCTAGACCCAGGTCGAGCACAGCATCGAGGTCGGGCGTGTCCCACGAGCCCGCCATATAGCCCTCGGCCAGCGCGATGCTTGCGCCGGCGAGGAGACGCTTCGCGAAGGCGGTATCGCGAACCTCGACGAGAGCGACCGGCCCGGGTTCGGGACCGCGGAACCCACGTTCCTGTCCATCGGGAGTGGCGATAGTAAGCTCGCCGGCGCGTATGGCACGCCGCAGGATGGCCTCCGCGACGAGCCAGGTGAGCTGCGGTCGGCGCGGCGGTGCGGCTGTATCGTCCGCATTCACTGACGTGCCGTTTGTGTGACTGTCGACCGTCACAACGAGGTTTCCTCGGCGGGTGGTGGTGTGTGTGAGAAGAAAGGTACCCGCTTGGCGGCGAGTCGGAGCGCCTGCCAGTGGATTCTGATGAGGCCGACGACGCTGATGGGCCCGTGGCGAATCACCTGTCGCAGCAGGTTCGCGTCGGTGAGCTCCTCCGACGCGAGCGTCAGTGCCGCCGTGAGCATCGGCGAGCCCGACACGATGTCGCGGATCGTGATCGCGATCTCGTCGCCAGGATCCGACAGTCTGAACTCGTGCACGACGTCCTCGCGAGGGACGAATGGCGACACGTAGAACGCCTTCGTCGCCGTCGGCCGCGAGTTCCAGTCGAATGGCCGCCCGTGGTTGTGGAGCAGGTAATTGTGCCTGTCGCGGTGCGTGTTGTGGACTTCGGCGAGCACTGCGAGCGGTGTTCCGTCCGCGCCGAAGCAGTACCAGAACGAGACGGGGTAGAACCGGGCACCGAGCACGCGCGGGAACGTCAACAGCATCACGCGGCCGTCGGTGAGGTCGACACCGGCCCGAGCGACGAGGGCGTCGATCCACGGCCGCGGCGGGGAGCCGTCGCGAGCGCCATGATCGCGATCCCAGAAGGATAGGAGGTTGCCTCTGTTGTGGGAGAACCACCTCAGCCTGGCGTCCACGTCCTCGAGCTCGTCGAGATCGAGCCACAGGTAGTAGATCGCGTAGCGGAACGAGTTGCGCGCCGGGCGCGTCCGTTCGTGCCTGAGCCACCCGGAGTAGAGCCGGCTTCGCATCTCCGCGCCGTCTGCTCGCGCGTCAGCCACGGGGCTCGATCCCGGGCTCGAGCGCGGTCGCAGCGACCCGTGGCAGCTCTTCCTCGGCCGGCGGGAGCATCTCGCTGTCGCGTAGCTTCCGTGTCTGACCGAGCATCGGCACCGGCGCTCCCGGCTTGGGACGCGTCCGCGTGGAGTCCAGTTCCTCGCCCCACGGGATCGACGCTCCGAGCGCCTCGGCCACGCGCACGCCGGAAAGCATCCCGTCCTCGTGAAACCCGTAGCGCGTCCACGCCCCCGCGTAGAAGATGCGGTCGGCGCCCTGGATCGTCGGCAGTCTCGTCTGCGCGACGACCGCATCGCGCGAGTACATCGGGTGTTGGAACGAGAGTTCCGCGAGCAACGTGCCCTCTGCCGGGTCCCGGTCGCGATTCAGCGTCTCCAGGACGGTTGGTGCGTCCGGGGGCAGCTCCTGCAAGGAGTTGAAGCGGTACGTGAGCATGAGCATCGCCTTCTGCATATCGCTTGTTTCCGAGTACCAGTTCCAGGACGCCCACGCGCGCCGCGCCTTTGGCATGAACGACTCGTCTGTGTGGATCACGACGTCATTGGGCCAGTAGTTGAATGCGCCGAGGATCGCGCGCTCGCTCGGAGTCATCTCCTCGCCCAGGATCGCGCGCGTCTCGGGCGGATGGGTCGCGAGCACGACGAGATCGTAGTCGTGCGTGCGAGCGGGGCTGACCACGCGCACGCCAGTCGCTGTTCGCTCCACGCGCTCGACGGCCTCGTTCGTGAAGACCTCCCCGGAGAAAGAGCGGGCCGCCGCCTCCACATAGCGTCGCGCGCCGCCGCGAACCGACAGCCACATCGGTTTGCCGCGAACGTGGAGAAGGCCGTGGTTGTCGCAGAAGCGCAGGAAGGTGATCGCAGGGTAGTCGAGCATGTCGCCCGGTGGCGTCGACCAGATCGCGTCGCCCATCGGGATGAGATACCAGTCAGTGAACGCGTCCGAGTACCCCTCGCGCTTCATGAGCTGGCCGAGCGTGAGTTCGGCGACCGTGGGGTCAGCGAGAAGTCGGTCGGCATCGCGAGACAGTCGGAGCACGTCGCTGAGCATGCGTAGGAACTTCGGGTTCGCGACGTTCTTGCGCTGCGCGAACACCGTGTCCAGGTTCGTCCCACTCCACTCGATCCCGGCGTCTCGGACCTGAACGGAGAAGGACATGTCGGCGTCGGCAGCATCGATGCCCAGATGCTCGAAGAAGCGGGTGAGGTTCGGGTATGTTCGCCGGTTGAACACCTGGAAGCCCGTGTCGACCGGAAACGGCCCGGCCCCGCAGTCGACGTCGATCGTGCGCGTGTGCCCACCGAGCATCGCCTCGGCTTCGTACACGTCGACCTCGTGTGACGGCGACAGCAGCCACGCCGCGCCGATGCCGCCGATGCCGCCGCCGATGACTGCGATCTTCACAGCACTCCTTCCGCCGCCCCCGGCCGACGCAGAGCCAGCCCCGCCCAGCTAGCACTATCATTGTTCCCGTCACCGATGTCAGGAGAACGCGTGCCGAGCATCCTCATCACCGGTGTGTCGAGCGGCATCGGTCGGGCCTGCGCGAATCTCTACGCAGAGCGTGGCTGGGATGTGATCGGCACGGTCCGCGACGTTTCGTCGCGCCCGCACGGGCTGGACAGTCGCGTTGCACTCGAGCACATGGACCTGTCCGTACGCGGCGATGCCGCGAGTCTCGCGGGGCGCGTGCTCGCAGGGCGTGGATGCCCCGACGTGCTCGTCAGCAACGCGGGGATCGTGCAGTTCGGGGCCATCGAAGACGTGCCCGCCGAGGAGTTAGAACGCATCTACCGGATCAATCTGTTCGGCCAGCTCGAACTCATCCGCGGCCTGCTTCCGGCCATGCGCGAGCGCGGCAGTGGCACGCTTGCGAACGTGACCTCCCTCGGCGGTACGATGACCTTCCCGTTCTTCGCCGTATACAACTCGACGAAGTGGGCGTTCGAGGGCATATCGGAGGGCCTCTGGCACGAGCTCAAGCCTTTCGGCATCCGCGTCAAAGCGATCGAACCGGGCTTCGTGCAGACCGACATCTGGGCGAAGGCACTCCCTGAGGACGACGCGGACGTGGGTGGATCGGGCGCGTATCGGCCGTACCTGCGCGCGATGCGGGCATTCGAGACGAAGATCTCCGATCGCACCACGCCAGAGGCCTCGGCCCTCGAAGTTGCATCCGCTATCGACGACGAGAGCGACCGCCTGCGCTACCCCGTGGCCGCGTACGCTCGTCCCATCGTGCGTGCGCGACGCGTCTTCGGCGGGCAGTTCATGATGCGGTTCTTCCATCGCCGATGGATGGGAACCTAAGGGGGATCGGAGCGATGCCGGGTATCCTCACCGACAAGATCCGGCTTGGCATCTCGGCGTGCGTCTACCGATGCCCCGTTCGCTACAACGGCCGTGCTTTCGACGCCGTCTCGGCCCTCGGGCGCGAGGTCTCCGACTACGTGTTCACGCCGGTCTGCCCCGAATGCCTGGCCGGTCTTGGCGTGCCCAGAGAGCCGATTCACCTGACGGGACCGGGACACCTCGTGCTGGCAGGAGAGGCGGGTGTGCGAAATCGACACGGGCGAGACGTCTCCGAGCAGCTCGTCGCCGGCGCACACGCGGCCATGGATGCGCTCGTGCGTGCACGAGTGCAGGCCGTGATAGTGAAGGAGTCGTCCCCCTCGTGCGGGCTGGCGAAAGCGCAGGTAGGTCGTCGTCGGCAAGCGGAGTCCGGCGCGGGTGTCTTCGGCGCGCTGCTGTTGGACAGCGGCTGGTTCCTCATCCCTGACGAAGCCCTGGCGAGTCCCGTGAAGTGGTGGGATTGGCGTCGGAGGATGCATGCATGGATGTGGTTGAAGGCGCGCCCGGTGTCTTCGGCGGCGGGACTCTATGAAGCCTGGCACGTGCTCAAATTCGTCGTTCAGGAGATCGATCGCCCCCTCGCAGATAGGATCGGCCGCGAGCTAGCGGGACTGCCGAAGCGGCCGGACGTCGAGCAGCTGGAGGTCATCCGGACGCGATATCATGGAGGCCTTGCGGCGGCCGAGCACGCTTCCACGCATCCGGCAGGCGATGTGGAAGACGTACGTGCACGCCAAGAAGAAGGGCAAGCTCGACGGGGTGGACCTGCACGATCTGAACGTGGAGAGTCCCGAGGTGATCGCGAACTCGACCACGATAGCCCGCGAACTTGCGCTCATGGAGCGCGTCAGCTTCGAGAACGACCTGCTCTTCGCAACGACACCGGTCCTGGCTCGCGACCGCAGACGCGTTCTAGCTCGCGACGAGCAGCTCTCGGGAGACTCCTCGGCGTCCTAGCGTGAGAATGCCGGGCAAGGCGGCAACCCGAGAGACTCTCGCACCGGCCGGCGCGGTTAGATCCGCCGGCTGTCGTAGGCCCAGTTCAGGAGCGCTTGGCGCTGCCTGGGCCGGCACTCCTCGACCATCGGCGGGCAGTTTCGCTGAAGCTGGGCCAGGTGGCGCCTGAACGCCCGCCATCTGCCGATCTGGCGATCGTCCTCCCCCGGCAACCGCCGCCCCATCCAGTAGCGGCAGTACCACTGGAACCAACCGCGCGGATCGTCCGGGTGGATCCAGCCGCGACGGCGCCATTCGGACAGTGGCAGACTCGCGTTCACGCCAAAGTAGTTCAGTTCGGGCACGTGCTCCTCGTGACAGAGCCTCGCCTGAGCGAACCACTCTTCCGGGAACTCCTCGGCGCAGTCGGTCAGGTACTTGCCGCCGAAGACGCCGAGGCGCAGCATCTCCAAGGGCGTGAGCTCCGGCTGGAAGCGGGGATCGAAATCGCGGCCAGCGGGCGCGACGAGTGCGTATTCGTAGCCACGCTGCATCAGGTCGTCGACCCTGACGCGGGCGAACGTCTCTGTTGGCTCGGACGGCGTCCCTGACGTCATCGAGCGGCCAGGGGAATCGAGCGGATGGCGCGCGCGGATGCGGCGAGGTTCCTCGGCGCGCGATTGGTCCGGATGAAGTCGGCTCGTGCCATAGCAGCGACGTTACGCGCTCTAATGCTGGAAGAGAAGCTCGGCTCTGTCCACGGACGCGCCACTGACCGCGTCTTCGGGCAGCGCCCGGGCGGCGACAACGCGGGCCCTCCGTTAGGGTGCCGGAGGGTCGGCCTCGTCGTGTTCGTCGCGCGAAGACCGTCGCCGAGGCCGCGAGAGCGCAAGCGCGCCTACGGTCCCCGTGAGTGCAAACGAGGTGTCCGGCTGCAAGGGCACAGTCGGGTCAACCGGCAGTGGATTGTCGGGTGGCGGACCAGTCGAATCCACCGACGGACTGCCTACGATAGACTCGGGCGTCGCACTGGCGTCAGTCGACGCCGATGCCGTTGGCTCGATCGCAGGTGCCGGAGCGGTGGCTCCCAGAGAGTCGGCAGACGCGGTCGCGTCGATCGAACCCACTATGAGACCGCTCGTGGCATCCACGCTGCCCGTCGGCAGCTCGCTCGAGAGCGAGGCCGGCAGGGTCAGCAGGAGCACGGGGCCGGGCGCCGGGTTGTGGACGTTGCTTCCGCCCGTCGCGTAGGAGTCGCCGTGGCATTCGTGGCACGACTCAGCATCGGACTGCGCATGCCCGGTGGCCGATGACAGGTGAAGGAGTCCATCGGTGCGAGACAAGCCGACGACCTTCTGCTCGTCACCGACCACGGTGTAGGTAGCCGCGTCGCTGTCCCAGCCAGCGCCGGAATCGCTTGTCGTGTGGCATGTGAAGCAGAACGCGCGAACCTTGGGGGCGTCGGTGGTTGCAAGCGAAGCGCCCCGCTCGTCCGATATCAGGGACGCGTTTCCTCGCTGTGAGCCGTGGGGGTTGTGACACTCGAAACACGGAAGCGGCGCTCCGACAGGCAACAGGCCACCCGATGTCTCAATCCGATGTCCCGCCGTTCCGCTCCCCGTAGCGAACTGCGCGATGTTGGCGACCGCCGTGCCCAGCAGTGAGGCGCCGGCCTCCCCGTGGCAGCTGAGGCACAGAGCGGCGTACGACCCCTCGGCCTGGTCCGCGGTCAACGTCGATGTCGTTGGAACGGTGAATGACTGGACCAGACCGTCGTAGGCATTCGGTCCCCGGTGCGAGGCATGGCAGTACAGACAGTCGCCCTGCTGACGCCGAACCGGCTCGCTCACGCCAACGGTCTGAGTGGATTCGGGGATGAGGCGGTGAGGGTTGGCCTCGGATGAGTAGGTCGCGGGTCCCGGCCACGTGCCTGTCGTGGGATAGCCCGTCGCGTCGCGAGCAGGCAGCGCCGTCGACGGGTAGTCGGCACCGTACCAGGAGTTCTGCGCGTCATGGCAGCTTACACAGAGCTCGATGCCCGCCGTGGTCACCGAAACGTCGTTGATCCGCTTCGCCGGTATGTTGCGCACCTCGGAGCTAGCCCCGTGAGGATCGTGGCACGTGCCGCAACCCCGAATCTCCGCGCCCCCCGTGACTGTGGGCTCCAACGAATGCCCGCTGCCCAGGCCGAAGGCGTTCTGCTCACCTGAGAAGACATCGCTGGCCACCGACGTTGTGCCCGCATGACACGACACGCACGTCGCTGTGATCCGGTCGGGGCCGGCCGCCGCTCGAAGTAGTGCTGCGTCCGTGGCCGCGTGCAATGAGTGGCAGGCGGCGCATATGAACGTGTCAGCCGAAGGCGCCTCGTGCGGCGTGAGGGCCAGCGCTGGGGAGGCGGTGAGCAGCCAGAACGCCGCGAACGCGATCGCCGCGAGCGTGGTTAGAGAAGCAGGTCCATGGAAACGCCCGAAACGCATTAGAGCCGCACTTCCGATCACTTGCGAGAGCGCATGGTTATCCGAGGCCAGAAGCGCAATTCCTGAGCCAACATGAAGCCGAGTCGATGGCAATCGTGTGGAAGCCGCCGAACGGGCGCACGCGCAGTTAACCGTCGGCTTCGTTCAGCGCGCTGAACTGCGGATTCTCGGGCTACTCGGAGAGGATGTCCCGTATGGCCTGGCGTGTCCGGTCAAGAACGTCGGCCACCGCCCGCCGCTGTAGGGGGTTGCACGTTCGCTCGACGTCGATGAGGCTCTCCTGCAGCTGCCACGAGGCGTCTCTCAGCTGAGCGTTTGCCTGAGTTGCGTCCGGATCCTCGAGCTCACCGACATCCTCGGGTTCCGCGGCTCGGGCCGCCCGCAGCCTGTATCCGACCCCGCGCACCGTCTCGACCAGGTGATCCGCACCTGCCGCAGCCAATTTGTGCCGAATCCGCGAGACCAACACGCTTACCGACTCGGGGGAGTAGCCTTCGCCGGTCTTGGCGTCGCCGGCCAGCTGTTCCGCCGAGAGAACCCATCCAGGGTGCTCGGCAAGCATCGCAGCGATCTCGAATTCGCGCGAAGAGAGCGGGATCTCCTCGCCGCGCACATATACCTTGTGCTCCCGAGTCCTAACCTCGAGTTCACCAACGAATATGTCCGTCGGAGGCATCATCCGCACGTCCTCAGCTCGCGATATCGCCTGTCGATATGTTGTACCCGAGTGTTCGGTCGTCATTCCGCTTAGGTTCGAATACGAGGGAATGCACTGGTTGGAAACTACATACGAAATCAAGTGAGTTTGGAGGTGTCTACGATGAAACCCGCATACCGAGTAAGGGCATTGCGGAGGGCTTCCCTGGTCGGTGTCGCGCTCGTGTTGGGCGCGATGTTCATGCTGGGAAGCGTACCCTTCGCTTTAGCGTCTGAATCCCAGCCCTACGAGACCGGGCCCGTCGTGCACACCGACTGGCTCGCCCCGTCCGCGCCGTTCACGGAGAACCAGCCGTACGAGTTCGGGCCGGTGGTACACACCAACTGGCTCGCGCCTGCCGCGCCGTTCACCGAGAATCAGCCGTACGAGTTCGGACCTGTCGTACACACGAACTGGCTAGCGCCATCCGCATCGTTCACTGAGAACCAGCCGTACGAGTTCGGCCCGGTGGTCCACACCGACTGGCTCGTCCCGACCGCGCCGTTCACGGTGAATCAGCCGTACGAGTACGGGCCGGTGGTTCACACCAACTGGCTCGCCCCGTCCGCGCCATTCACTACTGAGAACCAGCCGTACGAGTTCGGGCCGGTGGTCCACACCAACTGGCTGTCGCCCTACGCTCCGTACACTGAGTCCTGGCTGAACCAGCCATACGAGTATGGACCCGTCGTCCATAGCGACTGGCTTGCTAAGTAACTGAGCATGCGCCCTGGCGGGCGTTTGCTTCGAGGCCTCTACGCCTTCTACTCGAGGGCGTAGAGGTCTGCGTTACTTGGCGGCAGCTGCTCGCCCCAGTCGATCTTCCCGTTCACACGCCAATCGATGACATGCCATACCTCGTGGGCGAGGATCCGCTGGATGCTCGCGGTATGGTCTCGGTCTATCAAGATCCTGCCCTGCGTGTAGTAGGCGACGGCCTGTTCGCCGTGGGGAGTCTCGCCTACGCTCACCGTCACGCCGTCCAAATGGGCGTACGTGTCCTTCATCTCGGCGAGCGCCTCACCCGCCAGGCGGACATCGATCTCGTCCAGGCTCGGCGTCTGAGCAGACGCCGAGACGACGCGTTTCTCCGAAGCTGGCTTCGACGCCGCCGAGACGGAGTCGAGGGCGCTTGGCGATTGCAGGCCGAGGAACACCAGCATGGTGAGTGCGAGGAAGCCGGCTGTGCGAGGCAGCATCATACCCGCAGGGCCTAGCGAGGCGCGTGCCGACGCGGATCACGGCGTCGCGCGGCGCGCGATCACTCCAAGGACGAGCCCGAACCCCATCGGTCGCACCTCGACGCTCTGCAATCCTGCCCTTTCGACGCATGGCTAGCAGGCGCTCGGGAGGACCCATGCGTCTCGTGCTCCGGACAAGCTCGCTGTAGAGCCTGCGGTCCCCACCCAGCAGGCGGGCGATCGTAGGAAGAACGTGGAAGAAGTACACCCCCGCAAGCCGCGACAGGATTCCTTCGTCCGGATCCACGAACTCGACGAGCACGAGGTGGCCATCGGGTGCTAGCAGACGTGCGAGGTTGCCGATCACGCATTCAGGATACTCGACGTAGCGCAGACCCCACATGACCACTACCGCATCGAAGAGCGCCCCCTCCGGCCGGACGTCGTCGGCCGCCAGGTCTTGCAGCACCGCCCGAACGCTCACGCCGGCCTCTCGTGCGCGGGCAGCGGCAACGTCGAGCATCTCGGGACTCACGTCCGCCAGCGTGACGTCGCCCCCTTTCTCGGCGACGCGAATGCCCACCGCCCCCGTTCCTGAGAAGGCATCGAGCACGCGAGCGCCCGGATACTTGAGAGCCGCCGAGGCAGCCCAGTCGTACCAACGTGAGCTGAGGCCAAAGCTGATGGCGGTGTTGATGCGATCGTACGTAGCGGCGTTCGCGTCGAACAGCCGGCGTGCCGAGGCAGCGTCCATCCTATGCCGCGATCGCCCACAGAAGCACTGGGACGAACACGAGTGCGGGAAGCAGGCTCGCGCGATTGAAGAACGCTCCGGCCTGCGAGCTCTCGGGGGAGCGTACGAGCGCGAGTGAGGGCAGCGCGAGAGCCCATATGCCCAGGACGATGGAGGCTAGAGCCACGGCATACGAGTCAGTCATGAACGCGAGCGGCACGAGCGTCGCCCACGCCACCACTGCGGTGGCGCGCGCGGATGCCACAGGCCCGAACACCGTTGCGACGGTTCGGATGCCCACCCGCGAGTCCGCTGCGAGATCCGAGAGATCGTTCGGCAGATTGCGACCGCCTATCTCCCACAGCCCCAGAAACGCGAAGAACGGCACCGCGCGCGCTGACAGCGGCGCCACCGCGACCCATCCCGCGAGTCCTCCGACGCCGACCATGAGGCCCGAGATGATCGTCTTCGTCCATGTCACCGACCGCAGACTGCAATAGAACGCCTCGAGAGCGACCGCCAGTCCGAACAGCGCCAGACATGCTGGGGCGAGTACGAACGCGCAGACGGCGCTCACGACGCCTAGCGAACCCACCCAGGCGACAGACGTGGCGAAGGAAAGGTCGCCACGAGCGAGGGGATGGCGTTCGAATGCCGTATCGATGTCATACCCTTCGAACTCGGCCTTCCCTTCACGCAATGCTCGCTCGTCGACGCGCCTGTCGAGCACGTCGTTCAGCGAGAAGACGGCAAGGTAACCCGTCGAGGCCGCGATCAGCCCCAGGACCACGGTGTGCGCCGAGGGGATTCGGCCCAGAGCCAGGAGCGCGCCGATGGCTGGTTGCGCGACCGAGAGGAGGGCTTGTCGGCCACGCGAGAGGTCGAAGATCGCCTCGGCGAACCTCGAAGAGGTCGCGACTGCCGGCGCCTGCATCACTCCCACGTCCATTCACGGATCTCGGGCATATCCTCACCGAACTCCTCGATGTACTCGCGATGATCGATGAGTTTATCGCGGACGAACTGCTTCACATAGGCGCGCCTGGGCGCGAGCGAGGGCACACGCTCGACGGCGTCGGCGAAGAGGTGGAATCGGTCGAGATCGTTGCGCACGACCATGTCGAAGGGCGTGGTGGTCGTGCCTTCTTCCTTGTAGCCGCGCACGTGAAGGTTGTCGTGGTTGTTTCTCCTGTAGGTGAGCCGATGGATCAACCACGGATAGCCGTGATACGCGAAGATGATGGGCTTGTCGGTGGTGAAGATCTCGTCGAACTCCTTGTCCGGCAGACCGTGCGGATGCTCCTCGGCGGGCTGAAGCGTCATGAGGTCGACGACGTTCACGACCCGAACCTTCAGGTCGGGCGCCTCCTGCCGAAGGAGACTGACGGCGGCGAGCGTCTCGAGCGTCGGCACGTCGCCCGCGCACGCCATCACGACGTCCGGCTCCGCTCCCCGATCATTGCTCGCCCACTCCCAGATGCCGAGGCCGGCCGTGCAATGCTTCACTGCGGCGTCCATGTCGAGAAACTGAAGCGCGGGCTGCTTGCCCGCGACGATCACGTTCACGTAGTCGGTGCTGCGCAGGCAGTGGTCGGCAACTGAAAGCAGCGTGTTCGCGTCCGGCGGCAGGTACACGCGGACGACATCGCCGCGCTTGTTCACCACCATGTCGATGAAGCCGGGGTCCTGGTGGGAGAAGCCGTTGTGGTCCTGCCTCCATACATGCGAGGAGAGCAGGTAATTCGCCGAAGAGACGGGGGCGCGCCACGGCACGTCGTTCTTGCTCACGTCCAGCCATTTCGCATGCTGGGCGAACATCGAATCGATGATGTGGACGAAGGCCTCGTACGTTCCGAACAGTCCGTGTCGGCCACTGAGCAGGTAGCCCTCCATCCAGCCGAGACAGGTGGTCTCCGAGAGGAGCTCCATCACACGACCGTCAGGTGACAACTCCCCGCCGTCGGCGTCGGTGGGCAGGTACTCGGCAAGCCACGTCTTCTTGCTGACCTCGTACACCGCATCAAGACGGTTGGACGCGGTCTCGTCCGGGCCGAATATCCTGAAGCGGTCCATATTCGCGGCCATGATGTCCCGAAGGAACGTCCCAAGCACGCGCGTGGCCTCACCGGTCGACCGGCCGGGCTCGGGGACGGCGACGGCGTAGTCGGTGAAGTCCGGCATCTTGAGCTCGCGACGAAGCGATGCCGCCGTTCGCATGAGGGTTGTCGCCCAGGCGGCGCGTACCGCGGGGCGCGAGCGCGGCGATCTCGGGTCTGGGTGCGCCGGATTCGTCGAAGAGCTCCTCGGCGCGGTAGCTACGCATCCATTCCTCGACGACGCGAAGGTGAGCCGGGTTCTGTCGCGCCTTGTCGACCGGCACCTGATGGGAGCGCCACGTTCCTTCGACCTGATGGCCGTCGACACGGTCGGGACCGGTCCACCCTTTGGGCGTCCTGAGCACGATCATCGGCCAGCGACGGGCGACACAAGCGTTGTCGCTGCGACATTCACGCTGGATATCCTGGATGTCGCCAACCACCTCGTCGAGGATTGCGGCCATTGCCTGGTGAGTCGGCTCCGGATCGTCGCCCTCGACGAAGCGGGGGCTCCAGCCGTAGCCGATCAGTAGTGCCTCGAGATCCTCTTTGGGTATGCGCGCGAGCACGGTCGGGTTCGCGATCTTGTAGCCGTTGAGATGCAGTATCGGCAGGACGGCGCCGTCCGTCTGCGGGTTCAGGAACTTATTGGAATGCCACGACGTGGCCAGCGGCCCTGTCTCCGCTTCGCCGTCGCCGACAACGCAGGCGACGATCAGGTCGGGGTTGTCGAAGGCCGCTCCGAACGCATGCGAGAGCGAGTAGCCCAGCTCGCCGCCCTCGTGGATGGACCCGGGGATCTGGGCGGCAACGTGGCTCGGGATGCCTCCGGGAAAGGAGAACTGCTTGAAGAGGCGACGCATGCCGTCCGCGTCCCGCGAGACCTCCGGGTAACGCTCCGTGTAGGTCCCTTCGAGCCAGGTGTTCGCCACGATCGCCGGACCACCGTGCCCCGGCCCGGTCACGAGCATCATGTCGAGATCGAAGGCGTTGATGATCCTGTTGAGGTGCACGTAGATGAAGTTCAGCCCCGGAGTGGTTCCCCAGTGGCCAAGGAGCCTCGGCTTGACGTCTTCGGCCACAAGCGGACGAGTGAGCAGCGGATTGTCGAGCAGGTAGATCTGGCCCACCGAAAGGTAGTTGGCGGCACGCCAATACGCATCGATGCCCGCCAATTCGCGTGAAGAGAGCGGACGGTCCGCTTCAGTCTCGTTGCGCGTCACGTGGATCACCTCTCGTTTCCGGCGTCGAGCACTGCTCGCCACCCCGGGCACACGCATAGGCCGCACGTGCGATCTCGAGCTCTTCGTCGGTGGGGACGACGAGTACGGCGACCTCGCCATCCGGGCCGCTGATGAGGCATTCCCCGCTTGCCTCGGCATTCGCCGCCTCATCGATCTCGATGCCCAGTCGCTCGAGCCCCGAGCAGATGCGTCCACGCACGTCGGCGTCGTTCTCGCCGATGCCGCCGGTGAAGACGACGGCATCGACCCCTCCGAGCGCGGCGTAATACGCGCCGATGTACTTCTTGGCTCGATAGCAGAACATCTCGAGAGCGAGCAGGGCGTCCTGCTGGCCGCTTTCGGCGAGTCGGTGCACGCCGCGCATGTCACTCTCGCCGCACAGGCCCTTGAGTCCGCTCTCGAAGTTCATGAGCCGATGCACGTCCTCGCGCGAGCGACCGGTTATCTCACCGAGAAGCATCGGGATGGCCGGGTCGACATCGCCGCACCGAGTCCCCATGACGAGACCCTCGAGCGGGGTCATACCCATGGACGTGTCAACGCTCTCGCCGTGGCGGATGGCGGTCACGCTCGCTCCATTCCCGAGGTGGAGTGTGACGAGCCGCAGCTGCTCCAGGGGCCGGCCGAGAATGGCCGCCGCCCGCACGGCAACGTAGGCATGCGACGTCCCGTGGAAGCCGTAGCGGCGTATGCCGTGTTCGCGCGCGAGCGCACGGGGCAGCGCGTATTCGCGTACGTACGCGGGCATCGTGCGGTGAAACGTGCTGTCGAAGACGGCGACGTGAGGAACGCCCGGAAGTCTCATCCGGGCGGCCTCGATCCCCGCTACGTTGGCGTTGGCGTGCAGAGGAGCGAGAAGGGCGAGCGCGCGTATGCCGTCGAGCGCCGCGTCGTCCACGAGCACGGGCCCAGAGAAGGTGTCGCCTCCGTGGACGACGCGGTGTCCGATGACGCCGATCTCGTCGACGTTGACGGGCGCCTCGGCTGTCTGAAGGACATCGAGTATCACCTCGAACGCCGCCGTGTGGTCGCGAACCGGCACGGGCCGCTCCCTGTCGCACGGCGCCCTCGGAATCACAGAGAGCCGCGGGGTCGGCTGCCTGCTCGATCCACACGGCCGAGTCCTGGCCCCCGATGCCCTCGACCTCTCCGCGAATGAGGCAGCGCTCCGGTTCCATCGCGAACACCTCGAACTTCACCGAGCTCGAGCCCGAGTTGATGACCAAGACTTGCACTAGGGGGTGCGCCTTTCTTCAAGAATGGGGCTTCCCGAGATCGCGGCCCCGTCCCGGGGCGCGGAGTAGTGACGGGCTACTCGTTGTTGGTACCCAACGTCTCCAGGGACGCGCCGAGAAGGAGTCCCTCGGCAGGAGGAACGCGAGTAGTCCTCGTTCGAAGTCCGGGCGGTCACCGTCTCCACCCGGGGGGCGTTGGACACATACATAGGTGGCGCGGACGAGGAACGGACTAGTCCGGAAGCTGGACGAACGACCATGGCCATGGATACCGAGCACATGAAGGAAGCGGCAGCCCGCGCAGCATTGCCCTACGTCGACTCGCTTTCGCTCATAGGGGTGGGAACCGGCAGCACGGTTGCTCATTTCATCGAACTGCTCGGCTCGAGCGGACACCCGCCCCAGGCGGCTGTCGCCACGTCGGCCGACACCAGACAGCGACTGACACGGGCCGGCGTGCAGGTCGTCTCGCTGAACGACGTCGGCCGCCCGCCGGTCTACGTGGACGGCGCCGACGAGATCGATCCGCTTGGCCGAACTATCAAGGGCGGCGGCGGCGCGCACGCCATGGAGAAGATCGTGGCGAGTGCATCGCGTGTCTTCGTCTGCATCGTCGACGCTTCCAAGGTGGTGGCTCGGCTGGGCGAAACCGTACCCATACCGCTTGAAATCCTGCCCGAGGCGAGGTCGCTTGTGCGTGACGCGATCGGCACCCTGGGCGGGAAGATGACTGTCAGGATGGCTGCATCCGAGGCGGGCAACCTGCTCGCCGACGTGACGGGGTTAGACCTCTCGAGGCCCGAGCAGCTCGAACTCGAGCTCGACGCTATCCCCGGCGTGATCGAATGCGGCATCTTCGCGCGTCGCTTGGCTGACGTCGTGATCGTCGGCGAGGCCGACGGCTCGGTCCGCATCTGGAGCCCCGCGCACGCGTCCCGCTGAGACCTACTTCGGTCGCGCGGCTGCGGCCTCCTCGAACAGGCGCCGGGGAATGTGGCAGTAGCCGTCAGGATGCTTCACCAGGTAGTCCTGGTGGTAGTCCTCGGCACGTGTGTAGCTCGTGAGCGGCCCACTCTCGATCGCTATCGGCTCGGCGAACTTCTTCTGGAGCAACTCGAGGGACCGCTCCACGACAGCCTGATCCGCTGGATCGGTGTAGTAGATCCCGGTTCGATACTGCCTGCCCACGTCGTTGCCCTGCCTGTTGACCGACGTCGGATCCACCGCGTCATAGAACAGGTCGAGCAGGAACGGCAGCGGAGCCACGGTTGGGTCGTAGTCGACTTTCACCGCCTCGGCGTATCCAGTCTGATCCGTACACACGTCTTCGTACGTCGGCGACTTGGTCGTGCCGTTGGCGTAGCCGACCTCGGTGCCGACGACGCCGTGGACGGCCGCGATGTACTTCTCGACACCCCAGAAGCAACCGCCGGCGACGTAGATCGTCTTCATGTCCTTGCCTCCCAACGTGCTCTGGGCGGTGATCGCCCCAGTCGAATTCGGACCGGACGAGCCGGTTGCCGCCCTCGAAGCGCAGCCGACCAGCGTCAGCGCGAGCACGATCGACAGGGCGAGTCCAACTCGTGGGACCAGCACGCGCACGTACAAGCGGCTCGGACGGGACATGCGTCATTCCTTTCGCGGCGGACGCTCGGATTCGAGCAAACGCCGCACCGGAACTCACGCTTCGTCGAACGCCTTCTCGAGGTCGGCTATCACGAGCTTCTTCATCTTCAGCATGGCGTTGGTGGCGGCCAGCGCCCTCCTGCGATCGGTACTCCCAAGCAGCTCCCCCAGCCGCCGCGGGACTATCTGCCAGGAAAGGCCGAACTTGTCTTTGAGCCAGCCGCACTGCTCAGCCTCGGGTACGGCGGAGAGCCGCTCCCAGAAGTAGTCCACCTCGGTCTGGTCCTCGCACTCCACGTAGAAGGACACGGCTTCGTTGAACCGGAAGACGGGGCCGCCGTCGAGGGCCATGAACCTCTGGCCGTCCAGTTCGAAGATGGCGGTGAGCACCTTGCCTTCCATGTGCTCGGCTCCCGGCACCTCCATGCCCTTCTCGTAGCGATTCATGCTGATCATCCGAGAATCGTGACGCTTGTGCGGCGACCCGTTGAAGAGGGCTATGTAGAAGTCGATCGCCTCCTCGCAGTTCTCGTCGTACCACAGCGAAGGCACGATCCTCTGCGTCGTCATTCATGTTCGGCGACTCCCTCCAACTGCGTCGGCGTGTCTCTCAACATGGTCGATTCCCCGGACGGAGGGAGACCGAATCAGTCGCTGGGGGACGCCGCGAGGCGCCGTACGATCGGCTGAGCCTAGATGTAGCCGAACAGCGGCGGGAAGGCGATCACCACGAATGCCGCCCATGCGGCGTAGACCGGCACGTAGTTCGTCTGCCAGCGTTCGATGGCGCCAAACGAGCCGCGCCTGCTCAAGAAGCGGATGTAGAGAACGGCGGACCACGACAGGTTGACGAGAAGGATCACGTTCTCGCCCAACGCAGCCACCCTGTTGGGTGTGAAGCCGAACTCCGTGATCCGGCCACCGATAGCCCACAGGGCCATCAAATCGGCCGCGAGCGCGCTGACTATCAGCACGACCTGCAGCACGTCGAAGAAGCCCGGGGGGCGCCAGTTGATCGCGTGCGGAGATTGAGTACAGCACAAGCGCTACGACGACCACGAGTAGCAGGTCGAACGCGATGAGGACCTCCCGTTCGATGTTCACTCCCCGCCCCGTCCACAGCACGGTCCCGAGGAAGATGACCAGTGCGGCTGCGAAGAGCGGCGTGAATAGTCGAGTGAGCACGGGCGCCATGTTCTCGATCACGCTCTGCTTGGATTCCACGAGCCAGGAGCCGATCAATACGGCCCCGGCCGCGCCGCACGGAACGATCCACGTCCCGAATATGGGCTCTATGTCGATGCCGATGGCCTGGAAGATGGCTGCCGTGAATGCCATCAAGACACCGCCGCCCAAGGCGATCAGGGCGTAGTAGATGAGTAGTTCGCCCGAGAAGCGGACGAAGTCCATTCGACCGCCCTGCTCCTTCCAGCGGCCCCCCGCGTACGCGACGCCCACCGCGGCGATCCACAGAGCAATGGGCAGGTGGATCGCGGTGAGGGTCAGGGTGTAGCCGTCGGGTACGAACGGATATGCGTTCGCGACGATGCCTGCGCCGACAAATACCGCGATCAGCCAACCGATCATCCTTGTTCCGAGCCCACGCTTCCACGCGAAGTAGCCGGTGAGCAGCGGCAGTACGAAGAAGCTGAGATTGAGCGCGTAGAAGGCACCGTCATTCTCCAGATCGAGACCGAAAAGGACTGGGAGTTTGACGAGCGCTGCTGCGGCGATCGCGAGCCCGAACGCGACGAAAGCTTCCGCACGCAGCCGCGCCGGCGGCTCCTCGGCACCCGAGGGGAGCACGACGAGCTGCTTCCAGAGACGCTCCGAGTGTTCGCGAGCGAACTCACGGGACAGGTCATCCAAGTCGCCCATTCGCTTGACGGCGACGAGGAACGCCTCGTCCGAATCCAGTCCGGCGGCCATCAGACCCGCAACCTGCTCGCGTAGGTGGTCTTCCAACTCGGCGACGTCGACCGGGTGGATCGCCTGCCGGCGGCTCAGGTAGTTCCGCCACTGGGCGATCTGCTCCTCGAGCGCGGTGGTTCGGTCAGCGTTTGGCATTGCTCACGCTCCTTGTGGATTCAGGGCGATCGGCGCAGGGTCCGGAGTTGGGACCGCGCGGGACATCATGTGCCAGATGCCCCGCAGCGTGTCGTCCACGGCCTGCCACTGCCGCTGCTGTTCGGCCAGATGCGCTCGGCCCTGCGTCGTGATCCTGTAGTACCTGCGGCGACGACCGCTCTCCGCGACTTCCCAACGCGCCTCCACGTAGCCGAGCCTACCGAGCCGATGCAGGACGGGATAGAGCATCCCGTCGGTCCACTCGAGGTGACCTCCGGAAAGATCGCGGACGCGCTGGAGGATGGCGTAGCCATAGCTGTCCGCCTCGGCCAGGATGGCAAGAACGATCGGCGTCGAGGACGCAGCTATCAGATCCTTATTGATGTCCATGGACTGACCTACTCGCGAATACATAGAGCCGCCATACATAGCAGAACTATACATGACTGTTCTATGTATGTCGACCTCTCGGGCCAAGCACCGCTCCGCGCGGGGTTCATCTCATCGTGATGGCTCGCACCCCGGCATCGGGCTTGAGGAGTAACGAACGGGCTCCTTGGGCCGGCATGGTAGACTGGAGACCGCTGCCGATGTCGGCACCGACGCTTTATTCATCGTTCCTTGGACTTGGCCGCGGTTCATCGGCCCACTCCTTTGAGCCTGACTCGAGGAGTGCTCTGTGGCTCAAGTCCATTCCACTTCTACCAGATCGTTCCATTCGGCGCCCACTCCCGCGGCGCCTGCGCTCACGGTTCTGTCGCCGCCGCGCGCCCCACTCCCCGCCCCTGCGCCCGCGCGAAGCACTGCAATCGTCTACTGCGAAGCTAACTTCGGTGCTGTCGACGGAAAGACCGCCAACGGCCTGGTACGCCACTCCGAGAGATACGAGATCCTCTCGGTGATCGACAGCTCACAGTCGGGCCTCGACGCCCATGAGGTGCTCGGTCACAAGTCCGAAGGCGTGCCGATCTGCACCGACCTCGAGCACGCGATCGCACTGGCAGGGTGCGTCCCCGACTATCTGATCTACGGGATCGCGCCGGCCAGCGGTATGCTCTCGAAAGCCGAGCGTGGCGTGATACTCGACGCTATGGCGCGTGGTATGCACGTCGTGAGCGGCCTTCACGAGTTCCTCGGCGACGACCCGGAGTTCTCGGCGGCAAGCGACAAACACGACGTGACGATCCTGGATGTGCGCCGTCCGCGCGGCAAGAGGGACCTGCGAACGTTCAGCGGCCGCATCGCGACGGTCGCTTGCCCCCGCATCGCGGTCATGGGCACGGACTGCGCGATCGGAAAGCGCACCACGGCGACGATACTCACGCGAGCGCTCAACGAGCGCGGCATCAAGACCGTCTTGGTTGCGACGGGACAAACCGGCCTCATCCAAGGCGCCCGTCACGCGGTTGCGCTCGACGCCGTCCCATCTCAGTTCTGCGCCGGTGAGATGGAAGCCACGGTCGTCGAGGCCTACGAAGCGGTGAAGCCGGACGTGATCGTCATCGAGGGCCAGGGTGCGCTGAGTCATCCGGCCTACCTGACGTCGGGCTTCATATTGCGCGGCAGCCAGCCCCAGGGCGTGATCCTGCAGCATGCCCCCGCACGTCGCACACGTGCCGACTTCCCGGACGCCCCGATGCCGGACCCCGCCAGCGAGATCCGTCTCATCGAGACCTTCTCCGACACCCGGGTCATCGGCCTGACTGTCAATCACGAAGAGATGTCCGACGCCGAGGTCAGCGCGGCGATCGCGCTGTACGAGCTCGAACTCGGCATCCCGGCCACCGACGCTCTCACGCGCCCTGTCGACCAGCTCGTCGACATGGTGCTGGCCGCATTTCCCCAGCTGGTGAAGGCGCCGTCAACCGAGCGCCCGCACGGTACTCGTCTCGACAAGGCGGTGGCCAAGGGCCGCTCCGCCAACCGAGGAGGTAACGCAATGCTCAACCTGGATCTCGCTACTGCCGGCTCAGGCGCTGTTCTAGCCGGCAGCACAGAGGCAGCCGGACTCGAGGACGCGGTGGCACTGCGCCTTCTGGTGGCCGAAGACGCAGAGTCTGTCGCCCGACTCGCCACGTGGCTCAAGGTCAACGCGAAGACCTTCGCCCCGCTCGTCGCACAGGCGATCCATGAAGGATCGAGTCTGTCGGCCGAAGCCGCCGGTGCGGTGCTCGACGCCTTCACCTGGCGGGCCCCTGCGGATGCGGAGACCACGGTCACGGTCATGAATGCGTGCCTGGTCGCGATCACCGACCGAATCACCGAGTCCATCCGCAAGAACGCATCGGATGCGATCAGCGATTCGGACGACTCGCTGGTGGGCTCGGCGGTGGTCATCCTTACCGCGAACCGTCGCTCCAGCCAAACGGAGGCGGCCATCTGCTGCCTTGCGGCGGCGGGCCCCGGCGGAGCGCTGGTGCTCGCGCGGGCCTTCGATGCCGTGCGAAGCGCCCTGCGGCTCTACATCGTCCGACGCCTGAACCCGGCTGACGTGCTGGAACTGGGCGACAACGTCGTAGCCAGCCTCGCGCGCTCCGTCTCCAAGCTCGCCGACGAGCTCGAAAGCCCGAAGAAGGCCGTCGCGACTCGGTTCCTCGAGGAGCTGGGCTCCGTTCAACACATGGAGACCTCCGAAGTCGGCACGACAGACCTGCTCGGAGTGGGCGACCGCGTCTTCCACGCGAGCTGGGGCGCCGGCGTCGTGATCGCCTCCGGCGAAGACAGCGTTACGATCGACTTCGGCAGTGCCGGAACGCGCACACTGCTACGCGCGCTAGCAACGTTGAGGCGTGCGGGATAAGAGGCGCCGCGTTCTGATCCGCGTTCGCCGTCGGGCGATCACTGGGCCGAGGAAAGGCGCCTTACCTGCGGCGCGATCCTGAGTCCCGCTGCCGAGGCGAATCCTACCGGCGCAAGTAGGGTACCTATCTCCAGTACGCAACCCGCTCGTCCGGCTTGCATCGGGACGGTTCGGTTGCGCCTTGTGCTCAGGCACGATGCGCCCGTCGCTGAGCCGCCCCGCGTGGAGGTGGATCACCATGACACGATTCCGACTCTGCTCCCTAGGGGTAGCGGCGATCGCGCTCCTCGCACTGGTCGCCCCAAGCCAAGCTCTCGCGTTCGAACAGCGGACTGGCACGAACGTCGTCGTTTCCGACCCTGTTTCCGACGATCTGTTCCTCTTCGGCACCAGCATCGACGTACCAGCGACGGTCGATGGCGACGTGTTCGCCTTCGGCCAGACCATCTCGATCTCCGGCGATGTCAACGGGACGGTCGTCGCGTCCGGACAGACCGTGCAGATCACCGGCTCGGTTGCGGACGCCGTCCGGGCCGCGGGCCAAGACGTCGAGATCGGGGGCAGCGTCGCCGAGGACGTGATGCTCGCTGGGGCGACGGTGAGAGTGACCGGGGACGGCTCGGTGGGTCGAGACGCGCTGGTCGCAGGTCAGACTGTCTCGCTGGAAGGACCGGTCGGTCGCAACGTTCTCGCCGGAGCGAACTCGCTTACGATCGCATCCTCGGTCGGAGGCGACGTGACCGCCGAGGTCGATAAGGTCACTGTCACCTCCTCCGGCAGCATCGACGGGGACCTGGACTACACCAGCCGCCGGCAGGCTGACGTGCAGGGCCAGGTGGCGGGACAGACAACGCGCCACGAGCCGATCATCCGCACGACGCGCCGCGCGCCGAGTCCGGCGCTCGGTGCCTTCTTGGCCGTGCTCGGATGGATCCGCGGCCTGATAGGCGTGCTGCTCCTCGGTATCGCCGTTGTCTTCCTCGGGCGGGGCGGCGCCGTGATTGCGTCCGACGTGCTCGTGGCGCGTCCTTGGCTGAGTCTGGGAATCGGCTTCGCGCTGCTATTTGCCGTGTGGCCGGTGGCAGCCAGCGTCTTCTTCTTGGGCCTCTTGGTCGGCGGGTGGTGGATCGCGTTCGTTTTGCTCGCGGCGGTTTGGCTGCTCGCGTTGGTAGGGATGATCGTGGGCGGTCTCGCACTCGGCAGGACCGTCCTGGGATGGATGCATGCGAAGTGGCACCCGGTGTTTGCGATGGGGCTTGGCATCATCGTCATCTGGGTCGTTGGGGCGGTGCCGTTCGTCGGCTGGCTGCTCGGATTTGCAGCGGTCACGATCGGGACAGGAGCGACTGCCCTTGCGCTGTGGGGCCGCACTACTCGAACGCAGCCGCCCGCCGAGCAGGTCTACGCAGTCCCGCAACCTGTTCAGCCGTACTACGCGCCGCCGGCGCCAATGCCTACTGCACCGGGAGCAGCACCCGTGCCTACGGACTCGGCACCCGCGCCGACCATGCCGGCACCGGCACCTGCACCTCCCGGGGAGCAGCCTGTCCCCGGGCAAGACCCTCCGATGGCTCCATGAGGACTGCGGCTCGAGTAACCTGCCCCAATCCCAACAGCCGGCGCGGCCGCGAGACGCCGCCGGCCGGATAGCGGCGCAGATGAACGACCTTGAGTCGCGGGTCTTCTCTCGAGGACGGGCGGGCGCTTCGGGGGATGGACCTGCATGCCCTCGTTGTCAGCGTCACGCTCCAGTGCAATCAGGCCTGCGCGCACTGCCATGTGAGCAGCTCGCCTTCGCGCACGGAGATGATGGACCTCGAGACTATGTGGCGAGTGGCCGAAGTGGCCTCGGACATCCGTCCCTCGGTCGTCGATATCACCGGCGGTGCCCCGGAACTCAATCCACACCTTCTCCCCTTCCTTCGCGCGCTACGGGCCGACGGGCACCGGGTGCAACTCCGCACGAACCTCACGGTGCTCGCAGACCCCCGGTACGCCGCCCTAGGCGAGGCCTACGCCTCATCCGGGATCGAGCTGTTGGCGTCCATGCCCTGCTACACCGAACGCAACGTCAGTGCGATCAGGGGCCCGGGCGTCCGCGATGTGAGCGTGCAAACGCTGCTCACTCTCAACGAGCTCGGCTATGGCACGGAAGGCGGACTGCGGCTCGACCTCATCTACAATCCCGTCGGAACGACGCTGCCCGAGCCTCAAGAGGCGCTGGAAGCGCTATTCCGCGAGGAACTCGAGGAGCGGTTCGGTGTCGTCTTCACGCATCTGCTCACGATGACGAACATGCCGGTCGGCCGGTTCGGCGACCGTCTGGCCGCCGAGGGCGGCTACGACCGCTACATGCGGGGTTTGAAAGAAGCGTTCAATCCGGATGTAGTCCCGTTGCTGCAGTGCAGGCACCAGGTCGAGGTCGGCTGGGACGGGCGGCTCTACGACTGCGACTTCAACCTCGGCATGGGAAGACCCGTCTTGGGAGATGCTCAGACCGTGTGGGAATTCGACGCGGAGAGCCTCGCGACGCGCAGGATAGTCAACGGACCTCACTGCTTCGGCTGCACGGCCGGCGCAGGCTCGAGTTGAAACGGCGCGCTGCTGTGACCGGTCCGGTCCGCCGCCTGACTCAATCCCAGCGCTTCGTCGCGAGGAACGACGCCCACCTGGTGTAGTCGTTGCGCGGGTTGCGCCGCTCGTCGATCTGCTCGGCAAGGAACCCGACGGCCTCGAGCATCGCTTTCAACTCTGCCGCCGGCAGAGCCCCTGAGATTCAAAGCGACCAGTTGTCGGGATCGGCGGATACCTCGGCAGCCCTCTCCGGCTTCATGACGGCATCGCACAACGCAAGACGGCCGCCGGGACGAAGCACACGATGGACCTCGGTGAGCAGTTCACGCTTGTGAGGCGACAGGTTGAGGCAGCCGTTCGACTGAGCGACATCGAAGCTCGCGTCCTCGAAGGGCAAGTGTTCGGCGGCGTCCGCAAGGAGGAACCGTACCGACGATGAGCGCGCCATGGCGCCCTCCTGCGCCCGCTCGATCATCTCCGGCGTGATATCCACACCGACGACCTCGCCTTCGGGTCCTACCGCTGCGGCAGCTACAAAAGCATCGAGGCCGCCGCCGCAGCCGACATCGAGTACTCGCTCGCCCGGAACCAGCCCTGCGAACGAGGCCGGGTTCCCGACCCCAACGAACGACTCGAGCGAGACGAGCGGGATGTCGTCGAGCACGTCGCCGTAGCCGAGATACTCGGCGCACCGGTTCCCCGTCCAGACGCCGAAGCCGGCGTCGATGCCGAGTGCCACACGGGAAAAGCGCTCGACGACCGACTGGGTTATCTCCGCTGCTTGCATGAGTCGCTCCCTTGTCACGGTCGCCAGCCGTCGAGCACCGCCGGATCGACGCCCAGCCGATATCCCGCGATGATGGCCAGGTAGGTCGCCGTCGCACGGACAACACCAGCCCGGTTCCATCGGCGGCTGGATGTGAGCACACACTCACGCAAGATGGGCACTGAACCCAGACGCAACAGGCTCCTGGCCAGCTCCCAGTCCTCCATCACGGGCTGCAACGGGTACCCTCCCAGATCCTCGAAGGTTCTTCGTGCGCAGAACAGCGCCTGGTCGCCATAAGGCACACGGAAGACAGCGAGGCGCGTCAGACCAGCGAAGTTGAAGAGCGCCGCCAGAGGCGTGTCGTCCGTTCCCCATCGGAAGGCGCCGCCGCTCGTCCCTTCGACTCCGAGCGCGTCGCGTACGAGAGCTGCCGAGGAGGCCGGCAATCTCGTGTCGGCGTGCAAGAACACCAACGCCTCGCCTTTGGCCTCAGCGGCTCCAGCGTTCATCTGGCCTGCCCGCCCGCGGGGCGCTTCGATCACGCGCGCACCGGCCGCCGCCGCTATCTCGCGCGTGCGGTCGGTGCTGCCCCCGTCGACCACGATCACCTCGCACGCGCCTCCCTCGAGAGCGCTGCTCACCGCCGCGCCGACGCCGCCGGCCTCGTCGAGCGCGGGTATGACGACCGAAACCGACGTCGGGCGGCGTGCGCTCCCGCTCGCGCTCGGCGCTCCAAACCGGAAGGTCGTCTGGCCGATCCACATCGGCGAGACGATCCGCGACCGCGACCTTCAGAGAGGCAGCTCGGGCGCGGCGCATCGTGTCACCGAACACCTCGCTTCCGCCCCAAACGATCCCTTCGAACAGCTCGGGCAGCGCCATCGGCGCAGCCTCGGCGCTGATCCCCAAGAGCCAGTAGCCGCCGTCGTGTGCGGGACCGATCACCACGTCGTGCGTCGCGAGTTGCCGCAGCGCGGCGCGCACGTGCGTCGCGCGCGCCTCTGGACAGTCCGAGCCAAGGACTACTGCCGCAGGAGCGCCGGCAGCAATGGCCGCGGCGAGCGCCGCTCGCAGCCGATCGCCGAGGTCCCCCTCTGTCTGCGACACGAAGTGCGGCCAGTCGCCGAGCCATCGGCGTACGGCGCGAGCCGAGCCACCCTCCACATGCACTTCGACGCGCGCGTCCCCGCTTGCATGCAGGGGCCGCATTCGCGCGACGCAATGGGCGGCCATCTCGCGGTGCAGAGCCGCCGCGCCGTCACGCTCCCAAGACGGGAACCAGTCGCGTCTTCACTTCGCCTGGTCTGGGGAACCGGGCCATGATGGCGACGACGGGCTGCTGTCTGCGCGCGCGCGTCACGGCTCGGCCCTGAAGTCGTTGTGCCCCACCAGGATTCGCAACGCGCCTCGCACCGCGGGGTTGCCTCGGAGGTGTTGCGCGTATTCCGCGTCGGCTGGCCGCTTCACCGCGTCGGCGAAGGTCGGATACGCATGGAGCACCGAGGACAGCGAGGACAGGGGCAGGTCGTTGTGGAGCAGGATCGCGGCCTCGTGGATGAGCTCGCCCGCTCGCTCGCCGAGAATGTGCGCGCCGAGGATACGCCCACGGCGATCGAGCACGTACTTGGCCAAGCCGTCCGTCACGGCCTCGGCTCGAGCGCGGTCTTGTTTCGAGAACTCGTAGCGGCGCACTTCGATGTCGTCCCCGTGGACGGCTCTTGCCTGATCCTCGGTCATGCCGAGATGCGCCAGCTCGGGCTCGGCGAACAGGACCCAGAGAATGTCGTCCCACTCGACCGTGCGTCCGACGGGCAAGAGCGCGTTCGTGGCCGCCGCGATCCCCTCGCGCTCGGCGGCGTGCGTGAAACGATAGGGACCCGTGACGTCTCCGGCGGCGTAGATGTGGCGAGCCGTGGTCCGCATGTGGTTGTCGGTAGTGATGCCGTGCTCGTCGAACTCGACCCCAGCGACGTCTAGTCCGTCGGGCATGACCGGGACGCGTCCGGCGGCGACGAGGAGTCGCTCGACCTCGAATGTCTTGCCGCCTCCGCTGAGGACGACCCCCTCGCCGCGGCGTTCGACGCGCTCGAGCGATATGCCCGTCTCGATCTGCACGCCCTGCGACTCCAGCACCGCCCGGAGCCGCTCCACCATCTCTGGCTCCTCGGCTCGCAGCAGCTGGGACCTTACGAGCAACGTCACGCGAGTTCCCAGGCGCGTGAACGCGGAGGCCATCTCGACGGCCACCGGTCCTCCGCCCACGATCGCGAGACTGCGCGGCAGCGCGTCGATGTCCCACAACGTGTCAGACGTGAGCGCCGTCGAATCGTCGAGCCCCGGCACTGAAGGCAGGAACGACCGGGAACCGGTGGCGATAACGATGCGACGGGCGGTCAGTCGCTGGTCGCCCACCTCGACCTCACCTGGTCCCGCAAGGCGAGCGTCGCCTGTGAAGACTTCGATGCCGTAGCCGGAGAGGACCTCGGCGGATTCGTGCTCGCCGACCTTCGCGCTCACAGAACGCACGTGGGCCATCACTCCAGTGGTGTCCATCTCCCCCGTCGACTCGAACGCGAGGCCGAACCGGCCGAGCCGCCCCGCAGTCGAAGCGGCGCGCGCCGCAGCGAGCAGCGTCTTGCTCGGCACGCAGCCGCGCCACGTGCATTCGCCACCCAGCCGTCCGCGCTCCACGATTGCGACGCTGGCGCCCAGACCGCGGGCCACGAGCGCTGCGGTCAGACCAGCCGAGCCGGAGCCGAGCACCACCAGATCGAAACGCCCCTCTTGCACGCCACCTCGCCCTCAGGCCGGAAGACGTCCACCCAGCTCGCCTGGCCGTGGCGGCGCGGAGAGACACCGCGCGCCGCTGCGGCTTCGGCCGTTAGTCCATCTGCTCCAGCGCGTGCCGGTGGTACTCATGGTGGCCGAGGGCACGCATGAGGTCGTCTCTGAGTGCCTCGCTCTTGGCCTCACCGATCTTCGCCGAGTAGAACTCCGCCGCCTGTCCCTCGAGTCGGTCTGCAGCCTCGCGCGCCTCAGACGTCGAGCGAACGTAGCGGACGGTGTCTGACGGGACATCTGGGGGAACAGGATCTGCCACGCCGGGCAGGTAGGCTGCAACCCAGGTCAGATGGCGCATGTCGTCGACCGCGAGCTCGAAATAGCCTTCGCCCTGATCGCAATCACCGCATCCATACTTGTTCCAGAGGTACTGCAGCAGCCCCTCGTACTCGACCGCTATAGTCGGACCCGCTACGGCGAGGTCCTCGGGACCCATGATCGGATGCGCGGCGTACGCTTCCTCCCCACCTGCGCTTACCTCGGCAGCCAGCTGCCCGAATCTGGCTCGGTGATAGCGCTCGTCGGCGACGATCCGCTCGATGAGCGTGGTGAGCTCGGGGTCGGAGTCGCCGATGAGCGCAAGCGTCTGCGCGTAGTGCGCCAGCGCACGGTCTTCGGCGGCGACGTCCTCGCGCATGGCATCGGCCATAGACGTGGGGAGGAAGACGCCGGCGCGGTCGAGAGCCGGCTCGCCGCCCCGATCGCGGATCGCCTCGCTGAGCCACTCGAAGTGCCACATCTCTTCACGCGCCGTCTTGCGGACCGGGTCGGTGATGCCGACGTCCCTCAGCTGCGCGCCGTGAATGACGTATTGCACGATCGCCGCGTGCTCGAGGGCCAGATCGGCTTTGAGCGAGGTGACGACCTCAGAGGAGACAGCCACGGGGGCCTCCCTAGTCCGGCATTGATGCCGGCTATATACCCGCCGCGCGAGGACCGGCACCGAAGGGAGCGCGTTGAGATCGGTCGGACGTGGCTGGCTGTCGACGCAGCTAGTTCAGCACGAGCGTGTTCGCGAAGATCATCCACGCGAGCAACGACTTCGCGGTCAGGCTGAGCAGGATGTAGCTTGACTCGCCGAAGAGGTAGTTGCGCCACGGTCCGACCTTCTTGTACTGCAGCACCATGTTGATGGCGAAGCTGTTGAACAGGATGAACAGCAGCACGAAGATCCAGTACACGAACGCGGGCGGGTTGGCGGCGCTGCCCGGACTCCAGATGTAGATGCCGATGCCGACCCACGGCGCCAGCCCGACGATGCAGCCGAACCCGAACGAGAGCCAGTTGGGATTGCCCGGCTCCTCGTACTTCTCCATTAGCAGGCCGAAGAGGATCATCGCCGCGTTCGCGCCGAAGATCGCGATCAGGGCTGCGACATCTGAAAGCCCCGTAAGCATGGCGATGAGGATCACCATCAACGACGAGCTGAAGGAGTACTCGATCCAGCGGGCGTAGTTCCGATTGAGCTTCAAGTTCTGCACATACCACGGGAAGATGCCGGGCGATGACACCGTGAAGTGTGCCAGCGCCGACATGAACAGGAACGCAGCGACCGCCCACGCCACGCGAACATCGAAGAGCGTGGTCGGTGTCGCCGGGGGAGTGCCCGGGGGACCGGTCATGAATGACGCGGTGACGGGCAGCGAGAAGCTGTTCGCCAGCACCAGAACGATCACACCCTGCGCCGCGTGGAACAGCCCCATCACGACGTTGTAGAGCCTGATGCGCACGAACCTCGCGTCGCTGTCGGCCACAGCCGCCACCCCTCAGTCGTCACTGAATAAACCCTCGCTACCGAAGGTAGCAGAAGGGGAACGTAGCCGCTCGAGCGTACGCGCGGTCCGATCTGGTTGTTAGCATCGGCCCTCGAAAGGTAGGTCCCGCTGCACGCCTGCGCGATGGACGGTATTCGCCGCGGGAAAGCATGATTCAGGAGGCCCGAAGGATGGTTTTGCAGATCCGTGTGGCTACGACTACGTCTTCGCCTTCGCGCGCCGGCGAGGCGGAGGGTCCGCATGGGCGGCGACGTACTCCCCGTACCAGGCCATCGCGGCGAGGGCGCGCACAGCGGCGACCGGCGAGTAGAGGATGACCGGATCGTATTGTCCGCCACCCGGGAAGGTTGCGGCCTCGAGCGGGCGCAGCGGAACGCTGATGATCGGCTTGCCCGTGCTCGCCATGAGCTCGGTCACGCGCTCTAGGAAGGCGATCTCGGCAGGGTTGAAACTTCCCCGGCCCGGTCCTCCCGGTACGCCCGCGGACGCCGCGTCATCTGACGTCCAGCCGGTCGACGGGCTGCGAAGGATGCCCAGCACGACGACGGCGTCCACCTCGTCGCTCTCGGCGAGCGCGGTCAGGGCACTGCTCGCGAGGTCCGGGCCTATCGCCGCCACGAGGTCGACGGGGTTGCTGCGGCACCAGTAGCCGGGCAGGAGTTCGTCCAGCGCTGCGAGCACGCCAGGCTCCAGAGTAGCCAACATGAGGTCGTTGCGGGCCAGCTCGTCCGCCGCCAACACGCCCCAGCCTCCGCCGAGCGTCATGACCGCCACTCGGCGGCCCGCCGGCAACGGAAGTGCGCTCAGACACAGCGCCAGGTCGAGACTCTCGTCCGGGCCGGTGCGAACGAGACAACCGGTCTGGCGGGCCGCGGCCAGGAAGACGTCGGCTGAGCCTGCCATCGCGCCGGTGTGTGATGCGGCGGCGCGGCGGCCGTACTCGGTCAGTCCACCGCGCAGCACCACCACCGGCTTCTTTCGCGTTGTGCGCCGCATGACATCGATGAAGCGGCGACCGTCGCCGGTGCCTTCGAGATAGACGAGGGCGGCGGCGGTCTGCGCGTCGTCCCCCAGCGCGTCGAGCACGTCGAGCGCACTCGTGCTCGCCTGGTTGCCGACCGACACGTACTTGTCGATGCCGACGCCGCGCCTTTCGGCCCTGGTGACGAGCTGCACGCCGATGTTGCCCGACTGGGAGACGATGCTCAGGCCGCCTGCTTGCGGCCGCAACTCCAGGAAGCCGACGGCATGGAGCTGGCTGTGCGTCGCGAGCAAACCCATGCAGTTTGGACCGATGAGCGTGACACCCGCTGCCCGGGCGGTCTCGACCAGCTCCGCCTCCGCGGCGGCCCCCGCCTCGCCCGCCTCCGCGAAGCCCGCGGCCACAACCAGGGCAACCGGAATCCCGCGCTCGCCGCACTGCTCGATGACGGCCTTCACGTGGGCGGCCCCCAGCGCCACCAGCGCCAAGTCCGGCGCCTCCGGCAGATCCGCGATGCTGGCGAAGGCGGGCAGGCCCTGCACGATGCCGCCACGACCGTTCACCGGGTAGATCGGGCCGCCGAAGTCGCCGTCGATGAGGTTGCGGAGGAGCGATCCGCCCCACTTGGATGGATCGCTCGAGGCGCCGACGACTGTGACGGAATGAGGCGCGAAGAGCGGGGTCAGATTGGGAGACGAGGTGACCTGATGGGCGGTGGCGGGCGCGCCTCGCTCCGCTGTGGGATCGAGGATCACGAGTGCGTCCGCCGCCACCGGCGTCGCGCCTTCCACGATGAGCGGGTTCACGTCGATCTCGGTCACGGACGGATGGTCGGCGGCGATGCGCGCGAGCGCCCGGATGGCATCGGCCAGCACTGCGCGATCCACTGGCGGCAGGCCGCGGAAGGCGTCGAGCAGCGCGCTCGCCCTGATCCCGGTGAGCATGCCCTCGATGTCCCGGTCCTCCAAGGGCGTCACGCCGAGCGCGATGTCGTGGTGTGCTTCGGCGAAGACCCCTCCGACGCCGAAGAGGATGACGGGGCCGAAGAGGGGATCGCGCTTCATCCCGATCATGAACTCGCGGGAACCCCGAACCATACGCTCGACGAGGAGCAGGGCGATCCTGACCTTCGGCTAGCGCCAGAAGCGAGCGAGCAGCCGAACGGACGGCCTCGTCCCCGCGGAGGTCCAGAGCGACCATTCCATGCTCTGTCTTGTGGCTGATGCTTAACCCGAGAGCCTTGACGACAACCGGACCATCGAGCCTCCGGGCGATGGCTGCGGCCTCGTCCTCGCCGCGCGCGACGCCTCCCTCGGGGACGGCGATCCCGTAGCCGGCGAGCAACGCCTTCGCCTGCCACTCGTCCAGCGCGCCGAGCCCTTGCGCTACAGCCGCTGCCACGACCTCGGCTGCCGCGCGGTGAGCCTCCGATGATTGTGTCAGCACGCCGCATTCACCCGCGCACGCGTTCGTTCTCCCCTGCACAGTCGCACCATGACATGTACTCCCGTTCCTACGCCACCGGTAAGCAGTTGGTCGCGGACGCTGGATTCATCAAGTAGGCTACGCCCCCAGCCTTGTGAGACGGAGCGGCGGTTTCCCCGCTCGCGGTTCTCGTGGTCACTTCCCAGAAGCACGCAGTCCCGACCGCCCTCACGGAGTGGTCGGGGTTTGTCCTCGGGGTACTCGAGCGCCCGTGACCCGCTCTCGCGCGAGCTCGGGGAACGCGCGCACCACCATGTCGACCAACCGATCCGGCGACCTCGTGAGGGCGTCCGTGGCAGGGATGCCGAACTCCGACTCGTAGAGCGTGATAGCCGCTGTCACCTCGACCTCGGTCATGTGCTCGTGATTGATGGCAACGCCGATCACCTTCGTGTCGGCGAAGGTCTGGATGAGGTTGATCTCACTCGCGGGAGTCGGCATCGGCAGGTCGGGGAAGTCGCTCAGACACTGGCGCGCCGGCGCGTGCTGCAAGATGACCGCGTCGGGCTGGCTACCTCGCAGGATGAGGCTCGATGACAGATAGGCTGGATGACTCAAAGCGCCCTGCCCTTCGATGATGATCACATCAGGATGCTCGCCTTGGAAGGCCTCAACCACAGTGGCTTCGATCTCGCCCGAGCCGAACTGGCACGGAATGGCGTCGAGCGCAACGCCGTAACGAGCGCCCTGGATAAGGGCAGTTTGACCGGTGCCGACCAGGACCGCCTTGATTCCGCGTTCGTTGAGCGACCGCGTCAAGATCGTCGCGGTCGTCCGCTTGCCAATCGCACTGTCGGTGCCCAGCACCGCGATGCGCGAACATGTGACCTGAGCGATGCGGCCGCTGAACATCCGGAGGTTTTCTTGTCGCGCGGGCGACGGATGTCGAGGATCGTCACGTTATGGGCCTCGGCTGCCGCTGAGAACTGCGGGTCGTCGTTCAAGAACTCGTGAAGACCGTTGACGATGCTCATCCCGAGTCCAATGGCGTCGAGCATCACCCGACGCTCGGAGGGCGAGAACATGCCGCTGGCCGGGGCGATGCCGAAGATGAAGAAGTCGGGAACACGCCCTACCAGTGCAATCGCGTCTGCCAGACTCGCACAGATTGGGATCCCGCTCGGGTCGTCGCCGAGCACTTCACCAGCATCCAGACCCGACTTCTCACTGTCGATCACCGAGAGGATCTCGTACTTCTCGGAGTAACGCACGAGACCGTTGGCGGTCTTGCCGTCGATCGAGCCGAAGTTCGCTTCGCAGTAGACGACCGCTGAATTGCCGGCCCGCGGGGAGCTACGGAGTGGATCGTTTGGATGCGACCGCGGCGCGCTCTGCGCAGGAGTGCGCCCGGGTTCGGGGCCGCGAGTACCTGGCGGTGTGAGTGGGGCTGGGGGCATGTCGTTCTCCAGGAGGACCACGACTGGCTGTGCTGATGATTCTTCCCCAGGAGCGCGAACAGACCGCGCTTGTGCGCGTGACAGACGCTGGTGTGACTCCGCGGGCCGCTACCGCGGAGGCAGGTGACCGCGCAGGAACGCGCGGGCGTTGGCGAACGCGAATTTCTCGGCGAGTTCTGGACCGTAGCTGCTGGCGACGGCACTCACCAACCCGCCAAGGGATGCGGTGCCTCGGAGCTCGCCCATCCCAGCCGAGCCCCAGTCACTGCCAATGGCCACGGCGTCCTCACCCGCCAGCGAGGCGATCTTCTCTACGTGACGCAGAGCCTCGTCAACGGATCCTCTCTTGCCCAGGAAATCGGGGAAGAACGCCAGCCCGACGAGTCCGCCGTGCTCGCCCAGTGCTCGCAGCTGATCGTCGGTCAGTCCCCTCGGATGGTCCACTATCGTCCGGCAGGATGTGTGCGTGACGAGCACCGAGGGAGCGTACAGGTCGAGCGCCTCGTAGAACCCGGCCACGTTCAGGTGGGACAAGTCCAGGAAGAGCGGGCTGCGTTGGAGTGCGCGGAGCAGTCGCCTGCCCTCCTGCTTGAGAGGAGCTGCACCGTCGCCATAGCAGCTGGACCCGTAGGCGGTCTCGTAGTTCCAGGTGAGAGACAAGCTGCGAAGAGTGCGCGGTCCAGAGCCACTCGAGCGTGTCGGACCCGACAGAGGGGAGGTGGAAGCCTTCCGAGTGAGGCAGTACCCCCGTCCGCCGATCCTCCGTGTCCAAGTCCTCAACGGTAGTTATGAGACGCAGGGCGGAGCTGTGGGACCTGAGCAGCTCTTCGTGGGCCTCGAGTTCGCGAAGAAGGGAGCTCTCCGGAAGTGTCGGCCACACGGACGACCAAACCGCCGCGGCATGGCGCGAGCCGGTCAGGTAGTTCGATCGGTAGGCCCGCAGGCCCTTCCTCAGCTGTGCCACACCGAACAGCATGTCCTGGTGCAGGTCGATGAAGAGCGAATCCTGATGAGTGTCGTCACTGGGCAAGTTGTACACCTGGGCAGTCTTCGAGCTTCAACATGACTGAGCGCCGCACCGAGTGCGGTTGGGTCCAGAATCGCACGCTACGGAGACAGCGCAATCCCCAACACGATACTGCCCAACGCCGTCGGGACGTCGATTCTGGCCCAAGTCGCCTACCAGCGACGACGGTTCCGGCCTTTCAACCATGAGGCCGACGGAGGGTCGGAGCGTCGCCGACCCGCGTAGTGCTTGTGGCGGAGAGGGAGGGATTCGAACCCTCGTAACGGGGGATACCCGCTAAACGGTTTTCGAGTTTGAAGCCGGGCGTCACGTCTAGTGTCGTTGAGTGTCGTTCTGCTTCGTCTAACTCGGCGTTTGGGCGAGCTTCATCCCGTCTGGCGCTGTGTGGTCACTTCTGGTTGTGTCTAGTTCGTTTGCAGAACGGTTTGCAGCTGGCGCGCGACGACCCACCTGATGCCGGATCACGCATGACGCGTCAGCCCCGCCTGTTTGCTACGCCACCTTGGGTGTTCGCTCGGCGATCGCCGCCGCCAGAACCGCGCCTCCTACGGCCAGCGCCAGCAGCAGGATCGTCTCACCCAACCCCGCCCACTCCACGTACGGATTGCCGAAGGCGCTGAAGAGCGAGTACCGCTCCACCCACGTGGGCCAGTCGAACATCTTCGCGAGGTAGCCCTGCAGGTAGGAGACGGTCATCAACACGGCGAGGACGGTCACTCCGGCTCCGCGGCGGAACACGGCGACCACGACTGCTGCCAATCCTCCCAGCGCCGCCCCCAACAAGACGCAGTCCGCCGCCAGCCGTGCGATACCGCTCCAGTCCAGATCGAGCTCGACGGCGGCCGCGCCCAGCGGCGAGACCTGCGATCGACCCTACTGCCACACACCCGACACCGACGAGCAGCGCGAGGAGCCGCTCCCACACCAGTCTCGACCAGGAAACGGGCGTCGCGAGAACGGCTCTCGACCCTGCCTTCGGCAAGATCGCTCGACCAGCCCGCCGCTTGCACGATCACGTAGGCCACGATCACCAGCGCAACGACTTCGGCCGAGAAGCCTACGTACACGGTCTCGATGGGGATGCCTGTCCCGCCGCCGGTGCCGGGCATGTACTTGCCGAATATCGACCACATGTCGATCACGGCTCGGCTCGAGCGCCATCATCAAGAGCGAGAAGGTGCCCGCGCCGCACGCCCACGCGATCAGGCCGAACCTGCTGCGGAACAGCATCGCCGTCCAGCCGAGCCGAACACGTGCTGGCTACGTAGGCTCGGCAGCGCGACGCCCCGTCGCGCGCCCGCCGGCGCTCCCAGAGCGCGGCGCCGTAGTCCCGTCGCTCGAATGCCCACGCGGCCAGACCGACGAGCACGAGCGCTCATCACGACAGCGCGACGGTCGCCGGCACGTCCAGACCGTAGCCCGGGACGAGCGCCCGCGAGAAGTTCGCGTAGTAGAAGGGCGAGACGAACCGCACCGCGCCGAACCAGCCCAGTTCCTCCCACACGTTGTTGAGCACGTACAGCGCGGTCAGGACGATCGAGCTCACGCCCGCGGCCGCGCGGGAGGTCGGTGTGAGCTGCGACACGAGCAGGCCGAGCGAGTAGCCGACCATCGCGCACAGTCCCACGGCGACCATCGTGATGAGCGACCCACCAAGATCCGGTTCTCCGCCCGCACGCCATGGCCGCCGTCGTACCGAGCCCGAGCGCGAGCGAGATCACCACCACGATGATGAGGAATCCCGCCGTCCGATCGCGGATGACGGCCCACCGGGTCCATCCGGTTGCGAGGATCTCCTCGAGCGAGTGACGGTCCTCTCCGCCGCGCACGACGCGAGCTCCCTGCACGGCTCCATAGATGGCGAGGCCGAGCATCAGCAGCGTGACGTTGTGGTACGTCAGGTAGCCCCCCAGCGTGTCCAGCCGCTCGGCAGGCCAGCGCATGATCCGCAGTCCCTCGGCGGCGCGCGTGACGCTCGCCCCGAGAGCCGCGGGTCCGCCCGGGAAGTCGGCGAACTCCTGGCTGATCGCCGCGCCCATTGCGTACATGACCGCCGCGCCGCCAAGAGCCCACACCAAGATGGTGACCCAGCGGGAGACCACGGTGTCGATGACGAGCGCGAAGCGATGACCGGCGCCTTAGCTCGCATCTTCGAACTCAGAGAAGAACACCTCCTCGAGCGAGAGTTCACTGCTGTCGAGTTCGACCACCTCCCGCGCGGACAGCCACGCGAGCAGCGGGCGGATCGATCCATGCACCGAGCAGCTGACATGATCGCCCTGCACGGTCGCTTCGGACACACCCTCGATCTCGTTGAGCGCGGCCACATCCGGATGGTCGCGCACGATCGCGTCGATGCGGTGAACGCGTGTGGTTCGAAGCTCCTCGAGCGTGCCGACTCGAAGCAGGCGGCCGTTGCGGATCAGTCCCATCCGATGGCAACCGAGTTCCACTTCGGCAAGGACGTGGGAGGAGAGCAACACCGTGGTGCCCGCCGCGGACGCCTCCTGCACGAGCCGCCAGAACTCCCGCTGCATGAGCGGATCGAGCCCGAGCGTCGGCTCGTCCAGGATGATGAGGTCGGGCCGATGCATGAATGCCTGGATGAGCCCGACCTTCTGCTTGTTGCCGTGCGACAGGTCCTCGTACTTCTGGCCGAGGTCGATGTCGAGGCGCCCGCCGAGCGACTCGATGTGATCGGGATCGACTCCGCCCCGCAGCCCGGCCATCAGCGTGATGACGTGACTGGCGCGGACGTGGGGGAACTGCGGCAACTCCCCCGGCAGGTACCCCACGCGGCGCTTGATAGCGATGCTATCCCGCCGTGCGTCCAGGCCGAGCAGTCGCGCCGTGCCCCGGTCGGGCCGGATAAGGTCCATCAGGAGCCGGATGGTCGTCGTCTTGCCGGCACCGTTCGGGCCGATGAACCCGAAGACCTCGCCGGCGTGGATCTCCAGATCGAGATCGAACAGCCCGCGCCCCTGCCCGTAGTCCTTCGTGAGGCCCGAGCAGACGATCGCCTCGCGATCGTGGGCGCCTGCCTTCGGGACTGCGTCCTCAGGCATCGCCAGCATCCCCTCCCTGCGGCGACAGGATCGGACGGTAGCCACGACCGTGGCACGCAGCCGCTTGGGACAACGGGGCTGCATCCGCCTCGAGGTGTATGTCCCCGCATCTCCGAACACGCAAGCTGGGCGCCGGAAGCTCGGGTTCGGACCCAACCCTGGCTAGCTGGGACTGCCCGGGAGTTCAAGGCCCGCGCGCGAGCCTGACATCCCTCGGCGACCGACGGTGTCCAGTGTGACCGCTCAGGACCAATCTGAGGTCCGGTGCCACCCCTGCGCATATCCCGCCTCCCATGTCGGGTGTCGGGGCCACGTCTTCCCAGCTATCTGGCGGAGAGGGAGGGATTCGAACCCTCGTAACGGGGGATACCCGCTAAACGGTTTTCGAGACCGCCGCATTCAACCACTCTGCCACCTCTCCGCGGTGGCGCTCCTCGGCGTGACGAGTGAGCGGCAGCCCCGAAGTATAGCGAGGCGACAGGGTGCGGGCAATCACGGAGCGGGGCACGGCACCCCGCGAGGAGGCCCCTTTGACGCTAAACTCAGCAGCGGTGATGACCGCCTTCCAACGGGAGAGCCGTATGAACCCCACACTCGATCTGATTGCCAGTCGCACGTCGACGCGGACGTACTCACCTGAACCGATCACAAACGCCGAGAAGGAGGCGATCCTGACGGCAGCGTTTCGTGCGCCGACCGCTGGCAACCTGATGCTCTACTCGATCGTCGATGTCGCAGATCAAGCGCTCAAAGACAGGCTTGCCATCACATGCGATGACCAACCCTTCATCGCCAAGGCACCCTGGGTCCTCGTCTTTGTCGCCGACTATCAGAAGTGGACCGACCTCTTCGACTGGGCATCCACCGGCTGACTCGACGAGCCGACGGCCGCTGGGTCCCGGAGACCTGTTGCTTGCCTGCTCTGACGCCATCATCGCAGCGCAAAACGCCGTCATCGCGGCGGAATCGTTGGGCATAGGGTCGTGCTACATCGGCGACATACTCGAGAACGGGGAGGAACACGCCGACCTGCTCGGACTACCCCCGGGCGCACTGCCGATCGCCATGCTGTGCCTTGGCCGCGCCGCCGCAACGCGCGCGCCGACGCCGCGATACACGCGCGACGTCGTTCACACAGATCGCTATCGTCGTCTGTCAGATGATGACTTGCGACAGACGGACGCCGAGCTCGGGCGGATGCACGCGCCGCACGGTCTACCCAATGACGCCGGCACGTACGCCGAGGTAGTGCGTCGGCGCAAGTACGATTCGGAATACATGCGGGAGATGAACCGCTCCGTCACGTGGTGGTTGGAGCGCTGGCAGGGCGCAACGGCGGAAACGCACCGGCGTTGAGAAACGCGGCCTTCTCCCCGGGGATAGGAAAGAGCCGGGCCCCACGGAGGGGACCCGGCTCTCGTTCGTTCGATTTGGCTGAGCTTAGAGCGGGCGCACCTGCGTGGCCTGCTTCTTGCCGTTGTTGCCGGTCGCCTCGGTGAAGCTGACGGCCTGACCCTCGTCGAGGGTCTTGAACCCATCGACCTGGATCTCAGAGAAGTGGACGAACAAGTCGTCGCCATCTTCGCGCTCGATGAAGCCGAAGCCCTTGTCCGGGTTGAACCACTTCACTTTTCCTTCTGCCATGCAAAACACATCCTTTCGCTCCTCTTCGGAGCAAAACAAAACGACGTGACATTTCCGCAAGTATGCGCGGTGTCACGTCGCAAACTTATGGGTCCCTACGACCCACCGCGGAGCACTATAGCACAGATAACGAGGTGGCGTCCTGACGCCGGAGGCGCCGCAGCAACAGCCCGCCCGCCGACCCCGCCGCGGCGGGCCATTGCGTCGCTCGGCGGATTTCATGTGCTGTTCCGCCTCACTGAGCCCCCGACTGGAGATACATACACATGCGATTCCGATTTCGACCCGCATGGCGAGAGGCAGCGGACATGGGCCAGGTGATCTACCTGCATCGCCTTCGCGGACTTCGCAGGGCGCGTGCGGCGAACCGAGGCAGTCTCATCGCTGGAGCGTGGCTCCTGTTCGCGGCTGTTGCCCTCGACTTCGAAGGCGTGGGCGTCGCACGCTGGAACCAAGCACTCGTCGGCGCCGCCATTCTCATTCTCGCCGGCGCTCGCGTGTCGCACTCTCGAGACCTCGAGAGCGTCAGTTGGATGATCGCTTTCCTTGGTCTTTGGCTTGTCGGTTCGCCGTTCGTACTCAGCTACTCGACGGCCGCCCAGCCGACAGTCAACAGCATCCTCGTCGGTCTCGCGGTCCTCGGTCTGGGAAGCTACTCCGCCCACCAGGCGAACCAGGCACTTCGGGGCCACTCGCGTCCGGATGCGCGATCGTCGGACCGCCACGCCAGCTAGACCGCACGACATGCGCCCGCCGTCCGCCCGAAAGCCAGAGGGACATCGGCTCAGTCGGCGCGAGTCGGTGTTGCCGCACCGCGTGCGGCGACCTCCCGCAGGAACCGGGCGGTGCGCGGGGGTACGTATTGCCCGTCGAGAAACCCTGCGTAGCTCTCGGCCATGTACTGGTCGAAGGATGTCATGTAGAACTCGTCGTACGTCTCGCCCGGGCCGCGAAGGTACTCGGTCAACACCGGTCGAAGTCTCGCCGGAAGGGACGCCGCCCGCGGCCGCCGGACCTGTACCGCCGCCAGAAGAGTGCCCGACGGATCGCCCGGCGTCTCATGAGCGTTCAACCAGTCGGCAAGCATGGCGTGACCGTACTCGTGACGCAGGGTGTGCAGGAACGTCGGCCTCAACCATCTTGGCATCGTAGCTTCCAGACATGCCTGCTCTCCGACGATGAAGATCGTATTGGCGTCGGGATCGTAGTATGCCTCTGTCGCGCCCTCGCTCCGGGACGCGCGCTGAAGGTAGTCGCCGATGGTGCGCAAGACATCGGTTCGAGGCGGCTCGATGGAGATGCGTTTCACACGGGGTATCTCGTGGAACGACCATCCGCTTGACGACCGAGTCGCCATCTCGTGGTACTGGGCATTCGACAGCGAGGCGGGGTCCACCCGGTTCAGTAGCACGTACACCGGGAAACCGGCCACCACGAGAACGAGGGTGAAGAGGGCGAACGGCTTCACGATCACTGCGCCTCTCCGCGCGTCCAGAAGCGCTCGAACGCGCTTCCTCCGCAACTCCGTCCCGCCAACGTCACGACCATGAGTCTCACGGCCGTATCCTCCCTCGAGCGCATCCGCTCCCCCGGCGGCTCGTACGGTGTGGCTTCTGATGAGCGCTCCCAACTAAGTCTTTACCCGCCGGCGTACGATGGACTGGGTCGAGCATCTCGCCGCCGATGACGCGCGCCCCTGACGCTTACGGGCGACGCTCCGCGTTAACGAGCGCTGAGGACGTTACCGATAGATGAACTGTCATGCAGACGCGCCGACCGGAAGCGACCCTTGTCCATGCCGAAGCGACAACTCACCACCTCACAGCAGGAGGCCCTCTGGAAGTGGCGCTGGCTGGGATTTCGCGCTAGCACGCCGGCCTTCAAAGTCAGCATGGTCCTGTTGCTGCTCGCAGCTCTGGCGCTGCTCGTCGCTGCACTGCGAGTGACCTGAGCCGAGGGTTCGCGCCGCAGGCTTCCACGCGCCGATGGATTCGCGCTCTTTCTCCTTCCCGCGCACACCTTCTTACTCGTCGACACACGTGAGGACCTGCCATCCGACCCTTGTGAACTCGCCAGCAACTTCGGATGACACATCGAGATGTGTGGGCTGGGCCGGGAACGAAATGGTGTAGACGATCCGACGGCGTGGCTGTGCCCCGCGTCGGAAGCCGATTTCGAAAGGGTTGACTGAGATGGCAGACGAACACAAGGGCGAGGAGTTCAAAGGCCGCGTCAAGGAAGCCGTCGGCGATCTTACTGGTGATGAGGGTCTGCAGCGCGAAGGCAAGGTCGACGAAGGCAGCGCGGCGGCAAAGCGCACCATCGATCACGCCGCAGACAAGGTCAAAGAGGTGGTCAACCCCAAGCCGTAAGACAAGCGGTGGTTCCCTCCTCGCGAGAGACGGCTTCCTTCCTGCGAAGAGGACACCAGTTCTGCCCGAGACGTCCTTACCGGGGCGTCTCGGTGCGTCCGCGAGCGTATCGTACGCGAGAGTCGGCGAAACGCCGCGCAGGGGAATAGAGAAACGGTCTGCGTCAATCTCCGATGGAAGGACCGAAGATGACCCGATTCGAAAACGATGACGCCAGCAGCCACCCACTGGTGACCGAGCTCGGCGCAGGAACCTACTACTGGTGTCGCTGCGGCAGGACCAAGACGGTCCCGTACTGTGACGGATCCCATGCTGGCAGCGGCGTCACCCCCCTTGCCTTCGAGATCGAGGAACCGATCACTCAGGCTGTCTGCAACTGCGGACTCACATCCAACCCGCCCTACTGCTCGGGTGCGCACGTGGAGATCGAGTAGTCGGCTCGACCCGCAGGGACTGTCGCCTCACCTGGAGGAGATCACTCACAGTAGACGCGGACCCTGTCGCCGTTCTTCGCGTCGACGTTCACTTCCATCTCACGCAGTGCGTGGATCAGTTCGTCGATGTCCTCGGGCTTGAGGTTGGAGAAGTCGATCGAGATGCCCTTATCGGTCATCTGTTCATTGATCTGGTCCATAGCCTGCGGCGGAATGAGCGAGGTGAGCTTGAGTCCCGAACGCACCAGGGCCAGGGGGACTTTCACGTCCACCTTGTCACCATCGACACTGTCCACCTTGACGTAGAGGTACTTGGGGAGCGCGTTCAGCAGGGGCGTTGGATCCCCCTTGATGGGGATGTCCGCAACCGGCGCGCCTTCGACTCGTGTGTCGAGGGAATCAAGCAGGCGTTCGGCCTCCTCGGCGGATATCTTACCGGCGGCAAGCATGTTCAGGATACGCGCGCGATCTTCACTCATGGTCGATCACCCTTCTCTTACTGGACGGTCACGTCAACGATTGAACGATCGCCGTGCACCCGTATCGCCATTCCACGCGTGTCGGCGATGAGGCCGAGGCAGCGAAGCAGTAGCAGCGTGTAGTGGTGATACGAATGGCCGGTCACGAACAGGGCCACGTCAACGACGACGCTGATCACAAACGCGAGGAGCACGATCGGCAGGAGGATCAACCACACCAGGAACAGCGGGAGCCACATGCGGAAGTCGCGCCGGTCCGGTGAAGCCACGTGTACCCACATCGACCACGGAGGTAGCATCAGCCCCGCATCCTCTCGGCAGCCTCGTCGGCTGTTATCTCCCCGCGCTCGAGCGAGTCAAGCACGTCGCGGACGGAATCCGGCATCGGAGACTCGACGGCCACTTCAACGAACTGCAATTGGGAGGCGATCCGGTTGAGTCTGTTCTTCACTGTCGGATAGCTGATGCCGAAGGCCTTCTCCATCTCTTTGATCGAGCCATGGCTCCGCACGAACTCGCTGACGAACACCTGGTCTTCATAGCGAAGCTGCGCGAGCGGCGGGAGCTCGAACTGACCCGAGACGTCCACTCCGGTCTTCTCGATCCTCACGCTGGTGACGACGAAGGGTCGCTCACCGATCAAGTCGGTAAGGACGTGCCACTCGTTTCTCATATCACCATCTCCCGCGCCGCCGTTCATGAGGGCATCGTAGACCGTGTGATGAAGAAAATCAAGTCCATACTTAAATAAATCAATCTGCAGAGCCATATAGGGCGCGGCAGGGACCGTCCGATTGATTCTCATACTCATTCGCGACGAGGCTGCCGTGCGCCGATCCGCTGCAGGGATTCCAGCGTTGCGGCGCTCGGTGGCACGCCATCAAGTACGATTCGGACGTGAATACCTGCGCTCTCCATAGCCGACGAACACGCGCCGCCGTCTGCCTCGAGGCCGCCGTGTTCGCGCTCGCGTTGGTCGCCGCGGTCGCGGCTCCGTTGTGCATCGCCGCCGCTCCCGACGGCGGATTCCGCTACGGGCCCGGCAGCGATCAACCGGCGACCGCATCCTTCATCCCGACGCCGCAGGCAGACGGCGTGCGTCTGGCCGCCTCGGCGGCGACGCCGTCCGTGGAGGCCACGTGGCCTGCGACACAGGCCGTGGGAAAGACGGTGCAGGGACGCAGGATGACGCTGCTTCGTTTCGGGAAGTCGTCGCGCCGGATTCTGATCGTGGGAGGGATTCACGGTGACGAGGCCGGCGCCCCCGTCGCCGAGGCCTTCGCCGCGTACTTGAAAGCCCATCGGAGCGCCGTGCCCAAGGGCCTGCAGGTTGATATCTTGGCGCGCGCGAATCCCGATGGCGTTGCGATGGGCACGCGCAGCAATGCCCGTGGCGTCGACTTGAACCGCAACTTCCCATCGCGGACCTGGCGGAAGATCGGGACACCAGGCCGGACCTCAGGGCGCTATGCCGGCTCGGAGCCGGAGACGAAAGCCCTATCCCGGGTGTTGTCGGCAGGCAAGTACGTGCGCGTGATCAGCCTTCATTCCTCCGGCGGCATCGTCGACTACGCAGGACCGGGCGGACGTACCATCGCCGCTCGCGTAGCCAACGCCTCCCACATGCGGCTCGCACATATCGGTGCGCCCAGCCGATACCCGGGGTCGATGGGACACTACGTCCCGGAACGGTTCGGCATTCCGATCGTCACGTGGGAACTGGCCAGTCGTCGAATGACCGACTCCGTCCGAAACGGGTTGCTCGCAGCGCTCCGCTGAACGCCTTCGGAGGCTCGGTGCTAGCCTGCGACTCCGCTACACTGCGCCGCTCCGCCGGCCGAGCTGAGCGAGACGTCGAGCAGACCGTCGCGAGCGTCATCGGGGGCCAGGCGGAAATCCTTGACGACGGCACTCCAGACGTTCCGCGCGTACTGCATCGTGTCCGCGTCAGTATGCTGCTCGCTCATCGAGCCTTGTAGCCGATGCAGCTTCTGTCCCGTGCTCCAGTCGATCTCGACCTTCCACGTCGCTTGCGGCAGCGTCGCAGTCGCGCTGCGACGTATCTTCTCGGCGAGCGATGGTCCGAAGATTCCCATGTCGAATACCCGCTTCCTCAACTCGACGCCGGCGTCGGGCAAACGTACCAGACGGTTACCCACCGCGCGGGGTCAGCTCGCCAGCGGTGGCCACGGAGTCGCCACCGGCACCAGAAGTGCCGCCAGCGGTGGCGTCCGGTGCACCCGGCACCCGTGCGCGGACTAGCGTCTGGTCGATTCGGGCCGGTTCTTCACGAACGTGCCCTCATCGAGTTCGCGCCACGCCTGTTGGAGTTCCTCGCGCGTATTCATGACGATCGGCCCCCGCCACGCGACCGGCTCGCCCAGGGGCCTGCCGCTCATCAGGAGTAAGCGTGCTCCGGCCGCGCCCGCCTTGACCGAGACCTCATCGCCCTCGCCGAAGAGGACCACCGTTCCTGTTTCGGCCTCGACGAGATCGCCTGTCTCGCCGAACACAGCGCCACCTTCGAACAGGTACGCGAACACCGTGTCTCCAGGCCGGGTCGGGTGCACCCATGTCGCCTTCGGCCCGAGTTCGACGTCCAGGTACGCGGGTTCGATGACGATATCCTTCGCGGGTCCTGTGGAATCCCCGACCGTCCCGCAGATGACGCGGATCCGAGCTTCGGATGTCGCCTCGACCGGAATCTCGGCGGACTCTATCCCGCAGTAGCGCGGCTCTATCATCTTCTGGCTCGCCGGCAAGTTCGCCCACAGCTGGAATCCCCCCATGTGACCCCGCTCATCGCCGTGCGGCATCTCCTGATGGATGATGCCGCTGCCGGCGGTCATCCACTGCACGTCGCCGACGCCGATCGTCCCTTCGTTGCCGAGAGAATCTCCGTGATCGACCTCTCCCTCCAGGACGTACGTGATGGTCTCGATCCCGCGGTGGGGATGCCAAGGGAACCCCGCTTCGTATTGCGAGGGGCTCGTCCCGCGAAAGTCATCGAGCATGAGGAACGGATCGAACAGGCTCTCGTCGCCGAAGCCGAACGCGCGACGCAGGTGTACGCCGGCGCCCTCTATGGTGGGCCTGCTACGCCGTATGAGCCGGACTCCTCGGACGCTCATTGCGATCCCTCTCTCGATCTCAGTCGCCGAAGCGCACGCAGCGCATCGACATGGAGGCCATCTCGATTCCCGTGTATGGAAACGAGACGCGATCGTCGTCGGTCGCCATGGCTGCCGCGTACAGCAATGGGAGGTAGTGATCGGCCGTCGGCACCGACAGGTCGGCGGCAGTCCCGGCGGCCTCGTACTCGACGAGCGCGTCAAGATCGCCACGAACGATCGCGTCCTCCACCCAGGAATCGAACTCCTCGGCCCAGGCATGTGGCTTCGCGCCCGGCTCCCAACTGATGCCCGCGAAGCTGTGGACGATGTTGCCGCTACCGACGACCAGCACGCCCTCATCGCGCAACGGGCCGAGGCGACGTCCTATCTCCCAGTGCGCTCGCGCGGGCAAGGACAAGTCGACCGAAAGCTCCAGAACCGGGACGTCGGCCGCCGGCCACATGTGCCGAAGGACCGTCCACGACGCGTGATCCAGCCCCCACGAATCGTCTGCGACGACGTCTGGCGCGAGCGCGAGCACGTCCTCGGCGTGTCGAGGGGACCCGGGCGCCGGATACAGGACCTCGTAGAGCTCTGGAGCGAACCCGCCGAAGTCATGGATGGTACGGGGCCGCGCTGAGGAGAGAACGCGCGTGCCACGCGTGAGCCAGTGGGCCGAGACAACGAGGATCGCATCGGGCCGGGGCAGGTCATCGGCGAGTCGGCCCAAAGCGCGAGTGAAATCGTTGTCGGCAAGCGCGTTCATCGGGTTTCCGTGTCCGAGGAACAGCGCGGGCATCCTGCTGCTACCGAGGACCACCACTCCTCCTCGCTTCCTTGCGATGAACAGGCCTGGCCGGGTCAGGGACTCCCGAGATGTCGGGCTGCCGGACCGTACAAGCCGGTCAGCCTGCACGAATCACATGTTGTGCTTGTACCCTCTCGGGGTCCCACGACCTACGCCGCGCGATAGCGCCTGACCGTCTCGATCGCGGCGGGGAGTATGGCAGACAGCGGAGGCTGGCCCGTATCGGTTCAGGCCGCCGATGTGGTGGCCGAGTCGGACGAGACGTCGCGATGGGCCGAGCGTGCGTGTTGCGGCGCGCGCTCGAACCTGAACCAAGCCACCGCTGCGCCAACGAAGATCGCGATCAGCCATGCCGCGAGCACGAGCAGTCTCGACTGGACGATGAACGACACACCGGCGGTCCACAGTCCGGTGAAGCCGCTGGCGAACAGCAGCGCGTAGGCTGCCCACGTTACGCGGTCGAGCATGAGTCCGAGGACCATGAAGACCGTCACGCAGGCGACACCGACGATCGCGGGAAGACTGTTCTCGGCCGGGTCGAAACCGGCGACATCGCCCGCGAACAACGTGAGCACGACGGCTGCTACGAACGACGCGATCAAACCGCCAAGTAGCATGCCGAAGAGCCTCTCGACGTACCCTGAAACGCCATCCTTCCGCATCGCACTCGCCTCCTCTGCCTCATGGACCGTACTCGGCAAACCCGACTCCCCTAAGCCAGCAGCTCCCTCATGGCAGCTCGCCATACCTTTGGAAGCCGTTCTTGCAGCAACTCGGGACGGCCGACGCTCTCTCCGATCATCCGTGTCACGAACGGTCGGGCGACTTCCATGATGTCGATGTCTGGATAGAGTCTTCTGGCCACCCCCTCGACCGTAGCGAGCGACTTCACGAGCAGCCCGTAGCCTGGCGGGATACCGATCCCGTTTCGCCGCAGCAAGGCGAGGAAGCCGAAGCCGAAGTGCCGGAAGTCGCTTGCTCCCCCAGCCATCGTCGCGTCCAGGAGCTCGCCAAGTTCGCGGCGCACCTTCGACACCTTGGCAGGCGGGACGGTCACACCCAGGCACGCCGAGTAGCGCAGTGCGCGGTCGGCGTCGCGATAGACGAAGCCGGCAAGGACCTGCGCGATATGGCCGCGCTCGGCAGCCGTGAGTTGGCCGACGATACCGAAGTCCAGGTAAGCGATCCGATTGTCGGGTGTGACGAAGAGATTCGACGGGTGGAGATCGGCGTGATAGCGCCCGTACAGCATCACCTGGCGCATGAAGGCGACGGCGCCGTGCGCCGCGAGCCCGTGCGCGTCGACGCCCGCGATCTCGGCTTCGGTCAGCTCCGAAAGCCGCCAGCCGTACATCCGTTCCATAGTCAGCACACGTGCGGACGACAGTGGCCAGACGACTCTCGGGACTGCGATCTTCGGGTCCTGCCGAAAGTCGAACGCGAAGCGGTCCGCCACACGCCCTTCGTTGCGCAGGTCCAGCTCGCGCTCCACCGAGGCAACGAACTCGTCGAGAAGCGCGTTCAGGTCCACGCCCTTGAGCAGCCAGCGAACGAGGCGACGCCTCGAGAGCCGCCGGGCCTCGGCGAGATCCTCCCGGAGCGCCTCGGCCGCACCAGGCCTGATCACCTTGACGACAACCTCAGCGTTCGCGGCCAGCGCCTCTCCCCACACCGGCACGTATCCGCGCCCAAGTACGGCGGCGTGGACCTGTGCGACCGAGGCGGACGCGAGCGGGATCTCGTCGATGGACGCGAAGAGCGAGTCGACCGTGCGGCCCAGACTCTCTTCTATCACCGGCAGGATCCGTTGAAACGGTAGTGGCGGTACGCGATCCCGCAGGCACTCCATCGCTCCCGCCAACTCGTCTCCGAACTCGTCCGGCCGCACGGAAATCATCTGACCGAGCTTGATGAACGCGCCGCCGAGGTGCTGAAAGGCCTCCGTCCACTCGTGCGCGAAGGCTGCGCGGCGTCGCGCCGACGAGCACATTCCGAACCTCGAGTGCCACGCGCCCCTGCCCAGAGCTGCGAGCATCGTACGGGTGATCTTCATTGAGCGCGCCGACATCGCGACTAGCCTGCCTGGACCGCGAGATGCGCCGCCACGGCATCGAGCACCGCCTGCATCTGGTCCAGTCGGCCCCGGACCTCCGCCACCTCGAATCGGATCTCGTCGAGACGCTCGTCCATCGGACCAGCTTGCACATCGGTTCCGCCGGACGCGATCTGTTCTTTGAGACGCGCCTTCTCCTCGGCGACCATGGCCATGAACCCGTCCGTGAACGCGTCCGGCCCGCCCGACATGCCTTCGGCGGTCGCGGTCCTGCCCCGCTCGACCGACTGGACCATGAGGTCGTCGGCCTGGTCGTGCGTGAACATCCACAGAGCGAAGAACTTCATGGGGTCGAAGTCGGCCATTGGGCATTCCTCCTCCAGGAGCGGGACCGTCCGTTCTCAGGTACGTCTAACGTAATACTATACAATGCGTAATAGATTGCAAGGTGTATTATTTCCCGGAAGAGGCAGGACGAATCGGCCCCAGGAGGAGGCACGTGGATCTGTTGGTGGCGTGGCTCGCCCAGACGCGCAAGGGCATCGTCGAGCTGTTCGTGCTCCAGCTCCTCAGCAGTCGCGGCCGCATGCACGGATATGGGATCTTGCAGGCGCTCGAGGACCTGGGCAATATCGTCGCCGGTTTGAGCACCGTCTATCCGGTTCTGAAACGGCTCGAGGCCGACGGCCTTGTTGCCGCGTCGTGGGATACCGAGACGCAGGGGAACCCTCGCAAGTACTACGAACTGACTGCCGAAGGTACCGAGTTCCTCGCGCGGGCCCAGGTTGAGTGGCAGCGAATCGGCGAAGCCATGCGGACTCTCAAGGGGGAAGACAAATGACGCGTCCGGCGTCGGAGATCATCGACGACTATCTGGCCGAATTGCGTGGCGGGCTGATCGCGGGCGGCGCGGATGACGCCGACGAAGTCGTGAGCGAGATCCGCTCGCTCCTGGTGGACGCCGCCACGGTGGGGCCTCAGCGGGCGCAGCAGGAGATCGAGCAACTCGGCGATCCGGCCGAACTCGCGCAGACCCTCCTTGTCGAACGTGGCCGAGGGGGCACGGAGATGTCGTCGGGCGTGTGGTGGCGCCTTGGGATCGCCGCGCCCATCGACATCCTCGTCGGCATCTCCCTGCCGATCGCTGCCGCGATCCCGCTCTACGTGCTCGCGGTGGCAGGGCACCCTCGAATCCCCAGCGTGGTCCTGGCTCTCGCCCTCGGGGCGGTCGCCTTGGCCTGGCCGTTCTACGTGTGGCGCCCCTGGAGACGGGGCGGATCGAGAAGCCCCGGCATGATCATTACCGGCATCGGCATCGTCCGCACGACGAGCGCCTGGAGGGTCGTGACCGTGGATGGCTCGAGCGCTTCCGGACCCTCCCGGATGCGGAGCCTGGCCCTTGCAGTCGGCCTGGTGCTCCTGGCGATCGTCCTGTTGGCGGGGGTCTCGTTCGTCGTTCTCGATGTCGGCGGTTCGTGGTTCGTGTCCGCCGTGGGCGAAAGCGAGTGATCACAGCCCCGTGAGGCGCCGGCGGCCAGTCGACCCACCGCCAGTCGCAGCTGCGCGGGTTCGTCTACTCGGCAGCGTCTGACGACACTTCGACGAAGCGTCGCCTGCCAAACGCCAGCCACCGTCCCGGCCCAACGCACGTGACGGGCACCGCGGCGACGCCGCCCCACAACTGGGGCCGCAGCCAGCCCCGAGTCTCCACCACGTCGGCTCGCTTGGGTGCTACGACGTTGCGATCGACCGGCAACACGAGCATGCCGGCATCCGTCAGGTCGGCTACGGTCACCTCTTCGCCGAAGCCACGCAGCTTCGGTGAGTACTCCACGAACCGACCGGACCATCCCCACGAGGTGAGTCCCGCGCCTGCAGCGGCTCCGATGATGCCATCGTTCGTTCCCCCGTGCCCCGAGAGATGCGCTCCCGCAGCTGCGGCAACCGCATCCGCTTGCGTGACGACCTCGACGGCCGCCCGATGGCCGAACGCCTGTAGGCTGTCCATGGCCGGATCGTCGTCGGAAACAACGCAGAGCCCGGGGTCACTGCCCTCGACGAAGTGCCGCGCGATGTGAGCGCTCGCCCGCTCGATCAGCTCCGGCACCACGTTGTCATCCGGCGCATCGATGATGGCGCACGCGGAGCTGTTGTGAGACGTGTACGGGATCGCGGGATCTATCAACAGCTGTTGCCGCACCACTCCCCGGAGCGAACAGCCGCTCGGCAACGCGTCGCCGAACCAGCGCACGAGCTTGCCCGTCCCTCGGCCGCAGTCGAGCGTATCGGTGTCGTCGAAACAGACGAAGATGCGCACGCGTTCTCCTACCGTCTGAGCCTGCCGCGCCGACTTGGTTCGAACCGGCGCGGTCTGGCTGATAGCGGGGTCCTCGGCCGGTGCCGGCAGCACTTAGAACCGGCTGTCGCCCGAGGCGGATGAAATGGCAAGTATCGTTCCATCGTCGCAGCCCTCGAGGTCGAGACGAGCATCTGCGAGGCTTTTGCCTCGTCCGAAGAGGAGTTCGAACGGCATGAGAGATTCGCTTCGTCACGCGCGTGTCGTACTCTTGACGGAGCAGAAACACGATCGAGAGGCGGCAACCGTTGAAGAAGTGCACGCGGCACGTCCTTGCCCTACTGGTGGTCACATCGCTATTCGCGCTTGTCGGCTGCACAGGGGGGTCGTCGGGCGACGACGGCAACTCGCCGGAGCAGACGGCTGAGCAGACAGCTGGGCAAGTCACTGTCCTGGAGGTCGCCAACGAGACCGTCGACGTCGCCACTCAGCGGCTCGAAGATCTGGGCCTCGTGCCGCAGCGGATCGACGTGTACAACGACGTTGCCGCGGTCGACCAGGTGCTGAGTCAGGTTCCACCTGCGGGCACGTCCGTGCCCAAGGGCACGGACGTCGCGATCCTGGTCTCACTCGGGCCCGCACCCCAAGGAACCGCGACGGCGAAGGTGCCGAGCGTCGTCGGCAAGTCGCGTGACGCTGCGACCGCCGCCCTTGCGGACGTGAATCTGCAGGCAGCGTCGTTCGAGATGGATGGCAGCGGCAAGCCGGTTCAGGAAGTCGTCTACCAGACGCCGGCGGGCGGCCGAGAAGTGTCCGTCGGCACGCAGGTCGCGGTCATCGTATCCAGCGGAAAGTAGTAGGGCTTTCAGAGGGGCCGACAAGACCTGGTTCGCGTTCTCCGCGTCGCGGCGCGCACGACGATCCGGTGCGTCTACCCGAAACGCCCTGTGATGTATGACTCCGTGCGGCTGTCTCTCGGGCTCGTGAAGATCGTCTTGGTGTCGCCGAATTCGATCAGGCCGGCAGGCTCGTCGGTGCTCTCACGAAGCATGAAGGCGGTACGGTCGGATATGCGCGATGCTTGCTGCATGTTGTGGGTGACGATAACGACGGTGACGGTGGCCTTCAACTCGGCGATGGTGTCCTCTACTTGCTGAGTCGATATGGGATCGAGCGCCGAGGCGGGCTCGTCCATGAGCAGCACTTCGGGCTTGGTTGCGAGAGCGCGAGCGATGCAGAGGCGCTGCTGCTGGCCTCCGGAGAGTTCGAAAGCGTGTTTCTTGAGTGAGTTCTTCACCTCGTTCCAGAGCGCGGCACGCTCCAGGGACTCCTTCACGAGCGCGTCGAGCTCGGAGCGCCTCTTCATGCCGTGGGTGCGCGGCCCGTACGCGACGTTGTCATAGATGGACATCGGAAACGGGTTCGGCTTCTGGAACACTTGGCCGACGCGGCGCCTGAGGTCGGCGGGATCCACCGAGCGGTCGTAGATATCGATGCCGTCGAGCATCACGGTGCCGCCGATGCGAACGTTGCCAAGTTCGTCGTTCATTCGGTTAAGACAGCGCAGTAGCGTGGACTTGCCGCAGCCTGATGGTCCGATCAACGCCGTGACGCTGCGCGAGGGAATCTGCATCTTCACGCCGGCGATGGCCAGCTCCCTCCCGTACGCCACGGAGACATCGCGTAGAGCGAAACTCCCCGGGCCGGCACAGGAGACAACCGCCAACTCGGATTCAGTGCTCAGATCGATTGACGGAGTCTCATCCGCTACGGTCGGCAGCCCATGAAGCAGCCGGACCTGAGCGTCGGTGCTCTCAGGTGCGGAACGCGATCGTGTCATTGACTCAAGCGCCACGGAGTTGCCGTTCACCATCGAACCTTCTTTCTCCGAGCCGAACGCCACAACGCGGCGCTCATGTTGACGATGCCGATGCCGAAAACGAGCACGAATGCCGTGCCCCAGATGATGTCGTCGGGACGACGCGGGATCTGCGTCGCCAGCACGTAGATGTGATACGGGAGCGCCATCACCTTCGAAAGCGGCGAATCCGGGAGCTGCGGGAGAGAGAACGCGGCCGCAGTGAAGATGATCGGTGCCGTCTCGCCGGCTGCTCGCGACAGGGCAAGGATGGAACCCGTGACGATCCCGGGCGCAGCTGCAGGCAGGATCACCTTCCCGATCGTCCGCAGGCGACTCGCACCCACGGCCAAGGAGGCGTGCCGAAGATCGGTCGGTACCTGCTGTAGCGCCTCCTCGGTAGCCGTGATGACGACGGGCAGACTAAGACAAGCCAGCGTGAGCGAGCCTGCGACGATCGATGCCCCCATGCCTCCGGTCATGACGAAGACCGCGAGGCCGAAGAGGCCGTAGACGATAGAGGGCACGCCGGCCATGTTCGCGATTGCGAGCCGGATGAGCCGGGTCGACCTGCCCTTGGGCGCGAACTCCGAGAGGTAGATGCCCGCGCCGATCCCGATCGGCAGCATGAAGAACGCGGTGCCCACCGTCAGGAGCAACGTGCCGATGATCACCGGGTAGATGCCGCCCTCGCGCATCCCCATCCGCGGCGGCATGGTGAGGAAGTCCCATGAGATGGCGCCGATTCCTCTGACGAAGATCAGTCCCAGGAACAAGACCGCGATCCCCACCACGAACAACGTGGCCAGACCAGTGATGGACATCGCACACCATTGCAGCATCCGGGCGCGTTGCGCACGTGTCGTCATCTGCGCCACCGTGCCCGTTGCCTCTGCAGGACGGCATCGGCGGCCAAATTGATCAAGAACGTGATCACGAACAACGAGAGCCCCATCGCGAACAGCGTCGAGTAGTGCAGCCCGCCTTGGACTACCTCGCCCATTTCGTTGGCGATAGTGCCGGGTAGGCTCCTTACCGACTCCAAGGGCGTCTTGGTGACGAGGCCCGAGTTGCCCGCGAGCATGAGGACGACCATCGTTTCGCCGATGGCGCGTCCCACTCCCAGCATCACGGCCGCGAAGATGCCCGACGAGGCTGCGGGAATGACGACCTTGTAGGTCGTTTGCCAGCGGTTGTTGCCAAGCGCCAGAGAGCCGAACCGCAGGGAGTCCGGAACGGCGTGCAAGGCGTCTTCGGAGATGGAGACGATGGTGGGTAGCGCCATGAATCCAACGAAGAGTCCGGCTGTGAGTGCCGTCAGACCTGTGCTAAGCCCGAGCGTCTCCTTCACGAACGGAACGCCGATGAAGATGCCTATCATGCCGAGCACCACCGACGGGATCGCGGCCATGAACTCGATGATCGACTTGGTCGTCTCCTTGACGCGACTCCCGGCGAACTCCGAGATGAAGACAGCAGATGCAAGCCCGGCAGGCACGGCGGCGCCGACCGCGACCAAGGTGATCCAGAGGGAGCCGACGATGGACGGCAGGAAACCGAACGAAGCTGGGGTGCCCGTCGGGAACCACGCGTCTCCTTTGAGCATGGCCCACAGCCCATTCACCTCAAGGGCTTGGACGGCGTTGATCGCCAGGAACAGCATGATCGCGCCGAGGATGATGATAGCCATCCAGCCTGAAGCGTAGATAAGCCAGCGGAGTACGGTCTCGGCCACCGGGGCGTACGCCCGGCGGCCGATGATGTGGCTCGATGCTACTGAGCGCCGTGGAGGAGCGGGCTGCTTCGCCGCCGCTGACGCGGGTGTCTCAGCCATCTACTCTCCGAGCGGGACGAAGCCCTCGTCTTCGACGACCTTCTGACCCTCGGGACCGAGGACCCAGTCGACGAAGGACTTCGCCGCGCCTGCCGGCTCGCCGTTGCTGTACATATAGAGCTTGCGGCTGAGCACGTAGCTGCCATCGAGAACCGTATCGACCGACGCAGCCACGCCGTCGACCTTGAGGACCGACACATCGGGGGTCTCGTAGCCGACGCCGATGTAGCCGATCGCCGCCTTGTTCGCCTTGGTCTCGTCGACGATGGCCTGCGTGGACGGGAGCAGCTTCGCGGACTTCGCGTAGTTCTTGTCCTTGCCGACTACGGCTTCCTTGAAGTACTCGTACGTGCCTGATGAGGAGTCACGGGACAGTAGGACGATCTCCTCGTCGGCGCCACCGACGTCCTTCCAGTTGGTGACCTCGCCACGGTAGATCTTGCCGAGCTGGTCCATTGTCAGCGCGCTCGCGACGTTCGCCGGGTTCACGACGACAGCGATTCCGTCGCGCGCGACGGCCGTCTCGACGGGGTTCACGCCGTTTGTCTTCGCCTGCGCGATCTCTTCGTCTTTCATCTCGCGAGACGCGTTGGCAAGGTCGGCCGTGCCGTTGATGAGAGCAGCGATTCCGTTGCCCGAACCGCCGCCCTTGACCGCGATGTTCACGTTCGGGTTCTCCGTCATGAACTGCTCTGCCCACACGTTGGCGAGATTCACCATCGTGTCCGATCCCTCGACGTTCAACGAGCCAGCGAGCCCAGAGTCCGCTGAGGTCGACGAACCCGCGGCCGAACCGCCTCCACATCCGGCAAGACCGAAGGCACCAAGAGCAAGGACGAGCGTAAGTACTGCGATGAGCCAAGTGCGCTTCACGTTCACTCCCTTTATGAGCGGACGGTTTCTCGAACGGATGGATACCGTTCCGCCGCACATGCTAGGGATGAGTGCGCCTCGGGTGGTTGCATGGATGTTACTTATGGACCGGCAGATGTGAAACTTTTGTTAAATGCCTCGCCGACCGCCGTGGGGCGTGCCATCATTCACCCTCGGACAATCCCCTCGCGGAACGGAACACGCGTGGCTGCAATCCTTGTCGTTGAAGATGACCCGGTCATCCGGACTACGGTGGAATACGCTCTTCGTCGCGCCGGCTTCGAAGCTCACGGCTCGGCTGACGGCGAGGAGGCGCTACGGTTGGCGAAGACGCTCAACCCCGACCTCGTGTTGCTGGACCTGATGCTGCCTGGACTCGATGGCTACCAGGTCGCCGAGGAGATCAGGCGCACGGGTAGCGAGGTCCCCATCATCATGGTGACGGCCCTCGATCAAGAGCGAGACAAGATCCGGGGTCTTGACGCCGGCGCCGATGACTACATCACCAAGCCGTTCTCGATAGAGGAGCTGCTCGCGCGCGTTCGGGCGAACCTTAGGCGCGCGCGGAAACAGGATGTCCTCTCGAAGGCGGAAGTGATCGAGAGCGGAGACCTGAGGATCGAGCCACAGAGCCTGCGTGCGTTCGTCAAGGGCAAACCGGCATCACTCAGGCTCAAGGAGTTTCAGCTGCTCGTAGCGCTCGCCTCGAGACCCGGCGCTCTGTGCACGCGGCAGCGGTTGGCCGATGAGGTATGGGGCTACGAATTCCTCCCCTCTTCTCGGACGATCGACGTCCATATTCGACGACTGAGGCAAGCGATCGAAGACCCTTCGGACTATCTCTACGTGCATACGGTGCACGGAATGGGCTATCGGTTCGAACCTCTGATCAAGGGCGAGTCGGATGCACAGAAGGACACGAGCGCGTGAGGACACGGAGCTTGCGTCTTGCCGGTTCGTACCGCGCGCGTCTCGTTCTCGGCTATGCGCTCGTCATGGCCGTCGTGTCCATCGCATGGACATGGAGTCTCTTCGGCCCACTGACGAACGCCCTCGTCGAGCAGCAGAAGCGCTCGTTGCTCGCTGTCGCCTGGTCGGCGAGCACGTTGTTGCAGTCCTCCGACATGGGGCCAGTGGAAGTCGCGGCCACACTGGGTTCGCAGACCGGCGTTCGCCTCACGATTGTGGCATCGGACGGAACCGTCCTGGCCGACTCTAACGAGGTCGTGGCGTCGATGGCCAATCACGCCGACCGTCCCGAGATTGTCTCAGCGCTCGCAAGTCGCACGGGCGAGGCCAGGCGAGTGTCGGCGACCGAGGGGTCGGAACAGCTCTACATCGCGGTGCCCAGCACGGCCCAAGGTCGACGGCTGGCCGTTCGCGCCTCCGAGAAGCTCGCGGACATCGAGGCCGTCGTCGCCGGAGCGCGCCGCTTGGGCCTCGCACTGCTCGTATTTGCGCTGGTTGCCGCCGCAGCTATAGCCGCGGTTGTCAGCCGGAGCCTCGCCGATCCTGTTGAACGTCTCTCTGATGCAGCTCGCCGAATGGCCGGAGGCGACCTCGGCGTGGACATTCCACAGCCGTCCGGTGAACTGGGGGTCCTCGCTCAGAGCCTGACAGAACTCAGGACCCAGATCCGGCGCCGTATCGACGAGCTGCAGACCGAAGAACGGAGCCTGCGGTCGGCGCTCGATGGGTTGCAGGATGCGGTCTTCCTTCTGGACGACCACACGGTCAGGTTCGCGAATGAGGCCGCCTCGCGCCTGTTCGGGTCTCCAGCGAGCGGGTGGGCGAACCAGCCCGTCCTTGCGTCTGGTCTTCCGGCGTCGCTTTCGACCCGCATGTTCGACATGACGGCCGCGGCCGCGCCGCAGACCGAGGAGATCGGCCCCGATCCCACGGGGCGCAGCTTGCGGATCTCGGCGGTGCCACTCGGGGATATCGAGGGCGTCAGGCGCACTCTGATCGCAGTGTCGGATGTCACCGAACGAACTCGGGTCGATCAGGTGCGGCGGGACTTCGTGGCCAACGCTAGTCACGAGCTCAAGACTCCGGTGGCGGGCATCCAATTGCTCGCCATGTCAGCCGCGCACGCAGCCGAGGACGGAGACGATGCCCAGGCGCTCGAGTTCGCACGACAGATCGAGCAGGAGGCACAGCGACTGCAGCGGCTTGTGGTGGATCTGCTCGAACTGTCCCGACTTGAGACGTCTCCGGCGCCTGACTCACTGACAGATGTCCGCGCCGCCATCGCCAATGCCGTGGTGGCGCACAACCCGGTCGCCGTCCGGCGTGGACTCGCACTCACGTTCGAGGAAACGGCGCTCGCTGGTGAGGACGTGTTCGCCGCCGCCGATCCTACTGACCTCGCCGTCGCGCTGGACAACCTGTTGGACAACGCGCTTGCGTACACCGATGCGGGTGGTGTCACGGTCCGGCTTCGTGCCGACGCGCAAGCTGTCAGGATCGAGGTCATCGATACCGGCTGCGGCATACCCGAGGCCGAAGTCGATCGGATCTTCGAGCGCTTCTACCGCATCGACCGAGCCCGTTCCCGCGGCACTGGCGGCACCGGCCTCGGTCTGGCTCTCGTGCGGCACGCTGTCGAGCGCTCGGGAGGCAAGGTGACCGTGAGTTCGGTAGAGGGCGGGGGGAGCACGTTCGAGCTCGAATTCCCGAGAGCGACCTGATGGGCCCCACCCGCCTGCTACAGTGGCGAATGGTCGCGGTCTGTCTACGCATATAGAACGGGAGAGCGGCGAGTTGAGCGAACGTGGAGCCTCTCCTGGCTACCAACCCGATGGTCTAGGCGACGCCGAACGAGAGTTCCTCGCATCGTCCGAGCCGGTGTTCCCCGACCCATCGGGACTCAAGCAGCTGCGCGCTCGAGAGTACGCGCGCCTCGATGCCGTGGGCGAGGTCTACCTGGACTACACCGGTGGCGGGCTGTATTCAACAGCCCAGCTCGAGCGGCATCTCAAGCTGCTGACCGACCGGGTGTTCGGCAACCCTCACTCGGGGAGTCCGACCTCGCGCGCAAGCACGGACCTTGTGAGTGAGGCGCGCGAGGCTGTACTGGACTACTTCAACGCACCGGCCGGCGAATACGATGTCGTCTTCACCGGCAACGCGAGCGGAGCACTGAAGCTCGTCGGCGAGTCGTACCCGTTCGAACCCGGATCGACGTACCTTCTTGCGTACGACAACCACAATTCCGTCAACGGCATCAGAGAGTTCGCTCGGGCGAAAGGCGCGGACGTCCTCTACATCCCGGTGCGCCGTCCCGACCTGCGCCTCGATTCGGCGCTCGTCGAGCATCATCTCGCCGACAGGGACTCGCGCCATCCCAGGCTCTTCGCCTACCCTGCCCAGTCGAACTTCAGCGGAGTCCAGCACCCGCTCGACTTCATCGATCTGGCTCACGAACACGGATGGCACGTCCTGCTCGATGCGGCGGCGTACGTGCCGACGAATCGACTGGATCTGTCGGCGATCAAGCCTGACTTCGTGCCGGTCTCGTTCTACAAGATGTTCGGCTATCCGACCGGCGTCGGAGCCTTACTCGTCAGGCGCGAGGCGCTCGAGCAGCTACGCCGTCCGTGGTTTGCCGGAGGGACCATCACGCTTGCCTCGGTCCAAGGCGAGGCGTGGCACCGCCTGGCCCCGGGAGCGACCGGATTCGAGGATGGCACCGTGGACTACCTCGGCTTGCCGGCGGTCACGATCGGCCTCGAACACATCGACTCCGTCGGCATAGACCTGATCCACGACAGGACCCGTGCTCTGGCGGGGTGGCTGCTCCACGAGATGGCCGAGCTTCACCATGCGAACGGTGCCCCAATGGTCAGGGTCTTCGGTCCGGCGGATGCGGATCGTCGAGGAGCCACGATCGCGTTCTATCTGCTCGATCCTCAAGGCGAGGTATACGACGTCTACGAGGTCGAGCGAATCGCAGGAGAGAGACGCATCAGCATACGAACCGGCTGCTTCTGCAATCCGGGAGACGGCGAGATCGCTCACGAGATCACCCGGGAGGAGATGGCTGGCTGTTTCGAGGACGACATCCCGACAACGCTCGTCGGCTGCCAGCGGCTCATCGAGGATGCGACCGGCAAGGTGCCGAACACGATGCGTGTTTCGCTCGGCATCGCGTCGACGTTCGAGGATGTCTATCGCTTCATGGAGTTCGCAGCTTCGATGCGGGACGTCGGCAGGGCGGACTTCGCTTCGCCCCGTGACGCGACGGCCCTCTGAACTGCGACTCCCCGTGCGGCTATTGGAATGCTCGCCAGCGTATCTGTAGCGCCGTGAAGGCCGTCATACCCAAGAGCACCGGTGCGCCGACGAGTAGCGCGTTCCGGATTCCGTCGGGGTTGCCCAGCGCAAGCGCTTCGAAGACGAACCAGCCTGCGATCATCACTTCACCGAGGCTCACGACGGCGAAACCGATACGGGCAGCCATCCCAACGTAGTGGTTCACACGCTCGTCGGCGTGTTTCGTAATCGCGCTCTCAAGCCTCATGGTTCCATGTCCTCCTCGAGTTCGAACAGGCCCTCGAACGGCATGCCGAGCGTTCTGGAGATGCGTGCCGCAAGGAGTGCGGAGGGGACGTAGTCCTCTCCCTCGATCGAGACGATCGTCTGTCTGCTCACGCCGACGTGTTGGCCGAGCTCGGCCTGGGTCATGTCCAGCCGCCGACGGTGTTCTCTCACGGTGTTCACCAGCTTCATGCCGCAATAGTAAAGCTGACTTTACCTAATGTCAACTCAACTTGACTCCTGAGGCACGACCGTGACGCCGACGCCAGCTTCAGTCGGTTTCCTCACGCACATCCCGGATACGGCGGGTCGCAGCGACCGCCCGCTGAGGGGCGGACCACGACGTCAGCTTCCTTCGGCGGTTTCCGGATGGCGCCGATCCATACACCGACGAGGGCGATGGCTGCGCCAGCGAGGAACTGCCACGTCACGCGTTCGTTGGTCAGCACGGCTGCGATCGCGACCGTCGCGACGGGAAAGAGGAGGAAGGAGTAGGACGTCGCCGATGCGGTCCACCTCGAGAGCACAAGAAGGTAGAGGTAGAAGAGCAGGACCGAGCCCACGAGTGTGAGATAGACGAAGGCCACGATGGTCCGCGGCTCTCTCGGCAGGGACCAGGACTCACCAGCAACCAATGAGACAAGCAGAAGAATCGCGGCGCCCGTGGTGAAGGCGACCGCATTCGTCGGCAGGGGCTTCCCGCCGGGGAAGAGCTTGTACACGACGGACCCCTCGGCTATGCACGCCGCACCTGCGATCACCGCAAGCAGCGACGGTATCGGTACGGACCGGCCGAGTTGCGTTCCGACACCGATAGCGATCCCTGCCACGGCGACAAGCGCACCGGCCAGGCTGCTCCAACGGAAGGGCTCAAGGCCGTGCGCCACCGCGAAGAACATCGTCATCAGCGGACCGAGGGACAGAATCACCATGAACAGACTGGCCTGGATCCTCAGGATGCCCCAATAGAGTAAGGCGTAGCTCGCGCCCACAGAGAGCACGCCGTAGAGAACAGCGCCCGCGAGTGCCCTGCCCTTGAGGACGGGAACGCGTCTGACCAGAAGGATGACCCAGAAGATGGCGGCCGCAAGAACAAAGCGGGCCGCTGCTCCCCAGAATGGCGGCAGCTCACCGTTGCTGAAGCGGACGGCAACAGCATTGCTGCCACCGATGACGACCAGGACGAGGAACGCAGTCAGCGTCGAGCGATCGACTTTCGTGGCACTGATCGAGGTCGTATCGCCGGTCCCGGACATGCGGATCACCTCGATAGGGGTTATTCCCTACCGCGTTTCCGGAACCGGCACTGGTCGATGGCATCCAAGAGGAGGTACTTGCTGGCTACTGCCCGAGTTCGTCGCCGACCCACGCCTTCACGTCCTCGGGTGAGAAGCTCAAGACTTCTTGAAGAGGATCCGCGCTCGCTCGCGTTCAGGGTCCTCCGCGCTTCGCACGATGGTGCCGTCGAACTCAGACGAACAACCTGTCGAGCTCACCGGTGGTTACGACGAACTCGGGGTTGTGGCGTCTGTCACGGCCATTCGTCGTCTGCATGATCACTTGCATCACGACGTAGCCACCCCGTGTGACGATGTCATAGAGCCTCGGAACCAATGGCCTGAGCAGGAAGTTGACCACGATGACGAGGTCGAAGGATCCCTCTGGCAGTTCCTCGCGCAGATCCAGCAGGCGATAGTCGATGTCGAGCCCAGAGCCCTCGGACAGCGCTCGTGCTTTGTCCAAAGCGACATCGGAGTTGTCGATTGCGACCGTTTGAAACCCGCACTGAGCGAGGTAGACGCTGTTGCGCCCCTCGCCACAGGCGACATCGAGCGCACGTCTGCCGTCGGTGCCAGCGAGTACAACGGGCATGCAGTCGACGACAAACGACGAGGGTTCAGACCCCATCGCTAGCTCTGCGGCAGCGTATCTCCGGTTCCACTTCTCGCGCTCTGACTGGTCCAGCGTACCCTCACTCCCGCTGCGAAACGGCGAGCGCGTCGGCGCCGCTCACCGGTGTTCGGAGCGGCACCTCAGGCACCCGACGCCATTCTATTCGACGAGCGCACCACACCGAGAACGCATCCTCGAGTAGGGCTGGCTCAACGCAAAAAGCCTGGAGTCAGCTCGCCTGCTTCTGAAGCAACATCTCTAACCCATCGACCTCAGCCTGCTGCTGGGTCATGAGGTCCTTCAGCTGCTCGAGCCTCAACTGCGGGGAATCCTGCGCGGACTCGGCCGTCGCCGTTCTCGTCTTCGGAGCGAGGAAGAAGTTCGCGAGGTAGCCAGTGAACGTGCCGAAGATGCCCACGCCGACGACGATGATCAGCGCACCCATTAGTCGCCCAGTACTTGTTACAGGGAACCGGTCGCCATAGCCCACCGTCGAGATGGTGACGATCGTGTACCAGAGCGCGTCAGACGCGGTCTTGATGTTGCTGCCAGGCGCGTACTGCTCGATGCGCAGGACCGAGAGGCTCCCGAACTGTAGAACGAGGATGCCGGCGGTCAGCAGCGTGTAGAGTGCGGTGCCGGCACGGTCGTCAACGAGGGTGTGGAAGACCGTGCTCGGTCCGAGCTCACGCATCAAACGGTAGACGCGGAAGAGCCGGAAGAGCCGGAGGATCTTGAACTGCGGGAGTGGAAGGCTCGCCGCCAGATCCGCCCAACCGAACTGCCTGAAGAAGTAGCCGCTCTTCGAGGACGTCGTGAAGAATCGGTACAGGAAGTCCACTAGGAAGATCGCGCTCAACACGGCGTTCATTGCCTGAAGGATGTTCTGAAGGTTCGCATCTTTGACGAACGCGTAGACGAACACGAGATTGAAAATCGACAGGATGGACAGCATCCCGATGAAGATCTCGTATCCGGTGCTCTTGAGCTCGCTCGGCTTTCTCGTCATCGACGTAACCCCCTCGCAGAACGACTGCCTGTCAGCAAGTATTCTGACAGGGTGGCCTTGGCCGGCTGGCGGCGCGTGGAGCTCCTGCTGCGTGGTCCCACGTCTTGCGTGGCCTCGGGCACGATGACACGGGGGCATGTAGCCCCCGGCGGAGCGCAGCTAGAAGGCGACTTGGCTCGCTCGGTCTTCGGTATGTCTGCCGGAACAGTCGGGAACCGGCTCGAGCGACTCAACTTCGGCGGGACGGGAAAGGTGCTTGACACAACCCGACTTCCGGATGACGACCCTCCGAAGCTATGGAGACCGCGCGGCTCGCGGCACACCGTGGGCTCGATCACAGGCCGCCCTTCACCTCGGAAGGAATACAGAACCCACCCCTCCCGATGTGTCGTATATGTGCCGTGAATCGGCCAGAATCGCTCAGTTGGTGGAGCAACAGCGACAACTCCGTTGGCGCGTTCTGAAGGCGAAGCCGGAAGAGGGCGACTGACAAATCCCCTGCTCACGATGCACAAAGGGCCGGACCTTTCGGCCCGACCCTTCAACAATTCGCTGGTGGCCAGAGACGGACTTGAACCGCCGACACGGGGATTTTCAGTCCCCTGCTCTACCAACTGAGCTACCTGGCCGTGCTGAGTGCCGTTGTATGGTACCCGCGCCCCATCACCTCGGTCAACGCTAGCGACGTCGCCCGCATGCCTCAGCGCGCTTGAGTGTGTGGCAACCGCTGGAAGACGGGGGACATACTCTGATGCGTGCTCGAATGGCGCGGACCGCACTCGGGGGGTGCGCTACCGGTGTCCAAAGTCGAGGTCCGACCCGACACGCTCGTCATGCTCGAGGACGTCGTGAAGACGTACCGGATGGGCGAGGTCGAGGTACATGCGCTGAACCACACAGATCTTGTGATCCCGCGAGGCGAGTTCGTGGTCATCCTCGGCCCGAGCGGTTCGGGCAAGACGACGCTGCTCAACATGCTCGGCGGAATCGACACGCCCACGAGCGGCCGCATCGTCATCGACGGCGACGACATCTCGAAGGCGACTCAGCGGGAACTCACGCTCTTCCGCCGCGAGAAGGTCGGCTTCGTCTTCCAGTTCTTCAACCTCATCCCCACGCTGACCGCCGAGGAGAACGTCCGCTTCGCGATCCAGCTCGCTTCGCGCGACGGGACGCCACCCTCCCGGAACGCGACCGAGCTTCTCGAAATCGTCGGCCTGGGGGATCGGCTGCATCACTTCCCCTCGCAGCTCTCCGGAGGCGAGCAGCAGCGCGTCGCCGTCGCCCGCGCACTCGCGAAGGATCCGGTGATGGCCTGCTCGCGTTCGGCTTCGCGATGGCGTTCGTGGTCATCTACAACACCTTCACCGCGAACGTCATCGAGCGCACGCGCGAGATCGCCACGATGCGTACGATCGGCGAGGACGGCGCGCACCTCGCCGGCATGGTGACGCTGGAGAACCTGCTGCTCGCGTGCGTGGGCCTGCCGCTCGGCGTGTGGCTCGGGCTGAGGACCGCCGAGGCCGTACTCGCGGCGATGTCGAGCGAGCAGTTCTCGCTACAGATCGTGGTGCAGCCGTGGACGTACGTGTGGGTCGTGGCTGCGGCCATCGTGGTGCTGCTGCTCTCGGAGATCCCGCCCATCCGGCGCATCAACAAACTGGACCTCGCCGAGGCGACGAAGGTCATGGAGTAGTGCGAGCCCCACATAGGCGACCGGTGAAGCCCGGTGCGCCCTATTTCACGCTCACCGACTTGTAGCCAGTCTTCAACTTGGCGTGCTCGGCATCCTTGAACTCCGCCCAGACACGCCACGTTCCTTTCGAGACGTACAGCCTGGCGCTGTACTTCGAGTAGGTGGCGTAGCGGCTTCCCCACGGGTGGACGTGCATCGTGTTGACCCAGCGGGCGCCCGATTTCTTCTGTGCGTAGACGGTCACAGGGCTGGAGGTGACTCCGATGTAGACAGGAGTCATCCTGACCGACACCGTGAACCACTTCTGCGGCTTCGCGGTTACCGGCACCGAGAGCGCGGTGAGCCGGAAGGTGATGTGGTGCGACGCGATGGAGAGATTCCAAGGGCCGTCGGCGTCGACCGAGAGCGCGTATACCCCTGCCTTCTTCACGACGAACACCTTCTGCGCGGCGTCGTCGCCGATCTCGTTCGCGAGAAACTCCGCCGTCTGGCCGTCCAGATCGACCAAATGGACTATGAAGTTCCGCTCACCCTGCTGGGCCCCAGTGAACTTGTAGGTGCCCACCTTCAGGTAGAAGAGATCGACAACCGATTCGCCCTGACCGCTCCACGCACGCGTGGAGGGCGCCGTGGTCGCACGCGGCTGGCGAACCGTGATGCTCCAGTCCCCGCTGCACTTGGTGATCATCACCCGGTACTGCCCGCTCGTGGGGGCACGCAGTGCGACAGTGCCGTGACCATCGCCGATGAGGTTCGCGATCAACCCGGTGGTGGTTTCATCCGACCTGACGACCCAGACAATGAAGTTGCCTTGGTTGCCAGTCACGGAGGTGTCAAAGACCGTCAGACCCTTGTCGAGCGTGACGGTGTACGACGTCGGCCCGTGTCCCGAGTTCGACTGGTCCGCGACCTGAGCCTCCACCTGCCCCGGCAGAGTGGAGGCGACGACAGGCGCCGCTATGAAGAGGCCCGCCGCCAGCAGCAGCACGGCTATGGCGAACGCTGGTGCGCCAGGCGGTTTCACCAGCGCCAACGCTCTCGAGAAGGCGCGCGTGTTCGGATGCTTCCGTGGCTTCATGTCTGCCACCCCCTGCTTCCGGTTCAAACCGGAACCCTTTTGCGATCGGGCTCTCTCGAGCACAGCGCACGCAACGCGGGTGCGCTCGAGCACGTGCGCGAGATCCCGCTACCACTATTCTACTCGCGCAGAGCGCGTGTGCTCTGTTAAGCGCGCGTTAGCGCCTCGGCAAGCGTCGTTGGCAGCCCGACCGCGATGACGGCGCGGGCAACCGCATCCACGTCATATTCCACGCGGTGGACGACCGCACCGACCCAGGCGCCGGCGTCACCGGCGGAGCCCAGCGTGGCGTCGACGACGCCGGCGGCGTCCGCCGCCGCATCACCGGACGCCGCGGCCTCGACCTCGTCACGCGAGCCGACCACGACCTCAACCCAGCTCGCGCGCGGATCGCCGTCCTTCGGCTTGCCTACCGACCCGCTCGAGATGTAGTGCACGCGTCGGCCGTCTTCAGCAAGCATCGCCCGGTGATACGGAACGTGCACGTGCCCGACACACACGAGGTCTGCGTCCGCCTCCACCGCGAGCCTGGCGAGCTGCTTGTCGGTTCGGTCGGGCAGCAGGTACTCGTTGATCCTACGCGGCGAGCCATGGGCGAGAAGCACGCGGACGCCGTCGACCTCGAGCCGGATCTCATCCGGAAGCGCGGCCAGCCATGCAGCGTCGGCATCGTTCACTGCGGCCTCCGTGAACGCATACGAGGCCGCGCCGTCGCTTCGGGCCTGCTCGGTCGCGTAGTAGCAGCCGCACTCTCCTCGACGGTTGCCGATGCCGTCGTCATAGTTGCCGCGTATCGTCGGGATGCCCAGCGAGCGGATGCGCTCGATCACGCCAGCTGGCTCGGGACCGTAGCCGACGAGGTCGCCAAGGCAGTAGCGCTCCTCGATCTCGCTCGCGTCCATGTCGGCGAGGACCGCGTCGAGAGCGACGAGGTTTGCGTGGATGTCCGAGAAGATCGCGAACCGGCGCATCAGCCCTCGGCTCTCAGGATTCCCGTATCGGTCGATCGATCCGGTAGCGCCGGCGGCAGCAGCAACACCGCGCGATGAGCGTTGCGCGCCACTGTCCCAGCGACACTTCCGAGTATCCCCCGATGCAGCATGGTGTGGTGGCACACGGTGACGGCGATTGCGGTGGCGTCGAACTCCCCGGCCGCAGTCAGCAACCGCTCCGCGGCATCACCGACATCTGTGACGAAATCGACGACCGCGCCCGACTGCATGCCGGATAGCGGCCTCCTTGAGCGCATGCTGTGCGGCCGCGCGCGCACCTTCATCCGCGACAACATGGACGACACGCAGCGATTCCACACCCGGGAGACCTGCCACACGCGCAACGAGGGCACGGGTGTCGCCCCGGAGGTCGACCCCGAGCACGATTCGCTGAAAGGGGCTGCCGCTTCCGAGCCGGCACCACCGCTCTCCATCGTGCTCAACGCGCTCAACGAGGACCGGGAGACCGGTCGCGACAGCGAGTCGCTCGACAGTGCTGCCGAGAAGCCGGCCTACGACCGCCCCCTTGCCGAGATTGGTCGCGACGATCAGGTCGGCACCGATCTCCTCGGAAACCGCCTTGATCGTGTCGACGGCAGGACCGACCTCGACGCGCGTGTCGACCTCGAACCCGCTCTCACGCAGGTCGGCTGCCGCCTTCTGCAACTCGGTGTTCGCCCACTCGGTAATGCCGGGCACGGAGCCGCCAGCCGAATAGAGATCGAGATCGACGACGTGCAGGAGGGTAACCCCGCTGAATCCGGCCGCCCCGCATGCGCAGAGCCCTTCGACCGAGCGCAGTCCGGCCTCGGACAGGTCCGTGACAAGGAGAACCTTCATCGTCTCCACCCCTCTACTTGGACGCAATGCTCAGCTGGCGGCGCTCGATCCATCCCCTGGACCTGTTGGCGATCCACACGAGCGAGAGCATGATCGGTACCTCCTCGAGCACACCCACGACCGTCGCGAGCGCCGCCCCCGACGTCAGACCGAAGCAGGCAATCGCCACCGCAACCGCAAGTTCGAAGAAGTTCGAGGCCGCCACGAATCCGGCCGGCGCCGCGATCGGGTGCGGCAAGCGCCAGAGCCACGCCCAGCCGTAAGCGAGAGCAAAGATGAAGTAGGTCTGGATGGTGAGCGGTATCGCGATGAGCACGATATTGAGCGGGTTCGAAACGATGACCTGTCCCTGGAAGATGAAGATGATCACAAGCGTGAGCAGGAGTGCCGTGATCGTGACCGGCGCGAGCGCCGGCAGGAACTTCTCTTCGAACCACGCCAGACCCTTGTGCTTGATGAGCTGGACGCGGGAAGATCCAACCGAGTACGAGCGGCACCACCACGAAGAGGACGACGGACAGGATGACCGTGTCGTACGGAACGAAGATGTCCGTCAGCCCCAGAAGGAACATCACGATCGGTGCATACGCAAACAGGATGATGAGGTCGTTGACCGCCACCTGCACCAGCGTGTACGCGGGATCGCCGTTAGCCAGGTAAGACCATACGAACACCATGGCCGTGCAAGGGGCCGCGCCGAGCAAGACCGCCCCCGCAAGGTACTCGCTCGCAAGGTCTTCCGGAATCAGCCCCGCGAAGACCACGAAGAAGAAGAAGTACGCGATGCCGTACATCGTGAACGGCTTGATGAGCCAATTCGATACCGTGGTGACGATGATTCCTCGGCTGTTCTGCCTGACGCGCTTGATCGATGCGAAGTCGATCTGCAGCATCATCGGGTAGATCATGAGCCAGATGAGCACGGCGACCGGGATCGAGATCTGCGCGTACGTGAACCTCGAAAGCCACGTCGCGAATCCCGGCCACCAGTTGCCTATGAGGGTGCCTGCGGCGATGCAAAGCAGGACCCAGACTGTGAGGTATCGCTCGAAGAAGCCTATCCGCCTCTTCTCGGCGGGCGCACTTGGCGCTGCCTCACTCATCGCCCACGCTCCTCACTCTTGTCGTCAGCTCCGCCCCGGCGTGCAGGCAACAGCATTCGCGGCGATGTCTCCCACTTCGTGGGTGAATTCGTCGAGCACCGAGACGACGAGGCAATAGACCATCGCTGTCCCCGAAGGATGAGACTGCACGAGACCGGCCTCCTTCAAGACGCGAAGATGCTCCGAAATCGTCGACTGCGCGAGTGGGAGCTCCGAGAAGACCTCGTGCCCGCGGCACTCGGTCTGAGCGGCCAGCAGACGCACGATTCGTATTCGTGCGGGGTGAGCCAGCGCCTTCGCCACGAGTGCCATCTGCTCGTCACTCATGTCCCCTCCTGCATCGTCAATCGTCAATGAACGATATATGATGGGAGTGTCGGGCGCAACCTCTTCCCCCGCACCGTCGCCCGGGAGCTTGACCGCCGCTATCTGTAGCAGTAGTGTGCAGTCTCGTAGTTCGACATTCTTCGAACCAAGGAGTTTGCATTGGGCACTGTGACCAGGACGAGCAAGATCGATCTTGATGCCGTCTTCAAGGCGCTGGCTTCGTCGCACCGCCGAGAAGTACTTCGGATGCTCAGCCTCGCTGGACTCGACGAGGCAAAGACCTGCTGTGCCGCCGAAGAGGTATGCGCGTGCAAGATCTCCGACCACCTTGGGATCTCGCCCGCGACGACGTCTCATCACATGTCCGTGCTGCGCGATGCCGGACTTGTCTCCGCCCGCAAGGACGGGCTCTGGACCTACTACAGGCTGAACCGCGATGCGCTCGAACGAGCCGCTCAGGAACTCCGCAGCCTCTAGGCAGGCTAGAAGTGCAGGCCGTCAGCCTGGTCGACTCCGCATTCCGTTCTGGTAGTTCGATGTTCTTCGATGTAGGCGATCATCAAGGGAGAGAGACATGGTCATCAAGATCCTGGGTACCGGTTGCGCCAACTGCCACAAGCTCGAGGACCTTGCGAAGGCGGCAGTGGACCAGCTCGGCATCGACGCCGAGGTCGTCGAGGTCACGGACATGAAGGACATCATGGCCTACGGAGTCATGTCCACACCCGCGCTCGTCATCGACGAGGAGCTGAAGCTCGCGGGACGCGTGCCCTCCCTTGACCAGGTCGTCGACCTCATCGCCCGCTCCCAGTAGACGACGCGTGACCGGAGGCGTCGATGGACCCGTTCTACCCGCTCCAGCTGCTCTCCGACTGGCTGACCTACACCGTGCTGGGGCTCGACCCCGACAGCAGCATCGGCGCGGCGGTCAACTTCTTCCTGTACGACGTGCCGAAGGTGCTCATCCTGCTGGCCGTCGTCATCTTCTTCGTCGCCATCATCCGGTCGTTCTTCCCGCCGGAGAGAACGCGCAAGTACCTCTCGCACTCGAAGCTCTACGCCGGCAACGTCATGGCGGCGACGCTCGGCATCGTCACGCCGTTCTGCTCGTGCTCGGCGGTCCCGCTCTTCATCGGCTTCGTCGAGAGCGGCGTTCCGCTCGGCGTGACGTTCTCGTTCCTGGTCGCGAGTCCGATGATCAACGAGGTCGCCATCGTGCTGCTGGGCGGCATGTTCGGCTGGAAGATCGCCGCGATCTACATCGCCTCCGGCCTGGTGCTGGCCATCACGAGCGGCATCATCATCGGCAAGCTCGGCCTCGAGAGCTGGGTCGAACCCTACGTGTACGAGATCCGCATGGGCGAGGCCGGCGAGCTGCCCGAGCAGACGTGGCCCGAGAGGCTCTCGTACGCGCGAGGCTACGTCAAGGAGATCGTCGGCAAGGTGTGGCCCTACGTCGTCGCGGGCATCGCCATCGGCGCGATAATGCACGGCTACGTCCCGGACGACTTCCTCGCCAAGTACGCGAACGCCGGCAACCCGCTTGCCGTGCCGCTCGCAACGATCATCGGCGTCCCGCTCTACAGCAACGCCGCCGGTGTGGTACCCCTGATCGGCGTGCTGACCCAGAAGGGCGTCGCGATCGGTACATCGCTGGCCTTCATGATGGCGGTCGTCGGGCTTTCTCTGCCCGAGGCGATCATCCTGAGGAAGGTTCTCAAGCCCAAGCTCATCGCCGTCTACTTCGGTGTGAACGCCGTCGGCATCATGCTGATCGGCTTCCTGTTCAACGCGATCCTGGGCTGAACCCCGTTTGCGAGGAGTGATTGTGGCCAAGAAGATTCTCTTCCCGACGGACGGCTCGGAGACGGCCAAGGCTGCCGGGAGGGTGGCTGCCGACATCGCGAAGGGCGAAGGCGACAGCGTGCTAGTTCTCGCAGTTGCGCAGCGCGCGGACATCGGCGGCATGGAGGACAAGGCGGTAACCGCCGGCATCTCGGAGTACCTGCGCGAGGTGGCCGAGACTGAGGTCGAAGCCCTGACCGCGATGGGAGTGAGCGCCACGTCACTAGTCGTGACGGCTGACTCCGAGTACGAGGCGATCGTGGCTAAGGCCCGAGAGATGCAAGCCGACTTCATCGTCATGGGGACGCACGGACGGACGGGCCTCACTCGCGCGGTCATCGGCTCCGTCGCAGACCGCGTGCTTAGGCACTCCAACGTACCAGTCGTGCTCGTGCCACTCACGGAGAAGAGAGACTAGCGTGACGGAAGCAGACGAACGAGACGAGCCCGCCATGAGGCAGCGGCGAGCATGGCCCACCGTGGTGGTAGTTCTCGTTGTGGTCGCGGTGTTCGCAGGCATCCTCTTCGCCAAGGCACAGGCCCACCGGACCGCAACGCCCGGCAGTGCCGGACAGACAGCCACGACGGGCGCTGCACTCGAAACCGATGGTGCCTCGATCACGACCGCTCACAATGACGCAGTCGCGGACTACGACGCGGCCCTCAAGACAGGGAAGCCGATCTATCTGCTCTTCCACTCGTTGAGTTGACAGTCCTGCGTTGAGATCTCGGCGGTCGTCGAGAAGGTGATACCTGACTACGAAGGAAGGGTCGTGTTCGTGAACGCAATCACGGCCGACCCCTCAGGCCAGGAACTCGCCTCGACGTTCCAGTTCCAGTACATCCCCACGTCCTTCTTCATCGATACCAGCGGCGCCGTTGCGGACTCCTTCACCGGCTCGATGTCCGAGGCGGACATGAGAGGCCGGCTCGACGCGCTGGCCGGGGCGCAGTGAACGTCGAATCCCTCGCATCCCAGCTCGCCGCCGGTTCGACCGGAGTGTTCGCTGCGTTCGGGGTCGCCTTCCTCGGCGGGCTCGTCGCCGGTTTCGGCCCGTGCGTCCTGCCCATGCTGCCCGCGGTCTTCGGCTACGTGACTGGCACGGTCGTTGACGACGCGGGAGCCAATGAGTCGAGTTCACCCATCGGCCGAGGGCTCGCGCTCTCAGGCGTCTTCGTCCTGGGGATGAGCCTTGTCTTCGCCGCAATCGGAGCCATCGCTGGGCTGCTGGGCCACGCCCTGCTAGTCGGCGCGTGGGCGTACTACGCGCTGGCCGCCATTTGCGTCGTTGTCGGCCTCCAGATGATCGGCGCCATCAACCTCCCGATGGACCGATTGAACGCGATCCTTCCGATGCGACGTCCAGAACGACGAGGATTCGCTGGTGCGTTTCTGTTCGGGATGCTCTTCGGTCTGGTGGTCTCGCCGTGCTCTACACCCATTCTCGCCGCGATTGCGGCGATCGCCGCCACCACGGGCAGCGCTGCGAGGGGCGCGCTTCTGCTCTTCGTATATGGACTCGGCAAGGGAGTGCCGCTCCTGTTTCTGGGTATCGCATCGGGCTCGCTTGCGTTCATGCGTTCGGTGTCTCGGCTGACGCCGGTGCTCACGAAGATCGGCGGGGTCGGCCTCTTCGTGGCCGCCGGCTACCTGGTATGGATCGCCTGACTGAAGGGAGCGAGATGAGTGAGATAGTGGTCAAGGTCATCGACCAGAGTTGCGCTTGAGGCGGCGGTGCGGACTGCTGCGACGAGCTCGGGGCTATCGGCTTCGGCGTTACCGAAGGCGCGACTTGAGAGCTCCCGCTGCAGTGGCGTCTCCAGGTCCTGGAGACACAGGTGAGCGAGTTGACCGGTATCCGCGTGAAGGCGGAGGAGAGCGACCTGCTGACCCTGACGGGGTCAGACCGTGAGGCGGCGATGCAGGGTCTCACGGCAGGCGACGAACTCCCGTTCGTGATCGTGTCGGGCACGCTGGCCTGTTGCGGCGGCTTCGAGATGGAGGAGATCGCCGAAGCGGTAAGGCATGCCGCTCTCCCCTAGCACCGATCCGGTCTTGCTGTAGAGACGCGCGGATGGGCCGCGCGGACGGGCCGCGCGCCCGCCATCGCACTTGCCCGGATACACGAACGAGGCGCGCCGCCTCGGGCACGCCCCGTCATGACATCGGTCGCGTCGAGCGACTACGCGCTCTTGCGCATCTGCTGCAGCTTGCTCGGTACTTCCTGAAGCGCGGCCTGGAAGTCGTGCCATTTCGCCTGCAAGTCGTGCTTGCTCGGCAACTCGGCCTTCTTGAAGCCGCGTCCCCAGTCGGCGATGCGCTTGGTGCCCATCGCCATGACCACGGCCATGACAGCGAATCCGCCGAGGATCGCTGCCGCGATGATGATCGCCGCCTTGGTGCCGATCAGCACCTTCGAATCATCCGAGATCTCGCTTCGGCCGGACACGACGATGCCGACGAATCCTCGGCTCACCTTGACGTCGCTGCCGATAAGTACAGCGCCGCCACCCTGCTCGATGTTCATCGTTCGACCGACTATGAGCGGAGCGCCCGCCTGACGAATCGTGGTGTCCCCGCCGAAGATCGCGGCGCTCGCGTAACCCTGCTGGAACGTCCCACCCTGCTTGGCGTGCATGATGCCCACGTACGAAGTGCTCACGTGGGCGTCGCCGGATACCTGCGCAAGACCGATCGCGCTCGCGGTCGTCTCGAGGTCGACGGTATCCGCCGAAGCGATGGCGCTCAGACTCGCCTTGAGCGCTGGCGCCTCAAGGTGTGTTGCGAGGTGCGGCGCAGCCTGCTCGGGTGCGGCAGCGCTTGCCGGTTCCTTCATCTCCATGCCCATCTTCTCGACATCGTCCATGGTCCTCTCCTCCTCATCCGAAAACGCCCCGTGTCTGCCGGGGCACGGGGCTTGTCAGCGTGCTCCACCTGTCTATACCCGCTCCGCGACGGCCGGTCGCAGCAGTCCTCGGATTGCCGAGCGGGACGAGGATATCGCGGCGCGGCGCGCCACGGGGACTGTGCCGTCCCGATGCTCAGAGTCAGCCGCGATCGCGTGTCGTGAATGGGCCGAAGAACGAGGGATGCGACGTCGGAGTGCCTCGCGGCACGTACGCGACCCGGTCGCCCGGCCTCACGATCGAGTCCAGACCGGCGATCGTGTGGTTGTGGAACACGCCTTCGATCTGCTCGAGAGGAAGCTCGAGCGACTCGGCAAGGCTTCCCGCATCGACGCCGTCGCGCGGGACGTCGACCGATATCGTCGCGGCAAGGCCAAGCTCGCTTCTCAGGCTGGCGAGGAATGCGAACATGCGGACCGTCGCAAGCGAGCGCTCGGTCATCAGGCTCACCACCGCTCGTGGTGCACGCGAGCACCGTCGTAGCGGTCGGACGGGGGCTTTGTCTCGGCTGGGACGCCCAAGGCGACGATCCCGAGTGGCTCGACGTGCTCGGGTATCCCGATCGCTTCCCGGACCGCCGCGACTCGCTCGGGCCAGGGCTGTACCCCCAGCCACACCGCGCCGAGACCGAGTGCGTTCGCGGCAACCAGCAGGTTCTCGAGCGCCGCGGAGCAGTCGAAGACCCAGTAGATGGTGCCCGGGTAGTGAAGTGCGGTGGTGTCCCCGCATACAACGATCCCCAGAGGTGCGCGCGCAACCGGCTTGGCGTATTGCGACATGGTCGACAGGCGCTCGCGCGTGTGCGCATCCTCGACCACGACGAAGTGCCATGGCTGCTCGTTCATCGCCGACGGTGCGGCCATCGCCGCCCTGAGCAGGCGCTCGACGGTCTCGGCCGGGACCGGGTCGTCGGTGAACGTGCGGATGCTGCGACGCGTCATGATCGCATCGATGGCGTCCATGCTGCCTCCTTCGGCTCGGCCTCGGGCCATCACTGTAGCGCTATGCTAGCGGCATGGAGGGCTCTGGCAACATCACCATCCGCATCTTCGGCCTGCTCCGCGCGCACTGCGCGGAACGCGGGATACCCAGCGCGCCCACTTTCGAGGTGCCGCAGGGCGGCATGTCCGCCGAGGAGTTGGCCTTGGCGCTCGGACTGCCGCTCGAGCAGATCGAGGGCGTGTTCGTGAACCACACCGTCTACGACCTGGATCACCCCGTAGTGCCGGGAGATGAGGTCGCGTTCGTTCCCTATGGGACGCCCGGACCCCATCGCGTATACCTCGGGCTGTACAGAGCTGGCAAACGCCAGCGCGGTTGACGCCCGCTCGGCTCGGATGGGCGGCACGCACCGACCGCCCGTGGCGGCATCCGAGACTGTGGCGGCCGAAGACCGCACGGCCGGAGACGCAGCATCGCACGGGTGTGCCTCGCGGGCACAGCACTTGTGAATCTGCTTTAGGCAGTGCGGCGGCATTCACCAAGGGAATACAACGAGAGATGCGCCTTGTGAACCAGAGGGGGCGTACCTCACTGAGTCGGTTTCCGGATGAAGGAGATCCTATGGCTTACGTACTCCGCGTGAACATGTCCGACCTATCCATCACCAAAGAGGATGTGCCCGCGAAATGGGCTCGGTACGGTGGGCGTGCGCTCACTTCGGCCATCGTCTTCAGCGAAGTGCCGGGCGATGCCGATCCGCTCGGTCCGGCAAACGTCCTCGTGTTCGCACCGGGCACCTTCGGCGGCACGAGCGTCCCGAACGGCGGGCGCCTGTCCGTCGGCGCCAAGAGCCCGCTCACGGGCGGGATCAAGGAATCGAACGCTGGCGGTCAGGCCGCTCACGCACTCGGGCGCCTCGGCATCGCCGCCATCATCGTCACGGGCAAGCCGGCAGACCCGAATGCTCGCTACATGCTCACGATCGAGCCCGACGGTGCCGCCAAGCTCGACCGCGTGGACGAATGGGCGGGCGCGGGGAACTACGCGGTCGCCGACGCGATCAAGGGCATGCGCCCCGCTGACGACCGCTACGCCACGATCACCAACGGCCCGGCTGGCGAAGCCGGGATGAAGGCCGCCGGCATCGCGGTCTCCGACATGAAGGGCTACCCCAACCGCTTCGCGGGCCGCGGCGGCATGGGCGCTGTCATGGGCAGCAAGGGCCTGAAGGCGATCGTCATCTCCGACAAGGGCACGAAGTACCTCGAACACGCCGACAAGGAGAAATACAACGAGGCGATGCGGCGATTCGCGAACGCGCTGAAGGAGCACCCGGTCTCCGGCCAGGGGCTGCCCACCTACGGCACGAACGTGCTCACGAACATCCTGTCCGAGGCGGGCGGCTTGCCCACGCGCAACTTCTCCGAGGGCTCCTTCGAGGGAGCCGAGGCAACGAGCGGCGAGACCCAGCGCGACATGATCATCGAGCGCGGTGCGAGCTTCGACCTCGGCCTCGGCGACAACATCAATCACGGATGCCACTCGGGCTGCGTCATCCAGTGCTCGCGCTACTGGTACGACAAGGACGGTCACTACAAGACCAAAGGTCCGGAGTACGAGACCGTCTGGTCGTTCGGAGCGGATTGCGGCGTTGCCGATCTCGATGACATCGCCGAACTCGACCGCATCTGCGGCGATTTCGGGCTCGACACCATTGAGATGGGCGCCACGATGGGCGTGTACATGGACTCCGGAGCGATCGCGTTTGGAGACGGCCCGTCGGCGATCAAGGCGCTGAGGAGCATCTTCGAGGGCGGCGAGCCGGGTCGGGTGCTCGGCGACGGCGCCGAGGCAACGGGCAAGGCCTTCGGCGTGAAGCGCATCCCGGTCGTGAAGCACCAGGCGCTCCCGGCCTACGATCCCAGAGCCGTGCAAGGTATCGGCGTCACGTACGCCACTTCGACGATGGGTGCCGACCACACGGCCGGCTACACCGTTGCCACCGAGATACTCAAGTCAGGAGGCGACGTCGACCCCCTCAAGCCCGAGGGCCAGGTCGAGCTGTCCCGAAACCTGCAGATCGCGACGGCGATGCTCGACGCGCTCGGGCTCTGCATCTTCGTCGCCTTCCCTGTGCTCGACCGCCCCGAGGCATTCAACGCGATCTTCGAGATGGCCGAAGCGCACACCGGCATGAAGTGGGACGCCGACGAGCTCATGAAGCTCGGCAGGGAGACGCTCACGTTCGAGCGGCTCTTCAACGAGCGTGCGGGCCTGGGCGCAGCTGACGACCGCCTGCCGGAGTTCTTCAAGACCGACAAGCTGCCGCCACACAACCTGACCTTCATGGTTCCCGACGCCGAACTCGACGAGCTTTACAACTTCGTCGAGGACACCGCCGCAGAGATGGGCATCTCGTAGCGGCCGACCGGTATCTCATCGCTTGCAGACAGGCCGCCCTCGCCGCACACTCGTGGCGAGGGCGGCCTGTCTGACATCCCCGGCAGCATCGAGCCTGAGGCACGAGAGTCGCTACAGGGAGCCGCATGAGAGTGAACGTCGCGCTATTTGCATCACTGTCCGACTATCACACCGTCGGCGGTGAAGGTCGCACGCGCGAGTACGACATTCGGGACGGTTGTCCGATCCGCGAGGTGATCGAGCTGCTCGGTCTGCCCGACCAGCCGCGCATCGTCTTCGTGGACGGACGTCACGCCGACGAGGACCGCGCGCTTCAGGAAGGCGAACGTCTCGCGATCTTCCCCCCCGTCGCCGGCGGCTGACGCGTGGCTGCGAAACGATACCCCGCATCCCTGAGCCCGAGATCCGTGCTCGGCTTGCCGCCGGAAACGTAGCGATCATCGGATGCGGCGGGCTTGGCAGCAACGTGGCCGCCATGCTCGTCCGCAGCGGGGTCAAGACGCTGACGCTCGTCGACTTCGACCGCGTCGAGGAGAACAACCTCAACCGCCAGCTCTTCTTCCGCGACCAGCTGGGCGAACCCAAGACGAAAGCCTTGGCTGCGACCCTTTCTCGAATCCACGATGACCTCCGGCTGACTCTCGTCACGGAGTGCGTCACGGCGCATAACCTGGCGGACATGGTTCGTGGCGCTGACGTCGTCGTTGAGGCGGTGGACGGCGCGGACACGAAGGCGATGGTCCTCGAGGTTTGCACGCGGGAGCTGGCCGAGGTGCCGATCGTCACAGCGTCGGGGCTCGCCGGGCACGGCGAGGCGAACTCGATTCGTACCGAGCAGCTGGCCGAGAGGGTCTGGGTCGTCGGGGACCTCTCGTCCGACGTGCGGGAGGGCCATGCGCTGCTCGCGTCGCGCGTGATGATCGCGGCCGCTCACGAGGCCCACGCCGTCGTGCGGATCCTGCTCGGCCTCGAGCCCCGCCTAGCTGCCAAGAGAGCGGCGCACGGCTCGGTTGTCCGCTCCGTGCGATAATCGCCGCGTGGCGTCGAGGTCTCCCAGAGCGCACCGGACCCGCTCGGAGCAGCCGAGCGGTCGCGCAGCGCGCACGCCGCACCACGCCGGTTCGGGTTCCTCGCGACGTAGTGCGGATCTCGGCGGCGCAGGGATCGGCGGGCCCGACAGAGCACAGGCGCGCCGTGAGGCGCGGGAACGCCGACTGCGCAAGCGACGACGGGCCAGCTTGGCCGCCGCGGGAGTCCTTCTACTGGTGGTCGGCCTCGCTGGGATCGCCGCCTGGACGTATGCAACGCGCCCGGCAGCAGTGCAGATCACGGCCGTCCCCGGCGACGCGGTCCTGCGATTCGCCTCGAGCGTCGGGACCGGCACCCTGGAGGTCGGCGATCTCGAAGCAGGTTCGTACGTCCTGACTGCCAGCCGCAGGGGTTTCGTCCCGCTCAAGACCTCCGTCGAGCTGAAGAGCGGTCAGCGCACACAGCTGACCTACACCCTGAAGCCTGCAAGCATCCGATTGGCACTCGACATCCGGCCCAAGACCGCGCGCTATCGGATCGTCCGATCTGACGGCCGACAGATCTCGGGAACCGGCCCGTTCAAGGGCACCGTGCCGGCGGGTAAGACGACCGTGCAGATAACCGCAGCTGGCTGTCGGCCGATCCAGCGCACGACCTTCGTCGACCGACCGACCAAGATCGCCGAGTGGCTAGACCCCAAGGGCCAGCTGGTCAGCAAGATAGGCATGTTCTCGTCGGTACCGGCGCCTAAGGGCGTGGCCGTGACACCGAATGGAAGCCAGGCGTGGGTCACAGCTCTCGTGACGCAACCGTCCATCGCGGCCTACAACACGGCTACCGGCAAGGTGCTGGGTGAGGTGGACCTCGGCAAGGACGGAGCTGTGGAAGTCATCTTCAGCAAGGACGGCCGGCGTGCCTACGCGAGTCAGATGCAGTCGGCCTCGGTCTACGAGATCGACACCCGCACCTTCAAGGTACTGAGGAACTTCAAGACCGAATCGGCGTGGACCAAGGTCATCGCGCTCTCGCCCGACGGGAAGCGCCTGTACGCCGCGAACTGGTCGGGGGACGACATCTCCGAGATCGATCTGGGCAGCGGGAAGCTCGTGCGCCGCATGCGCACGGTCGACACGCCGCGCGGGCTGTGGCCGACAGCCGATGGAAAGCGGCTGTTCGTCGCTGGATTCGGCGAGAACTCCTACGTCGGCCGCATCGCAGTGATCGACCTCGAGACCGGCACCAGCAAGACACTCTTCGAGAAGCGCGCCGCGGCCATGCGACACATGGTGGCCGACGAAGCGCGCGGGAAGCTCTTCACGAGCGACCTCGGCCAGGACTGCGTCTGGGTCACGGACATGCGGACGCTCAAGACAAGCCGCTTCGTAACCACGGACCGTTGCCCGAACACGATGGACATCTCGCCCGACGGGAGGGTGCTGTTCGTGTCCTGCCGTGGTGCGAACAACCCCGAGTCGTACAACCTGAAAGGTCCGGAATGGGGCACCGTGCTGCTCTTCGACACGCACACGGGCAAGCCGCTCGACGCCATCATCGGCGGGAACCAGTGCACGGCACTCGATCTGTCCGACGACGGCAAGGTGCTCGTCTTCTCGGACTTCCTGGACGCTCGCCTGCGCGTGTACGAGGTGCCGCCGTTCGACGTACTGGCCAAGGGCAAAGGAGGCCGTTACAAGGCCCACTTCGCCGAGGTCGTGAAACCCGAGTGGCGTGGCTGGAAGGGCCCAACTCCGACATCAAACGACTAGGCGGACGCTGCCTGGTAGCACATCCGGCGTTCTCCGAACGGGTACATAGGTGCTGGCGATGTCACCGATGAGAAGGGGTTCTGATATGCCTGAATCTGAAGACGTGATCCTGTACTTGGCCGCGTACAAGGACCTAGAAGACGCGCGCATGGACTTCGATGCGTTCGAGGCCGTGCACAAGGAGAAGTGGATCGGCGAGTACGAGGCCGCTCTCTTCGGCAAGGAAGCCGACGGCAAGATCAAGGTCTACGACACCGTCGCGAGCGAGCGCGGATGGGGAGCGAAAGTCGGCGCGATCACAGGTGCGACGATCGGGCTCATCTTCCCGCCGGCCCTCGTGGCAAGCGCGGTTGCGGGCGCGGGCGTCGGCGCGCTAGCCGGGCAGATGAAGCGCGGACTGAAGAGCGACGACATCAAGGCGATGGCGGACATGCTCGACGAGGGCACGTACGGGATCGTCCTCGTCGGCCTCGCGACCATCGAGGAGGGTGCCGAGCGCCTGATGAAGCGGGCCGCCAAGGTCATGAAGCAGGACGTCGATGCACAAGCCGAGGAACTGAAGAAGGCTATCGACGAAGCAGCCCAAGTCTAGCGGCAAAGCCAATCAGCGCCTTCGGCCAATGCAGACGCGATCGGGCGCCGTCGGAAGACCGGCGGCGCTCCTCTCGGCTTGGGATAGGTCGCGCCTAAGGGACTTCGGGGCGGGCTGAGGTTCACGCCCCAAAGCCCCGATGAGTGGTAGGCTCATGCCAGCAGAGGGCGAGGTCCGAGGGGCAATACAGGGGCAATACATGCGCCGATACACGACGAGGGGCCCGCGTGGCTAACAGGAATCCGAGGGGGACGTCGCCGAACCCGTTTCGCGCTGAGGCACGCAGCAATCACGTCCTGCGGAATCTCCTGCACGCCGAGGACAACTACATCCTTCTCTTCCTCTTGTTGCTCTTCGATCTCCTCATTGCAGCGATCGCGGGTACGGGATCATCCTTGCTCATCCTCATGGGGTCGGTCGCATTGACACTGTTGATCGCACTGAGAACGTCCTGTGCTCGACCCAGATCGATGCGGATCGCGGCGGTCGCGGTAGCAGCGGGGATCGTCTTCGGCCTGATCGCAGTCATCCAGCGAAGCCCCGTGTATGCGGGGTGGATGTTTGCGATGATGGCCGCACTCCTGCTTGTGACGCCCGCCGTGATCGGCAGGCGCATCCTCGAGCACAAGAAGGTCACGCTGGAGACGCTCTTTGGGGCCGTCTCGATCTACGTGATCTTCGGGCTGCTTTTCGCCTTCGTCTACCTGGCAATGGCGTTCATTTCGGGTGAGCCGTTCTTCAAGGACAACGACACACGCAACCCGGTGAACTACATCTACATGAGCTACATCACGCTCACGACCGTCGGATACGGGGACTTTACGCCCGTGCAAGACGTGGGCAAGATGTTCGCGGCTTTGGAGGCCCTCATCGGCCAGGTCTTCTTGGTCACGACCGTCGCTCGACTGGTGTCTCTGTTCGGTCGCGAGGAACGGTTCACGGAGGCGGTCCAGGCCGAGGAGCCGGCCGCGAACGAGAACCAGTGAGTATCTTCAAGCGCCGAGGCCAGTGGGGCCTTGTCGCGTGCCGCACGGCGATTGAGGGGAAGAAGAAGCCATGGATGTCGAGGACAGCATGTCCACGCCCGCGACCAACGCGTCCCAGGAGGACTTGGCCGCAGAGCTCGAACGGGTACGGGCCGAGAACGAACAGCTGAAGGCCGCCACCGAGAGCAAGCACTCGGCAAGCAGGCACGCGTGGCGCTGGATCGGAGCGATCGCGCTGTTGCTCATCGGCCTGCTGCTGTTCGCGCTAGCCATACCCACCGTGTGGGTGAACCGCACGATCATGGACACCGACCAGTGGGTCGCCACTGTCGGTCCTCTCGCTCAAAACGCCGCGATCCAAGATGCCGTAGCCGAGAAGGTGAGCACGGCGCTCTTCGCGAAAGTCGACGTCGAAGCCCAGATCAGGAGTGTGCTGCCAACGGCACTGGCGCCGATCGCGGCACCCGTTGCCGGGCAGGTAGAGACCTACGCCGACAAACTCATCACCGAAGTCGTTCGGTCGGACCAGTTCTCGAATATCTGGACCACGACCATGCGCGCCGCACAGCAGGCGTTCGTCGCCGCGATCGAAGGCGGCAGACCCGGCGGCGCGGTGAGCACCACCAACGGCGTGATCACGTTCAACACGGACGCGTTCGTGACAGCGGCGCAAGAGCGACTCGCGTCCACGCGCATATCGGGCCTCACGAAGTACATCCCTTGGGATAAGTTCCCCGACTCATTCGTGCTCTACGAGTCCCCGCGGCTTGCCCAAGCTCAGACAGTCTTCGGTCTCTTCAATTCGCTCGTCTGGGTGCTGCCCGTCCTCGCTCTGATCTTCCTGGCCCTCGCACTTTGGGCGGCGCCGAACACCAGACGCGCCTGGTTGTGGCTCGGACTCGGTCTCGTCATAGTCACGCTGCTGCCATTCGAGGCCCTCGTCTTCGCGCGGACCGCCTTCATAAGCGCGGCCTACGCTAGCGCCGAGATCCCGACCGATGCCGCGCAGTCCTTCTGGGACATCGTATTCAGGTTCCTCGTGACCATGCAGACGACTGCCATCACGGTAGGGCTCGTCGTCGCGGCGATCGCGTTCTTCGCCGGACCCGCGAAGCTCGCACTGTGGTTCCGACACGGTATTGCGCGCGGGATGGCCTTGGCGCGCGGAGACTCCGACTTCGGACAGTTCGGTGAGTTCGTGGCTGCGAACAAGAGCGCCCTTCGGGTCGGCGCTGTCGCTCTTGGCGTGCTGATCGACGTTCTATCGACGCCGCTCACGCCGAGATTCGTGATCGGAACGGCGATCTTCGTGGGGATCCTCGTCCTGCTCGTCGAGTTCTTCGGCCAGCCAGGCGGCATGCCCATGCCGCCTGCAGGTGATCTAGGCGCATCGGACGCCGAGATGATGGCCGAGACGCCCACAGACGCGAATCCGAGCGCGAACTAACCGAACGCGGGGGTATCGGCCTACCCAACTCCGCCGACGTGTCCGCCATTGAGTGCGATCCACACGAAGAGACCGCCGATCATGACCAGAATCCCGCCGAACACCGTCGTGGCGTGGCGCCCCAGCCAGACGTCCATTCTGTCGAACGTGACTTGCGCGCGCTCGCGCTTGCGGTAGTAGATGACTATCGGCGTGACCAGCATCGTCTCTAGCAGCATGACGAATACGACGAGCAGGGTGAATTCCGACTCAGCCGACAGGCCAGAAGCGGCGATAACGGCGATCCCGCCGAGGAAGTACACCCACTGCGCCCCAGGCAGGGCACAGTTGTAGATCGCGTAGCCAAAAGCCGCCCACGGGGGCAGTCGTTTGAGCGTTCTCAGCCACCTCGGGATAGATTCCGGCTGCGACGAGTCGGCCTTCGGTTTGCGCGTGATGAGCCAGAAGCCCATGCCGCATAGCAGAGCGGCGAGTGCCCAGGCAAACCACGTCGGCATCCTGATGCCCCGGCTCTCGGCGTGAGGCGCGGCGACCGAGACGATGAACAGAGCAGTGAAGCCGAGCGCGAGCCGCCACGTCGCATTCCCCAGCACGTACGCCGACGACGTCTTCATTGGCCGCTGGGTACCCAAGAGCAGCGTCACGTACGACGTCCACGTGGGCAGGAACGCCCCGGCAACTATCCACGGTATGAGCTGCGCGAATGTCTGCGCCAACACGCCTCCCTGCGTGAGCGGAAACACCTACGTCCGGATCACGATGCTTGGTGACCAGCCAGCAGACCAGCCTTGATGAGTCTAGCCGTTCGCCGCAGCAGCGTCCCTTGCGACGTAACCCTTCCAGCGTTCGTCGACCCACTCCTGCACCGAGGCGACGACCTCGTCCGACATCCCTTTGAACCGCGTCTGAGTCGCGATGTAGTCGGCAACCGGCTTCCTAGCACCGCTCTTGGCCAAGGTCGCGCTCCTGCCCGTGAGCCGGAAGACGCCCTCTTCGATCTCGTAGAGAACGACGAGACCCGTGTCGACGGCGAGCTTGCCGAGGCGCACCGTGTCGGCCGGGTCGAAACCCCAGCCGCTCGGGCAGGGTGTGTTCATGTGGATGTAGCGAAGTCCCCTGATCCCACGCGCTTTGACGACCTTGTCGTACACATCGTCGGGGAACACCGCCGAGGTCGACGCGACGTACGGGATGCCGTGCGCTTCCATGATCCTCGGCATATCCTTCGGGTTCTCGCGCTTGCCCGCCCATGTCGTGGTGGTCCGCGCACCTTGGGGCGTCAGGCCCGAGCGCTGCGTGCCGGTATTCATGTACGCCTCGTTGTCGTAGCAGAGGTAGATGAAGTCGTCGTTGCGCTCGGCGGCACCCGAAAGCGCCTGTATGCCGATGTCGGCCGTGCCCCCATCGCCCGCCATGGCAAGCACAGTCATCTCGTCCGATCGGCCCATGGCCCTGAGGCCAGCCGCGACGCCGGAAGCGGCCGCTGCGGTGCTCGGGAACGCGACATTCAGCCACGGAACGTCAAGCGACGAGAGCGGGTACATGCCACCGAGTACCGTGAGACAGCTCGCGGGGACGGTCATCACCAGCCGGCCTTCCAGCGCCTTGGTGATTGCCCTGAGTCCGATACCGATGCCGCATCCGGCGCACGCGCGGTTTCCCGGCAGCATGTACTCCGTTGTCGGCAGGTCGACCAATCGTGTCATCAGTTCCCTCTGTTCGCCTCGTGAGGACTTCGTCTGCTGGGCGCTCAGACGTTCCGCTCGTGCTGTCTCCTAGAGCTGCAGGTTGATCCAAGCGGTGGCCCGGTCCCTGACGCCGGCGGAGTGATCCGCGATGGCGGTGCGCGCCGCCACGGCGAGCTGTTCGGGCGTGACGTCGCGACCGCCCAAACCACAAACGGCGCCGAACACGACCGGGACCCTGTCAGCGCCGAGGAGGGCACCTCTGGTGTCGGAGCAGATCGGGCCCTCATAGCCGTACGAAAGCGCCTTGTCGAAGATCAGCGCGAGCGTACGGCCCGCGAGCTTCTCGCGGAGCGCGACCTTCGGGAACGGACGATATGCGCGTATGCCCAGGACGCCCACTTTCACGCCCTGAGCACGCAGTGCATCGGTCGCGACGGTCAGTTGGGTCACGAGCGAGCCCGCCGCGACCAAGACGTACTCGGCATCCCCGAGTCGGTATTCCCATGTAAGCCCGCCCGTGGAGCGGCCAAAGCTCCTTGCGAACTCGGCGTCGACTTGCGGGATCGTCTCGATGGCGTCGAGGAGCGCCTGGTGATGAAGCGACCGGAACTCCATATAGCCGTTGCGCACCACGCCTTCCGCGTCCTTCCTCGTGTCCGCAAGGGTCACCGGTCCGATATTCCGAGGATCGGTCACGTCGAGGATCGTGAGCGGGTCGGTCCTCGGCGGAAGAAACGCGTCCACCTTGTCCTGATCCGGCACGTCCACCGGCATGACCGTGTGCGAAAGCAGGAAGCCGTCGTAGCAGACCATCACCGGCACGTTCAGCCGCTCGGCGATGCGATAGGCCTGAATGAATGTGTCGAGAATCTCCTGGTTGTCCTTGCAGTAGAGCTGGATCCAGCCCGCGTCGCGCTCGGACATGGAGTCCTGCTGGTCGTTGAGCACGTTCCAGGGCGCTGCCATGGCCCGGTTCGCGACGCCCATGACGATGGGCAGACGCGCGCCGGCCGCCCACCATACCTGCTCGTTCATGTACGCAAGGCCGTTCGCGCTCGTGGCAGTGAACACGCGTGCGCCCACACTCGACGCGCCGATGCAGACGGTGAGCGCCGAGTGCTCGCTCTCCACGGCGACGAACTCCGCGGGCATCTCGCCGGACTCCACCCACTTCGATAGCGTTTCGACAACGGGAGACTGTGGCGTGATCGGGTATGCGGCGATGACCTGCACCCGCGCGAGCCTGGCCGCGTTCGCTGCTGCTTCGTTCCCCGTGATGACGGTCGTGGTCATCGGCTGTCCTTCTGTCTCGCGTGGCCGGTCAAGCTCAGACTGATGGATCAGAACTCGCAGACTCCATGGATCTGCTCGTCCTGCATCTCGATGGCGCCGGTCGGACACACCTCGGCGCAGATTCCGCAGCCCTTGCAGTAGTCGAGATCGAACTGCGGACCCACGCCACGGCTCACGCAGGCATCCGGGCAGTACACCCAGCACAGCTGGCAGCTCTCCTTGCCTGCCTTCACGGCCAGGCACGTCTCGCGAACGACGAGAACCGGTCGCTTCGCGCGCCAATTCCCCGTGTGGCCGGCCTCACCAACGCTCGGGCGCGATATGGATATCTGATCGCCTCGTGCTCATGATCTCTCCAACTTCTCACGGGCGCCGCGTGCCCGACCGGCGGTCGGGCGGACAGACCCGGGGAGTCCTCGCCCTATACCTTCGTGCACTCGAAGGCGATGCGTGCCGCCTCCGCATTCTTCTGCGCGGCAGGTCCCGCCGAAGGTCTCGTCGATCGCCGCTTCGATGCTCTCCATCGATACGAGACCGGTGGCCTTCGCGATCGTGCCGAGAATCGCCGCGCTCACGATCGGGGCACCGCCGACGATGACGCCCGCGGCCTCGGCCGCACCCGTGACGTCCGCGGTCGCGACGTGCGTGCCTGCGGGAAGGCCGAGTTCCTCGGCGGATCGGGTCGTGTTGACGACCATCACGCCGTCCGGCTGCAGGCCAGCAGTGGCGTTTGCGACGTCGAGAAGCGACTCGTCCAAGACGACGACCACATCGGGCTCCGTCACCTGGGAGTACACACGGACCGGCTCCCGGGACAGACGGGTCGAGGCGGTAATGGGCGCGCCGCGCCGCTCCGCGCCGAACGATGGAGCTCCGGTCACGCCGACGAAGCCGCTCCGATAGCCCGCGTCCGCGAGCAACTTGGCACTGGTGACGGCTCCCTGGCCGCCTCGGCCATGCCAGCGAATCTCATACGTCGTCTTCTGGGGGACACGGCCCATGGCAATCCGATCGTCTGCGCATCCGTCGCGTTCCTCACGCTGTGCTCTCCAGGCGTGCGTTCAGCATCGTAGCGCATGCGCCGATAGCCGCACGACGGGTGAATCCAGATCACCGCCGACGGGCAGGAACCCGCGTCGCCCAGTCGCTGGACCGGGCGAGTGTCCTCGCTTGTCCAGCGCTCGCTATCGCTCGGGGCACCCGCTACGCGGTGCGACCTCTGTAGCCGCCACCGTACGTCCCAATGTCGACGACCAGGGCCGCGCCGAGGAAGATCCAATTGATCACGCTCAGGCCGTCCGGATAGACGAAGAGGTAGAGCAGCGTGGTCCAGGGGAGCAACAGGATGCCGGCCATCGGCCACAGCCACCAGACGATCGGCCACCCGGCGAAGCCGGCATGCCAGTATCCGGGCCGAAGAAGCCACCACAGGATGCTCGCGAATCGCGGAGCTCCCGCCAAGATCGACGCGAACAGACAGCAGCCACCCATGTGAACCCCCTCCATACACCGACACTAAGAGAAAGATACCTCTCGGCACGTCTTCCTAATCTTGGGCGGCGCGACCACGCGTCCTTGACGGCACCCGACGGCGACACCCGACATACCCCGCCGCGCTACGCACCCGCTTCCTGCTCGAGTTCGTCCGTGCCTGTGGCTTGGCTCGCGAAGACCTTCACCTCGCCAAGTCCGAGCCGTTCGGTCGCCGTCTCACGCAGCTTGTACTTCTGGATCTTGCCGGAAGCCGTCTGTGGGAATTCGTCGACGAAGAACACGTACTTCGGGCACTTGTAGCGCGCGAGTCGGGCGCGCGTGAACTCCCGAACGTCGCTTTCGGAGATGTCGGAGCCATCGAAGCGCTTGATGAATGCTCCGACGACCTCACCGTACTTGGGATCGGGCACGCCGACGACTTGCACGTCCTTCACTCCGGGCATCGTGTACAGGAACTCCTCGATCTCGCGCGGGTAGATGTTCTCGCCGCCGCGGATGATCATGTCCTTGATCCGACCCGGTGATCCGGTAGTAGCCGTCTTCGTCGACGGTGCCGAGATCGCCCGTGTGCAGCCAGCCGTCCTCGTCGATGGCCGCGGCGGTCGCCTCGGGCATCTTGTAGTAGCCCTTCATGACGTTGTAGCCGCGGCAGCAGATCTCGCCCGGCACGTTGGGCGCGCAAGCTCCTCGCCTGTCTCCGGATCGACGATCTTCGCACCTCGACGACGGTCGTGCTTTCGCCCGACGGTCTCGCACCTTGCGCTCGAGAGTGTCGTCGGTGGTGGTCTGTGTGAAGACGGGCGAGGTCTCGGTCAGCCCGTAGCAGATCGTCAGTTCCGAGGCGTGCATGCGGTCGATGACCTGCTTCATCGTCTCGATCGGACACGGGGAGCCCGCCATGATGCCGGTTCGGAGCGACGAGAGGTCGAACACGTCGAACATCGGATGGTCCAGCTCGGCGATGAACATCGTCGGCACGCCGTAGAGCGCGGTCGCCCGCTCCTTGTGGATCGCGCCGAGAACGAGCAGCGGGTCGAAGCTTTCCACCATGACGAGCGTCGATCCGTGCGTGAGCGCGCCGAGCACCCCCATGACGCAGCCGAAGCAGTGGAAGAGCGGCACCGGCACGCAGATGCGGTCGGCGGCGGTGAAATCCTGTCGGTCGCCGACGAGACAGTCCGTTGTTGACGATGTTGTGGTGCGTGAGCATGACGCCCTTCGGGAAGCCCGTCGTGCCCGACGTGTACTGCATGTTGATCGACGTCGTGGCAGTCGAGCGAGGCGAGCGTCGCTCTCAGCTTCTCGTCGTCACCATGTTCGCCGAGCAGCAGCAGCTCCGGCATCGAGTAGAAGCCGCGATGCTTCTCGGGGCCCATGTAGATGAGCGACTTGAGCTCGGGAAACTCCGGCGCGTCGAGTCGTCCGCGCTCCTGCTTCAGCGACTCCGGAACGAGGTCGCGCACGATCTGCACGTAGTCGACGTCCCGGAAGCTGTCGATGATCGCCAGAGCCTTGATGTCCGACTGCTTGATCACGTACGCGAGCTCATGGCTCTTGTAGACCGGATTGACGGTGACGAGCCAGACGCCGATCTTGGCCGTCGCGAACATGAACGTGATCCAGTCCGGCACGTTTCGCGCCCAGATGCCGAGATGATCGCCCTTCTCGAAACCGATGGCGAGCAGTCCCTTGGCGAGCTGGTCGACGCGATCGTTGAACTGCGCGTAGCTCCACCGCAGATCGCGGTCGGGGTACACAATGAAGTCGCGGTCCGGGTGCTCGCCGACGTGCCTCTCAAGGAGGCTACCGATCGTCTCCTGGATGAAGATGGGATCGTCTGCAGGTACGGCCATGGTCGCCTCCTACACCGGCGCGTAGACGACGGCGAGAATCCGCGCGGGGGCGTCGCCGTGGGCGCGCACCTGGTGAGGGACGATCGAGTCGTAGTAGATGCTGTCGCCCTCCGAGAGGACGTGCACGTCCTTGCCGTACTCGATCTCGATCTGCCCCGAGGTGATGAAGATGAACTCCTCGCCCTCGTGACTCGACAGCGCATGCTGTTCTGCGCCGCTTGGATTCACGTCGATCAGGAACGGCTCCATGTGCCGCGACGTCTTGCCGGACGCCAGTGAGAAGAAGTCGAGCACGCCTGCATCACTCGAGGTCTCGAGTCGCCGAGTCCGCGAGACGGCTTCTGCCGCGTCCGCGCGCGTCACTACGGGCCCGACGTTCGTGTCGTCGTCGAGCAGCGTGCCGAGTCGCACGCCCAACGCGCGCGTCACTTGGATGAGCGGCGCGAGCGACGGTGCGATCGCTCCGCGCTCCAGCCCTTCGATGACGCCGGGATCGCAGTCGCAGCGCTCGGCGAGTTCCTCTCGGCTCAAACCCAACGATTCGCGAAGCGTCGCGATCTTGTTCCCGATCCGGTTGTCATGAGTCACTTGCGTGCACTCCCTTCGACGGGACCTCCCGCGCATCATACTGATAGGACGAAGCTCTCCAGAGCGTGCGCCGACGTGCCCGATGCACGCGCTCTGCGAGATGGCACTGTCGGATAAGATACCTGATGGTGACCGCGGATGAAGCACGCGCCCGGGAGCGGTCAAACGACCAGCATCCGACGGAGGTATTAGATGAGACTGCCGTACGCGTCATCTGCCTCTCTGATCCTTGCTCTGGCCCTCGTCTTCCCCCTCGTAGCGTCGTCCGGATGCTCGCCGACACCCGCCCGCGGAGGCAAACTCGAAGGCATCGCATGGATCGTCGATGCCTACGCAGACGCGGGAACGATGCGGAAGCTGCCTGCCGGAGCCAGCGCGGACGCCCGTTTCTCGCTTGGCACGGTGTCCGGCACGGTGCTCAACAGCTACAACGGCGCATTCGTCACGTCCGACAAGGGCGCGGTGACGAGGTCGGGCCATTCGTGACGACGAAGATGGCCGGCCCGCCGGCCGTCATGGCCTTCGAAGCCGCCTACCTCGAGGCGCTGGAGAAGACGCGGTCGTACTACTCCGACGGGAACGCGCTCACGCTCTACGACGAGAACGATGAAGCGGTGCTCGCGTTTCAAGAAGAGCGACGTCACGCTCGTGGGCGATTGGCAGATCATCGCCTACAACAACGGCAAGCAAGCTGTCGTCTCGGTCCTCTCGACAAGCACGGTCACGGCCACCTTCGGCGACGACGGCACCGTTTCGGGCAACTCCGGGGTCAACAGCTACAGCGGTCCATATACGACGAAGGGATCCGACGGCATCGACCATCGGTGAGCTGAGCGCGACCCTGATGGCAGGTCCGCAGGAGCTGATGGACCAGGAGGCCGCGTACTTGGCTGCCCTCAAGTCGGCGACGAAATACACCGTCTCCGGACAGCGGCTGGAGATGAGGACTGCCGAGGGCGCGCTCGCCGTGCAAGCTCAGCCAAAACGCTAGCGGCCCCGGCCTGCGAGCAGGCCCGCGTTCTTCGTAGCTACGCCGCGAGGCGCCCGCCTAGCCCTCGCCGTCCACACGGTCGATGAGCTCTTCGGTCTCCGCCTCGGCGACCGTGCGCTCCGCCTCGACTATGTCGCCCCCTTGGCCGCCCAAGATCGACCCGACCTGCACGGCGAAACCGACCGCTTTCCCGACGGTCTCGCGGGTCGAGTGTTTGAATCCGTGTTCCTCGTCGGAATCCGGCTTGGGGACGTCGTCGGAATCGGTGGCCTCGGGAACGTCTTCGTCGGTCAACAGCTCCGGCTCGTCAGGACCCGGCTCGGGAACGTCCCCCGGCCCCATATTCTCGATGTCGCTCAGCTTGTCGCGATCGTCGCTCATCAGGCTCTCCATTTCCGAGGACGCGCCCCGGAGTCGTCGTCACATTACGCCGTGTCGCAAGTGTACTAGCCGAGGAGCGAGATATCCCCCCCGAAGCGCGGGATGAACCGGATAGCTCGCACTAGCGTTCGTGCGCGGCGAGCAACCGCAGCGCGTTGCCGCCGAGGATCGCCTCGACCTCTTGATCGGTGAGGCCCAGACCGCGGATGTGTCCGATCTCGAGCTCGGCGTCCGTCCACGGGCCATCCGATCCGAAGAGCACGCGATCCACGCCGTGCGCCCGAACGAGCGCGACGAACTCGTCGTCGGGAAGATGCCGCGGCGTGTAGGCCGTGTCGAGCCACACGTTGCGACCCGCGATGTACTCCGCGACACCCTTCCATTCCTGGAAGCCGCCGAGGTGCGCGAGCACGAGCGTGAGCTCCGGCCACGCGTCCATGACCGCGGCAAACGACGCCGGTGTCCCGCGCACCGTCGGATGGATCACGTCCGCGCCGGCGTGGAAGAAGACGATCATGTTGTGCTCGATCGCCGAGGCGTATATCTCGGCCATTCGGGGATCGTGCGGCTCGAAGGCTTGATGCTCGGGATGCAGCTTGATGCCGCGGATGCCGAGGGCGGCCATTCGAGCCATCTCGACCGCGGGATTCGCGAGGTCCGGATGCATCGCGCCGAACGCGACGATGCGCTCGCTTTGCACCGAGGCAGCCCAGTCGTTGATCGACGACACCTGACCCGGCTTGGTCGCGACGGGCTGCACGACCGAGATGTCGACGCCGACGCGGTCCATCTCTGCGACGAGTCCGGCGATCGTGCCGTCGTACCGCGCCGTGAGTCCCCCCAGAGCCTCGAGCGCCGGAACGGCGGCTGGCGCAAGTGCCTCGGGGAAGGCGTGCGTGTGAACGTCTACGATGGGCATTGCAGAAGGATAGCGCACGACGTCGCGCGACAAGCCGCGTACTGCTACCTTCGAAGTGATCGCACTTTCCAGCCGAGGAGGACGCCGTGCCACTCACACCTGGCAACGAAACGGAAGCCGACCGCGCAGATGTTCTCGCGGGCTCGCGCGCCGAAACGCGTGCGGCGTTCGAGAACCGCGCGCTCATGTACTACCACTTGTTCGAGGTGCTCGCCGACGAACTCGGCGAGGAGCGAGCTGTCGAGCTCATGAAGCGAGCGATCTATCGTCGAGGCTTGGAAGTCGCCGCGAAGTACCGAGCCGCAGGCGAGGCAGGTGACCTCGAGAGCGTGGGCCGGATCTTCTGCGAGGGGTCGCCGTGTGAAGGAACCCTCTTCGAGCCGGGCGTGGAGAGCCGAGACTCCGGTGAGATCGTCCTGCGCATGACAGCCTGTCCGCTCGTCGAGACCTGGCGGTCCGCGGGTGCGAGCGAGGAGCAGATCGACACCCTGTGCGAGATCGCCGCTGCGGTCGATGAGGGCACGTTCGAAGGCGCCGGACTCGATCTCGTGTTCCTCGACCGGATCGGGAAGCCGGGATCGACCAGGTGTCTCCTGCAGTTGCGACAGCGGTCGACTGCCGGGTAGCGGAGGAATCGCCGCGAGGGCACGGCGGGACGACGGGCACGAGGAGCGGGGGCCGAGGGGCACGACGTGAAGGAGGGTTCGGCGTGACCTGCTACATGAGGCACATGGACTGGCTGTTCGACGAGCTCGCGATTCCCTCGGACAAGAAGAACCGGGGCCGCGTGGACAAGGCTCTGCGCTCGGTCTTCGGCATGCGGGAAGATGCGCACTGCCCGGAGATCTGGGCAGCCATCAAGGCCATGTCCGATGAGGGTCGGACGGAACTCATCGGTCAGGTCGGCGACGCACTACAAGCCGGCTAGACGCCGCGCGCGTCCTCCATCAGGCAGATCTGCTCCATCCGGGCGGCAAGCCAGTACAGCAGGCCCGCGACCACCATCGGCGCGATGATGAGAACGCCCATCCAGAGCCACAGACCCAGCTCCCAGCCGGCGATGATGCCCCAGACCACCACGGCCACTGCGCCGACCGCGAGAATGAGCGCCGCCACCCGCTCGTAGTACATCCCGATGATGAAGATCGCGATCGTCAGCGTGAGCGGCAAGAGCTGGTAGAGCAGTCCGCGCTCAACGTCGGCGACCGTGTAAATCAGCAGTGCATAGTGAGCCTGAGTCTGCGCGGCGAACAGCATGAACATCCAGAAGAGCCCGCCAACGATGACGAACGAGCGAGCGAAGATGCGTTCCATGTTCGCGCTCTCGGTGTGGCAGGTGCGACTGAGAAGCTCCATCGTGGCCTCCATTCCATCGTCGGGCCGGTCCTCTCGGTGTAGAACATTCCCGTCGAAGCAGGCCTTATCCCGTGAGCCCGGTTGCCGGCGTGTCCTCGACGGGCACGTATCTGACGTTCACCGCATACGGCCTCGGCTCCACTGCGCGGCCTGCTTCTTCGACCAGGACCTTGGCGACCTTGCAGCCCACGAGCATGATTCTCACGGAGTAGTTCAGCCAGATCAGCAGCACGAACACCGAGCCCGCGGCTCCGTACACGCTCGCCACAGCTGCCCACGCGACATACAGCCCGAACAGGTACGTGCCGACGAACCAAGCGACCGCGGTCACCGCCGCGCTGGAGATGGCGGTCTTCCAAGGAACGTGAACATCCGGCAGGTACCGGAACATGACCACGAAGGCGATCGCCGACGAGCCGAGGACGATCAGCGGCGACCCGAGTGTCTGCAGAACGCCCGCGATCCGGCCGAGGTACGGGCGCGAGGCCAGTGTCACCGCGACGGAACTCGCGAGCGCTCCCGCGACGAGCAGTACTGCCGGCACGAGCGCGATCAGCGCCTGAGCCAGTCGCGCGCGCACGACGCGCCAGAACGACACGCCCTGACGAAGATCGACGTTCCACATCACATTGAAAGCTGCCTGCATCTGGAGCACGGCGACCCCAGAGGCTCCGATAAGCAGTATCGCGGTGATCCAAGCCGTCCGAGCCGACATCGCCGCCGAGCGGCTCTGCGCCAGGTCAACGAGTGCGCCCGTCATCTCGGGCCCGAGGAACTTCGCGAGGGAATCATTGACGAGTGTGCTCACCGCCGCCTGACCGAGAACGGCCCCGGCGATCGCGACCGCCACCAGCAGGGCCGGGGCGATCGCAAAGAGCGCGTAGTACGCCATCGCGGCCGCGAGCCTGGCGCCACCATCGCGCTTGAACTCGCCGTATGTTCTGAGCGCGATCCGTTTCATGATGTCGTCCTCGGCACGGACGCGCGACCGAGGAGACGGTCGGCGCGCCGATCATGCGGACCCGTGCCCAGTATCGGGCAAATGCGCGCGGTCGGCAGCAACAGGCGCGATCAGCCCTCCGGCCGCATCAGCGTCCTGCCGGCGGACCATGCTTTGCCGACCTGTTCGCCGACGGACCAGAATCGATTGTCGGGCATGGTGAGGGTGAAGGGGCGCATCTTCGCGATATCGGGCCTTCCGGACTCGTCGAGATAGCGCTCCTCCGTCCATGTGGCCACGACCTCGCCGACGACGAGCTCGTGCGTGCCCAGGTCGACGATCCGCACCACGCGGCACTCGAGTGCGAGCGGACACTCCGCAATGAGCGGCGCGTGCGCCAGCGTCCTGCGATGGATCGTGAAGGACGAGGCTTTGTCGGCGCCCTTCTTCGCCGAGGTGAGCCCACACCAATCCGTGACGACCAGCTGGTCCACGCTCGGGACGTTCACGCTGAACTCGTGGTGCTCGCGGATGCCGGCGTTCGTCGCGTGCGCCTTGTTCAGCCCGCACATGACGAGCGGAGGACTCATCTCGGCGCGGTTGATCCACGCAATGGTCATGAAGTTGGGCCCCGCCTCGATGTCGGCTCCTACGAGCGTCACCGGCATCGGGTAGATGAAGCCCTGCGCACCGATGTTGACCTTGTCGGGCACGACATCTCCTTTCGTCGCCTCCCTGCTTCGTTCCCCTCCTTGGGGATCGCGCACGTGAATGACGAACGGATGCGGCAGGCAAAGCAGTCGGACACGAGCTGGTCGGCGCGGCGCAGATCTGCCGCACGAGCAGACGGGCAACACCGGCGAGAACGAAGCAGGCGCGGCCTGATGGCCACGCCTACCTGCGGTTTCTATGGCGGGAGTGACGGGGCTCGAACCCGCGACCTCTGGCTTGACAGGCCAGCGCTCTAACCAGCTGAGCTACACCCCCGAAGGGCATCCGCGCGTGCGGACAGCGAACGGGATTGTATACGTCCGCCTTGGCGGCTGTCCACTCAGCGGGGTTTGACGCCGAGGCGGCGCGTCTCGTGCGGTTCGCCGTCGCAGCACTCGCGCTCTCGGCGCGCGAGAGTTCTCCCGGGCTGGCGCGGCTTGAGAAGTCCTGTCCCATAGCACCGCTGCTCAGGTAGGATTCGATCATGGGTGGGAGTAGCTCAGGCGAGAGTCCGCACGGCAATGCTTCGGCGCGGCCAAGACGCCGGCGTCGCCCGCCCACGCCGAGCTGCGTCGGGCGCTGGAAGACCGCCTTCGCGCCCGCGACCGGGACGGTCTGATCCGAAGAGGGCGTGCGGCAGTGCGCGACGGGGAGATAGGGGTTGCCGACCTCTACACCCAAGTCCTCGGTCCGCTGATGACTGCAATCGGTGACGAGTGGCAGCTACGTCGGACACGGGTCTGGGAAGAGCATTTCGCCACTCAGTCCGTCCGAAGCCTCGTCGAGTCGCTCGCTCCCGAGGTGATGGCGGCCGTCGCGTCCGCTCCCGCCTCGGGCAAGCGGGTGATCATGGCGTGCCCTCCCGGCGAGCAGCACGACCTCGGGATGCGCATGCTCGCCGACCGCTTCAGGCTCGGAGGCTGGGACGTCTACTACCTCGGCACCGACACGCCCGTCGACGACATCGCCGACGCGGCCCGCGTGCTCGATGTGGATCTCGTCGTGCTGTCCGCCTCCACGCACTACAACCGCGTGCTGCTGAAGGACGTCGCCGCGCGGCTGCGGGCGGCCGTCCCCGGCGTGCGCCTGGGCGTCGGGGGTCCCGCGTTCGCGCTCGACCGGCACTGGCCGGCCGATGAGATGCTCGATCCCGCCGCCCTGGGCTTGCCTGGCTCGCCGCCCACTGCTGAGCCGGCCGCCGACGCCGAGGCCCCAGGGCCCGATGCGCCGGCCCCGGACCCCACGCCACCGAGTACGCGCGATGAGGGCAGCGCCTGATGTTGTCCTTCAAGATCGCGGCGCGGTTCCTCCGCACGTCGAAGGCACAGTCGATCCTCATTGCCGCAGGCATCTCGGTGGGCATAGCCGTGCAGATCTTCGTGGGCTCCCTCATCACGAGCCTGCAAGCCAACCTCGTGGACACGACCATCGGTTCGGCGCCTCAGGTCACGATCAGCGCGGTGAACGAGGGCGATCCGATCGTGTACTCGGACCGAATGAAACGCATCGTGACGACCGACCCGCGAGTCAAGAGCGGCGCCGTCGCGCCAACGGTGAACGTCTCGTCCCTTTACTCGGACGACAGTGGCAACAGCTCGCCGCTGAACCTCAAAGGCGGCGAGATCGCCGGTCTGAGTGTGATCTACGGCCTCGTCGACAAGACGGTCGAGGGGAATCCTTCCCTGCGCAACGGCGAGATCATGATCGGGACCGACTTCGCGAAGAAGTACAGCCTGACTCCAGGCGAAACGCTGGGGCTCGTCCTCCTGGGTGGGCAGACCGCACGGCTCACCGTGTCCGGCATCTTCGATCTTGGGTCTGCGTCCGTGAATGAGCGCCAGGCGTTCGTGAGTCTGGATCTGCCGAGGAGCGTACTCGGTTGGTCCTCTCGGCAGTACGGCGCGATCGAGACGCAGCTGAACGAGCCCTTCCAGGCGTCCGAGGTCTCCACCGACTGGTCGAACAAGCTTCCGGGGGTCAGCATCTCGGACTGGCAGACGCAGAACGCCGACCTTCTGACGGCGCTGCAGAGCCAGTCATCGTCCAGCTACATGATCCAGGCGTTCGTGCTCATAGCGGTCGCACTGGGCATCGCGTCCACGCTCGCCATCTCGGCGGTCCAGAAGACGCGCCAGATCGGCATCCTCAAGGCCATGGGCATGGGGGACCGCCAGTCAGGCCGCATCTTCCTCTGGCAGGCGGCACTGCTCGGCGCGGTCGGCGTCGGCGGCGGCATCGTACTCGGCTACCTGCTCATCTTCGGCTTCTCGTTCGCTCCCGTGAGCTTCTCGATCGAGGTGCAGCCGAGGTTCGTGGCGATCTCGGCGTCCATCGGCATTCTCGTCGCGTTGCTCTCCTCGATCATCCCGATCCGCAGCACGTCCCGCCTCGATCCCATCGAGGTGATCCAGGGTGGCTGAGCTGCTGGTCGCCGAGAATCTGGACAAGGTCTACGGGAGCGGGGACACGGCCACGCACGCACTCCGCGACGCCTCGTTCGCCGTCGAGAGGGGCGAGTTCGCATCGATCATCGGCCAGTCCGGCTCGGGCAAGTCGACGCTGCTCAACTTGCTGGGGCTTCTCGACACGCCGACTTCGGGCCGCGTGATCCTTCTCGGCGACGATGTGGCAGCGCGCTCCAAGACAGACCGAGCGCAACTCAGGAACGAACTCATCGGCTTCGTGTTCCAGTTCCACTACCTTCTGCCGGAGTTCACCGTCTTTGAGAACGTGACGATGCCGGCACTGATCGGCAGCCGGATGTCCGCCGCTGAGACGAAGTCCCGTGCCGAGGAGACCCTCGCGATGCTTGGTCTGGAAGGAGTCGAGGGCAAGAACGCCAACGCACTGTCGGGCGGCCAGAAGCAGAGGGTCGCGATAGCGCGAGCGCTTATGAACCGTCCCGCCCTGCTCTTGGCCGACGAACCGACCGGCAACCTCGACACCGTGAACACGGCAGCCGTCTATGAGCTGTTCCGCAAGGTCAACGCCGAGACGGGCACCGCCTTCATGATCGTGACGCACGACCGGGGCGTCGCACAGCAAACGGACCGCATCCTCGAGATCTCCGACGGTGCGCTCGTACAAGACATCCGCAACGAGTACCTCGCTTCATCGCCCGCTGGCCAGCAGCTGAGCAGGTGAAGGCGGTGGCGCGGGACTTGCACTCTGAACTCACGATGCGCTTCTTCCGACCCATTCCTGATTCGCGGCTCGTCCGCACCTTGCGCGCCATCGCGCTCGTCGTCGTGCTGCTCGCGGCGTCGTTCTTTGTCTTCGCGGCAGCCGAGGCCCGTCGCTTGCGGGTGGATCGCCGGGAGATCAAGAGCCCGAACGTGCCGAAGGCGTTCGACGGGGCCCGCATCGTCTTCGTGGCCGACATCCACGCCGGTCCGCAGCTGGACCGCAGGCGCATGGCCGCACTCGTCAGCGCCGTCAACAGACTCGACGCCGACGTGCTCGTCCTGGGCGGCGACTATGTGGGAGGCCGTCTTGACGGCGCCAAGGTCTTCTACCCCGAAGCGTCGCGCTTCAAGGCCAGGTTGGGCCGCTTCGCCGTGTTGGGCAACCACGACGTCTGGGAAGGCGCAGGCACCGCCCGCGCCGGCCTCAAGCGTGCCGGCTTCACCTTGCTCGAGAATGATGCGGTGCGCGTCGAGCAGGACGGCCAGTCGATCGTCATCGGCGGGGTCGAGGACCTGTACACGGGACACCCCGATGCCGTTGCGACGGCGAAGAACCTGCACGATTCGGACTTCGCGATCCTCGTATCGCACAACCCGGATGTGTTTGCGCAACTGGCTGAGATACCGGGCACATGGAGCGTCGGGCTCTCCGGTCACACGCACGGCGGACAGGTGAACCTGCTGGCGGCCCTGGGAGCCACCGACCTCGCACCGATCAAGCGATTTCGGAGCGGGTGGGAGCGCGCGAGCGGCGTGCCCGTGCTGGTATCGAACGGCGTTGGAACGGTGACCGCCCCGCTGCGCTTCTTCGCGCAGCCAGAGATCCACGTCATCACTCTGAAGCGCGGGCCGGCTCCCGAATCGCTACCCAAGAAGAGTCCGCTCAAGACTGCGAGCGGCGGCTCACACTCCTAGACCGAGCTGCTCGCCTTCTTCGCCCACCCCACCCGAACCGGCGGAGGCACCTCCGCTCCCAAGACCTCGCGATTTCTCGTCGCGCTCCGCTTCGCTCACGGGCTCGCCTGTGGGGATACCTCCCGGACGCGGCGCAACGATATCGCCGAGTATCTCGGCCATCTCGCGGGCGTTGCGTGCGGCGTAGTCATTCTTGCAGTTGTTGAACATCACCCAGGTGCGCTCGGTCTCATCGGCCAGCCGGCTGATCGGCTCGTGCCACTCGACGAGTTCCTCAGGGGTGTAGAGGTAATCGAAGCGGTCGGCTGCCGAGGCGGTGCGCGCGTTCCACATCTGTTGGTTTCGACCATGCAAGCGGACGTAGCCGAGCGGCGACGTGACCGCGCTGACCGGCGGCATCGTTGTGCCCCCTGCGATCTGAGGCGCGTCCACCGCAACGTACGTGAGCCCGCGCTCGGTGAGAAAGCGCAGCGTCCGCGGCAGTTGTGGGCCTTCGACCCACGAGCTGTGGCGGAATTCGACGAAGACCGGGAGCGGGCGCAGCATCTCGGCGCCAAGCTCGATGAATTCGAGGTTGCGCTGCCGCGCTGAGGCGTCCTTCGCGGTCATGTAGGGCGGGTACTGCATCAGGACACCGCCGAGCTTCCCCGCCTCGTGCAGCGGCTCCAGCTCCCCGACGAATAACTCGAAGGCGCGCTCGACCATCTCCCGAGGCGGGTTCCTGACGCGACCTCGCGACGTGACCTGGAATCCGAACTCGCGGAGTTCCGGGTGTAGCGAGCGCTCGTCGACTTCATGGCCGGTCATCAGTCCGTAGGCCTTCACGTGGAACGTGAAGTCCGGCGGGGTGCGGTTCGCCCATGCCGAGGCGACCTGGCTCTTCGGCAGGCCGTAGAAGGTGGAGTCGACCTCTACTGTGTCGTACCGCGACGCGTAGTACCGAAGGCGCGCCTCCGGAGTCGCGACGCCCTTCGGATACCAGTGCTCGATCATCGTCTTGTCGGTCCAAGAGCACGTACCGACGACCACATCGCCCATGCGCGAATCCCGTCGATCCAGGCCGCGTACGGCCTCCCCCGTGGCCGGCCCACTGCGGCCCGACCGCCGTTCGTCGCCCGGATGATACCCGTTGCTCCGGTCAGGCATCGTGACGTCGCGGCGCCATGGGGTATGTTAGGCACGATGCGCGCAGGGCCACGAGCCCGGCCCTTGCGGGCGAGCTAGGCGTGTTTGACTTGTCGCCGGATGGAGGAGGAGCGAGATGAAGCCGATCGTGGATCACGACCTGTGCATCGGTTGCGGGCTGTGCGAGGACATCTGCCCCGAGGTCTTCCAACTCCGTGACGACGGCCTTGCCTACGTCATCGATGAGTCGCCCGACCCCGAGCTATACGACTGCACGCGCGACGCGTGCGACAGTTGCCCTGTCGAAGCGATCACTATCCAGGAGTGAGCGCCGCCGACGACAGTCGACCGGAATCGTACGAGCTGCCCGAGTCGGACGAAGCGCTTCTAGCCGAATGCGACGTGGACACCTTCCGCGCCACGGGACCCGGGGGGCAGTCGGTCAACACGGCCGATTCGGCCGTGAGGCTGAAGCACAGGCCTACCGGGATCGTGGTCGTCTGTCGGCGCGAACGCAGTCAGCTGCGCAACAAGCAAGAATGCCTCGCACGGCTGCGAAAGCGTATCGAAGAGCGGCTCGCCCCGCCGCTGCCGGAGCGTCGGCCGACGAAGCCCACGCGTGCCGCCCGAGAGCGGCGGCTCGCCACGAAGGCACAGATGTCGGCCAAGAAGCGAGCGAGACGAATCGTGCCGCCGAGTGACGACTAGCCGGGGGTAATACGTGGACCTTCAGCAGCTGGGCAAGATCATCGTGGTCGTCTCGGTTGCGCTCGCGCTGCTGGGTGGCTTGCTCTGGGTCCTCGGCAGGGCGGGACTGGGCGCCAAGATCGGACACCTTCCCGGCGACCTGCGCATCCAAGGCGACAGTTGGAGCTGCTTCGTCCCCATCACGACGTCGATACTGCTGAGCCTGTTGCTGACGCTGATCTTGACGGTGATCGTGCGTTTCCTGCGCTGAAGTCGTCGCCTACCCCCACAGCTGGTAGGCGACGAAGACCACCCCCGCGGTCATCACCACGGTGGTCGTGATCTTGACCCGGAGCGTGAAGCGCTTCGACAGCCAGAGCACGACGAAGGCGGCCGGGAAGAAGACGAGGTAGAGGATCACGAGCGTGAGCCAGCGTGTCTCCCAGGTCGACTCCTGGATGAGGCCCGCGTTCACGCCGTCGGGCTCGAACGTGTCGACCTTGCCCACGTTCAGACCGCGCTCGCCAAGGATGCCCGGAGGTCGATTGGGCGGAAGCTCGATCGGCTTGTCTTCGGTCTCGTCCGTGTCCATGTCGTGAGAACTCATCCAGATCCGAGTGACACGAGCACCTCGGGCAGCCGAGGAAGGTCGTCCTTCGCTGAGCACATCAGCAGCCCTACGCGATCACCTGGCTACCAAATGAAGACGTGCACCGGATCCGCATCCGGGCATTCGATCATGATGCTGTAGCTGGTCTCCATGCTGACCGAGAAGCTTCCGTTGTTCACGGCCTCTTCGCCCACATAGAAGTCAGTCGTGTCGTTGCCGTCCATGAAGTAGACGTAGCGGTACGTCTTCTCTGAGCTCCAGATCTCGTATGTCGAGTCGCCGAGCAGTCTCATGTCCACGAACACCGCGTACTCATTCGCGCCATCCTGGTCGATGTCGACAGCGGACGGGATCTGGCTCTCGCCCCAGTAGTGGATGTGGACCTTGGTCCGCTTGGAGACCGACGCCGACTTCGCGTACGCCTTCGTTCCCGCGTAGCGGAGCGTCCACACCCCTTCGAGGTTGTCCCCGGGAATCCTGCACCGTGAAGGCGACGCGGCCAGACGAGTTGGTCTTCTTGGACGCCACTTTCACGCCGTCGCGGTAGAGCATGACGGTCTGATACTTCATGGCCACCCCGCGCGAGGTCTTCAGCACGCCGGTGAGGACCGGCGTGAGATCGTAGTGCTCCCACGTCGTGTTGATTGACGCCGAGAGCCTCGTGGAGGTCTTCGCCAGTGCTGTAGCGGGCACCACCAGGGCGACAAGCAGGGCGAGGAAGAGCGAGATGGCTATACGAGATCGCATGTGGAGTCCTCTAGCTGATGCGAGCGCGTAGGGCGTCCGCAAACCTGACAAGTCCGCCTATCCTATGGCCTCGCAGTCCCGCGGACAAGACCGCGGGGTATGTCGTCACCCTGCTGGTTACTCGGGACTCTGTCGCAGGACACTGTCCAGGCCATCGAGTCCTCGCTGTATCCACCGAGTCACGATGGCGGTCAGAAACGGCTCCACCAGTTGAAGCACTCCTCGCTTTTCAATTCTGGAAGTCAGCCTCAGCCCGGTGCCTCCGGCCGCGGGATCGAACTCGTACTCATACGTCGCCAGATAGTCCGCGTCCTCGGCCACGACGGTCAGCCTTCGCCCCTGTTCCAGTCTAGTCACGCTCAAGTCCGCTGGCGCATGCAGGCCCTCCCACACCACGGTCTCTAGGTATCTTGCGCCGACGCTGCCGGCATCTCCCGAGACAAGCTGAGTCTCGACGACCTCGCTACGCCACTTCTTGTCGTTGCAGAGATTGGCCAGGAAGGAGGAGACGCGCTCGGGCGGATGCTCCATATGCACGGTGTACGTTGACTTCCGCATGCGCTACCCCACTCGCTACGAGACTTCGCGGCGCGACGCCATTAAGGCACGACTCATAAGAAGGCTGAAGGCGCACCGCAGCAACCACGGGGCCAGACTGAACACGCCGGAAACGTTGTCACTGGCCCGGAGGATTCCCTGGTGGGCCACGGTTGGCTAACTCCGAAAGGAGTGTGCAAGCGGCCGAGACGCGTCGGCCGCGCAGCTAGCCTCCGAGTCTGGTCATGATCTCCGCATACTGCTCCGGCGTGATCTCACCACTCGCCAGCCGACGCTTTGCTATCGCCACCGCCTCGTCGTGGCCATCGGAGCGCATAGGCATGCCGGGCTGTTGCGGTCCCCCTGCCTGCGGGTGCCCGCCCGACGCCGATCTGATCGCCCAGACCACGAGCAGAACCAGACCGACCAGCACGAGCAGGCCGAAGAACGCCATCGCGAGCCAGCCGCCCCAGCCCCAACCGCCCATCATGTTGCCGTTGTATCCGTATCCGCGCATCATGCCGATCAGAGCTCCTTCAGGTAAGCGATGATCTCGTCGATCTCGCTGTCAGTCATGTCCCATCTTGGCATCGGCGCCTTGAGTCGTTCGCCGTTGGGCTCGATCCCGTCGCGAATCGCGCGGGCGATGTCGTCATCGCTCCAGCCGGGTGTGGTCTCTCCGTCTTCAGAGCGCTGGGATGTCAGCTTCGAGTAGCGGATGTCCTCGGCGTCGAAGAACCCCATCATCATCGCGACGCGACCGCCTCGGCCGTCCACGCCGTGACAGCTCACGCACGCCAGGTCGGCCATCATGCCGCGCCCCATCAAGCCTGAGCGTCCGACGGTACGCGGGATGGGCGAACCGTCGTCGCCGATGGCGGTGTAGTAGATGCGCTCTCCCGCCGAAGAGAAATCCCCGGACCCAGTGAGATCGAGCCCTCCGACGCCGAAGAGCACAAATGCGGTGGCCATCAGTCCGAGGATGCCCACGAGCAAGATAGCTAGTCCTGCGATGAAGAGTCCACGGTGATGCATAGATTGAGTATGCCCAATCCTGCAATCACGCTCGGAGGCTGCGTGCGTGGCGTAGATGAGTAACGAACAGCGCAGAGCCCTGCCTCCCGCTTCAGACGCACGCGCGCCTGCCGGGCCTAGGCGTATCGGCCGCGTCTTCTCAGGACGGAACCTACAGTCACGGCCATCGCGGCAAGACTGGCCACAATGAGGCTCCAGACAGAAGACGCTGGCGTGCTGACCGGCGTCGGCGTCGGGGGTGGCGTATCGACATACGCGATGATGGGCGCCCCGCCGACGACGAGGTCGCCCGCTGCCCAACCATGGTAGGCGTCCGCGAAGGCGAGTGACCGAAGCCCGGCGGTCGTTGGCGAGGTCTGAACCGCCCAGTGCGCGCCCCCATCCGAGGTTGCGAGGATGGTTCCGTTCATGCCGACCGCCCAACCATGAGCGGCGTCAGGGAAGTCGATCCCGTAGAGCAACGCGCTTGTGCCAGACGTCTGGGCCGTCCAGTGTGCGCCGCCGTCGCTCGTCGAGACGATCGTGCCATTCCAACCCGCAGCCCAGCCGTGCGCAGCGTCGGCGAAGGAAACCGACTGCAACCAGCTCGACGTGTTCGATGTCTGCGGCGTCCACGTGGCTCCGCCGTCGACCGTCGCGAGAATGGTGCCGGCGCTGCCAACGACCCACCCGTGGGTAGCATTGGCGAAGGTTATCGAGGCAAACGCCAGACCGGAGAATGTCTGCGCCGTCCAGTGGCTCCACCATTAATGGTCCTGACCATGGTGCCGCCGTTCCCAACTGCCCAACCATGCGAGGCATCAGTGAACGCGACCGACATGAGCCAGTTTGTCGTGTTCGAATTCTGGGCCGCCCAGTGTGCGCCACCGTCGGTCGTGGCGAGAATAGTCCCGCTGTTTCCCACCGCCCATCCGTGCATCGCGTCGGGAAACGCCACACTGGAGAGTGCGCTCGCGGCGGGGGACGTCGGTGTGTTCCAGTGCGCGCCGCCGTCAGTCGTATAGCGGATGGTGCCATTGCCGCCCACGGCCCAGCCGTGAGTGGCATCGAAGAAGGTGATCCCGAGGAACCCGTTCGCGACGCTGCCCGAGGTCTGCGAGGTCCACGTACCCAAGGCGTACGCGCTCATCGGCAATCCTGCGAAGGCTGCCAGGATCATAGCCAACACGACGGATACTAGTGCGCGACGGTGCGGTGCGAAGCCTGCCATTGCCGTCCCCCATTCCGCAGCCGACAGGAGGACTCCTGTCAGTCCTAACCAGCGTCCTTCGACAGCCATCTGCCGAAGTCCTGCAGCGTGCGGCCGCACGGAACGAACAGGCCGGGGAGCACGTAGCTCTCCGGCCTGTGGATTCGTTCGCCGGTTTGTGTCTAGCCGTTCGGAGTGATGACCGCGCGTCCGACGATCTTGCCTGCAGCCAGCATCTCGTAGACCTCGCGCCATCTCTAGCGGGTAGTAGCTGATGTGGCCCTTGAGCTTGCCGGCTTCGGCGAGAGCGAGCACCTCGATGAGTTCGGAGCGGGCACCCCAGTACGTGGATGTGAGATTCACCTCTTACGGCAGCGCCATGAAGTTCCAGTGCAGGCCGCCCATGCCGATGCCGACCACCGTCAGCTCGCCCATCGCGGCGCACACCTTCGAGGCTAGGGCGATCGTCGGTTCCAAGCCGACGAAGTCGAGAACGACTTCCGCGCCCTTCCCGCCCGTGAGCTCCCGTATCTTCTCGACGGCGTCGGGATCGGTCGATAGCACGCCGTGGTCGGCCCCAACCTCGAGCGCGGGGGGCGCGCAAACGTATTCGCTCTAGGCCGTGCCGAGTAGCTCCCTCGTAACCGACTTGCTCGCAACGAAGCTGTGCTTTGACGCGCCGACGACAGCCTCGGCGAAGTCCACCGCTGATTCGTTCTTCCAGATGAATCCATCCGCGTCGGCGGCAACCGCCGCCTTCGCATACTCGCGGCAGACCGACATGACGACCAGCTTGGACCGAGGCGCAGCTTGGTGCAGCTCCGCCAGGTAGTCGACACCCGTCTTGTCCTGTCCGGTGTAGTTCACATCCAGGAGAATCACGTCCGGGGCCTCGATATCGGGACCGCTGGTGATCTTGGCGATCGCTGCGTCAGGAGAGATCGCGGTGGCTATGGTGCCGATCCGCGAGTCCTCGGTTAGCACGTACCTAATGGCCGTCGACGCGAGCCGATCGTCATCCACCACAAGCACGGAGAGCGGGTTCGCCAAGGATGCTGAGGCTTGGGCAGGACCCTGTGGCTGTATTCCGAGTGCCCTCCCCAGCCGAGTACTTCCATCAGCTGGCTTCGGCGCACGGCCTTGGTTCGCAATCAAACGCCCTACGACCAGCTTCTTCATGGTACTGAGGACTGCGATCGCGTAGATCCCGCACATAACCCAGAGCGAAGCTGTGAGCAGCCCGCGGATGATCGGCGACATGTGCTCGCCGAGGAACCGCTCGGCCACGACGTCGGCGCTACTCGCTGCGATGACGATCAGCACGAGTATCGCGGCATCCTCAGCAATCGCTTTGAACTCGTGTGGAATCTTCTCGGCAGCAGCCCTAAGTGGCCGACGCGGTTCTTGATCGTTCATCGGATCCGCCCCTTTCGAGAAACCGTCTTCCGACTTGGAACGATCAGTTGGCGCTAACGGGAATGACGACCGATAGCCTCGTAGCCTCTCGCGATGAATCCAGCGAGAGATGCCCACCATAGCTTTGCACGCGAGAGTGCATGCCCCTCAGCCCCTTGGAATGTTCGGGCAGCTCTGAGATATCAGGTACTCGGTGGAGCCCGCGACCGTCGTCAACGATCGACATGGACAGCGTGTGCGAATCAGGGTTCTCAGGCTCAAGCACTCCGATGCCCACGCACACCGTTGTCGCTTCGCCGTGCTTGGCAGAATTGGTGAGGGCCTCTTCTATGATGCACTCCAGATCCCAGCACATCGCCTGAGGGATCGGCGGGAGAGATCGGATGCACTCGATGCTCACGCCCATCTGCCAGATGTCTCCCTGGGAGGTGCACACCCCTTCCAGCTTCTCCATCACCTGGTCGTGCTCGAGCATAGACGCATGATTGACCGAAGCTCGGTCGCTCAAGATGTGCTGCAGGTCGGTGACTGTATCTCTGATGTCGGATGCAATCTCGGGCAGACTGATGCAGTCTCTGTCCTCGCCGGCGCACGGACCGCCACCACGCAGGCTCGCAACCTCGACGAGGCGTGACAGCGCAACGAGCCGGTTGTAGATGCGGTCGTGCGCGTCTTGCCTGATCTTGTGTTGCTCGACGTGAAGGTACTCGAGAAGCGAGTCAACCTCACGGAGGCGGTCACTCAAACCCAAGAGCACCCGCTGCGCGAGCGGGTCGTGGACGTGCTCGAGGAACACGCTTCGGGTGATCACCTCGACCTGGAGATCGGTCTCGGCAGTTACGGTCGCGCTTCGGCGCCCGCCAGAGATCAGTGACATCTCACCGAAGAACTCTCCCGGACCCAGGGTCGCCAGGAGGATTTCGCCGTGGCTATCCTCCCGGGTGATCCTCACGCGGCCCGAGAGAATGATGTACAGGACGTTCCCGATGTCGCCCTGCTGGTAGACGATCTCTCCCGCATCACATCCGAGCGTAGAGTTGTGAAGGCGTCTCATCGTGGCAAGCACCTTTCCAATCCCCGGGGTCGCAGGATGCGGTCGACACAACCTCGAACCGGATACGCCGACGCGCGGTCTGAGCGGGCTGATTCTCTACCACCCAGTGTTCGAGCGACGTGCAACCGATCCCGAGGTGTTCCGGGACGCACCCACTGCCGTATTCCCCTGACCCCGCCTGACAGCCGCTCCGTGCAATCTCCCCTGGCAATACGTCCCCGAACGGCTGCGAGCGCCCCGATACTACCAGATGACCAAGCATCCTGCAGGCGACAATGCGTAACGGTGAGTGAGACCGGGCCACCGCGCGCCTCCCCATGGATACCTGTGGGTGCCGGTAACCGGCAGCGCAAACAGGACCGGCGGCGCCGCACGATGCGGTTCCCACCGCCACGCGTCACGCAGAGGCGCTCCCCGTCACATCACGTAGCCGGATGGGGTGTGCCCGTGCACGGAAGGGCTATCCGCCCAAGCCGGCCGCTGCGGCGGAGCGGCCGGCGGCGATGAGCTTCAACAGGTCCACCCACGACCAGCCGAGCAACGCGACGCAGATCAGAGCCAGCACACAGGCGACCAACCGTGCCTGTCTCGCGAATCTCAAGAGACGAGTCGTCCGATCAGGCTGCACCCCCGCGACTACGGACCACACCGAGATCACGACCGCCACGAGCAGCAGAAGCGTTACAGCCGCCAGCGCCACCCCCACGGCCGGATACGACCTCAGGAAGTGCGTCACCGGAAAGCAGAACAGCTGATACGCGGCAGTCGCGGCCACAAACGCAAAGGCAGCGCTCAACCACGCAATCGCCGCGCTGCTAGCTCGGACGGCCCCGTTCCTACGAACCAGCGCCACACTCCACCAGAGCAGGACGGCAGCTGCAACGGAAGCCGCCATGACGGTTGCATACAGCTCCTGCATCCCGAATCCGAGCCAGCGGAAGATCACAATGTAAGTGGCATCGTAGAAGAACGTCGGCACCCGCTGAGCCTCCCTGGGCAACGTCATGCTGTGGCTGCACAGTAACTCACATGGCGGATTGTTACTGGTGGGCCATCGTGGATGAGTCTCGAACCGCATGAGCCACTGGTGAAGGGCAGACCGAGCCCTCAGACGAGGTGAAGCCCGTGGGCATTCAGGCCTGAAGAGAGCACACACGTGAGACGCGAGAAGCGCACGGGATAGCCCTAGGAGACCACGTGTGATGCGACACGCGAGCCAAACCGTCGAATGCCGTCGGCTACAGTCTCGGGCGACCCCATTGTCGGTCCGCCGTGGTTGAGGCCTGGGAGTACGTCCACTTCCGCATCCGGCAGAACGCCGACCATGTCGCTTCCCACCCGCTTCATGTACTCAGGACTGTGCTCGCCGTACATGAGTAGTGTTGGAGCCGCAATTCGGGCGTAGTGCTCGATCCGGCAGTCGGCGCGTGCTATTTCGTGCAACTCACTCGCGATAGTCGTGATCGTCTCCCGGTTGTCTCGCCACTGGGAAGACCGGAGTAGCACGGCCATGATGGGGCGCCCGGCCCAGACCGGGAGCACGTCCAGTGGCGGTGGCACGAGTTGCCCACGAACGAGGAGTATCGCCTGTGCGAGGGCGAACTGGCGTTTCTCGATCGCCCGCTCAAACTCGGGTACCCAGCCGAGAGGATAGCTGCCCGAGATTGATATGGCGGGGTCGTACAGAACGACCGCGTCCAGAGGGATTACCCGCGCCACTTCCGCGCCGATGAGACCTCCGTAGCTGTGACCGAAAAGCAGCCTCGACTTCGTTGCTTCGAAGTACCGCAGTGACGTCCTCTATCTCGCGCTCGATGCCGTAGCGATCTCCCTTGGGTCCGCTGTCAGCCTCGGCCGCGCCGGTCGATCGCGTAGACGGTGAAGGCATCCGCGAGGCCACTGGCCAAGCGCTGCGTAGCTTCGACCACGAAGGCCCGCCCCCGGGACCACCACTAGGCCAGGTCCGGATCCCGTCACTCGGAAGCTGATCGCCGTCCCGTCTGCAGATTCGACTGATTCTGTTCGCGGGTCCATAGAAATGCGCCCTCCCGCGAAGAGCGTACCCGATTGCGGGAGAGAGAGGCGTGCGAACGTCGCTAGTTACTGGTGGGCCATCGTGGACGGCCCTGGAACCGCATGACAAGGGGGTTCTCAGTCGAAGATGCCGGCGCGTAGCTAGGTGCAACCTGCAATTCTCCTTGGTGGACCATCCTGGACGAATCTGGAACCCCTTTGCAGGGGCGTTTTCAGAGAGCCGTGGGCGGGAAAGAAGATAGCCCCAGACCTGGAGGTGTTTCGGATGTTGTGGGCGATCATTGGAATACTGCTCGTGCTGTGGCTACTCGGACTGCTGTTCCACATCGGCGGCAGACTGATCCACGCATTGTTGGTTATTGCTGTGATTGTCCTCGTGATCCAGTTGTTCACCGGCTGACGCTGCCGTCTGAACCTTACCCACAACTGCCGAGAGGGAGGGGCCTCTTACCAGCTAGAACGCCCCTTCGGAGTCCTCCGAATGGACCCCTCTGGGGCGTTCTCTCATTCATGGTGGGCCATAGTGGATGAGTCTCGAACCGCGTGACACGACCGATAGTGCTCACCTGCGCCGGGTTATGGTTGCGTTCTTCGCGGGAACGAAGGCCCAGAGGCCCGCTCGGGCAGCTTCTGGTCTCACATCGGCGAAGGTTCGATCCTCTCAGTTGCACGAGCTGCTCAGGTGATGTGCACGATCCGGTTCGGGGAGCCGGACACAGAGGGGGGATATCTCGTGAAAGGCTTCAGGTTCTCATGGGTTGAAGCGGGAAGGCTGAGCGCGGTCATTGTTGTCATCGCGCTGCTTCTCGCAATCGCGGTTCCCGCAATGGCACACGCTGAGAGGGTCTGGACTGCGGCGACCCCAACCTCCAACACGACCTTCTCGGGTACCTTCCGAGCCGTCCCCGGCGTTTCAGCCGGACGCATCTCGTTCGTCATCTCCAAGACAGGGCAGATCACAAGACTGACGCTCACGGGCTACACCATCACCAACTTCGACTGCGGAGGAGGCAGGACGATCTCTTCCTCGGGCATTACCAACACGTTCTACTTCCCGGATCCCCTCTCAATCAAGGGAGGGCGATTCTCAACCTCCCACTACGGTCTCGTCGACTGGAGTGGGGTGTTCGATTCGGCGACCTCGGCGCACGGGACGATCCGAATCGCCGTGAGCGACGACGCTGCGGATGATGGCGCCGACTGTCAGAACCGCCCACAGAGCGCAACCTGGAGCGCTGCCAGCTCCAACGCGCCCGCCGTGGCAAAGGCGTCGATTGCACGGACGCCCAACAAGTCCATCGTGACCTACACCCGCCGAAGTGGCGTCGCCAGATTCGCCTTCTCGGCCGTCATCAAGGGCAAGGGCGCCAAGCCAATCGCAGGCCGCTACGTCTACCTGCAGACCTCTACGAACGGCAGGACTTGGACGAGCACCTACAAGATCAAGACGAGTTCCGCAGGGAGGGCCGCGAAGGTACTGACGGTAAGAACCAAGCAGGTGCGCTACTACCGCTGGTACGTACCGGCGCAGAGTCGGATGAACCTGAAGACCTACAGCGCGGCTACCAAGGTAGTCGTGAAGTAGCCAGGCATGCAGTCGAAGCCTGCGCTCGCCGGAGTCTCCTGGGTTGTTGGTGGGCGGCGGCGATGTCGGCCTCCTGCTTCGGCGAGCGCCCTGAATCACGCGTGTAGTGGGCCAGCACACCCAACACCGCCAGGAACAGACTGCAGCGCCACTCGAGCAGACTCATCTGGCCACTCCCAACTGCTTCGGATCCCTGTGTGCCTAGAGCATAGTGCATGAGGTCCCGGTGCGATTGCCGAGGTCTCGCGAGTTGCTGATGGTGGTATGTGATGAGTTTCGAACTGGCTGGCTGCCAGCGCTCGCCTGCGGGCGTCAAGCCGCCCATCCAGCACCGACGCCGAAAGCTTCAAGAGACCGCAAGTGACACCGCCGCGAGCGGAAGTGCTGCAAGCACCATGACGAGGACTCCTCGACGTCGCTTCTGTCCAGCGGCCTGCCCCAGCCACAGGCCTAGTGCGCCGCCCGCGGCCGCTGAGAAGCCGCCGGGGGCGCCGAAGTAGAGGAAGATGCCTGCGACGGCGCTCGCTCGCGCCATAGGAGGCCCCGGCAGGATCGCCGAGGCCTCGTCGGTTATTGGTGGGCCGTAGTGGATGAGTTCCGAACCATCTGAGAGACGCCCGGCATGTCGGCAGTTGCGGACATGCCTCACCTGCAGGCTAGGCCTCGCGACCATCCACTGGATGTGCTGTCCGGACGCCTTCTGGGTAGAGCGGAGCATGGCACGCTGCGCACCTTGCCGAGCTCGCGTCTTCGTAGTCGTCAGAGTCGAATCCGGCGCCGCACGTGGGGCACGCCGACATCTCGCCTGGCGTGGGCCCAGCCTGTCGCTTGGGCAGCCATAGACGCGTCGCTATCGCATCGGACCGCCGCAAGAGCAGCACGCCTGCCACCAGCTGCACGAGCTCCGCAACAGACGTCGCGACGAGCGTCGGCCACGGGGCCTCGACGGTCGTCATCTGATCGCCGACAGGCTGCTGCTGCACGAACGTGATCCACGTTCCGATGGTGCCGAGCAGACGGGGGATCGACACGCTCAGGAGCCCGAGGCCGATGATGATGACACCAACTCGAAGAAGACCGAGTCCATCGACTGCCATCTGGGTGCCCGTGTCGTCGAATAGCCGAGTTGACAGCCAATCGCGCTTCGCGATCAGCCAGCCACCGAATGCGATGAGGACACCAGTCGGCACAAGCAGCGCGCCGATCACGGCCCACCAGTTTGTGCCGGGCTGCTGCCAACCGGACGCGACAACCCATGCCCAACTGGGCATGAGCCCGAGCGCCCAGGCAACAACACCGAAGCCCATCACCACGATTGCAACCTTGCCGAGACCTCGCATGGCATTTCCCCTCGTAGAGGCCTGTCGTAGACGTGTCGTCCGTCTGAAGGATATGGCAAGCGGCCCCGGCGCGGTTGCCGAGGCCTCTATGGTTTGTTGGTGGGCCATAGTGGATGTACTTGTAACCGCTGCGGGCCGACGTCCCGTGCTTCAGCTGAAGCGCCGCCCCTGTTGACGCGCTCAACGCCAGGTCTGGCGTATATCCGAACGTCGCGGACGTCAAGCGCTGAGCGGGCAACTCAGTGGGGACCGCACAGCATCAGCTCGCTGGCATCCAATTGGAGCCGAATCCTACGCGGGGAAAGCGGGTGGTTGTGGCCCCGGAAGCACGTTCCGCTGTGACCGTCAGCGCGGCGCGCCACAAGGTCGCAAGTTCGGGAATAGGGAATCAACGTATTCTCGGGGTCGACATTGGTGTGCTTGCGCGGTCTCGAGATTCAGACGATATGGATGGAGGCGGACATGAGACGGAATCGCGTGCCCCTCAGGGTGTTCGTTGTTCCATTGCTGCTCGGAGTGCTCGTGTCCGGCTGCGGAGGCCAGTCGTCTGATACCGGTACGGTCCCCGAGTCGACCGCTGAGGAACCGACTCAAGAGTTGACTTCTGCGCCGGAAGCGACCCAGGAGACTGCCGGACTTCCCGATGAGATGAAGGACAGTGCGCTCCAGGTCGGCTCCACGGGCGCGGTTGGTGAGTTCAAGATCACGGTCAAAGACATACGCGTGCTGGAGGCAAAGCCTGCGGATGACGCAGAAGGCGCATACGTCTGGGCGTACTGGATCGCCGACGGGGACACGATGCCATTCCTTTCCAGAGCGTTCCTCGGCGCAGACGGCAGGGCATTTACGGAGGTCAAGTACGGGAGCGCTGAAAGAGAGAAGCTCGCCAAGGATATTGACAAGGTGTTCTCGACCGAAGGACTGCGAGTGTACGACGCCGAGGTGTTCAAGGGTCCCGCAGCGCAGGTCTCGGGTGGGGTGCTGATGCTGCAGCCGCAGGGCATGACAGGGACTGAGGGTGCGGCCTACTGGAGTGCTGAGTAGTACTCCGCGGGCGTCACTCGTCCCTCGACTGCCCGTCCGAGGTTGAGCGTAGTCCTCTCCCGGAGACACCACGTCGATTCCATTCCGCGGAGCGAAAGCACGAAGGCCCCCGCCGGGGCGGAGGTCTTCGACAAGGTGTTGGTGGGCCATAGTTGATGAGTTTCGAACCGCGTAGCCGTCGAGCGCGGGGCTACCTTCGTCCATGTGTCGGGCTGGTCCTCTGTGCTGAGTGAGACTCTCCTCACCGCAACTCAGTAAGCTTCCCTAGATACTTGGCTTCCTTCGTATCGGCGTCGAACAGGACCACGTACGCCACCGCGGTCGGGTCCCCGTCTCCGTAGTCCCACAGGTCTTCGAAGCGGGGGTAGATCAGGTACTGCGTCCATCCGGCGGGGCTATCCACGCTCTCGCGAAGGAAGTCGCCCGCCTTCTCCATGCGGGCGATCTGCGTCTGGCCGCTTCCTTCGGCGTATGCGATGAGCACCTGCTTGAACTCCGCTTCGGTCAGGCCGAACTCCTCCGGAAACAGGCCGTAGAAGTAGCTGCCGATCATCTCATCCTCGGCACCTTCGCTTACGTCCTCGGGCGTACTCGCGTGCAGCCGGAATCTCAGTGGAATGCCTGCGACGGCGTACTCAGCCCGGTAGCCCCAGGTTCGGTACGTGCGCGAGTACGGGAAATCAGTGGCCACCTTGATATCGTTAACGCGCGTGACGCGAACCGACGTCACCTCGGTCCCATAGCGACTTCTGATCGCTGCTTCGAGTCGAGCGGAACGGTCGGGACGCGGCAGCCAGCGGTTCACGGTGTCGTACGCCGAGAACCACGTCAGCGGGCACGCCAGGACCAGCGCCACAACAAGCAAGGCGACCGAGACCAGGACGAGACGCTTCCTGTTGGGTTCTGCGTCCGCAGCCACACGTGCCCCCCGTTGTCCATGACGAAGCGAAGACTGCCTCGTCGTCCCTGGCAGCGACGCCCGTAGTCCATGCTAGTGCTTTGTACTCTCTACTGGCAGCCATCCGGCTCTTCAACGAATCAGTTCGAAGTCGCTCCCAGTAGGATCGCCGGGACCACTAGGAGCAGGACGCCGACAACCGAGAGTCCCGCTGCCACGAACGGGCGCCGCCACGGGCTGTTCCTCGTCAGCGGGTAGGCCAGGAGTTGCGGCATGACCACCCAGAGTCCGGCCCACACCCATAGCCCTTGGTTCAAGAGGAGGAGCACGATGGCAGCAGCGATCGAGACAGCCCAGCCAATCCACTCTCTCCTCCGCACATAGCGCGACCAAAGCGATGAAGGAAGCGCCAGGACCATGGCCATCAGAACGAACAAGGGAGAATACCCCAGGCCGATCCCCCATCCCCCGAAGTTCGCTTCGATCCATTCGCTTGATAGCGCCATACGTCACTCCTTCGGGCAATGTGGCCACGAGAAGGCCGGACCGGCAAGCGGAGACGACTCGCCTTCCAGAGTAGGCCGGCGGCCCGCCGTGCTGGAGACCCCTTTCACCTGCTCCCGGACCATAGCTGACAGCCTTCGAACGGCCAAGTGCAGCCATTCGCGTGTAGCGGGGCACTGCCCGGAGGCGGGGCAGTGCCGCCTGATGTGCCTCACCAGGTAACCGAGCGCACGAACCACCAGGACGAGCGCGACGCACTGGGCGGCACCGCAGGCACTGCTGGCAGCAAGCTGCAAGAGACTGGTGGACCATATTGGATGAGTTTCGAACCGCCTGAGGCGGTCACTTGTGGGGGACCAGATGCAGACGCATCCCGCGTCCGTTTCAAGAGCACGAGCGACGCCCGCTCCTCACGAAGGGAAGCGGGCGTCCTGAGTGCTTGCGAGCCAAGAGGATTCCCCTAGTCTCCTCCGGCCCGTCTGAGACTGCGTCTACGGACTCTTCACGTAGATCGCCTTCAGCTTCATGTCGGCGTTCACGTTAAATTCCTGTCGAGTGGGACACATGTTCCCGTCGTCCCAATGGTCGAATACCCATCCCGCCTTCCCCGGCATAGCGGAGACCTGCATCCCGTCCTGGCCGGGGAGGACCCACTGCGTCTCCGCACCTGACGGGCCGATCGCACCCGCCCCGCCCGGCGAACACTTGTACGTGATCTTGTAGCAGTTCTGCTTGTTGGGCTTGGCAAACGTCGCCGTGTAGGTCGCATCGCCCGTCACCAGGTCAATGCGATACGGACCCCCGAACCCATCCTCCAGCCAGCCGGTGAAGTACGATACGCTGGGGTTCTTGGGCAGGGCCTGGACCGGCGGGCCGTAGGTGTTGTACTGGACGGGCAGCCGATAGACGCTGGCCCTGATGCCGAAAACGATATCGAGAATCTCGCCGCCCGCCTGAGCGACGTATGTGAGCGTATAGACGTTGGGATCGAACCTCACCGAGATCGAGCGATCGGTAGTCACACTCGTGAACGTGTAGGAACCGCCGGTCGAGTCGAACGTGCTGTCGACGACGCCGTCCACTGCGAGTGCGCCCACGTGGTAGCCGAATTCCGGCGAAATGAGGAAGGTCTGGCTGCCGCCATCGGCGACCGGCACGTCTCCCGATGGGGTAATCGAGCCGAACGGGCCGGCTGTGGCCTTGATGACGTGGGTGGCTGGAGGCACTGGCGGCGTGTGGACCGTCACCGTGTCGCTGGTCCCGTTCAGCACGTAGACTTTGTGGTTGTCAGGGTTCACCTCGACAACCCCGGGCGTCCCGCCGACCGGCACGTCTGTCGTAGCGTTGCCGTTTCCCGCATCGATCACCGTCATGTTGCTGGTGTAGTAGTTGGTCACGTGGACCAGGTTGAGCGCAGGATCGACTGCCACGTCATAGGGGTATGGCCCCGCGTAAATCCTCGGCTGGATCTCTGTGTCTGTCCCACTGTCGATCACGCTAACGTCATGCGAGGCGTAGTATCCGCCTCCGTTGGTCACATAGACCTTCTGATGCAAGGAGTCGACGGCCACGAAGTTGGGCATCGAGCCCACGCCGACGTTCTTCACGAACGAAGGCGTCGAGGGGCGGTCGGCTCCCCCGTCGATGACGGTCACCTCGTTGCTGCCCGAGCAGACAACATAGAGCTTGTGCGTAACCGGATCTATGGCCATCTCACCCGGCTGGCTCCCGGTGCCGATAGTGGCCACCACAGCCGGCGGCTCCAGCGTCGCGTCGATTACGCTCACATCGCCGCTTCCGGAGTTCGACACGTATATCCAGTGCTTCTCGGCGTCGACGGCCACGTTCCCCGGGTTCGTGCCCACGGCAATGATGTCGGGGGACGCGTCGGGGTCGTGCCGATGGATCACGGCCACGCTGTTACCGGGGCCCCACGTAGGAACGAACACGTCATCGAGAGACTCGTCGACGGCGATGTCCATAGCCTGCCCGGCGAGGCCAATCGTCGTCTTCGGCACGTCGGTCGCAGCGTCGATGACTGTGACGTCGGAGATGCCGCCGGACCCGAGGGCATACACCTCCTTGAGCGACACGTCGCACGCGACGGCCATGGGATGCCAGCCAACGCCGATCCTCGGGCCGATCTCGGCGTCCGTGTCACCACCGATGACGCTCACATCATTGCTGTAGTAGTTGGTCACGTAGACCTTCGCGGGCGTGCTCCCGGTATACACGACCGCTGCCGAAGGATACGCCCCAACCGGGACATCCACGGTCACCCCCGCCGCGATCGCCGGGAGCAGTAGCACTAGCGTGACGGCCGCGCACAGCACAGCAGCGCACAGACGCCTGAAGCGTTTCTGGGTGCTCATGGGTCCCCCTTCGCTAGCCGGGTCCTCCCCCCGGAGGACCTGCGGCAACGGCACGATTCTACTCCCCCATCGGCTCAGGCGCATAGTCGAGGTCAGGTAAACGCCCTAGTCCGTCCGATGCGCTCCATCCCCCTGACGGCAGCGCACGAGGCCCCGGCAGGTTCACCGAGGCCTCTGAGGTTACTGGTGGGCCATAGTGGATGAGTTTCGAACCGCCTAGCCGGGTGGGCCGAGAACACCGTCAGCTCGGTCTCGACTTCCAGCTTCGGGTGCGGGCGATGTCGCGGTTTCGGCCCGAGGAGCCCGGGGTAGGTACCGGACTATCGAGGGTCGGGGGCTCTCGAGGGGGACGCAACCCGCATACCTAGACAAGCACCCGGTCGAGGCCCTGTGGCTGAGGAGGCTGCCATGGACCAGAACCGAGTGCATTCTCGCGCTGTCCGTCTACCGATCGCACTGCTTGCTTTGGTGCTGGCGGCTTCGGCTGTGGCAGGCCCTGCGCCTGCCGTCGGCAGGTACACCGGCGCGGCAGAACCCGCCATCACCGTAGGATTCCTTACAAACGCCTACTCCCGCCTGGGAGACAATGGGTTCAATGACGCGGTCATCGGCGCGCTCACGAAGGCCAAGAGCGACTTCGGGATCGGGGTGGTTGTTCGCGAGTCGGCCGAGGAGACCGCCTACGCGTCGAACATCGCGTTGCTCGTGGGCGAAGGTGCGGACCTCGTGTTCTCGGACGGACTGCTTTCCGATCCTATGGTGAAGAAGGCGAAGGAACACCCGAACGCGCGGTTTGCCATACTGGATGGCTTCGTGGACAAGCCGCCGGCGAACCTGGTCGGAATCAGCTTCAAGGCACAAGAAGCCGCATACTTGGCCGGTGTTCTGGCCGCGCGCTCCACGCGTAGCGATTTCGACACCCGACTGAACGCCGCGAATACCATTGCGTTCGTCGGCGGCATGGACGTTCCGGCAGTGCAGCTCTTCGAGGCCGGCTACGTCGCCGGGGCCAGGCTCGTGGATCCGAGAGTGAAAGTCATCGGCGCGTACGCGAACTCGTTCACCGATGAAGGGCGGGGAGAGGAGATCGCGGGTGACGCGATCGCGGATGGTGCAGACGTCGTATTCGCGGCGGCAGGCGGCGCGAGCAAGGGCGTCCTCAAGGCCTGTCGCGAGAAGGGCGCGTTGTACATAGGCGTGGACACGGATGAGTACGTCACGAATCCAGGATCTGGGAACGTCATTCTCACCTCAGTCGTGAAGGACTATGGGAACGCCGTCTATTCGCTCGTGAAGAGTGTCGTGACCGAGGACAGCTTCGCGGGGGGACGAAACGTTTCGGTCGGCCTAGAGAGAGAGGCCGTCGGCCTGGCGCCATATCACGACTTCGAGAGCCACGTCCCAACATCAGTCCGGGTCGGCGTCGCGCAAGCCCGCAGTTGGGTGGCGAGCGGTATTGTGGCCGTCCCAACGACTCGTGCTGAGCTGAGGAAAGTCGTGGTCGGGAATCCCGTCACACCCAAGAGCATGAGCAGGTCAAAGACGTATTCGATATCCGGCCTGCTGAAGCCTCGGCATCTAGCCGGTACACGTCCGGTGCGGATCTACAAGTGGCGCAAGGTGGGACGCACGTGGAAGGCCTACGGGTACGTCACCGCGAGAGTGTCTGACTACTCTGCACACTCCCGGTACGCACAGTCCGTACGCCTGCCGTACGCAGGGACGTGGCGACTCCGCGCGTACCACCCGGCTGACGCTCAGCACTCCGCAGTGTGGTCGAGCGGGTACGCGAACGTGCTTGTGAAGTAGGCGTCGCAGGGCGCAGAAGCCTGTCTCAGGTCTCCGAGACGGGGCCTGTGAGCTGGTGGGCGATGAGGGATTTGAACCCCCGACTTCCTCCTTGTAAGGGAGGCACTCTCCCGCTGAGTTAATCGCCCCTGCTGGTGACGCCTTCATCGGCATCATCCGGTCGCCGGGACATTGTATCAGCGCTCCGCTCGCTCTCCCGGATGCGATACGGGGTATCGATGGGGCCGCTCAGCGACGACTTGTCCGAGGACGGCTCGGTCCGCACAGGCAATCGCCCCGTCAGCAGAAGTGAAAGGCCGGCCGCGATGAAGAGCCCTCCCGGTCCGGGACACACGAGCATCGGGATGCCGACGAGGATCAGTACGATCCCCGCAATCGTCGTCCAGCTCCGCCAGTTCATGCCGCCCTCGTCATCGAGAAGCCGCCGGGGTTCAGCTCGACGGCCGCAATGGGCATTGGTGCCCCCAGGAGGATTCGAATCTCCGTTACCGCCTTGAGAAGGCGGCGTCCTTGGCCACTAGACGATGGGGGCGTTGTTCGGGAAGCAAACCCTGCGCCGCTCCTCGGACGGGCGCAGCGAGTACTCAAGACATGATGCTAACGTGTCCGTGGGGCTCGCGAAGATCCGGGAGCCGCGATGGAGCCAACGACTCAGAGAAGGAAGCTGCCTTGGACAGGAACGAGCTTCTCCCCGTGTCGATCATCGCACGCGATCTTGATGACGCCTGGTTCCAAGTGATCGATGCGCTCATGACGCATGGCTACAGATACGAGGTCGAGCGCGGCAGCTACGAAGGGACGGATCGGATCGAGCTCGATTTCGCCACGGTCGTCGTCAAGGATCCGGGAAGCGGTCCGCTGCTGCCGATCATCCCCGACGGCCTCGGCATACCTCCGCTCGCCGACGAGAACTACGTGATGTGCGAGTACTTCCCCGGCTATCTCCTGAGCGACAAGTTGCAGGAGAACGAGGAGTACACGTACGGCCAGCGGATCATGTGGCCGGTAGCCGACGACCTGCTCGGCGTCACGCTGCCGCAGATCGAGTGGGCCATCAAGATGCTCAAGGAGTCAGGCGGTAACACGAATCAAGCGACGATCGAGATCGGCCGACCCGAGGACATCACCGTCCACGACAACCAAGGCGTCGGCTACGATCCGCCTTGCATGCGGCTCATCGACTGTCGCGTGCGTTACGGCAAGCTCCATCTCGTCGTCTACTTCCGCAGCTGGGACGCGTGGGGCGGCTTCCCGGTCAACATGGCCGGACTCGAGCTGCTCAAGCAGTGGATGGCCGAGGAGATCGGCGTGGGATCGGGAAGCCTGATCGGCGTCTCCAAGGGCCTGCATCTCTACGGTCACGTCGAGGAGATCGCGAAGATACGAACGCACCGGGCGAAGCAGCGCGCCTGCGGACGTGGAGCCGCAATCCATCTCCACGAGGCTTCCACACCTCGTGCAGATTGGTTTCACAACCAATGGGCATACTCCCTAACAGAGAGCCTTCTTCACCCTCCTTGGTACGCGTAACGACCCGGTAGTGGCAGCCGGGTCGTTTGCGTTTCTGGTGCCCCGCACGACTGATTCCGACTGCCGGGCCGCGCAAACCTGCGGCTCCTCTGCCCCGTGCCGTCGCGAGCCCAACCTTGCATTCCGGTGTACTTCTCATTAACGACAGCCACCGGACGTGACAACCGAGGCTTTGCGGGTACTCACCAATTCGACGACGTAGCACCAGCATCCGCCGCGCCCGAGCGCCCCAGCGCCAGCCCCCAACGGCGGATGCACACCGGTAAGGGAGGGTCCCCGTTGACGGGGACCCTCCCTTTTGGTCTCGGCCGCCGAAATGCACGTAGGCCCCCAAGGGAATCCGAAAGTGAACCCCTGCTCACAAGCCGTGTTTTCGCGTTTCGACCTGTTCCGAATCGTCGCAGGAGACAAGCCCGAGTCGTACCGCTAAGTCGGCGGGCGATGGAAAGTGCCCCGGCGCGTGCGGCTAACGGATGGCTACGCGATGGCTACCTTTTCGGGCGTTCTCTGATCTGCCATTGGGAACAGTAGCCCGTGGGATACCAAGCCGGTAGTCCGGGCGCCACGCGACTGTACCGCTACGCTGCCGAGACAGACGCCGAGTGCCGTACACAACAGGGTAGAGGGCCGTCGGCGGGCGTTGTGTGCGTCGATGTACTTGCGTGGCCGTGTGCACCGCTTCGCCTCTCGTCGGAAGCAACAAATCCGACACCCGGTGTGAATGTTTCGGAGGGCCTTATCAATAGGGGGCCGACGGGTACCCTGAAACGGGCGACGGCCGGGGGCGGGCGGTGTGGGCGTGGGTGGTGCAGGAGAACGACCTGCGCCGCCACTACACCGCAGGACAGCAGGCGATGGTGGCGCAGCGGTTGGCGACGTTGTTGGACGCGCATCGTCCGAGTGGAAGTATTGAGACTGCCACAGTTACGCACTCACAAGCTGCCCAGCTTCACTGGACACTCACGACGACCCAGGAACCGTCCGCGTTCTGCTGGACCGTGACGGCCTGGCCCTCGCCCAGATCCTTGTAGGGACACTCAGCAGAAACGGTTTCGCCACCTTCGAGCTTGATGCTGGCCTTCCCTGTGGGCTACCTGACTGCCACCGACCTCGTGCTTCCCCACGCGCCGAAGTAGCGCTTGGCCCCGATGGTCCTGTACGCGCGTAGCTTGAAGGAGCAACTCTTGCCCCTCACAAGTCCGCTGATAGTGCGACGTGTCGCACCGCTCACGTACAGGTACCTCCAAGCCGAACTGCCCGCCTTGCGATACGCGATCTGGTAGCCGCTCACCCTGCCTGACGACGCCTTCCAGGCGACGGTTGCCTTGGCCACACCTGCGCTGAGCGAGCCGATCGAGATCTTCCTCGGGAGGATGACGAAGGACGCTTTGAGCACACCACGGTAGTTGCCCAAGCCCGTGATCGTGATGATCCCCTTGCCGGGTTGGACGTTGGCACTGTAGCTGAGCCGGTAATCCCGGCCGAGGACGAGCGTCTTGGCGCCGTCCCGCAAGACGGGCGAAGGTTTGCAGGCAGTGCCGACGTAGACTCTCGATGCGACAGCCGCACAGGCGGCAGCCGGCAGTGTCTTGGGCAGGATAGCGAATGTTGCCGTAAGGCTCCCGGAGTAATTGCCGATGCCGGTTACAGATACACTCGCGGTGCCAGCATTTACGTTGCCGGAGTAGGCGAGAGTGTAGTCGATTCCGGCGACGAGCGATCTTCCGCCGTCCGTCACGGACAATGTGGGCTGTATGGGAGACCTCTTGTATGTCTGGGCGGCGATCGGCCCAACCGCGAGTCCCGTGCCCGGCTTCGCGACGATCTGGAAGGTCACCGCGCGGCTGCCCGAATAGTTGCCGGCGCCCGTGACGGTAATGGTCGCCGTGCCGGCGTTGATGTTTCCCGAGTAGGCTACTGAATAGTCGACTCCCACGACTAGCGTCTTCGCGCCGTCGGTCAGCGCCAGGGTAGGCGTTATCGCCGAGCCGGTGAACGTTTGCGCCGGCACCGCTGCTGCCGCGACCGTGGAGATCGGCTTGGCATTGATCTGGAACGTCGCGCTCGTCGTCGCAGCGTAATCACCGAGGCCGGTCAGTGTCGCCGTCGCAGTCCCCGCGTTCAGGTTCCCCGAGTACACGACCGAGTAATCAACACCCAATACGAGCATCTTGACACCCTCGCTCACCGCGAGGGCGGGCGTGATGGGCGAGCCGGTATACGTTTGCGCGGGGATAGCTGCAACGGTCACTCCGGATAACGGCTTGCGGATCTTGAACGTCGCGCCGGCGGTTCCGGAGTAGTTGCCAAGGCCGGTCAGCGTCGCCGTCGCCGTGCCGGGGTTGGTGTTGTTCGCGAACACGACCGAGTAGTCGGCGCCGGCGACGAGGGTCTTCGCGCCGTCGCTAACCGCGAGGGAGGGCGTGACGACCGAGCCGGTATAGGTTTGGTCTCCGATGGGGCCGATCATCGAGGCAGCCAGCGGTTTGGGGTCGATCTGGAAATTGACGACGGACTGCCCGGAGTAGAACCCGTGGCCAGACATCACCGCCGAGCCGGTGCCGGCATTCACGTTGTTCGAGTACCCAACGGTGTACTCGGCGCCCGCCGCGAGAACGCGTCCGCCATCCGTCACCGCAGGAGTCGGTGTTATCGGTGATCCAGTGTAGGCTGCTGGTGCGATGGGGGCCACGTTGGCTTGGCTGATCGGCCTCGTCTGCAGCAGCAGGTTCCATCCTGGCACGGCCTGCCCGTACGCGATATTCCCCGTGCCCACAACCGCGCCATCATACTTCAGCCCGAGTGTGTGCATGCTATACACGGAGATGGCTGCGACGTTCGTCCACGTCGATACGTTCAATTGCCCATCGGAATTTCTGCCGGTGGCAACGACCGTGCCATCGGACTTGAGCCCGACAGTGTTGAATCCACCCGCGGAAATGGCGACGATGTTCGTCCACGACGACACATTGCATTGCCCCTCGGTGTTCGTGCCGGTCGCGACAACCGTGCCGTCGGACTTGAGCCCTACGCTGTGCTCTTGGCCAGCGGAAATAGCCGAGATCCCGGTCCAAGGAGCCACGTTGGACTGTCCGTATTGGCTGCTGCCGCATGCGACCACGGTGCCATCCGACTTGAGCCCCAGGGTGTGCGTCGAACCGGCGCACACGGCCTTGATGCCGGCCCAACTCGACACACTTCCCTGCCCTTCGGCCGTTCTGCCGGCGGCGACTACCGTGCCATCTGCCTTCAGTCCCAGGCTGTGCCATGTTCCGGTTGCGATCGCGGTTATGCCTGTCCACCCGGTCACATTGCACTGTCCATCAGAGTCCGACCCAGTTGCGACCACAGTGCCGCCGGACTTCAACCCGAGCGTGTGACGCGACCCGCCCGATATAGCGGTCAGGTTAGTCCACGTGGAGACGTTGCATTGCTCGTCGTCGTTCCAGCCGGTAGCGACGGCTGTACCGTCGGTTCTCAGGCCCACGCTGTGGTACAAGCCGGTTTCCACTGCGGGGCGGGTCCATCCAAGGGCAGGAGCTGCCCAGAGCATCGCCAACAAGAAGACTACCCCTGCGTGCCAAAGCGCCTTGGTCCGTGGCCTCATGTGAACCCCCCTTGTCGAGTGTTCGTTCAGGCGAGTCGCCGGCCCATTGGCTTCCGTACCTGTGCCTGCCGCCGCAACTTGCCGACATCAGGAAAGCACGAAAGAGCCACGGTGGCGAGACCAGCGCCGAGCGGCGCGATGCGGGATTCCTAAGGATCGGCGCGGATCGGGCAAGATGTCTCGATCCGACGAAGCGGGCGAGGCTATATACCGAAGCAATCAAGGCCCATGTACGCACGTAGGCCCGCCTGCTTTCGCAGGCGGGCCTACTCGGTAAGCTGGTGCCCCCAAGGGAATTCGAATCCCTGTTGCCGCCTTGAAAGGGCGGAGTCCTTGGCCGCTAGACGATGGGGGCGGCTGGGTAACTGGTGGGCCGTGTAGGTCTCGAACCTACGACACCCGGATTAAAAGTCCGGTGCTCTGCCAACTGAGCTAACGGCCCGCCCCGTCCGGACTACCCCGGCGCAAGGCAAGCGACAGTGTAGCGTCGGCATGCTGGGGGGTCAACGCGCCAATGCTACGATTGCGGAGACCCCCGCCGAGAGGAAACGCATGCTTACTGACCTCGTGGATCAGTACGGCCCGTGGCCGGTGGTCCTGGGCACGACCATCCTTGGATGGCTCGTCGGCGTCGCCGTGAAGACCGTGCTCCGCTCGGCATCGGACCGTCGTGGCTGGCGCGCGGGCCGCGCACTGGCGGAATCGCTCACCGGCCTACCACTCGTCTGGGGTGCCCTCGTCGGCTTCAGCGTACTGCTGCCGACTCTCGATCTCGGAGTACGCGTGGACCGCATCGTGCTGAACACGCTACAAGTCCTCTGGATCGCCTCCTTCACGTGGCTCGCGATGCGTGTCGTCGGCAAGGTCGTGCGCGCGTGGACGACACGCGAGGGGGCAGTCGTGCCGTCCGGCACCATCTTCGTGAACCTTGCGCGCATAGCCGTGTTCATCGTCGGCGCGCTCGTCGCGCTTGCGGCGATGGGGCTCTCGATCGCGCCGCTGCTCACCGCAGCCGGCGTCGGTGGCCTCGCCATAGCGCTCGCGCTGCAGGACACGCTCGGGAATCTCTTCGCAGGATTGCAGGTCGTGCTCTCGAGGCAGATCAAGCCCGGTGACTTCATCCGGCTAGAATCCGGGCAGGAGGGCTGGGTCCACGACGTGACCTGGCGGAACACGACGGTCAAGCAGCTCTCCAACGACCTCGTCATCGTGCCCAACTCGGTGATTGGCAAGTCGCTCGTCACGAACTTCACGTCCATGGACGAGCAACACTCAGTCACCGTGCCGTTCCAGATCGGCTATGGGGCAGACCTCGAGGAGGTGGAGCGCGTGGTGGGTGAAGTCGCCTGCGGCACCCTTGAGGGCACGCCTGGAGCCGTCGTCGAATGCGAGCCCATCGTGCGATTCCGCGAGTTCGGCGATTGGGCGATCCGCGGCGTAGTGATCCTGAGGGCATCGACGTACGCCGACAGGGCCGTGCTCGTTCACGACTTCATGAAACGGCTGCACGCGCGCTTCGCCGACGAAGGCATCGAGTTCGCACTGCCCACGAGCGAGGTCGTTCTGGGACACACTGGGGAGTAGCGCGCGGGAGGGGCGCCCTACTTCACGGTGACGTAGCGATACGCGCTGTAGGCGGTCGCATGGACGGCATCTTTCTGATACGCGCGGACGCGCCACTTCCCCCGATAGGGCAGCCGAAGCTTCGCCGAGTACCTCACTCGCCCCGCCGAGTTCGTCAGTGACGCTGTCTGAGTCGACCGCAATACCCACTTGCCTCGCTCAAGGCGATACGCTTGCAGGCGGGTGACGCTCCTCGGAGCCGTCTTCTTCAGGCTCAGAGATCCGGTGGCGGTGTAGGTGCGGCCGTAGGCCATGGCGCTCGCGACAGCCGGTACGCTGACCGCCGCCTTCCTCGACCACGTGATCTTATAGGCCCCCGAGCCGCTGCACGTGTATACGTTCACGCAGTAGGTGCCGGACACGGGCGCAACGTATTGGATGCGCTCTCCGGATCCGCTCTCGCCAGACGAAGCGACCGCGTCCTCCACGTCGTCGACAGAGGATGTTCCTGGGCCGAACAGGTTCAGGTCGAAGTCTGCGTCGGCCGCACCGTCCAGCATCAGATCCAGCTGCTCGCCCGCTGCGAGCTTCACGTGGTAGACGTCGTCCTGGTCGATCTCGGATTCCAGCGCCCCGGTGAACGGCGATTCGAGAAGTGCCGCGCCTGGGAGCTCGCCGGTGTCACCGGGCCAGTCAGTCGTGAAGTACACCGAGTAACCGGTCTGCTGCACGGGATCCCCGATCAGGTTGGAGACGTCGAGGTAGTAGGTGCCGGACTCCGATGCCAGGAGAGACAGTTGGAGTGGATAGCCATGGTCAGGGTGTTCCGCACTCGCGACGCCGATCGCGCCGCTCAGTGTTGTTGAGTCGGGGGAGTAGAGGTCCAGATCGGCATCGATGTTCCCCGAGAAACTCATGCCGGCCCTGAAGAGCTCGCCCTCAAGGATGCGCACCCTGAAGACGTCGTGGGTGTCCGAAGGTTCGGTGAACGTGCCCTCGGCCGGTGAAGTCGTCGCCACTCCGGGAATCTCGCCATCGCCGTCGGCGAACAGGCCGGCTGTGACGGAGGGACTGGCGAGCACCAAGAAGGCGCATAACGCCAGGGCCAGACCGATCCGACGGTTCTCTATCGTGCGGGACATGATCTTTCCCTCCGGTACGCGACCGGATTCTACCCGGCCCGGATGTTCCAATCCGCCAGAAGTCGGCGGGCGAGACGTAACGGTTCGCTCGATCGGGTTATCGGCATCGGTGATGACGTATGTGAGACGCCGACTGTGAGCGCGCACACACTCGACAGAGGCGAGCGGGAAGCCCGGTGATCCCGGTATCAGCCCGAAGCGCTAGCGCTGTGATTCCTCGGCGCGCTTCACAGCGGCCCACGCCGCAAGCTCACAGCCGAGCGCCGCCAAGAGCAGTACGACCGACACGAGCATGAGTCCCGCGAGCACACCGAGGTCGGCGAGACCCTCGACGACCACGCCGGGGATGGCGTTGTAGTACAGCCACCAGGCGACGAATGCCATCGGGACGAACGACTTGAGGGCGAGCGCCGCGACGGCCATGCGATGCGCCGTCTCGACCTTGAGCGCGTAGAGGTCGAACAGCAGCCCGAAGACGCCGGCCGCAACCAGCGCCCAGAAGGCGACGACTAGCGGCGGCATGTCCACGGACGGGCCACTCGGACCTAGTGCCGGAAGTGCCGATGCCCCGTGAACACCAGCGCCACACCGGCCGCGTCCGCCGCTGCGATGACCTCGGGGTCGCGGTTCGAGCCTCCGGGCTGGATGACGGCCGTCACGCCCGCGGCAGCGCACACCTCGAGCGAGTCCGCGAACGGCATGAACGCATCGCTCGCGCAGACCGCGCCCTTCGCCTTGTCGCCGGCCTTCTCGACCGCGATCTTCGCGCTGTCCACCCGGCTCATCTGGCCGGCACCCACTCCCACGCTCGCGAAGTCCTTCACGAGCAGGATCGCGTTGCTCTTCACGCTCTTGGCGACTTTCCAGGCGAAGAGGAGCTGCTCCATCTCGTCGTCGGTCGGCTGACGCTTGCTTGCGACGGTGAACTCGCTGGGGTTCTCGGACACAGTGTCGGAGGTCTGCACGAGCATCCCGCCTTCGACCGCGCGCGACTCGTAGTGGCCGCCCACGGGCCGGGCGCCGCCGGTCTTGAGAACCCTGAGGTTGGGCTTCTGAGTCAGCAGGTCCAGCGCGGCCGCTTCGTAGTCCGGAGCGATCATGACCTCGACGAACTGCTCGTTCTCGTAGATCGCTTCGATGAGCGACGCCGGGACGGGACGGTTGAACGCCATCACGCCGCCAAACGCCGAGATCGGGTCGCTCGCCCACGCGCGACGGTAGGCCTCGGTGATGTCGCCGGCGATGGCCGTACCGCAGGGGTTCGTGTGCTTGACGATCACGCACGCCGGCTCGTTCACGAACTCACGCACCGCCGACCAGCAGGCGTCGGTGTCGAGGATGTTGTTGTAGGAGAGCTCCTTGCCTTGCAGCTGCTCGGCACGCGAGAGGGTGAGCTCCTTTGCGTCGGCGAAGCGATAGAACGCCGCCTTCTGATGCGGGTTCTCCCCGTAGCGGAGATCCTGGACCTTGTCGAGGAAGAATCGCACGTCGGCGGGGAAGAGCTGGCCCTCTCCGGCAGTCACGCGCGAGAGATAGCTGTAGATCGCGTTGTCGTATGCGCTCGTCTTGCGGAAGACCTCCAAGGCGAGCTTCATGCGGGTCTCGGCGGTCGTCGCGCCGCCGTGAGCGCGCATCTCGGCGAGAATCGCCTCGTAGTCGCCGGGGTTCGTCACCACAGTCACGGCCGCGAAGTTCTTCGCGGCAGAACGAAGCATCGAGGGTCCGCCGATGTCGATGTTCTCGACCGCGTCCTCGAGGGTCACGCCTTCCTTGGCCACCGTCGCCTCAAACGCGTAGAGGTTCACGCACACGAGATCGATCATGCCGATGCCGTGCTCCTCGGCCTGGCGCATGTGCTCGGGCACGTCGCGACGAGCGAGCAGACCGCCGTGCACGCGCGGATGGAGCGTCTTGACTCGGCCGTCCATCATCTCGGGGAAGCCGGTGAGGTCGTCGATCGGCCGCACGTCGACGCCGCCGTCCGCGATCGCCTTGGCCGTACCGCCGGTCGAGACGATCTCGACGCCGAACTCCTCGGCAAGCGCACGAGCGAACTGGACCACGCCGGTCTTGTCGGTCACCGAGATGAGTGCGCGCTTGATAGCTGGCTGCTCCATGGATGCCCCGCTCCCCTGCTCGATCGCTCACAGACTGCGGACGCCCGGGCCGAGGTTCGGGTGCCGGGCATCGCTCCATGCAAGTGTAGCGGCTCGCGGCAAGAGCGGAAGTGGCAGACGCGGAAGTGGCGGCCTACTGGAAATACACGAACGCCTCGACCATCGCACAGAGCTCGGCTGACGCGCCGACGCTGTGCCTGACCCGATTGTTCAGATCCTCTTCGAGCTCGATCTCGGGAAGCGGCAGCATGCCCCCAAGGATTCGCGCCCGCTCGAACACCCCGTCGGCGATGCCGGGATTGAAGTACGCGGAGCAGACCAGCTGCGCGTCGTCGAACGTCGCCGGCTTGACGAAGCGGTATCCGAAGTACTGGCACAGCGAGTCGGTCGCGATGGTCATCGCCTCGCGTATAGACCGGTCGGACGCGGCATATTCGTGCTCCACGCACTGACGACGGGCGCGTATCGCCGCGTCCCAAGCCTCATTCAGTAGAGGCATAGACCGGGCTTTCGCCTCTGGAGCAGGCCCGATCAAGCCCCCCTCGACGAACTGCTCCCAGTCCATTGGCGACTCCCTCATCGGCGTGCCGCGAGCGTGGGCGAACGCTCGGCCGATCCGCTCGGGCGTCGCGACAGCAATCGTCGCAGGGCTGCCTTACCGATTCCTTACCAGAGTCCCACCGCTAGCGACAGGGACGTCAGCCCGCATGCTCGCGAATGACGACCTTGCGCCCGATGATCTCGACGCGATCTTCGGCGATCAGCTGGAGTGCTCGCGGATAGATGCGGTGCTCGATCTCATGGATCTTGGCCTCGAGGGTCTCGAGGGTATCGTCTTCGGCCACCGGCACCGCTTCTTGGGCGATGATCGGACCTTTGTCGAACTGCTCGTCGGCGAAGTGAACGGTGACACCTGTGACCTTGACGCCGTACTCGAACGCGTCGCGAATGCCCGACGCTCCGGGGAACGCCGGCAGAAGCGCGGGATGAATGTTGAGCACGCGGTACGGATAGGCGCGCAGCACGTCCTTGCCGAGGAGCCGCATGTAGCCCGCCATCACGACGATACGAGCCCCGTGCGACTGGAGAGCATCGAGGATCGCCTTGTTGAACGCCCCGAACGTCCTGTACTCCGTACGGTCGAGGCACACGGCGGGGATGCCGGCCTTGCGCGCGCGCTCGAGGCCGTAGGCTTCGGTGTGGCTGGAGACCACGACGACCACTTCGCCGTCGATCCGGCCGTCGGCACACGCATCCATGATCGCCTGAAGGTTCGTGCCGCTCCCTGAGATCAGGACGCCGATGTGGAGCCTAGCCATCGTAGGTCACCTTCCCCGAGCCTTCCGTCACCTCGCCGATCTCGAACACGCGCTCGCCCGCCTCGTGCAAGAGCGCGGAAGCGTCCGCCGCGAGTCTGCGGTCGACGACAAGCGCGAAGCCGATTCCCATGTTGAACGTGCGATACATCTCCGCGTCATCCAAGGCGGCCTCCTGCGCAATCAGGCCGAAGACTCGCGGCACACGCCAGGCGGCCTTGGCGATGCTCGCGTCGCACGAATCCGGAAGCGCACGATCGAGGTTCTCGGTGATCCCGCCACCGGTGATGTGCGCCATCGACTTCACGGGAAGCTCCCGCAGCAGGTCCAGGATGGGACGCACGTAGATGCGCGTCGGTTCGAGCAACACGTCGCCGAGGTGACGCCCGCCAAGGTCCACGCGGGGCAGATCGAGCCCATCCTCACGTCCGTCGACAAGCACGCGCCGAACCAGCGAGAAGCCGTTGCTGTGAAGACCGCTCGAGGCGAGCCCGAGCACCACGTCGCCCGGCTGGACCGCCGAGATGTCGATCATCCGCGGGCGATCGACAACGCCGACGCAGAAGCCGGAGAGGTCGTAGTCGTCCTCGGGCATAACGCCGGGGTGCTCGGCCATCTCGCCGCCGACGAGCGCGCATCCCGCCTGACGACATCCTTCAGCGATGCCGGAGACGATGGACGCGACGCGCTCGGCGTCGAGCTTGCCGATGGCGATGTAGTCGAGGAAGAAGAGTGGCTCGGCACCGGAGACGAGGATGTCGTTCGCGCACATCGCCACGAGGTCGATGCCGACGGTGTCGTGGCGATCCATGAGTTGAGCCAGCTTGAGCTTCGTGCCGACGCCGTCGGTGCCGGAGACGAGGACGGGGTCTTCCATGTCTTTCAGCGCCGCTGCGCTGAACAGTCCGCCGAAGCCCCCGATGTCGCCGATCACCTCTCGGCGGTACGTCGATCGTACGGCGTCGCGAATGACGGCCACAGCTCGGGCGCCCTCGGCGGTGTCGACGCCGGCGTCTCGGTACGTGAAGGGGCCAGAATCGATCGGCTCGTCAGGCATGCCACTCCTCGCGCGGGGACGGACGCGTTCGCGCCCGTGGGGCGATTCTAGCAGTCACGAATCGGGGGCCGACGCCGCGCCGAGCGCCTAATTGCGCTTCTTGCGCGGGATGATGGCGCCTTCCGTGCCCCCGGATGCGCGCTCGGGCAAGCTCTCCACGTAAGCGTGCGAAATCGCTTCGAGCGTCCGGGCGGCCGCCCAGTCCGGCCGATCGTCCAGCGTGAGCGTCGCCCGCTTGCGGGTCTTGACCGACAGGACATCGCTCGAGTCGAGCGTGTCGCCTGCCTCGCACACTATCCGCTGGTTGATGAACGACCCCTCGCTCAACCCACTTCGGCCAACGAGGAACGGCCTGTCTGACTCGAACAGGGACCTGCCGACGTGCGGCACCCCAGAAAGGTCCAGGCCGAGCGCATCCGCGATCGTAGGCATGATGTCGACTTGGCCTGCCGCCGCGGTGCGCGTGACGCCGGCCGTCTGGCCGGGCAAGTGAATGATGATAGGGACGTTGGCTGAGTCGAAGGGCGTGTACGGGTGGCCGAGCAGCCGTTCCACGCGTTCGAGGTTCGCGTCCTCCACCAGGTCGTTGTGACGAAGACCGGCGTGATCGCCGTAGATGACGACAATCGAGTTCTCCCACAGGCCCTTCTTCTTCAACTGGTCTACGAAGTAGCCCAACTGCCGGTCCTCGTAGTCCATAGCTTCCAGGTAGCGGCCTATCGTGCTGCCCTGGAGCCAGTCAGGCAGCTCGAGCTTCACCACGGATCGCGGCAGCTTGAAGGGGTGGTGCGTGGTGACCGTGATGAGCTGGCAATAGACCGGGCCGCTGCCCGCCTCGGCGGCGATGACCGGCAGCGCCTTCTTGAAGAACTGCCGATCCGAAGTGCCGAAGCCGATGGTGTTCTCTTGACCGAAGTAGGCGCGGTCGTAGTAGTCGGCGAATCCGAGCGCCGGGTAGAGCTCTTTGCGGTTCCAGAACCTGATGGTGTTGGCGTGCATCGTGAACGAGTAGTAGGCCTGGTCGGCCAAGAGCCGGGGTAGCGCAGGTATCTCGCGATCCACGTAGGCGATTGACGCGGCTTCGTCCGTCGGCGGATAGAGAGAGGCGTTCATCGCGAACTCAGCATCCGAGGTCGTGCCGAGGCCGCTTTGCGTGACACCGTTGGGGAAGTACCAGCTCTCTGATGCAAGCTTCGAGAGATTCGGCATCGCCCAAGGCTGAAGACCGAGTTGCTGAAGCGATTCGACCTGGATCGCGATGATGTGAGATCCCGCGTAGGCGCCCGGGTCGAATGTGGCGATCCGCTGCCCCTCGTCTCGTCGAGAGACCTCATCGATGGCGTCCTGCACCGCCCGGGCATCGGAGTAGTCGATGTCGTCGACGACCGGATTGGCCACAGCGGACTGCTCCAATCCCACGATGGCGAGGAGTCCCGAGCGCACCACCGTCCCGGACAGGCTCGCCGTCTCGAACGCGAGCATCCCGCGATGCTGGGCGATGGTGACGGGATCGGCCTCGCGCGGCGCCGCCACTGCCCACGCCACGGAAGCCACGGCAAGCGCGAGCATCGATACGATCGCGAGCTTGAACCGGCGCGTTTGCCGGGTGCCGCTCGCCGCGAATGCACGCAGAGGCCTTCGGAAGATCGCGATGAGCGGGAAGTCGAACGCGTACAGCAGATACCACGGGGTCAGCAGCGCAATCAGGCTCGGACCTACCTCTCCGACCTGGCCCACGAACCGAAGCGCGCCCGGTTCGAGCATTCGCTCGTAGAACGTGACGTACTCCGTGAGCACAACCAGGGAGAGGGACACGGCGACATCGACGGCCACGTAGGCGGCGAATCGGCGCTTGGAGAAGAACAGTTCGACGACGCCAAGGAGCGCGAGTACCATCACCGCTTCCTGCAGCGACGCGGTGAGGACGTGGCCGACGCCGAGGATCAGCCAGCGGGCCACGAGCACCTTACCGAACAGGACCCCGGCCATCGTCAGGTACGCGAGAACGGGGCGAGCGGATCCCCGCTTCTCGCCGCCAGCACTGCCGGAACGCTCCGGCGTATTCGGGTCGGGTGGCGTCGCTGGCGTATCGGGCGTTTCTACGCCGTTCTCCGCTGCGGGCGCGTCCCACTCGTCCGGTCGCTTCAAGTGCCGCTCCAAAGCCCTAGCTGCACGCCTCCAGAACCAGCTTACCGCGCTTGACCTGGTCGGGAATCTGGATCGGGTACTCACCGTCGAAGCACGCCAGACAGAAGGCGTCCGGCGGTGAATCGGTTGCGGAGATCATCGCAGGCAAGGACAGGTACGCCAGCGAGTCCGCCCCAACATGCTGCCTGATCTCCTCTACCGACTTTGCCGACGCGATGAGTTGCTCTTGCGTATCGGTATCGATCCCATAGAAGCACGGCCACTTGACCGCCGGCGAGGTGATGCGCATGTGTACTTCGGCCGCGCCGCTCTCTCGAAGCAGCGCGATCAGCTTCTTCGTGGTGTTCCCGCGCACGATCGAATCGTCCACGACCACGAGGCGCTTGCCCGCGATCGCCCGCTTGAGCGGGTTCAGCTTGAGTCGGATCCCCTGTTGCCTGAGCGTCTGGCTCGGCGAGATGAACGTGCGGCCGACGTAGCGGTTCTTGGCAAGCCCTTCTCCGTACGGGATCCCGCTCGCTTCGGCGTAGCCGACTGCGGCCGGGAGACCGGAGTCCGGCACGCCCATCACCATGTCTGCATCCACGGGCGCTTCGAGCGCGAGCGCCATGCCCATTCGGCGCCGCGCGTCATAGATGCTGCAGTCGAACAGCTCGGAGTCGGGGCGAGCAAAGTACACGAACTCGAACATGCACAGTGAGGGTTTCTGGGCGGGGACGGCTTGTTCCGATTCCACCCCGTCCTTGCTGATCTTGAGCATCTCGCCGGGCGCGACGTCGCGCACGTACTCGGCTCCGACGATGTCCAGGCCGCATGTCTCGCTCGCAACGACCCATCCGCGATCGTCGAGCTTGCCGAGGACGAGAGGGCGCACGCCGTAGGGGTCGCGGAACGCGTAGAGAGCGTTCTCGGTGATGAGCACCACCGAATACGCACCCCGGATCAGCTCCATCGTCTCCCGGATCCCAGCGCGCAGCTTGTTGTGCTGCTGCGTGAACCAGCCGACGAGCGTGGCCATAACCTCGGAATCGGTCGTCGAGCGAAAGCTGATCCCGTTGCCCTTGAGGGCCTCGCGCAACTCGTAGGTGTTCACGAGGTTGCCGTTGTGGGCCAGCGCGATGACCTGGTATCCGATCGTCGACAGGTGCGGCTGGGCATTCTCCCAGGACGTGCTCGAGCCGGTCGTCGAGTACCGGGTGTGGCCGATCGCGACGTCACCGGTCAGCGAGTCGAGATCGCTTTCGCGAAAGACGCGCGACACGAGGCCGAGGTTCTTGATGACCGTGACCGTCTCGTCGTCGCCAACCGCGATACCGGCCGACTCCTGGCCTCGATGCTGAAGGGCGTGCAGGCCGAAGTAGGTCAGCCTCGCGACGTCCTCACCCGGAGCGTACACGCCCATGACACCGCACGCTTCTTCGGGCCGATCGGGACGTTCGGTGAGTTCGGAAGGGTCGTCGAGCAAGGACTTGTCGTGCGAAGAGGGATTCATGCGGTCGCGTCCTCGCGAAGTGAGCTGGTAAGCCGAACGCTGCGTAGGATAGCACGCTGGAAGGTTCTTGTCGGCGGCGGAGCCGTCACGTCTGGCCAGTACCGACATCGTTCTCTCAGCGGTTCGCCGGGCCTATCGGCCGGGTCGTCTCGACCGACTTGGCAAGCCGGAACATGATCCCGCGATACCGGTACGCACCATGCGCACCTCCCGTGAAGCTGGTCCTCGTCGCGGCGGAGGTGGTGAGGTAGGTCGCGTGCGTCAGCTTGTGCTCGAGTCGATAGACGGGCGTGGACGTCGCCGAAGTCGACGGCGAGGCGACCTTGCCCACGATCCCCTTGTCCAGCTGGATGGTCGGGAGACTCCACACCAGCCGGTCCCGCAAGCTCGCGTTGACCGTGTACGACCACAGTCCGGTCCGGTAGTCCTGCATGCGGTACAGCGGGAGGTTGTTGGCCGTCGCGCTGTTGTCGATGCTGAATGCGACACCCAACAACTGATAGGGGTTGTTTCGCCTCGTCGTCGTGCGATAGCGCTCGCCTTCACTTGATGTGTACACGAAGGAACGCGTCTTGCGGTCGTACAGCCGATAGACCCGTTGGAGCCTCGGCGGGGAATGTGGATCGCCAAAGTAACGCACGTAGACGTCCCAGAACAGCTTCTGCGGATAGTAGGGCGTGTACGTGTACAGAGCGTACGTGCAGGCGTTCGCGGGCACGATGATCTTGCTCCTGAGCCCGCTCTCGGTGTACGCGGTGACCCTCTTCGCGAGCCCGGGCTTCCAGCCGAACGTGACCTCGTACGTGGACAGCTTGCGTGCGCCGTTCCATACCTGGCTGCCGAATCCCGGATAACGGTTCGTGCTGCCTGCATAGATGCCGCAACCCATCGCCTCCCGCAGGCGCTTGGCCGACGGCTCGCGCATCGTGAGCAGGCTCTGTTCCTTTTGCAGCGTCGCTAAGATCACCTTCGGATTGAGGTTCCACGCTTGGGCCGCGCCGTAGATGATGCTCGATGCCGACCTCACGACTCCGGCGTTATCGGGCGCGCGGTACGTGTCGAGCACTCCCGTTTGCGCAGCAAGGAACGCCTGGATGTCGGATTGGGACATCGACTTCGACGCACGCCACGTGTCGTAGGAGATCACGTCCAGCGGATCGTATTCCGCCGCGTGCGCGACCGCGCCCGTGCAGACGACGATCGCCGCACAAAGCGAGACGATCGCTACCGTGCGACGGAGTAAACGGCCGAAGGCGGCCGAACCCGCACGAACCACGTGGACTCCTCGGAGTGTCGTAGGGCACCCGGCGGGGCCCCGTGAAACCCGATAACCAGCGAAGCCGAGGCCACCGCGAGCTCTAGCCTTCGTGCAGCTCCTCACTCGTCAGTGTGTCCGAACCGTGGACCAGCCGCTCGAGCGTCGGTACGTACGCCTCGACGAGTTCATCCAGGGATGCCTCGACGAGCTCGCCTGCAGGTCCCGACACCGCCAGCGTGTCTCCGCCGACCTCACCGAGGACCGCGAACGGCACCCCGTGCGCAAGCGCGATGTCGATCAGCGCGTCGGTGTTGGCCTCGGCCACGGACACCACGATCCGGCTCTGCGTCTCTCCGAAGAGCGACGCGACAGCAGGCAGGTCGTCTTCCAGGTGAACGTCCGCGCCGAGTCCACCGGCGATGCAGCACTCGGCGATCGCGATCGCGATGCCGCCCTCGGAACAGTCGTGCGCCGAACGAACGATGCCACCGCATATCGCCTCGCGGACGGCGACCTGCACGCGCATCTCGAGATCGAGGTCGATCGCGGGCGGGCGTCCGGCGACCACGCCGTGCTCGACCTTGAGGTACTCGCTTCCGCCGAGTTCCGGCAGACTCTCGCCAAGCAAGACGACGACGTCGTCTTCGGCCTTGAACGCGATCGTCGCGTGCTTGGTCACGTCCTCCAGAAGCCCGACGAGTCCCACAGTGGGCGTTGGATAGATCGCCGCGCCGAAGGACTCGTTGTAGAACGAGACGTTGCCGGAAATGACCGGTACGCCGAACGCGTTGCATGCGTCGGCGAGGCCGCGGACGGACTCGTAGAACGTCCAGAAGACCTCAGGCTTCTCCGGATTGCCGAAATTCAGGCAGTCGGTGATAGCCGCGGGCTCACCACCGACGCACGACACGTTCCGCGCCGCCTCGGCAAACGCGATCTGCGCACCAACGTACGGATCGAGGTAGCAGTACCTGCCGTTGCAGTCGCTCGACGCGGCGATACCGCGGTTCGTCACCTCGCCTCGGCCAGAATCGCCCACGCGCAGCACGGCGGCGTCGCCACCAGGCAGCACGACCGTATTCACCATGACCTGGTTGTCGTACTGCTCCCAGATCCAGTGCCGCGAGCAGATGTTGGGACTGGCAAGCAGGCCGAGGAAGACCTCGGTGAGCGCCTCGGCGGACGACGGGTGCTCGACGGCGGTCAGGGGATCGAAGGCCTGGACTTCGTCGAGGTAGTCGGGCCGACGCGACTCCGGGTGGTAGACGGGGGCGTCGTGCGCGAGCGTCGCGGCCGGCATGTCGCCCACGACCGCGTCGCCCATGCGGACGACGAACCGGCCGGAGTCGGTGATCTGCCCGATGACCGTCGAGAGGAGTCCCCACTTCTCGCACACGCCACGGGCCTCGGCGAGGTTCTCTGGCGTGACGACCGCGACCATCCGCTCTTGCGACTCGGAGACCATGATCTCGAAGGGTTGCATCGCGTCCTCGCGCTGCGGCACGGCGGCTGCGTCGATGTCGACGCCGACGTCGCCCCGGCTCGCCATCTCGCTGATCGAGCTCGTGAGGCCGGCGGCGCCGCAGTCGCCGAGCGCGACCAGCAGGCCCTTGTCGAGAAGCTCGAGGCACGCCTCGATCAGCAGCTTCTCCTCGAACGGGTCGCCTACCTGCACGCTCGGCCGCTTGTCCTCGGCCTTCTCGTCGAACTCCTGGCTCGCGAGTGTTGAGGCGCCGCCGATGCCGTCGCGTCCTGTGGTCGACCCGATGAGCAGGACGGGATTGCCCGGGCCCGCAGCGACGGCACGCGTGAGGCGCTCTTCGCGCATGAGCCCGATGGACATCGCATTGATGAGGCAGTTGCCCTCGTACGCTTCCTCGAAGTAGACCTCGCCGCCGATGGTCGGGACGCCCAGGCAATTGCCATACCCGCCGATGCCGGCGACCGAGCCCTCGAAGAGATAGCGCTGGCGGGGCTTGTCGAGCGTGCCGAAGCGGAGCGAGTCGAGCGAGGCGATGGGCCGTGCGCCCATCGTGAAGATGTCCCGGATGATGCCGCCCACTCCGGTCGCCGCGCCCTGATAGGGCTCGATGGCGCTCGGATGGTTGTGCGACTCCATCTTGAAGGCGACAGCCCAACCGTCGCCCACGCTGATGACGCCCGCATTCTCGCCCGGACCCTGCAAGACACGCGGGCCCTCGTTCGGGAAGAGCCGCAGCGTGGTACGTGAGTGCTTGTACGAGCAGTGCTCGCTCCACATGAGCGAGTACATGTACAGCTCTGTGACTGTCGGCACTCTTCCGAGGATTGCGACGATCTTCTCGTATTCGTCCAGCTTGAGGCCGAGTTCCTCGGCGAGCTGGGGGGCGAGAGCGGGATCGAGCAGCTTCACGTGAGACCGTCTCCCTTGGCTGTGACGTAGCGCGCCTGTGGCGGACCAGGCCCGCCCGCGAACGCGCCTATTGTAGGCGAACGCGCGGCACGGACGCGGTCAAGTCGCGGCAGGCTTCGTGGTCGCCGTCGGCGTCAGTGCCGGCTTTGATTCGCTCGCGCCAGGCGCGTCTCCTCGGCCACGATGACGACATCGATGTTGCGAGTCTCTCGCATGATGCGGTTCACGATCGAACCTCGCATGATCTCGTCCATTCGGCCCCTCACCGACTGTCCCATGACGATGAACGTGATCTGGTGGGAGCGGGCGAACTCGATGATCTCGGCGGCAACATCGTCACCGGAGGAATCGACGAACTTGCCGTCGAGGGATTCGATGAGCTTCCGGTGCTCGACGAGCACGGCCTCCTGGGATGCGGGCAGGAGAACCGCCGGCGGCCTCACGTGCAGCACCCAGAGGTCGGCATCCAGGCGTCGCGCGAGCTGATACCCGCGGCGGATGAGCTTGGAGCTCGCTTCGCGGGCCGTGATCGCGACGAGGACTTTGTCGATGACCCCCCACGTCTTGTCGACGTCGTGCGTCGCCATGAACTTCTCGAGCTCCTCGTCGACCTCCTCCGCGGTCTTGCGCAAGGAGATCTCTCTCAAGGCGACGAGGTTGCCCTTTCGGAAGAAGTGCTGGAGGGCCTGATCGACCTTCTCGTCGGTATAGACGACTCCGCGCTTCAGGCGGTTGATGAGCGCATCAGGGGTGATGTCGACTAAGACGACCTCGTCCGCCTGATCGAGGACCGAGTCCGGAATGGTCTCGCGGACGCAGACGCCCGTCACCTGGGAGATGACGTCGTTGAGACTCTCGAGGTGCTGCACGTTCAGCGTGGAGATGACGCAGATGCCGGCATCGAGGATCTCTTCGACGGACTGCCACCGCTTATCGTGCCGAGTCCCCGGCACGTTCGTGTGGGCGAGCTCGTCGACGAGCACCCATTGCGGGTGTCTGGCCAAGACCGCGTCGGTGTCGAGCTCCTCGAAGATGGCGCCGCGGTACTCGATCTTCTTGGTGGGGATCGCCTCGAGCCCCTCCATGAGAGCGAGGGTCTCGGGACGCCGGTGTGGCTCCACGAAGCCGATGACCAGGTCTTCGCCGCGAGATACGCGCCGTTGTGCTTCGGCGAGCATCGTGTAGGTCTTGCCGACGCCGGGAGCATAGCCGAGGAAGACCTTGTGATGGCCCCTCGACGTCGCCTCCGTGTGCAGCTCGTCGGTCACGAACAGCTCCCTGGGTGATGTGCGACCGGCCGACGCTCAGGATAGCCGATGGTCTCCTGGCGAGGGGTTGCCTGCCGCGGCTACTGACCTTCCATTTCGTCGAGTGCCAGGTTGAGCTCGAGGACATTGACGCGCGGTTCGCCGAACAGGCCGAGCTGCCTCCCGAGAACCTGCCGCGACACCAGATCGCGCACCACGGACGCCTCCAGACCACGCGCGCGGGCCACGCGCTCGACTTGCAGATACGCGGAGTCCGGCGACACGTGGGGGTCCAGGCCGCTCGCCGAGGCCGTCACCAGATCGACAGGGACGTCGCCCGGGGAGACGGTCGGGTTCTCGGCGAGCACCGAAGCGACACGCGAGGTCACGAGCGAGACGAGCGCCTGACTCGTGGGGCCCAGGTTGGAGGGGCCGGAGGACATCGCGTCATAGCCGTCCGGTCCGGCAGCAGAAGGACGCCCGTGGAAGTACCGCTCGGAACTGAAGCTCTGGCCGATCATGGACGCGCCGATGACACGCCCTTGCCGCGTCAACAGGCTCCCGTCGGCCTTGGAACCGAACGCGACCTGCGCGATCCCCGTGACCACGAGCGGGTAGACGATGCCCGTGAGCACGAGCAGCACGACAGCAAGGCGGGCGGCGACGATGAAGGCGCGTGTCACGACGACCCCCTAGCCCAGTCCGAGTGCAACGAGTACGACATCGATCACCTTGATGCCGACGAACGGAAGGATGAGGCCACCGGCCCCGTACACGAGGAGATTTCGCCGCAGGAGCGCTCCTGCTCCGACGGGGCGATACGCCACTCCACGCAGCGCCAGCGGAATGAGCACGACGATGATCAGCGCGTTGAAGATGACGGCGCTCAGGATCGCGCTCTCCGGCGAGTGAAGGCCCATCACGTTCAGCGTGCTCAAGCTCGGGTAAGCCGCCGCAGAAGAGGGCGGGGATGATCGCGAAGTACTTGGCGACGTCGTTCGCGATCGAGAACGTCGTGAGCGACCCCCGGGTCATGAGGAGCTGCTTGCCGATGGCGACGATCTCGATGAGCTTCGTCGGGTCGGAGTCGAGATCCACCATGTTGCCCGCTTCTTTGGCGGCACTCGTCCCGGTGTTCATCGCCACCCCGACGTCGGCCTGCGCCAGTGCGGGCGCGTCGTTCGTACCGTCACCCGTCATCGCCACGAGCTTGCCGTTGCCCTGCTCCTTGCGGATGAGTTCCATCTTCGTCTCGGGCGTGGCTTGCGCCAGGAAGTCGTCGACGCCGGCTTCCTTGGCGATCACTGCCGCGGTGACAGGGTTGTCGCCGGTGATCATGACGGTTCGGATTCCCATGGCGCGCAGCTGATCGAATCGCTCTCTGATGCCGCCCTTGACGATGTCCTTCAGGTGGATCACGCCCATAGGCTTCGGGCCGTCCGCGACCACAAGGGGCGTGCCTCCCTGTTCCGACACCCGGTGCACGAGCTGGTCGAGCTCGGATGGCACCGTTCCTCGGAGTGTCTCGACCCATGCCTTGACCGCGTCTGCGGCGCCCTTGCGGATCTGCGAGCCGTCGACGTCGATGCCGCTCATCCGCGTCTGGGCCGTGAACGGCACGAACACCGTTGTGGCCGGGTCGAGATGGCGCTCACGGATACCGAACTGCTTCGCAAGCACCACGATGGAGCGCCCTTCGGGCGTTTCGTCCGAGATCGATGCCAGCTGCGCCGCGTCGGCGAGTTCGGCCTCGGTCACTCCGGCCACGGGCAAGAACTCGGCGGCTTGGCGATTGCCGAACGTGATCGTCCCGGTCTTGTCGAGCAGCAGCGTGTCGACATCGCCGGCGGCTTCGACGGCGCGTCCCGACATAGCGAGGACGTTGCGCTGCACGAGCCGGTCCATGCCGGCAATGCCGATGGCCGAGAGCAAGCCGCCGATCGTCGTGGGAATCAGACACACGAGCAGCGCGATCAGCACCGTCACGGACACGGCGCTTTGCGAATACGTCGCGAACGACTGAAGGCTGATCACGACCAGCAGGAAGATGATCGTCAGAACGATGAGGAGGATATCGAGCGCGATCTCGTTGGGCGTCTTCTGCCGGCTGGCGCCTTCCACGAGCGAGATCATGCGGTCGAGGAACGTCTCGCCCGGATCCGAGGTGATCCGCACCACTATCTTGTCGGAGAGTACCTTCGTCCCGCCGGTCACCGCCGAGCGATCGCCGCCGCTCTCCCGAATGACGGGAGCCGATTCGCCCGTGATGGCAGACTCGTCCACCGACGCGATGCCTTCGATCACGTCGCCGTCACCCGGGATGATCTCGCCGGCGTTGACGATGACCGTGTCGCCCCGGCGTAGCTGAGACGCAGGCACGACTTCGATGCCGCCGGGGCCCACGAGGTTCGCCATGGTGTCGGTGCGCATCGAGCGCAGAGCATCCGCCTGCGCCTTTCCTCTGCCCTCGGCCATAGCCTCGGCGAAGTTGGCGAAGAGCACCGTGAACCACAACCACAACGCGATCGATGTGAGAAAGACCGCTTCTGCAACACCGTCCATGACCGCACGAAACGCGTAGACGCTCGTGATCACGCTCCCGACTTCGACCACGAACATGACGGGGTTTCGATAGAGCGTGCGCGGACTGAGCTTCACAAGCGCGTCGACCAGCGCCCTGCCGAGCAGTCGCGGCTCACCAAAGAGTCCGCTCTTCGCTCGACGGCCCGATCGCGCCTCGTGTGTGTCGGTGAGTCTTGCTTCTGTCACTTCGTCCTGCCTCTAGAACAGCTGACCGGAGTGCATGAGTAGGTGTTCGACGATCGGCCCGAGCGCGTAGACGGGGAAGAACGTGAGGGCGCCGACGATGACGATCACGCCGACCAGAAGGCCGACGAAGAGCGGGGTCGTTGTCGGGAACGTGCCGGACGAGGGCGGCGCGACCTTCTTGCACGCCATCGAACCGGCGATGCCGAGCACGGGGACGATGAACAGGAAACGACCGACGAGCATCCCGATCCCCAGCGCCAGATTGAAGAACGTTGTGTTGGCTGCGAGTCCCCCGAAGGCCGAGCCGTTGTTGCCGACTGCCGACGTCACGCCGTAGAGGATCTCGGACAGACCATGCGGTCCGAGGTTGAGTCTCGAGGCCAACGCCGAAGGGTAGACCGCGGCGAATCCGGCGGCGAGCAGTATCGTCCCCTCGAGTGCGAGGATCGCGAGCATCGCAAGCTTCATGTCGGTGGGGCCGATCTTCTTGCCCAGATACTCGGGCGTCCGTCCGACCATGAGCCCCGCGATGAACACCGCGAGGATCGCGAAGATCAGCATGCCGTACAGCCCCGAACCCACACCGCCGAAGACGATCTCACCGAGCGCGATGTTGAGCATGGCCATGCCGCCCGCGAGCGGCGTGAGGCTGTCGTGGCTCGCTACGACCGCACCGCACGACGCCGCCGTCGTAGCGTTCTCGAAGAGCGCCGACTGCGCGATACCGAATCGGACTTCCTTCCCCTCCATGTTGCCGCCGACGCGGCCTTGCGAGGCCGTGGTGTCCGCACCCGCAGAGACGAGGTTGGGATTCCCGGCCCGTTCAAAGCCGTAGATCGCCGAGACCCCCACGACGAACAGAACCACCATGGCGGCCAGCAGGACCCAGCCCTGGCGCGTGTTGCCAGTCATGCGCCCGAACATGTAGGTAAGTCCGGCGGGGATCGCGAGGATCGCAAACGTCTCGAGAAAGTTGGTAAGGGGCGTGGGGTTCTCGTACGGGTGAGCCGAGTTCGCGTTGAAGAAGCCTCCGCCGTTCGTGCCGAGCTCCTTGATTGCTTCCTGTGAGGCCACCGGTCCCTGCGCGATGGTCTGCGTCCGGCCTTCGAGCGTCGTGACCTCGACAGGCCCTCGCAGATTCTGGATAACGCCCTGCGATGCGAGGGCTACCGCGAGCACGAGGCTCGCGGGCAGCAGCACGTAAAGGATCGCGCGCGTCACGTCGACCCAGAAGTTGCCGATGGTGCGGCAGGCCCCGCGGGTGAGCCCACGCACGAAGGCGACTGCCACTGCAATACCTACACCCGCCGACACGAAGTTCTGCCACGTGAGGCCAAGGGCCTGGCTCAGGTAGCTCGCGCTCGTCTCGCCGGCGTAGGCCTGCCAGTTCGTGTTGGTCATGAACGAGACCGCCGTATTGAACGCCAGCTCGCTCGACATCCCGGGTGCGTGGGCGGGGTTCAGCGGTAACACCCCTTGCAGGCGCAGGATCAAGAACAGCACGACGAAGCAGACCATGCTGAAGGCGAGCAGCGAGCCCGTGTAGATGACCCAGCTCATCTCGCCGTCGGGATCCACGCCGACGACGCGATACGTGAGACGTTCGAGCGGATCGACGACCCGGCTCAGCACCGTCCGCTGACCCGAGAACACTCGCTCGAGGTACACGCCGACCGGTTTTGCCACAAGAAGGAGCAAGACGATGTAGAGCCCGATCTGCGTCAGATCCTGAGTGGGCATGAGCTACCGCTCTAGAGACGCTCGGGGTTAATGAGTGCCCAGAACAGATACAGCAGCAGACCAAAGGCGATGATGCCGATGATGATGGACTCGGCGTTCATCGGCCGCTCACCATCCGATCGGCAAGTTGCGCGTAGGTGAAGCACGCACCGAAGAAGATCGCCACTCCCGCGATCAGAAGCACATCCACAACGACCGCCATCACCAGCGTCCTCTCATTCGGCGAGGCATTCCCGCTCTGTTGAGGAGCGTCACACGGCACGCCGAGCAGTATGAGCGCGGTGGTGTTGGAATGGCGTGAAGGCGGTGACCTGCGCCGTTAAGAACTCGTGTACCTTCCGGCTCGGTCTCCCGCCTGCTCCACGAACCTGGGAGTTGCTCAGTCCGTATCGGCGAATCGAAAGCCCACCCCGGGCTCAGTGATGATGTAGCGAGGGACATCGCCTGGGCGCTCGATCTTGCTCCGCAGATGAGAGACGTGCACCCTCAGCGTCTGGTTGTCGCCCACGTAGTCCGGCCCCCAGACCCGCTCGAGGAGCATGCGCGACGTCACCACTCGCCCGGCGTTCGTCGCGAGCTGCGCGAGCACGTCGAACTCGATCCGGGTCAGATGGACCGGTTCGCCGCGAAGAGAGACGGCACGCCTCGCCAGGTCGATGACCAATTCTCCCGAGCGGATCTCGGTGGGCGCGGGAAGCGCTCCGCCGGCTCTTCGCAGCAGCGCTCGCACACGGGCAAGCAGCTCGCCGGTAGAGAACGGCTTTGTGAGGTAGTCGTCCGCGCCGAGGTCGAGGGCGGCGATCTTATCGGCGTCACCGCTACGAACCGAGAGTACGAGGATGGGGCCCGTGTACCACTCGCGCAGCACACGACAGACATCGAGTCCGCTCATTCCGGGAAGCGACAGATCGAGGATGATCAGATCCGGCGTCCGCTCCGCGGTGAGCTCCACCGCCTCTTCGCCGGACGCGGCCGATTCGACAACGTAGTGGCGCGCTTGCAGAACCGAACGCAGTGCGCGTCGTATCTGCTCCTCGTCATCGACGACGAGGACGCGGTAGGCGCGCTCCGGAGCGCCCGTCTGCGTCATGCGTCCCGCGCGTTCCGCACGACGGCCTGTCGCCCTTGGCCGGCTTCCGGAAGCGACACGACGAAACGCGCTCCGGTCGGTGTCGCGTCCTCGATCCAGATCCGGCCCTTGTGCGTCCTGACGATCTCGGCGGCGATCGTAAGACCAAGCCCCGTCCCACCCGGCGCAGCGGCTGACGCGACGCCACGATAGAACTTCTCGAAGACAGCATCCTTCTCGTCTTCGGCGACGCCCTGCCCGCGATCTTCGATGGTGACGCGCACCTCGCCGGCCGCCGCACGAGCCGTCACCGAGACCGTAGAGCCGCTCGGCGAGTACATCAAGGCGTTCTCCACCAGGTTGTAGAACGCCATGGCAAGCTGCGCAAAGTCGGCATCCACCTGCGGCAAGTCCGTTTGCAGGTCGAACTCCAGTCGTGCTCGCTCATCGGGAGCGATACGGTCGAGCACCGTGCCGAGGACGTCGGCGACGTCGTACGGCTCGAAGGACGGCCGCCATTCCTCCGACTCAAGGCGCGAGAAATCGATGAGGTCCCCGATCGATCCGTTCAGTCGATCGAGATCGTCCGCGACAGCGAGGAGTTCTTGCCTCGCGCGTGCGGGTGCGCAATCCTCGATCTCATCGACGAGGCCGGTCACGCGAGCCGTAGCGGCTGCGAGAGGCGTCTTGAGCTCGTGCGAAACGGACGATACCAGTGTCGACTTGAGCCGATCCGCCTCGTAGAGGGCCTCCGCTTTGGAAGCTTCTACTTCGAGCCGGTGGCGCTCGAGTGACGTGGCCCCGAGGTTTGCGATGGCGGCCAGCAGACCCGAAAGGGCGACGTCGTGCTGCGGATCGACCGGGAGCCGGATGTGGAGCACGCCCTCGAGGCTGTCCGAGGTCTGCAACGGGATGTACACGCCCTCTGCGAGCTTTCCTGAGAGGGCTGCATCGGCGGGGACCGACGCGGGGATCTGCGCTCGCGCCGTGGTCCCCGGTGGCGCCAGTCCGATCGCCTTGTTCGACGTCAGCACCCAGTCCACGAAGAGGCGCTCCTCGGCTTCGTCCGTCCGACTCCCGGACGCCGCGAGGCACGTCGGGGGCTGTTCGTCTCCGGACGTCGCGTACAGGGCGGCACGAGAGGCACCGAGGACAGACGTGAGCTGCCCGACCGTGAACTCAGCGACCGCCGTGGTCGATTTCTCCGAGGCCATTCGAGACGACAGGCGGTTCAGCAACTCGAGTTCGTCCTGTCCCTTCAGCGCCGCCCGCTCGCTCTCCCGCAGGCGGGCCGTCTGCTGACCTGAGATGAGAGCGACCACAAGGAATACGATCAGGCCGATCCACTCGCTCGCCGACGCGATTGAGAGCCGATAGTAGGGTTCCACGAACACGAAGTCTGTGGCGATGAACGCCGCGATCGCCGCAAGACCGGAGACTCGAAGCCCCCACAGGCGGGCCGCCCCAATGATCACCGGGACGTAGAGCAAAGTGACCGTGGCGGTCGGCAGATAGGCTCTCCACGGGAAGGCGAGGAGCGTCACCAGCGCGACCGCGAGCAACGCCGCAGGGTACCCACCGCCGATGTCCGCGAATCGTCGCCACTTCATGCCGTCGGGTCACCTCCCGAGAGTATGTCCCCGTCCCGAGGATTCTAGCTTCCACATTACAGACACATAGGCGGTATAGCCGATGCTAGGATGGGACGCGGGCTCTTCTCGAGCGGATCCGCCGCCCGAGCTCCGCTTCAACAAGGGCTAGGCCGCCATGAGCCTCATCCGCCAAGACGGCGTGCGAGCGTTCCCACGTCGAAGCGCACGCGTCTTAGAGCCGCACTCCTGCTGCCGATGCTCGCCGTTGTCATGTTGCACCATCCCAGCCCGGCGCCTGCGCTCGCAACGCCACGCGCTCCGATTGCCGGGGAGAGCACCTCCGCGCCCGTCCCCAGGCCGCCGCTTCTCTCGTTCGCGTCCATTCCCGTCGCAATCCGAAGCACGCGACCGCTCCGAGTCTCGGCCGGGATCCGCAGTTCCATTCCCGTCACCGTCACGGTCCGGACCCGAGTGCTGACACGTGGCGTACCCGGGACGTGGCGTGTGGTCGCGTCAAGGGCCATGACGGGCAGCCCATCGCCAAGGACGGTGACGTGGTCTCTACGGCTGCGGAGTAGGCGCGTGCAAGAGATACGTCTGGTCGCCGAGACGACGAGCACAGTCGTGTCCTCGGTCTCCCGCAGGATCCGCGTTGTCGGCAGTCGCGTGGTCGCGCTTACCTTCGACGACGGCCCCTCGGACCGCACGACGACCCGCGTGTTGGCCGCGCTGCGCCAGCAGGATGCTGCCGCGACGTTCTTCATCAGCGGCGAGCTTGCCAAGGCGTATCCGAAGCTGACCCGTCGGATCGTTGCCCAGGGACACTCGGTCGGCAGCCACAGCCTTCGCCATCGCATCCTCCCGCGCCTGCCGAATGCCGCGCTTGCGGCCGATCTGCGAGCGGCCAAGGCGGCGCTGGAGAGAGTCTCCGGGCGCCGGGTGCGCTGGTGCAGGCCGCCGTATGGCTCGACCTCTCCGCGCGTCAAGGCCGCTATCAAGCGCGCGGGGATGACGCAGGTGCTCTGGTCGATCGACACCCTTGACTGGCGGGCGTCCTCATCGTCGCAGGTCGTGTCGCGAGCGCTGCGCCACGTCCACGACGGCTCGGTTGTGCTCATGCATGACTCCGGGGGCCAGTCGTCGGTGACCGGCAACGCCGTTCCACGCATCATCTCGCGCCTGAAGGCCAACGGCTTCGACGTGGTTTCGCTCGACGAGATGGATGCGCTCGGCTACCGGGTCCACTGACGACGGCGGTCCCTGTCAAAAGCGGTCCCTCGTGCGCGGCCGCGGGGGTAAGAGGGCAGCCGGCCGACGTACTGCGCGGTCGGCGAGTCCGCTACTCCTCGGTGGGTACCTCGGGGCGCGCCCGTCCGGGTGCCGGGTAGACGATTCGCAGCAGGTAGGCGACCTGCTGTATGCCCGCCACGACTACGACCACTCCGAGAAGCGAGGCGAACCACGCCGGCAGTCCGGGCCCGACCTTCGTGATACTCGTAGCCGTAACGAATGCGGCGAGTGCGACGAACAGGCCCTGCAATCCGACCCATGGCCAGCGGCCGAGTCTCCCGAAATCGGATGTCGGCCTGCGCATCGCGCTCACGATCACGACGACCGCGCCCGCGAGCAGAACGAGGGTGACGCCGTAGACGAGCCATAGGAACCAGCCGCTCAGAATGAGATCGCCGTGCACTATCCGGCGACCTCGGCGAGCCGGCGCGCGATCGAGGTGAAGACGTGCTGGCCGTCAGTGCCTCCGCCGAGAGGATCGACCACTCGCTCCGGGTGCGGCATGAGGCCAAAGACGTTGCCACGCTCGTTGCAGACACCCGCGATGTCGTCGAGCGCGCCGTTGGGAGCCGAACCTCCCGGCGCACGGCTGCCGTCGGCCTCGCAGTAGCGCAAGACGACTTGCGCGTTGGCATTGAGTCGCTCGAGCGTCTCGGCGTCGCACGTGAAGTTGCCTTCGTTATGGTTGATGGGGATCGTCAGCACGCTTCCCGGCTCCGGATCCACCCAGTCGCAGAGATCGCTCTCGACGCGCAGCCGAACCGGCTTGCAGATGAACTTCAGCCCCTCGTTGCGCAGCAGTGCTCCCGGAAGCATGTGCGCCTCACAGAGGATCTGGAACCCGTTGCATATGCCGAGGACCGGACCGCCCCGCTCGGCGAAGCGCGTGACTTCCGACATGACCGGCGAGAAGCGTGCGACCGCGCCGCAGCGGATGTAGTCACCGTACGAGAAGCCGCCCGGCAGCACGATCGCATCGAAGCCGCTCAGGTCGGTGTCTTGGTGCCACACGTACTCGGCTTCGTAGCCGAGGTAACGCGCCGCGTGAACGACATCCTGCTCGCAGTTCGAGCCCGGGAAGATGACAACGCCGAAACGCATGCCGCTCACTCCTCGGCCATCTCGATGCGGTAGTCCTCGATCACGGGGTTGGCCAGCAGCCGGTCGCACATCTCTCGGACCGTCTCCAGCGGCGCGTCGGTGTCGAGCTGCACGTACTTGCCGATCTTCACGTCATTGACGGCCTCGTAGCCCAGGTTCGTCAGCGCGCGCTTGGCGGTCGCGCCGGGCGGGTCAAAGATGCCTTTCTTGTACGTCACGAAGATCTCGTAGCGCGCCATCTCAGGTCCTTTCGTCTCCCGGCGGCTCGGACGGCGGCGTCTCGGTCTGCTCCGAGCTCTTCTTCCGCTGTTTGTCAGCTCTCGCCGGTTTGGATTCTCTCTCGGCGCTCTTCGCGGCAGAGGTCGCCTTGGTGCTCGACTTGCCGACAGGGGCCTTCCCGCTCTTCGCCGCCTTGATCGCCGGCCGCACCTTCCCGAAATCGATGTAGAGCGCTGTGAACATGCAGCCGTACGCGACGCCCAACATGATCGTTCCGGCGCCGCCCAGCGCCTTGCTCTGCCACAGGTAGAGAACCGATATCACGACTGCAACACCGAGGAGCGCGAACGATATCTTCTGCAGGCGCTTGATCTCGGGCGGCAAGACGACCGGCTCGTAGCGGCTGCCCCGCGACGTTCCGCTCTTCTTGGTGGACGAGCTTGAGGTGCCGGACGCCCCGGAGCGCTTCGGTCTGGCCGCTGCGGCGCTCTTGCGCGTGCTGCCGATCTTCGCGTCCTTCTTGTAGCGCTCGTTCATCGGGTTCCGCTTAGCCACTCAGGAAACCCCGCCCTCTGGCACGAACGTGCGCCCGGTGATCAGCTCGTACGCGCGAACGTACCGCTCGCTGGTGCCGGCCACGACATCGGCCGGCAACGCGGGCGCCGGAGGGCTCTTGTCCCAGCCGCTCGCCTCGAGCCAATCGCGAACGAACTGCTTGTCGAAGGACGCCTGGCTGCGACCGGGCTCGTAGTCGTCCGTCGGCCAGAACCTGCTGGAGTCGGGGGTCAGCACCTCATCCACGAGCGTGAGCACTCCATCGACCAGGCCAAACTCGAACTTCGTGTCGGCGATGATGATTCCTCGATCGGCCGCATGCGCACGCGCCGCCGAGTACACAGCGATCGACGCGGCCCGCAGCTGCTCGGCCCATGGTGGTCCGACGAGTTGAGCCATGCGATCGAAAGAGATGTTCTCGTCGTGGGTCCCTATTTCGGCCTTCGTCGAGGGCGTAAAGAGCGGCGCTTCGAACCTGTCGGATTCTCTCATCCCTGGGGGCAATGCGATCCCGCTCACAGTGCCTGCGCTCCGGTATTCCTTCCATCCCGAACCCGCGAGGTACCCGCGCACGATGCACTCGACGGGGAACACGGATGCCTTCTTGACCAGCATGAACCGGCCGCGGAGGTAGTCGGCGTGTCGCGCGAACTCCTCCGGCAGGTCGGAGACGTCGGCCGAGATGAGATGGTTGTGGACGATGTCGCCGAGAAGCTCGAACCAGAACAGCGAGAGCCTGGTGAGGACTTCGCCCTTGTGCGGTATCGGGTCTGGGAGTACGACGTCGAAAGCGCTGATCCGGTCGGAGGCGACGATGAGCAGCGTGTCGCCAAGATCGTAGAGGTCGCGGACCTTGCCCTGACTGTCAGGACGCAGGTCGTGGGGCTGTTGCACGGAGTCGGATCCCTTCAGCATGACCGTTCGCGGCTCGTTCTTTCGCGGCTCATTGTAGGGTATGGAACCGGCCGCTGTTGCGCGAGAAGGGCCCGGAGGCGGGGGCGTCAGACGTTCAGGAGAGAATCCTCCACCCGAACAGGAACGTCAGCGCGGCGAAGCCGTGCACGGCAGCGAGTCCAAGGGCTATCCAGGCGAGTGTCTTGTGGACACGAAGATGACGCCGCCCCTTGAAACGTATGATCCGCAGCCCAACGAGCATGCTGAACATGAAGATCGTTCCAACCACCGCGCCGGCGATGATGATGAACCACATGGTCAGCTGGTAGCCGAAGATCATGCTCGCGCCATCCCCTCAAGCTTTCCCGAAGCATGTGCGCTGCACATAGGGAAGAAACCGGACATGAAGAGAGTACCCCTCATCACGACAATCGTCGCAGTCGCCACGGTGTCGACCGTCCTGCTCACATCCCTCGGCGGATGCCTCGGTCGAACCAACAAGCCGAGCGACGAGAAGCCGCAGCTGCTGGGCGTCGTGACGAGTGCGGATCGCAACGGGCAGGACGTTTCGCTGTTGGTCGTGTGGGATGAGAGCCTTGGACCACAGCTGGAATACGACTCCGCCTCGCTGAGTGTTCCGGAGAGCGCGCGGGTGTTCGACAAGACCGGGGCGGACGCGTACACGCGGATCGAGCCCGCGGACATCGTGGTCGGAGACATCGTCGAAGCTCACATCACGGGACCCGTCGCCGAGTCCTACCCCGTGCAGGCGACCGCCGACCAAGTCGTTGTGACGGGCAGGTGGAACGCTTCCGAGCCGATGCCCGTGCCGCCGGGTCTCACACTCCCGACCGAGTAGCCGGAACCGCCCGCAAATGGACGCGAGGTGGGCTACGCGCGACCCTCGCCCTTCGGCGCACCCGAAGCCACGGAACTGGAGGTGCCCGCGCGCGGCAGTCGCAGCGTGAACGTCGTCCCACCTTCGGTCCGCCGAGAGACACCGACGCTTCCTTTGTGCCTCTCGAGGATCTCCTTCACAACCGCCAGTCCGATCCCCAGCCCGCCCGAAGCGCGGTCACGCGCCGAGCCCGCACGCCAGAAACGCTGGAAGACGTTCTCGAGATCGTCTTCGGCGATGCCGACGCCGGTGTCGGAGACCTCGACGATGGCTTGCTCGCCATCGGAACGCACGGCGACTGTCACGCGACCTCCTGCCGGCGTGTATCGTGCCGCGTTCGACAGAAGGTTGCCGAGGGCCTGCCTGAGGCGGTCGGGATCGCCATCCACCCAGACCCCCTCGGCCAGGTCGAGCGACAGGACCAGGTCGGAGGACTCCACGAGCGCGCGGTGCGATTCGACGACCGCGCCGGCGAGCTCGCCCAAGTCGACGCGCACCATGCGCATGGGGATCGAACCGCGCTCGAGTCGCGTCAGCTCCAGGATGCCGTCGGCGAGCCGCGCGAGGCGCACGGTCTCGTCGCGCACGATCGACAGGCGCTCCTCATCCATCGGAAGCACGCCGTCTTGCATCGCTTCGACCGTGGCCTGAATGGCCTGGAGCGGCGTGCGCAGCTCGTGCGCAACGTCCGCGGTCAATCTGCGCTCCAGCTCGCGGTCGGCCTCGATCGCGTCGGCCATCTCGTCCAGTGTGCGGCCGAGGAGTCCGATCTCGTCGGCGCCCTGCATGCCCGTGCGCGCATCCCGATCACCAGCGCGCAGCGCTTCGGCCGTATCGGTTATGCGACTGATGGGTCGCACGAAACGGCGTGCGTACAGAAGTCCCGCAGTGGTCGCGAGCAGTGCGGCGAGAAGCGCGGCGGCAGCGAGCGCGTAGAGCGCGCTGCGACGGAATCTCAGGTCGTTGTCCGTGAGGAGCGTATCTTGGCCGAGCGACCACATGTGGACATCGCCGACCACCTGATCGCCGACGACGATCGGCACTTTCACCACCGGCGCACCGGGCAGCTTTGCCTCGTCGACGGTGGCGCCCTGCGCGGCCTGTCCGTAGAACTGAGCGACGAACGCGCGGTCGTCGTACAGTGGCTCGCCAAGCGAGTCCGTGACCTGCAGCGCGAAGCCACTCATGATGCTGAAGTGAAGCATCTGGTCGAACACCCGCGCTTCCCACTGCCCGTACTCCGAGTAACGCGATGACAGGATCGCTGCAGCCCGGTTCGCGGTCTCCGTGAGGTTATCCGTCACATAGCGATCGAACTGATAGGCCCAGGCGAGGCTCAGGATCGCTCCTGCCAGCAGCGCCGTCACAACGGCGACGAGCGCGAAGGAGAAGGCGAGGCGGCGACCGAAGCTTCCAGTCCTGACGGCCTTACGCGGTCGCCTCACCGGACTCCTCTGCTTCCTTGGGCGGTTCGAACCTGTAGCCCACGCCGTGGACCGTGTAGATGAAGCGCGGGTCCCGGGGATCGTCGTCGAGCTTGGCTCGGAGGTTCTTCACGTGGCTGTCGATGGTCCGCTCGTAGCCCTCGAAGTCGTAGCCGAGCACCTTCTCGACGAGTTCCATTCGCGAATACACACGACCCGGATATCGTGCCAGCGTGAGAAGCAGTTTGAATTCGCTGGCGGTCAGGTCGAGCTCGTGCCCGCCGAGAAATGCCTTGTGGCCGGCGACGTCCACCTCGAGGTCGCCGTAGACGAGACGCTGACGCTGCGGCTCGTCGGTGACGTGCGCGCGGCGCAGGAGTGCGCGCACGCGGGCCACGAGCTCGCGAGGCGAGAAGGGCTTCACGAGGTAGTCGTCCGCGCCCAGTTCGAGCCCGGCGATGCGGTCCTCTTCCTCGCCCTTGGCGGTCAGCATGATGATCGGCACGTCGGATGCGTCTCTGATCCTTCGGCAGACCTCCTCCCCCGGGACTTCGGGGAGCATGAGGTCGAGCACGACCAGGTCGTAGCGCCGCTTGGCGAACTCAGCGAGCGCCACCTGGCCGTCGGCGGCCTGCGTCACCCAGAAACCCTCGCGCTCCAAGTACGCGGCAACCACGTCGCGGATCGCCTTCTCGTCCTCGACGACGAGGATTCTGCGGTTTTGGCTCGACAAGACACACCTCCATAGCCGGACTTCATTCGCTATCGCAAAGGGTAGGCCTCTCTCCGCTTCCGAGCAGCGGATTCATCGAATCTACACGTCGCCCGCCAGCTTCTCGGCAACTCGTTTCAGACCCACGATCGTCTTGTGAGAGAACAAAGCGCCGCCAAAGTTCAGCGGGCCGTTCCACATCCAGCGTCCGAAGCCGGTCTCGCTTCCGTCCGCACGCATTCGCAAGATCAGGCGCGACGTGCCACCCGGCAGCAGCTTCACGACGAACGCCATCGAGTTCTCGGACCAGGTCTTTGGCGGAGAGGCGACCGGCAGATCGCTGGCAGCGAGGCTCCCCGCTACCAGCACTAATGCCTCGGGCCTGTCGGCGCGGACGACGTTGTACTGGACCATGTCGTTGATCGAGATCTCGTCGCCGACTTCGACGTCTTGAAGCTCCGGCACCACCCTTTTCGAGTAGTGGCCGTCCACGAAGTCTGAACTCTTCGTGAGGTTGTAGAACCAGTCCCAACCATACCAACCCGCCCGGCGCTGCCCCATCTGCACGACGAGCGAATACACGAGATCGGGGGGCGCGGCGATCGACACCGCCTTGGTCGAGATCTCTCTGGACGCTGGGAAGAGGTCGTCTCCGGGTAGCGTTTCTTTCGTCTCAGCTTCGGTCGCTCCCCACCGGTCGGTGTGCAAGCGCGTCAGCGGTGGGACGATGAGGCTACCCAATACGAGGAGCAGCAGCAGCGCGATCAGGCCGCCGAGGACCCACAGGGCGATCCTCCCGATCGTGCCCAAGAGAGAGGTGTCTCCGGCTTCGTCCGTCATGATTGCTTCTCCTCGGGGGCGTGTTCGGCGTGCTCCTGCGCCTGCGGTGGACGTTTCCATACCTCGGCGAAGAATGCCTGGATCTCGCGTGTCATCGGCCCGTCCCGTCCGCTGACGGGCACGGCTCCGCCGAACGCATTGGTGAGCAGCACCTCTGCCGCCGTCGTCAGCTCATCGTAGTGGACAGGTCGTATCGACACCCGGATTCCGCGCTCGCGCGCCTTCTCGAGCACGAAACGCCGAGCGACACCTGCGATCGCACGTGGCGCGGGAGCCGTGACCAGGACGCCGTCGATCGTCAGCCAAAGGGACGCCGACGAGCCGTCGACTACGAAGCCGTCGGCATCGCAGATGACGGCCTGATGCCCGCCACGGCGGCGCGCGATCTTGGCGGCGCCGTCCCACCACGATCGGTCCGCGGGCTTTGCCGCGGCTCTCGGCAAGGCTGGCTGAGTCCCGAGCTCGTCAAGACCCACGCGCACGACCACCGGGCCTCTCACCACGTCGAGCGAGGACAGACTCCGGCGCACTTCGACCGAGACCGTGCCTTCAGGATGGGCCTCGACATGCGCCCTCAGCCTCGATGTCCGCTCGCCCGAGTACGTCGACACGGCGGCATCCAGCAAACGCTCGACGTCATCAAGCTGCAGCTCGCCGCAGCCTCCGTCGCGCAGGCGCTCGCGATGCAACGGCCACAGCGGGACTGAGCAACCGACTACCCGGCAGGTTTCGGCGAGCGACAGGCCGGGGCGCTCGTGTGGCGAGGCCCCCGGCGACAAGGCAGCGACGCTTATCGGCTCCACGTCCACGAAAGCGTCGAGACAGCGCCAACGACGCCGAGGACCATGGTCACCAAGCCCAGATGGCCCAGCAGCGAGCCGAGGACGATCGCCACACCGGCGACGACGGCCAGCACCGGCCCGCGGTGGCCTCCGGAGCCTCGACGGACCGCTTCGCCGACCAGCATTCCCCAGATCACGCCGATGAGGAAGAACCGGAAGCCGAGCGCTCCCAGGAGGACGCCACCGCCTACGCCCGCCAAGGCTCCCATGCCAATGGCGCCCGCAAGCTGGCGCGGCTTCACGTACGTGTACTGGCTCCGCTTCGGTTTGGCGCACACGGGGCACTTGTAGCCGACCGGCGTAAGCACCATGTCCTTGGGGCAGATCGGACGCTCGCACTCGGCGCAGCGCATTTCGGTCTCCACGCCGGGATGAAACGAGCACTGCGCCACGATGGCTCCCTGTCGGCCCGCCGAAGCACTGCACCGCGATCACACACCGGGCGGTGCCTACCGACGCACATCATAGCCGAGGGATCCCGCAGGCAGCCTGATTCCGACGACGGCGACGCGGAGAACGGAAGAACCGCGCGTCGCAGGCGAGAACGCCGCTGCACGGGGCTGAAGCCGGCGGACCGATACGATCACGCGCGTGGTGCGGACCGGTCCTCGGTCGCCTCGCCCAAGATCCAGCCGATGACGATGCCGGCGCCGACAGCAACGAGGATGAGCGGCCAGTAGGTGTCCCAGGCGAGCTCGAACAGGAAGATGCTCGCCACGACCACGAGCACGAGCGCGAAGGTAAGAGAGCCGGCCGCCTTCGAGTCGAACCAGCCCGCCTGTCGCCACTCTCGCCACATGTTGGTGAGCACCGCTATCGCGCCGAGGTAGATGAAGAGCGCCCACCAGTTGTCGGAGAAGACGAAGCCGAAGTTCTCGAGGAGGAACACGACCCCGAGCGCGATGAGGATCGCGCCGACGAACCACGCCGTCTTGGGCTTGTCATCGCGTCTGCGGACGCTGGAATCGCCCGGCCCGCTCGGACCAGCCGACACCGGTCCGCCGTGCATCTCGCTCATGTGAGCCTCCCTCGACTCGAATAGCCGCGCTCGCGCGCACACGGCACGCCCACGGCGCCCGCTAGTCATCTACCCGTGCGGTATCGTGCTCTAGCGCGGGGCCGATACTTTCATCCCGCTGGGTTTGGCACGACACTATCTGGAGCTCATGGTGCGACCCGCGCCTCGCCGGGCAGTTCTTCCTGAAAGAGGTCCGATGCTCTACGCAATCGTCTTCACGTGCGGCAGCGCACTCATGGGCCTCGAACTGGTGGCCACCCGAGTGCTGGCTCCGTTCCTCGGCAATTCGATATTCGTCTGGGGCAGCGTCATCTCCGTGGTCATGATCGCGCTCAGCCTGGGCTACTGGCTGGGTGGCGAACTTGCCGACCGTGTCGGTGCGTCGCGCATGCTCGCACCTGTGATCGCTCTTGCCGGCCTGCTCACGGCGCTCGCACCTGTCGTGGCGAAGGCGGTGCTGCCCTGGGCCGCCGAGCTGGGCCCGCGAATGGGTTCGCTTGCGGCAGCCGGTGCGGTCTTCTTCGCCCCCGCGCTGCTACTCGCGATGGTGTCGCCACTCGGCGTGCGGATCGCGGCGAGTTCCGGACTGGCACGCATCGGCCGCTCCGCTGGCGGCCTGTACGCCGTCTCAACCGCAGGCAGTATCGTCGGAACGCTTGCGACGGCGTTCTGGCTCGTCCCGCTGCTCTCCCTCGAGCCTCTCATCGTGGGTATCGGCTTCGCGCTCTTCGCCACAGCCCTGTTCGCGCTCCTGCTTCCCGCCTCGGTAGGCGATCAGGCTTCCGGCACGGAGGAAGCGCAGCTCGCGGGCTCCGCCGCTCGCCACCCGAGGCTCGCGGCGGCTGCCTTGCCTCTTACGCTCGCAACCGTCGTCGTGGGCGCGCTTGTCGGTGGCTTCGTCCTTGCACGAGTGGCCCCGCCACCCAAGATCAACACATTTGGCGAGAGGGTGCTGTTCCAGCAGGACACGCAGTACCACCGAATCTCGGTCACTGAAGACAAGAGCCAGCGGCACCTGCGGTTCGACCACAGCCACCAGTCGGCGATGGATCTGAACGATCCCTACTCCAGCGGCATCCGATACCCCGACTATCTGCACCTGCCGATGGCGCTCAAGCCGGATGCGAAGCGAGTGCTCGTGCTGGGACTCGGAGGCGGCACGGTCACGAAGCGCTACTGGCGTGACTACCCCGGAGTGACGGTGGACAGCGTCGAGATCGATCCGGTGGTTGTCGACGTCGCGGAGCGCTACTTCAAGCTGCCAACTGACCCGAGGATCCGGTTGTTCACCGAAGATGCACGTCGCTTCGTCCAGACCGCCGACGGGACCTACGACATCGTCATCGTGGACGCGTACTACGCGGATTCGTTGCCGTTCCACCTCACGACCGAGGAGTTCTTCCGAGAGGTCAAGCGGCGCATGTCGCCGGATGGCGTGATCGCATACAACTGCATCGGCTCCGTGGAAGGGGAGCGCAGCGACCTGTTCCGCAGCATGTATCGCACAGCCAGTCAGGTGTGGACGAGCGTGCGCGCGTTCCCGATCGGCTTCGGTAAGGACCACATCAAGTCCGAGAACCGCAACATCGCCGTGCTGGCCACCGACCAGCGGATCTCAAACCCCGATCTCATCAGCCAGATCGAGAGCCGTGCCGATGGCCTTATCACGATCCCGGGATTCGAGAAGTTCGGAGAGGACCTCTACACGGGGCGTGTCGACACGAGCGACGTTCCTCTGCTCACGGACTCGCATGCACCGACCGACTCCCTCATACATGTGAACTAGGGTTCGTCAGGCGCGCTCACTCGGAGTTCGAGCTACCGGTCGCGCTCGTTCCTTCCGGCGAGTCGACGAGAGGGCCGGCTGCGTCTTCACCCAGCGCGCGTTCCACACCCTCCACTTCCTCATCGGAGAAGCCGGACAAGGTGTAGGGTTGGGCCTCGTCTTCGTCGATGAGCCCTTTCTGCCGTTTCCATAGGTCGCGCTCATCGACCGCGCCGAGCGGCGATTCCTGAACGTCCTCGTCATAGCCGGTCATTCCGGGGTCACGCATCCCCACTACGGGACCGGTCTCGATCGTGCCGAGCCGCTGATCCGTGGGAGCCGGATCGATCGTCCCGTAGTCGAACGCCGCGTCATCCACGGTCCCGGGCAGGTGCTCGTCGTTGACGGGATCCTCGAGCACGTCGTCGGTTGGGCAGGTGAGCTCGTCGGATTCGCAGCCGACGTCGCGACCTCCACTCTTGGGCGCAAACACCCCACCTTCTCGGACGAACGCCTCGTCTTCATGAATGGCATCGTCACGCATTGCGGGCCTCCTTTCGCTCGAACCTACTCATGGGTACCCCAGCAGACGCCCCGTGCAACGACTGCGCCGCCAAGACTTGAAAAGCGGGCACGGTACTGCGACGCTTCGGGAAGGGAGGTAGCGGGCATGAATACGGTCGAGCGGGGGCCGAACATGGACATCGAGAAGACATACCGCATTTCCGCTCCGCGCAACGTCGTGTGGGCGGCGCTTACCGACCCCATCCACATAGAGACCTGGAGCGGCTCTCCGGCGGTGATGGCCGACAAGCCGGGCACCGAGTTCATGCTGTGGGACGGCGACGTGCGGGGTCGCAATCTCCAGGTCGATCCCGAGCACGTCCTGGTGCAGGAATGGTACGGCGGCGACTGGGAGGAGCCGTCGATCGCCACGTTCACACTCTGGGACGCCGCCGACGGCGGGACGTTCCTCGAGCTGTCCCACTCGAACGTGCCAGAAGAGGAATCGGCCGACCTCGACACGGGCTGGGACGACTACTACCTCGGCCCCATGAAACGGCTGCTCGAAGCGTCCTGACCTAGGCGTTTTGCGCTTTCGTGAGTTCGTCGAAGTGCATCGGGTAGTGCTCGAATGCGTCGATGCCGACGACCTCCCACAGCGGCCTTCCATCGAGCCACCCGGGGTCCAGGAAGCGGACGATGCCGCCCTTGCCGTTGATCTCATCGTCTTGCAGCACCCGGATCTGGTCGATCATCTCGCGGAACACGCGATGCGAGCGCGCAAGCGCGGTGAGCGAATCGACGTCCTTCGCCTCTTCCCAGACGCGGTCGTTGAACTGCTCCCAGCCTTCGTGGTCGCGGTCGAAGGCCGTGGTCTCTCCATCCTGCGCGTGTTGCAGGCGCTGCACGATAAGCTCCTCGTACGCGGTGACGTGGTGGATGACGTCGCGGGCGGATCGCTTCTTGCCCGGTATCGGCTTGTCGAGCCTCTCCTTGGGGATGGCCGCAACCAGCTCGTCGAATTCCCTGCGCGTCTCGAGCAGCCAGTGGAGCAGTTCGTCACGCGTCATTCCGGGCCTCCTCCGCCTCAGTCCCTCGGCCACCCCGTCCATATTCAACCCGCCGAGGAGTACTTCCCCCATGCGGACAACCGCCGTGCGCCTCGGTTCTCGAGGCGCTTCGGCTAGCGCTCATTCCGGCCGTGCACGAACTTCACGCCGCCCAGTCGGTCCGAGACGGCGATCGCGGCCACGTCGATGAGGCCGGCGGCTGCTCCGGAGCGCTGGATGTGGTTCTCACTGATGTGTGACTGCTCTCGAGGCCACAGCACCCACAACGCGCCCCCATGCTTGACGAGCGGCGCCAATTCGCGCAGTCGTCGAAGCGCGAAGGTGCTCTCGACCTGAAAGACCAGAACGTCCACGGGTCTGAGCGGAAGTGAGTTCGATGAGCGCATGGCCGCATTGGAAGGAGTGGGACCGATCTGTGGATCGTGGACTCCCACGAGAGCGGCCTTCATTCCCGAACGGACGCCGAGAGTATCGAGAAGCGACCTGCTGCTGCCGCCGGTCTGAGGGACACTGCCCAAGCTGAAGGTCGGTCGCCGCCCAAAGCCCATCCTGCGTGCGACGTCCCGCTCCCCGGCATTGCTCGACACCCACGCCTCCGTCCGGTCCGCCACTCCAGTGGCACGCATCCCCGTTACTATGGCACACCTGCAGGAGCACGGAACCCGCCGGATTGGTCTTGAACGCAGGTCGGATCGAGCACTCCTTTCGCCCGCTTCGCGTGCATTCGCGTTCCAGTATGCTGTGCGAATACCCCCTCGGAAGCGGGACACCGATGGCCGGCTCCGAACCAACACCGCACGGTGAGATGCGGCGCCTCGATCCGACAGCGATGCCGGACGACCCGACGCTGCTGTCGACCGATTCGCAGCTGAAGCGCTACGACAGCCTCGCCGACATGATCGGCGACACCGCCAATCCGACCCCGATGGTCGCGCTCAAGCGGGTCATGCCCGGAACCTCGGCGGCCTCCCTCTACCTCAAGCTCGAGTGGATGAACCCGTTCGGCTCGGTGAAGGACCGCGCGGCGAAGTGGATGCTCGAGGACCTCGCCCGGCAGGGTTCGCTCGATGACTGCGCCATCGTCGAAGCGACGTCGGGCAACACCGGCATCGCACTGGCCGCCATGTGCGTGCTTGATGTGGCGCCGCATGATCGCCGTCGTTCCCCACTCCATGCCGTGGGAGAAGGAAGTGCTGCTGAGGGCGCTCGGCGCCGAAGTGCTTCACACGCCCAAGGGGGGACAGACCGACCGGCACCCGATGGACGTCGCGATGGACGATGGCCGAGGAGATGGTGAGCAAGTCGGAATCACTCGTCATGCCGAACCAATACGACAACATGGCGAACGTGGAAGCGCACTACGAGACCACCGGTCCCGAGATCTGGGCGCAGACCGAGGGTCAGATCCGATTCTTCATCGCCGGCGTCGGCACGGGAGGAACCGTATCCGGTGTCGGCCGCTATCTCAAGGAGCGCGACCCCGACATCCAGGTCGTCGCCATCGAGCCGGTGCGCGGGCACCACATCTCCGGGCTCAAGAACCTCGAGGAGACCAGCGTGCCCGGCATCCTCGACCGGTCGGTGATCGACGAGGTCGTCTACGTGGACGACGACGATGCGTTGGAGATGTCGGCTCGGCTCCACCGGGAGGAGGCACTCCTCGCCGGCTCGTCTACGGCGGCGGCGGTCGCCGGAGCGGTGCGCTACCTCGAAGGCCGCGACGGCGTCGCCGTCGCGATCGCGCCGGACTCGAGCCAGAAGGCGATCTCGTACCTGGAAGGCGCGCTCGGGCTGTAGGCGAATGGCGCGACCGACGCGATCGCACGCGGCGGAATCGGGTCGAAGCGCGAGGTCGGCGAATCGCCGGCGAGCGGCAGCCGAACGTCGAAGCGCGTCCCCGAGTCGGAACTCTCGAAGGAGACGGAGCCGCCGAAGCGCTCGACCGAGGCGCGCACGATCGCGAGGCCCGAGGCCGCTGCCGGGGTAGGCCGCCGCGTTTCGCGCGCGGTGGAAGCGGCTGAAGACCTTGCTCGTGCTCGGCGACGGGAATTCCCACGCCGGTGTCGGCCACGGTGACGGCGGACGTCGCGCTCCTCGCGCCAAGTTCCAGCACAACGCGCCCGCCGGCTCGGGCGTGAACTTCACCGCGTTGTCCAGCAGATTCTCGATGACGACCTGGAGCTTCGCCGCGTCGGCGAGCACGACGAGGGGCTCGTCGCCGATGCGGACCTCGAACTCGAGTCCGGCTTGCTCGGCGGCCGAGGCGATCGCGTCGGCGCCCTGTCGCGCAAGAGCCGTTACGTCCACGCGTCTCGATCCGCATCGAGGCATCGCCCGCCTCGATCCGCGAGAGCCTCAGCAGGTTGGCCGAGAGGTCCTCGAGCCGTCTCGCCTGAGTGAGCGCACGCCGCACGAGCCGGCGCTCGTCGTCGGTCGAGGACTCCGCCTCGGCGAGCTCCAGATCGGCCTGGAGCGCCGTGAGCGGCGTCCCGATCTCGTGCGCGGCATCCGCGACGAACTGACGAAGCGTGACGACCGTTGTCTCGATGCGTTCGGCCATCGTGTTGAACGACTCCGAGAGCTGGCCGACCTCGTCCGCGCGGTCGACCGGGGCCCGCGCGCTCAGGTCGCCCTCGGCCATCCGGTCGCTCGTCTCGGTCAGGACGACGAGCGGATGCGAGATGCGCCTCGACACCAGGTATCCGGCGAGGGCCGCCAGGACGCACGGCGATGGCGGCTGCGACGATCCAGCCCTGCGTGATGCTCACGAGCACGTCGCGGCCCGACGCGGGCGCCTCTGACAGGACGAGGTAGCCGAGCGTCGCGATCCCGCCGGCGGCGGTCGACCCGGTCAGATCGAACCGCATCTGGCGGCTGCTGCGTGCCGTCGACGAGTCTGATCCGCCGAAGATGCCGCCGCCCAGGGCCGGGGAAGCCGCTCGCCTTCCCTCGCGGGTCCTGACCGTCGCCGGCCCGGGATGAACTCGGCCGGGATCGATGGACTGTGGCGAGCCCGAGTCGTACAGCAGCTCGCCCGACGTGTCGTAGACGCGCACCCTGGTCTGCGTGCGGAGCGCGGCGAGAGCCACCCTCTGCGCCGCGTCGGTCGGGACCGGCAGGCTAAGTCCGCGCGTGACCTGATCGGCGGCGGCCTGAAGGTACGCGTCCTCGGCACGGATGTAGTACCGGCCGAGGACAGTCATCAGGATTCCGCCGAGAAGAGCGGCGGTGAGCAGCGCGATTCCCGCGTACGTGAGCGCGAGCTGCCAGCGGAGGGAACGGTTCTTGAGCATGACGCCTCTCGACCGGCCTTACGTCGCGAGGCGGTAGCCGACGCCGGGAACCGTGAGCACGATCTCCGGATGGCTCGGATCCGCCTCGATCTTCTCCCGCAAGGCGCCTCACGTGAACGCTCACGGTCTTGTCGTCGTAGTACTCGCCGTCCGCGCCCCAGACCTTGTCGATGAGCTGGCCGCGTGAGAACGCCTGTCCGGGGTGTTGCGCGAGGAAGACGAGGAGCCGGAACTCCGTGGGCGTCAGGTTGAGCTCGCTTGCCCGCTGCGCGTCACGCCCGCGCGCGTCCGGTCGATCACGAGGTCGTCGACGTAGAGCACGTCGGCCTCGACCGAGGAGAGTTCGCCGTAGGAGCGCCTGAGCAGCGAGCGGATGCGCGCGATGAGCTCGCGCAGGCGGTAGGGCTTCGTCAGGTAGTCGTCGGCACCCATCTCGAGTCCGAGGACCTTGTCGAGTTCGTCGGACTGCACGGTGAGCATGAGGACGGGCTGCCGAAGGCCGAGCTGCCGCATCTGTCGGCAGAAGTCGAAGCCCGAGCCGTCGGGGAGTCGCACGTCGAGGACGACGAGATGCGGCGCGTTGTCGCGGGCGTAGCGCGACGCCGCCTGCGCCGGTCGACTCCCAGTGCACGTCGAAGCCCTCGCGTCCGATGCCTTCGACGAGACCCTCGGCCACGGCGGGATCGTCTTCGATCACGAGGATGGTGTTCGCCTTCTCAAGCACGTCGTTCTCGTTCCTCGAAGGTCTTGATCGAGCGTAGCACGCGGTCGGCCGCCCGGAGCGGGAGAGGAGAGCGGGCGGCCGACCCGGGCTGTGCGCTACTGCTGCGGTGTCGTCTCGGGATTCGGGATAGCCCTGACTGGCATCCGCCGAGCCGTGACGTCGTTGCCACGCGCTAGCCGTCGTGCGCCTGCCCGCCATTCTGCTGGCCCTGCTCGCCGTTCCATCCGCCGGAGGCTGCATCATGCGGCCGGACCGCGCTCGAAGCCGCGTGCGTGCGAGCCGACGGCGACGCCGACGCCGAATGTGATTGCGAGCAGCAAGACGCCTGCGACTACGATTGCGGTCGACCACTACCCAGCGCGGAACGCTGCGAGACGCTCGGGCAGCGGACGCGTCGACAGGCAGGCATCGGCGCGTAGTAGGGCGCCGCCGGTGAAACCGCCGAGTAGGCCGCTCCCTGGTCGACCTGCGCAGCGTACGCACCGGCAGGCCCGGTCGGCGGGACGTATGCGCCAACGGGAGCGGGCGGTTGACCGGCCGCTCCTGCCATCCCGTCGACGGTCGCCGGGGGCTGAATCGGTTCCGGCAGAGGAGCGGTCGCTCCCTCTTGGATCGATCTCGTCCATCGAGACTACCTTCTTTCGTCGTACGGCCGGCACGGGCGATTGCCGGCTCTCGCTTGTGACTATGCCGCGCAGGTGTTGTGACCCGTCTGCGACCAGACTACGAATCCGTAATCCGCGCGCGGCTCGTTTGGCAACCGGAGCGCCCCAGCCACAGCGCCGGACCCTGCTCAGACGTGATTACGGGACCGTAGTCTCACCGCAATCGGCGCGCAGATGTGCGGGGCGATAGTCAACTCGGCGGGTCGGCGGCAACGTCGTCGATCCGCGCCAACACATCACCGCAGAAGACCAACGCGCACAGACTTCTCAGAAGGGATGTCTATGTCGGCCCGAACCCGGCTAGCACTGGATGCGGGGCTCTTCGTCGCCCTGCTCGTCGCGTACTATCCGGCCAGGACGGGACTCGCAGTCCACGAGTGGCTGAGCATCGCGGTCATCGCGCCTATGCTTCTGCACGTCGTCCTCAACTGGGACTGGGCGGTGCGGATCGCGTCTCGTTTCGCCGAGAAGATGCGCTCGATCTCTCGCGTCGACTTCGCAGTCGACGTGCTCCTGTTCGTCTCGACGGTTGCGGTCATGCTCAGCGGCATCATCGTGTCGCGCTCTATCGCCGGATTCCTGGGGATCGCCGGCAGTCCCAGCGTCATCTGGTACGCGCTGCACTCGTATCGCTGCCGAAGCGACCGATCCTGCTCATGGTCGGTGCACCTCGGTCTGCACTGGCGCTGGATCGCACGAATCCTCGGCCTAACTAAAGGCCCCCGCCGCTCGGCGAAGCGGACGATCGCGGCGCAACCCCTGCGCTTGCAGTCCGGCGCGATGCGGCACGCGCAGCTCCAACCCGCGCGTGCGCGCGCGAATGACGCACCCAGACGTGACTAGCGCGAGCGACTGCGCTACAGCACCGCTCGAACGATCGGAGACACGATGTACCGACACACGAAGAACACGGTGGCCGTGCTGCTCGTGACTGCATTCACGGCCCTGGCGATGTACGGAACGGTGCAGACAACCGCAGTGATCGCCGGACTCTCGGGATCACCGGCGGGGGCCACCGCAACCGCCAGCAACGCCGATGGCACGATGACCTGTCCTCGCACGGGGTGCACCGCTTCCTACTGCCACGCCACGCGGACAGAGCAGCTCTGGTTCGGCCGGGTCGGGCACATCCGGCAGCGGGGGTTCCAGCGGCACCGGTTCCGGCGGCAACGGCTCCGGAGGCGCGAGCACGACGCTCACCTGTCCGAGAACGGGCTGCACGGAGTCATACTGTCACGCGGCGGGCGGTGGCTCGTCACCCTCGGACCCCTCTGGCTCGAGCACATACTTGCAGTAGGGCCGTGCGCCTGCGGGCTGGAACGCCCGCGCGACCGGCCGGGTTGGAACGGGCCTGAGCCCATGGGAGGTATCTGATGGCACGACGCACATGGTGGAGGCGCTACCGGGGCTGGATCGCGCTCGTGGTGCTCGTCGCGATCGGCGCGGCAGTGTACATGTTCGTGCGAGGTTCCCAGCCGACCACACCGACCACCACGTACACAACCGAGCAAGCGGCGAACGGCACCCTCTCGGTCACCGTCGCGGGCACCGGAAACCTCGCCGTGCGCGATCGCAGTAGAGGTCTGGCCGACGTCGTCGGGCACCATCGCCTCGGTACGTGCCGTGGTCGGCAAGATGGTCAAGAAGGGTGCCGTGCTCTATACCCTCGATGGAGACGCGGCTGCGCGCAACACGGCGCAGGCGCTCGCACAGAAGCGCCAGGCGTGGGAATCGGTCAGCCGAGCGAGAGTGTCGGTGACCCAGGCCAAGAACGAACTCGCCACGTTGGAGAAGCAGGCCTCCCAGCCCAACTCGAAGGTGACTTCCGCGCAGATCAACGCCGCCGAGCAGCAGATCACGGCAGCTGAAGCGGGACTCTCGTCGGCATACGCCTCCTACTCGAGCGCGAAGCTGGTCTACCAGGACGCTCTCGATGCTGAAGCCGAACTCGTGGTGAAGGCGCCCTGCGCCGGCCGGGTCTGGGCGGTTAACGTCTCTGCGGGCGACAACGTGTCCACCTCCGGTGGCGGAGACTCCAGCGCCTCCGCGTCCGCGGACTCGGCCGCATCCTCGGCAGCGAGCAACTCCTCGAGCAGCGCGCCCGTGGTGATCGCGAAGGGCGGGAAGATCGGTGCGCAACTCGCGATCAACGAGGTCGATATTCCCTCGGTCAAGCTGGGCCAGGATGCCGAACTCACCTTCGATGCGGTGCCGGATCTTACGCTCACCGGAAAGGTCGATGAGATCGACCGGGACGGCACCGTGAACCAGGGCGTGGTGACGTACAACGTGTGGGTCACGCTCGCGGGGACAGACAAGCGCCTCAAGACCGGCATGTCCGCCGCTGCAACGATCGTCACGGCCGTGGCACGCGACGTCCTTCTCGTCCCGAACTCGTCGATCAAGACCGGCAACCAAGGGACGTACGTGCAGGTCATGGCTGCGGGCAGCGCGACTCCAAGCGACGTCGCAGTGGAGGCAGGACTCGCGGGATCGAGTCAAACCGTGATCAAGAGCGGGCTCAAGGCCGGTGACGTCGTAGTCACAAAGACGACGACAGCGAGCTCGTCCAGCAGCAGCGGCAACTCTAGCAGCCGAGGGGGTTCCGGAGGCGGCGGCTTCTTCATGGGTGGCGGCGGACCTCCTGGGGGAGGTCCCGACTGATGGACGCCGTCATCGAAGCCATCGACGTACACAAGATCTACGACGGGGCCGGCGCCGAAACGCATGCACTGTGCGGTGTCAGTCTGACGGTGCAGCCGGGCGAGTTCCTCGCGATCATGGGCCCGTCCGGATCGGGCAAGTCCACGCTCATGAACATCCTCGGCTGTCTCGATACACCGACATCGGGCACCTACCGCATCGCCGGACGTGACGTCGCCGAGCTCGACTCCTCCGAACTTGCAGAGGTGCGTCGCGAAACCGTCGGCTTCGTCTTCCAGTCGTTCAACTTGCTCCCGCGGGCATCGGTCATGCGCAACGTCACGATGCCCATGCTCTACACGCGCGTCCCACGTGAGGAACGCGAGGTGCGGGCCGCAGAGGCTCTCACCTCGGTGGGACTCGAGGAGTCGATCTGGTCGCACGCTTCGAACGAGCTCTCCGGCGGGCAGATGCAGCGCGTGGCGATCGCGCGCGCGCTCGTGAACGACCCGGACCTCGTCTTGGCAGACGAGCCTACGGGGAACCTGGACACGGCGACCGGCGAGCAGATCATGGACCTCTTCAATCGGCTCAACGCCGAGGGACGCACCATCATCCTCATCACGCACGAGGCGAACATCGCCGCGCACGCCCACCGTGTCATTCACATCCAAGATGGGCTGGCGACGGAAGGTGAGGCCGCATGAGCTTCGGCGATCTCATCACCGAGACGCTGCTCTCGCTAACGAGCAACAAGGTGCGCAGCTTCCTCACGATCCTGGGGATCGTGGTCGGCATCGCCTCGGTGATCGCGATGGTGGCCATAGGCGAAGGCAGTCAGGCCGCCGTCACTTCCCGCTTCGAGTCCGTCGGAGCGAACCAGCTCACCGTCCGGCCTTCCTCCCCCGACTCGGGCGGTGGTGGCCCTCGGATGGCCGCGGGCAACGTCAAGTCGCTCACCCGGGACGACGCGGATGCGATCGCCGGCGTGAGCGGCGTGTCGGCGGTCGCACCGCAGTCATCCAGTTCGGCCCAGGTGGTGGCGGGCTCCAACAACATAAACGCGCAGGTCATCGGCGCGACCCCCGCCTACGCCGAAGTGAACAACCTCTCGGCCTCGTCGGGCTCGTTCATCACGGAGCACGACGACGAGACGAACACGAAGGTCGCCGTTCTCGGTTCCCAGGCAGCGATCGACCTGTTCGGCGAAGGCGTTGACCCCGTTGGCAAACGCATTCGCGCCGGATCGATGCAGCTGACAGTCGCGGGCGTACTCGAGGAGAAGGGCGGGTCCGGGTTTGGACAGACCGACTCGGCCATTCTCGTCCCGCTGTCGACCCATCTGCGGTTCGTCACGGGAAGCAAGTACCTTTCGTCGATCACGGCGGCCGTCGCCGACACGAACCGAGTTGATGCCGTCGAGACCGAAATCACGGACCTCCTGTTGACGCGGCACAAGATCGCAGATTCCACGCTTGCCGACTTCAGCATCATGAACATGGCCGACCTTCTCTCGGCGGTCACTTCCTCGACGAGCACGTTCACAACGCTGCTGGCCGCTATCGCGAGCATCTCGCTGCTCGTGGGCGGCATCGGCATCATGAACATGATGCTCACGACGGTCACCGAGCGGACGCGCGAGATCGGCCTGAGGAAGGCCATCGGCGCCGACGAAAGCGCGATCGCCGCGCAGTTCCTCGCCGAGTCGGTGACGCTCACGCTCGTTGGCGGAGCGGTGGGCATCGCGATCGGCTGGGCGGTCGCTGTCTTCCTCGCGCCCGCGCTCATGAACACCCAGGCGGTCGTCTCGTGGAAGGCGATCGTCCTCGCGGCGGGTGTCTCGGCGGCGATCGGCGTTGTCTTCGGCTTCTACCCCGCGCGTCGCGCCTCCCGCATGAGCCCGATCGAAGCACTCAGGTACCAGTAGGCCCGCAAGCGGCACCCGGTCCGAACGGGCCGGGGCCAGAACAGGAGAAACGCAGTGAACAAGACGATAGTCATTGTGATCGCGGCGGTGGTACTCGCTGCAGTGATGTTCGGAGGCGGCTTCCTCGCAGCCGGGCAGCTCGGCGGCTCGAGCGACTCGAATGCCGTCGGCATGCAGGGCGGACCCGGCGGTGGCTTCGCCCAGCTCAGCGAAGCGGAACGTCAGCAGCTCCAGAACATGAGCGCCGAGGAACGTCAGCAGTTCTTCAAGGACAAGGGCATCGAGATGCCGCAGGGATTCGACCCGGCGAACGGTCCGGGCGGTGCTGGGGCGAACGGCGCGCCCGGCGGCATGCGCGGCGGGACTCAGCTGGTCGAAGGTACGGTCGACACCGTCGCGCCCGACAAGATCTCGGTCGCGCTACCCTCCGGCGGCTCGGCGACGTTCTACGTCGACGACAAGACCGTGAAGGCGGCTGTCTCGGGCGCCAAGCCCGACGTGGTCCAAGGCGCGAAGGTCTACGTGTACGCCGAGCCCGAGGCAGAAGGCGTGACCGCAGCGCGCGCGATCATCGTGAAGTAGGCGCCGGCCGACGCGGGCCGCGCGCGGTGGCGCGTCCACCCGTCCCGCTGCCGCGAACGTGGTGCCGAACAACGACGGCTAGCAAGGTCGGCCGCAGGTCGCGTTCCCAGCGCTGCGCCGTATACTCGCTCTCGGGGTGCGGAATGCCGCTGTTCGAGATACTCGGCCGAGATAACCCGACGGCCTGGCTGCTCTCTTCGGACGAGCCGGCCGCGCGATGGGTGACGCTCACGCAGCTTCTCGGCATCGCCGAGGAGGCCGCCGAGAACGTTGCCGCACGCGACGCCGTCGTACGCGACCCGGCAACGCGGGCACTCCTTGCACTCCTTCCCGACTGGGAAGTCGACAACGAGGTCAC